>JBFLZZ010000041.1:0-37512 GCA_040755255.1 Thermodesulfobacteriota bacterium
GCGACGATCCG
Source organism: Thermodesulfobacteriota bacterium (assembly GCA_040755255.1). Taxonomy (GTDB): domain Bacteria; phylum Desulfobacterota; class Desulfobulbia; order Desulfobulbales; family S012-135; genus JBFLZZ01. The sequence continues at coordinate 12 of JBFLZZ010000041.1, forward strand.
TGCGCGGCTGGCCATTCCGGAAGGCCGCGCCCTCTCCGGCGCCCTGATGATCGGCTATCCCAAGTTCCGCTACTGGCGGCTGCCGACCCGCAACGAGCCGGAAATCCTCTGGCGCTGATCGGCCGCTCATGCTGGAGGTGGTCGCCGCGGTGATCGAGCGCCAGGGCCGCTATCTGCTCTGCCAGCGGCCGCTCGGCAAGCACCACGGCGGCCTCTGGGAGTTCCCCGGCGGCAAGGTGCGGCCGGGGGAATCACACCCCGATGCCCTGGCCAGGGAACTCCAGGAAGAGCTCTCGCTGGCCGTCGGCGACAACCCGCGGCTGCTTGCCCGAATCGCCGACGGCGAACTGCACATCTCCTTTTTCGCCCTATCCGTCCACGGCGAGCCGTACCTGCACGAACACAGCGCCCTGGCCTGGGTTTCCCCGGCCGATCTCCCCGCCTACCCCCTCGCCCCCTGCGATGCCCGTTTCGCCCGGGACCATTCCCGGCTCCTTTCCCGTGGGGCCTGACGCAAGCAATGCCAATGGGTTCGAGGGCGGCCAGGTCGCTTTGCCCTCTATTGCGAGTTCGCCCGGAGACTTTGAGCAGGTCAGCGGGCTATCGTCGGGATTGGGGTCGGATTGAGACTGTACCACTCAGTTGAGAGATCATGGAGGAGCGGCGGTCTACCCTCAGCGAATCATCCGTCGTTTTCCGACGGCTGGCCGCTGGATCGTGGCGTCAGCCGTGGCTGCAGTCGTTCCTGAAGGTGAAGTCCAGATCGTTGGCGGACTGCAGGTGCTGGTCGGCGAGAAAATCGGCGGTGGCGTAGTCGCGGATGATCCGGCCCTGGTGGAGGACGATGGTGCGCCGGCTGAGCCTGGTGATGAAGAAGATGTCGTGGGTGATGAGGATGGTGGTCATCGGCAGCTGTTCGAGGATGGCGAGCAGCATCTCCTCGCCCTGGGGATCGAGACCGGCGGTGGGTTCGTCGAGGATGAGCACCTCCGGCTCCAGGGCGAGCACCGCCGCTACCGCCAGCCTTTTCCGTTCGCCGCCGCTCATGTTGAGCGGCACCCGTTCTTCGCAGCCGTCGAGCTGCACCCGGTGGAGGGCCGCGGTCACCCGCCGTTCCACCTCGGCGGCGGCGAGCCCCAACTGGACGGGGCCGAAGGCCACCTCCTCGCGGCAGGAGGGGCAGAACAGCTGGTCGGCGGCGTTCTGGAAGACGATGCCCACCCGCTGCCACAACTTTTTTTTCAGCCGGGAGGTCACCGGCTGCCCCTGGTAGAAATAGTCGCCGTGCCCCTCGTGCAGGCCGAGCAGCACCCCGGCCAGGGTCGACTTGCCGGCGCCGTTTTCGCCGACCAGGGCGATCTTCTCCCCCTCGCGCACCGCCAGGTTGATCTCCTTTAGCGCCACCGTGTTGTCCGGATAGTGGAAGAGGTAGTTGCGCAGCCGGAACAGGCTGCTGCCGTTGGCTTCGGCGGGGGCGGCGGCCGGGTGGTGGTGATCGCCGCAGCAGGAGAGGCGGAAGGTGAAGTCGAGGCCGTGCTCGCGCAAGGAGGCGGGGTGGGCGATGAGATCCTCGAAGCCGTAGTCGTGGTGCACCCGGCCTTCGGAGAGCACCACCGCCCGGTTGCAGATGGAACGGAGAAAGAGCAGGTTGTGGGTGATGCAGATCAGCGTTCCCTCGAACTCGGCCAGCAGCCGGTGGAAGACCTTCTCCTGTCTGGGGTCGAGGTTGGCGGTGGGTTCGTCGAGGATGAGCACCTCGGGGTTCATCGCCAGCAGGGTGGCGAGCGCCGCCCGTTTTTTCTGGCCGTAGCTGAGATGGTGCGCCGGCTTGTAGGTGAAGTGTTCCAGCCCGACCCGGCGCAGCGCCTCTTTCGTCCGGTGTTCTACCACTTTCTGCGGCAGCCCCTGGTTCATCGGGCCGAAGGCGACGTCCTCGAACAGGGTGGAGCAGAACAGCTGATCGTCCGGGTCCTGGAACAGCACCCCGACCTCCAGGCGCAGGCTGGCGAGCCGGTCGCCGGCGAGGGTCTCGCCCTTGTAGTGGACCGTGCCGCTGGTGGCGGCGAGCAGGCCGTTGAGGTGTTTGATCAGGGTGGTCTTGCCGGAGCCGTTGTGACCGACCAGGGCGATGCGGTCACCGTGGTGGATGTCGAGATCGATCCCCTTCAAACCCTCCCTGCCGTCGGGGTAGCGGTGGATCAGGCCGGTGATGGCGAAGAGCGGGGTGCGCCGCGGCCGGGGGTGGCCGTCGTCGTCGTGCATCAGGTGCATGGCTTACCCCAGCAAACCGGTGCGGTCGGCGATCAGGAGCGCGACGCCCATCGTCAGCCAGACCGCGCCCTTGGCCCAATCCTTCGGGGTGGCGGCAAAGGCGATGAAGGTGGGAAAGACTCCCCGGTAGCCCCGGCTCAGCATGGCGTCGTAGACCCGCTGGGTGCGGTCGAAGGAGCGGACGAGCAGCATGCCGAGGAAGTTGCCCACCGCCTGCATGGTGGCGAGGTCGGTGCGCCGGCGGAAGCCCCGTACCTGCATGGAGCGGTACATGCGGCGTGATTCGTGGAGAAAGACGAAGATGTAGCGATGGGAGAGCAGCAGCATCTGGCAGACGGCCGAAGGGACGCCGAGTCCGGCAAGGGCGCGCAGGGTCACCGGCAAGGGCGAACTGCCGAGCAGCGGGTCCATCAACAGGGCGATGGCACACGCCTTGCCGGTTATCGTCAGGGCGAGGATCAGGCCGTGGAGATGAAAGGGCCAGGAGCCGAGGCCGGGAAAGATCAGGACGGTGCCCGCGGGCGCCGGCGCGGCGGTGAAGGGCATCACCACCAGGAACATGGCGAGAAAGCCGGACATGGCCAGCAATCGGTTGGCCGCCCGTTGCCAGGGCAGACGGCTCAGGGCGAAGGCGGCGAGCGACAAAACCAGGGCGATGCCGCAACCGGCCAGGGAGCGCAGGGAGACGACGAGAAAACAGTAGCAGAAGAGGGAGGCGATCTTGATCCGGGCATCCCAGGAATGGAAAAAGGAGTTGCGGTTGGCGTCGCCGTCGATGGCCGGCACCGTCCAGTCCGGTTCGTCGTCGTGGCGGTGGTGGTGGAGGGTCGGGCGTTTGCCGGTGCCGAGCAGCAGAAGGATGACCATTCCGACCAGGAACAGGGGCAGGGTGATCCAGTGCAGGGGGACGTGGATGATGTGCATGGTCAGGCGAGCAGTTCCGGTTTCACCCGGTGGAGAAAGGAGACGATGAAGGCGGAAACCGCCGCCTCGATGAAGAACACCGGCAGATGGGCGGCGATGGCGATTTTGGCGACGCCGAAGAAGTTCTCGCCGGCGGTGCTCAGGAGCAGGGCGAGTCCCACTGCGGCCAGCAGGGTGCCGAGACCGCCCGCCATTGCTCCGGCCAGGGTGAGGTTGGCGCCCGCGAGCCGGCGGAAGATCCAGGCGCAGACGAGCGCCGGAATGCCCATCATCAGCGAGTTGGCGCCCAAGGCGGTGAGGCCGCCGAACTGGAAGAGCAGGCTTTGCAGGAGAAGCCCCAGGGTGATGGACAGAAAGGCGGTTTCACCGAGCAGGGCGCCGACGATCCCCGGCAGCAGCAGGTGGACGCTGGTGGGGCCGAAGGGGATGTGAACCAGTGACGCCACGAAGAAGGAGGAGGTGACCACCGCCACCTTGGGCAACGATTCCGGCCGAAGGCGCCGCACCCCGATGCCGGCCAGGACCGCGGTCGCCGCCAGGCTGCCCATGGCGACCGCGGTGGGCAGGACGCCGTCAGATATGTGCATGGCCGTTCCTTCTTTTTCCGGCGAAATAGGCGCCGACGCCGAACAGGCCGAGGATGTAGCCGATACCGGCGGCGATCTCGCGCAGCCCGGGTTCCTCCTGGGCCTGGCGCAGGGCGGCGAGCTCCCGCTTGATCTGGCGCAGTTCGTTCTTCAGTTCCTGGCCCTGGCTGTCGATTTTCGCGCCGAGTTCGGCGGCGGCAAGCGGGATGCCTGCCTCCCCGGCGGGCGCGGTTGCAGGGTGGCAGAGCAGCAGGACAAGGGCAAGGACAAGAAGGAGCCGTTTCACTTTCCCATTTCCTCCTTTCTGAGCACGAAGCTGTTCTTGTGCCCCATGCTGGCGTTGATGACGATGGTCAGGTCCTGGGGGGGAGGGGCGGCGAAGGAGAATTTGCCTTCCGCGTCGGGTTTGCCCTCGAGCAGAATGTTGCCGGACCCGTCCAGCACCTCGATGGTGCCGTCGCTGACCGGACGGCCGTCGGGGAAATAGGCTTCGGTAAACACCTTGTCGCCTTCTGCGTAGGCAAAGATGTTGACCTTGTGGGCAGAGGCAACCGGGGCCAGCGTCGCCATGACCAGCAGGGCGGCGCAGAGAAGTGTCAGGAGGCGGCGGCTGGATGACATGGTCGTGTTCCTCATGGCAATCAGTGGGCGGCGGTCATGTCGGTGGTGTGCACCCAGTAGACCGCGCCGATCTCCACATGCTTGGGCTTTCCTTCATGGTCCAGGGTCCAGTCCGCCTCGGAGAGGGCCGCGAACCCCCACCAGCCACGGCGCGGCATGGCGTAGGTGAAGACGCCGCCCGCGTCCGCCTTGACCACCTGGGTGACGAAGGGATCGGCCGGGGCCGGAACCCGGCCGGGGTTGTCGGGCGATTCGTTCAGGTATTCGATCTCCACCTCGGCGCCGGGCACCGGCTTACCCCGCAGCAGCACCCGGCCGGTGAAGACGTTGCCGGTCCACAGGCCGTAGGGCCGGGTGAGGGGGACGATCTCGGTTTCCAGGCCCACCGGTTCGTCCCAGTCGGCCTCGAGGCCCAGCGCATTGACGCAGACCTTGGTGTAGTGGACGATGTGTTTGTCCTCGGCCGGCTCCCAGTAGGGCGCCGGTTCGACGAAGAAGGTGGAGTCGCCGGGGCGGCGGATCCTGTAGTCTGCCTTCCAGAAAGTGAATTCCTCTTTCTGGCCGATATCCTTTCCCTTGGCGGCGACAAGAGTATCAAGCAGGTCCTGCTGCTTGCCTCCCTGCACGACGCCGAACCGTTTCGGCTTCGCCATCTCCATGTAGTGGCCTTCCATGGGGTGGATGAACTTCACCTGCAGGGTCAGATCCCTGCTGTCGTCCTGGGCGACGATGTCGTCGGACGGCAGGACGACGCCGAAATGGGCCTGGGCCGCGGGCGCCAGGAGGAGGGTCATGCTGAGGCAGGTGAGGATTGTCTTCATGCTGTAGCTCCGTATGATAGGGTGTTCTTGGTGCCTGCGCCAGAATTTTTTCTTTTGCAGCGTTTTTTGTTACGTTACGCGGGATCGTGCTACCCGGCGCCGAACAAAAACCGCGTGAAGCGGGGCGGCGCCGGCCGGAGCCGGCGCCATGGCGAAAAATCGTTCTCACCCTCTGTCGCCGTCAGATCCGGGAGGGAGGTCCGTGCCCTGGCAGCCCGATCCCTCAGAATTCCACCGCCACCTGCATGGTGGTCTGGCGGTTCCTGCTGTCGTCCCGGAACTTCTCGTCGAGATATTCCAGGGCGAGCGCGGTGTTGTCGAACAGATCGTAGCGCAGGACCACACCGTACTGGTTCTCGGCCAGCAGGGTGCCGGTCTCCTCGCTGCCGCCGTAGCGCAGGGTCGCTTCGAGCTGCGGCAACACCAGCATCGCCGCCTCGAGGTTCCAGGCGCGCGGCCGACGGTTGGCGGCGTCGGTGAAGGTGAAATCGGTGGCCGCGAAATCCGCGAGGGCGGTGAGGTACTCCGCCTCGACGGCGAAGGTTTCCAGGAAATCGAGATGGAGATAGGCGCTCAGGCCGTCGACCAGATCGGCGACCTCGCCGGCGACCACGGCTTCCCCCTGCAGACCGTCGGAGGCGGCCAGGTTGGAGAGATAGGAGACGCCGCCGCTCACACCGCTGCCTTCGGGCAGGCCGGGCAGGCTGACCGTGGCGGCGGCGACCACCGCATTGATCTTGTCGGACTTGCCGCTCTTGTCGATGCTGCCGTTGAAAACACCCAGGCTGAGGTCGAAAGGGCCGGCGGCGTAGCCGCCGAGCAGCGCCGTGTCGCCGGTCTCGCCAAGGGCCAGCGGCAAGGGGTCGGAGATGAAATGCGACTCGTAGTTGCCGAAGGGGACGTACATCTTGCCGATCCTGCCGTACCAGGGGACGGATGCCGCCGCCAGGGTGACGAAGCCCTCGTCGATGTTGAGGTCGCCTCCGTTGTCGACGTCCTCTTCGTAGAGCAGGGCGAGGTGGCCGCCCACCAGGTCGTTGACCCTGGCGTCGAAATCGAGTTCCGCGGTGGCGAGACGGATGTCGCTCGTCGTGCCGGACCCGCCGGCCGGGTCCTTGGTGGTGGCGCTGAACGCCTCCACCTCGACGATGCCGCTTACGGATATCCGCTCCCCGAGAACGGCGGCGGTGGAGGTGGTCTGTTCCAGTTTCTCCACCCGCTGCTCGATGCTCCGGACGGTGTGCATGTGCTGGTCGTCGCCGGTCGCCGGCGGCGGGGATGCGGCGGCTATCGCCTGCCGGTACCCGTTGGCGTCGGCGGCGCTGATCACCCCCTTCTTCTCCAGCAGATCGAGCAGGAGTTCGGTTTCCGTGGAAAGAGCCAGGGCCCGTTCCGCCGCGCCGAGAAGTGCCAGCCCGCAAACCGCCGCCAGTCGTAAGGACTTTCGCATGGGTCGCTCCTTTCAGGGTGTAGCAAGAAAGAAAAAATAGTAACACGAATAAGGTAGTAAATCGTAAATTTGATGTCAAACGAAAATGCGGGCGGGAGGAGAAAAAATGTCGGGACGCGCTGTGTCTTGACCCCTTTCCGCCGCTGGGGTAGAAGACGGTACGGCAACTCCCAAGGCTACCAACGAAAGAGGACTGTATGAGCGAAATGACCCGTTTCGGTGTTTCCATCAATTCGCGGCTGCTGGACAAATTCGACGCCCTCATCGCGGACAAGGGGTACGTGAACCGGTCGGAGGCGATCCGCGACCTGATCAGAAACGCCCTCGTAGAAGAGCAGTGGGCGAAGGAGGACGTCGAGGCGGTGGGCACGGTGTCCCTGGTCTACGACCACCACACCCGCGACCTCGCCGACAAACTCACCGACCAACAGCACAGCCACCACAAGGAGATCGTCTCCGCCCTGCACGTCCATCTCGATGCCCACCATTGCCTCGAAGTAGTGGTCATCAAGGGCAAGGCCAGGGAGATCAAGCGGCTGGCCGAGGAGTTGATCGGCACCAAGGGGGTCAAGCACGGAAAACTGATGACCACCACCACCGGCGAGGGCCTTTCCTGACCCCGGCGCTCCGGGCGCCGCGGCAGGAGCGGCAATGAAAATAGGACTTGTCATTTTCTCCTTTTTGTCTCTCTAATCTATCAGGAGGGAACATAGAGACATGAACAGGGGGAGAATAAAGACATGGAGACCCGTTTTGCTTCGCCGGAGCGGAGCGATCATGACGATCTGCAGATCGACATCGGCAATATCGTCCACAATCCGTTTTTCGACGGCGTCCTGACCGCGGCCAGCGGTCTGGTGGCGGTGCTGAACCGGCACCGGCAGGTCGTTGCCGTCAACGATTCCTTTCTCGACATGCTGGGGATTTCCGATCCGGAAAAGGTCCTCGGTCTGCGGCCCGGCGAGGCCATCGGCTGTATCCATGCCGATGAAACGGCAGGGGGCTGCGGCACCGGCAGGTTCTGCCCGAGCTGCGGCGCCGCCATCGCCATCGTCACCAGCCTGCGCGACAATCACTACCAGGAGCGCTACTGTGCCGCGACCGTCAGGCGCAACGGGGTGGAGTCCGACCTCTGCCTGCGGGTCCAGGCCACTCCGCTCAACCTGGACGGACGCGCCTATGTGCTGCTGTTCCTCCAGGATGTCTCCCGCTTGCAGCGCTGGGAGACCATGGAGCGCATCTTTTTTCACGATCTCAACAACCTGTTGACCGCCCTGCTGGGTGCCAGCGGACTGTTGGCGAACATGCCCGACAACCACGGGGATCTCATCGAGAAGATACGACAGATCGCCGCGCGGGCGGCCCGCGAGGTGGCGGTGCAGAGAAGCATCGCCAGGGAAAAGCTGGAGGCCTGCACCCCCTTTCTCCAGGAGATCCGCATCCCGGCACTGGTGGAGGAACTGAAGAACACGATTCTCAGCCACCCCGCCGCGGCCGGCAAGACCCTGACCATTGCCGGCGAACTGGAAATCGACGGACTGCGGTCGGATATCTCCCTGCTGTTCCGGGTGATCGTCAACATGCTGATGAATGCCTTCGAGGCGTCCCCGCCGGGAGGGGAAATCAGGCTGACCGTCACCGCCGGCGAAGACAGTCTGCTGATTTCGGTCTGGAACCGGGGGGGGATCGCCGAGGAGGTCCAGCCGCGGGTCTTCCAGCGTTACTTCAGCACCAAAGACAGCATTGGCCGCGGTTTCGGAACCTATGCCATGAAGCTGTTCGGCGAGCAGTTCCTCGGCGGCAGCGTCTCTTTCACTTCCAGCGCCGAAGAGGGGACGACCTTTCATCTGCGGCTGCCGCGCGGCCAGAGGGGCGCAAACGGACCGCCGCCCGCGCCGCCCCGCCGGGATGGAGACCAACCCGGATAATTTTCTTCCCAAGAGCCGCAAAGCAGGGTACTACTACAGGCATTTCCTGCCCGCCCCTGTTTTTCTCGGAGAAACGGGGCGGTGCGGGGGGGCGGACTGCAATGGTTCCGTCCTGCGAGGAATGGGGGAAGGCCGTCCAGGGAAGGACCGCCGGTGCGGCAGAGGAAAGCCACCTTACGGAAGTCTGAGGGGCGTCCGGCTGCCGTCCTGTGATGGCGGAAAACCGTTGGGAAGACGGTTTCCGGAAAAAAAAAGAGGAGAAAACGTGATGGGAAGGATGAAGACGGCTGTAATGGCCGGGGTGGCGACGTGCGTGCTCTGCGCAACCGCCCAGGCCGGCGGGGTATTGCACTATCCCGGCGAGTTGTATGCCGCGGGCATGCAGTGTTTGACGGGCAACGGCGCGGAACAGAATCCGTACCGCGCCATGCAGATGTTCGAGAAGGCGGCCGCCCGCGGCTCCGCCGAGGCGGAGAAGGCCATCGGCCTGATGTACCTGCGGGGGATCGGCGTGGAGGAAGACGCCGGCGAGGGGGCGCGCTGGCTGCGGCAGGCGGCCGAACACGGTGATATCGAGGCCCAGGTCATCTATGCGGATCTGTGCCTCAACGGTACCGGCGTCGACCTGGACATCACCCAGGCCTACATGTGGTACAAGGTCGTGGTCACCCGCGGCGAGCATAAGGCTGTCGATTCGCTGCGCTGGGTTTCCCGGGAGATGAGCGAGGACGACATCCGCAAGGCCGAGGAGATGGCCCGGGAGCAACTGGAGTATCGCTGAGATCCTCCGCCGGTACGGCGTTGGGAAGAACCGGCCACTGGCCGGTTTTTTTATTCGTACGCCGGGAGGAATGACATGGATGAACTGCTGACGAAATTGACCGCGGCAGCGGCCGCCGCCCGGTCGCTGGCCGCCGAGGCGGAGCGGGAACTGGCGGCGGGAAGAAAGGAGTTGCACCGGCAGGCGCTGGCAAGACGCGCCGATCTGCTCGCCTCCCTTCACGGCGAGGTCGCCGCGGCTATCGCCCGTCTGCCGCCGTCTCTCGCCCCGTCCGTCGACAGGGCGCTCCGGGCCATAAGCGACGAAGCCGCCGAGGCCAGGGCCATCGGCAGTGTCTGGTACATGAGCATTCTGCTCGCCGGCGCCGGGCGGGGGGAACCCGACGAACTCGACGGGGTGATCGCCGCGCTGAAGGGCGATGCGGGGTGATGGCGGCCGCGGTCTATCTGGCCCGGGTCAATCTGTTCGGCCGCCCCCGCTACCGGCTGCGGCGCACCGTGACCGGCCCGGCCGGCGCCGCTCCCGGCTATGAGGAGCTGTTCGACCTGGGCGAGGATCCGCGGCAGTACCTCCACTATCCCGGAGGCCGCTGTCTGCTCGTCGACGAGCGGGTCGAGGATGCACTGCGGGCCAGGGGCGCGACGGTCAGCAGCGAAGAACTGGAGGACCTGTTCTGGCCCTTCGTCGACCGGGAAATCCGGCACTATCTCGAACCGATCCGCCACCGCCATCGCCCGGCCCGCCGTCGCCGGCCGCCGGCCGCCGCCGAACTCGACGCCGTCCATGCCTTTGACAAGCGCCGCCTGTTCTTTCTGCGCTGCGGCCGCCTGCAGCGTGCCGATCTCTGCCACATCACCAGCAAGCTCTACACCGCGTTGGTCGGCATGGGCCGCGACCAGCTCGAACAATACTTTCTCGCCATGGAGAGTGAACTGCATGACTCGGAGGTGAAGCGCTATGTCTTTGCCGCCTTCGGCCTGGAGGCGCGCTTTCCCGGCATCGGCTCCATCCGGGTCTTTCCCGAGACCATCGACCCCGACAGTCTGTCGACCGCCTTTCTCGATGAGCTCTGCCGCCTGCACCAGGATTCCGGGTTCTGGGGCGGCATGGCCTCCGGCGACCGCTTGCACGAATATCTGGCCAGGTACGTGGTGCTGTTTTTCGATTACGAGTTCCCGTCCTTCAGCGCCGACGAGGAGTTCGTCCGCCGGTTCATGGGCTCCCGCCGCCAGTTCCGCTGGCCGGAACGCAAGGTGCGCACCGATGACGGCGAAACCGCCCAACTGTTCGGACACAGCCTTGCCGAACTGCGGGCCCTGAGCCGCAGCGCCTTCATCCGTCTCTACCGCAGCCGTGCCAAGGAACTGCATCCCGACAAGGGCGGCGCCCACGACAGCTTTGTCCGCCTGACCGCCATCTATCATGAACTCCTGCGGGAGAAGGCGGGCCGGAAGAAGCAGGAATGAGCGGCCCTCCCGGCGTCCCCCCCGGAGGGATGAAACGAGGAAGCAGACCGGATCGCCACGCTTCGCTCGCGATGAACGGTGCGGGCACTTCCGTCTTGGCGAGCAACAGCCAATTGAAATGAAGCTTTTCCGGAAGCCAGAGTCCCTCTGTATGCATTGTTGGATACCATTTTCACGCAGCCGAAGAGACGCAGGAGTGGCCGGAAAAAGCGCGAGCAGGTAAGCGGAGCCGCGCAGCGGCGGAGACTCCGCTGTCTGAGGCCCGCAGGGCCGAGTTCCGCAGCGCCCGGCCGCGACAAGGAACGGAGGGAACCCCCGCGCAGCGGGGGCAAGTGAAGGCCGGCCTTTCTTTGGTTCCTTTCTTTGATGGAATCGCAACAACCCAAAACCAGGGTCATTGCGAGCGTAGCGAAGCAATCCATGAGTGTCTAACTCACTGAAAATACTGGATTGCTTCGTCGCTCCGCTCCTCGCAATGACGCGGGTTGCCAGTTTTTACGAATCCATCTTCTTTGGCCGCCAAAGAAAGGAACGCCCCGCCGGCAGGCGTCCAGCATGTGAATTTCCTCCTCGCTTGCAACCGGCTGAAGATTCGAAGTAATCAGGTAGAGTTTTGTCCATGGGCGGCGCCCACCTGGATGGGTGAAACGGGGCAGGTGGTGAAGACTGGATCGCCACGGGCCTGCGGCCCTGGCGATGGCGGTGCGGCACCCTCCGTCTTCGCGAGGAACGGCGTGACGAAGCGATCCGGAATTGCCCTCCAACCCGCAGCCAGCCCGGGTGGTTTTCCTGGAGCAGAGGGAAACGGCCCCCCGTGAACGACGTCGTCTGCCGGGATGGGCTGCTATCGCCCGGGGAATGGGGATTCAGCGCAGTCCCGAGGCGCCGCCCGTGTTGGCGCCGTCGAGGACGATACCGTCGAGCCGGGCGCCGTCGAAGCGGGCCTCCGCCAGATTGGCTTCGCGGAGATTTGCCCCGGAGAGGTTGGCGCCGCCGAGGTCGGCCCCCGCCAGATTGGCGCGGGAGAGGTCGGCGCCGGCGAGATCGGCATTGGACAGATCCGTTCCCGCCAGGTTGGCTCCCGCCAGCCGGGCGCCGCGCAGGTCGCCGCCGGAAAAATCGGCGCCGGCGAGATTGCAGCCGGCGCAGTCGCGCGCCATGACCAGCATGGCGTGGTTGTTGTCCTGTTCGGCGTGCAGCATGGGGGCGGCGACCGGAGGAGGCGCCGGCGTGGCGGCGGTGGTTGCCGGAGATGCGGCCGCCGACGCAGGAGAGGTGGCGACGATTGCCGCTGCCGGGAGCATCTGGCCGCTGCCGGCGGCGACAACGGTGAAGGAGCCGCGCAGCAATCCCCTGTCGGTGAATTCCAGATAGCTGCCATCCTGCTCGTAGATCAGGTAGCAGCGTTTCTCCCCCATGCCCCAGCGCCTGAATGCCAGACAGAATTGCCCGTTTTCCACGCTCCACCGGCCGTCGGTTTTTTCGAAATCACCGTTGGTGGCCTCGACGTCACCATCCTCGCCGAGGGTGACCGTGGCACTCATTTTCGGTTCCTGCATGGCGATGGTGCTGCCGGCGAGCAGGCGGACGAGCTGGTCGCCGGCGAGCAGGCGGCCGCCCCGGTCGAGCACCTTCTGGGGCGTCATGGCGCAGCCGGCGGCCAGCAGGCCGAGGGCGATGAGCGGTATGCGTCTGGTTCGAACGGGCATGGCAGCTCCAGTTATGACAACACGCCGGAGAATTGGCAAGCTTAAAAGAAAATCCCCGCATGGCGGGGATTTCTGCAGAGCGGTGGAGGGGGGAAGGCGTCAGATGGTCAGATCGTCGCGTACCACCTTGCGCGGGCCGCCATGCCCGGCCGGGGTCCAGTCGCGTATCGGCGCCACGGTGGCGAGTTCCTCCTTGCGGCCGAGGCTGGCCATCCGGTCGTGGATGGCGTGCCAGATGCACGCGACCTCGGGGTGGATTTCGCAGCGGCCTCCCTGGGAACCGCCGCAGGGGCCGTTCATCAGCCTTTTGGCGCAGCGGGCGATGGGGCAGAGGCCGCCGGTGAGGTGCAGGACGCAGTTGCCGCAGCCGGCGCACTGTTCCGTCCAGATTCCCTGGTCGGCGGAGCCGCCGTAGAAGGAGGTGTTCACCGCCGGATAGACCCGGGCGGCGGGCCGCAGGTTGGCGATGAAGTTGACCCCGACGCCGCAGGCCATGGACAGGATGGCGTCGTACTGGCCGTCCCATTGGTCGATGGCGTCGATATATTCCCGGTCGCACTGGCGGACCAGGGCGCCCTCGACGATCTCCACCTCGCCGCCTTCCTTGCGGCAGCCCATGCGCAGCAGCGGCGCCAGGTTCTCGGCTTCCCGTTCGCCGCCCGCCGAGCAGACGGAGACGCAGCCCTTGCAGGCCAGCAGCAGGACCCGTTTGTAGGGCTTGATCATGTCAATCAGTTCGGCCAGGGGTTTTCGTTCGGCGATGATCATTACGGATGACCTCTCTGTTCCGCTGTCCGGCAGCGAGCCGGCCGCAGCGGGCGGAATGCTGTTCTTTTCTAATCGTTACCCTTCAGCGGACTGGGGCCCAGGTTGCGGATACGCTGATCCATGGTGCGCGCCGCCTCGATGAATTCCGGATGGAAGCCGCGCGGCAGGTAGAACATTTCGATGCGGCCTTCTTCGACGCCGAGTTCGGCGAGCGCCTTCTTGATCGCCGTCACCCGTTTGCCGGCCCGCTGGCTGCCCATCAGGTTGTGGCATTGGTCGATGGGGCAGCCGGCGACATAGACGCCGTCGGCGCCGTTTTCAAAGGCAGCAAGCAAGGTGCTCACCTCCAGTTTGCCGGTGCACACCACCCGGTTGATGGTGACCGTGGCGGGGAAACCCTCCGCCGCCATGGTTTCCCGGCCTTCGGCCAGGGTCTGCTGGCTGGTGTAGTGACAACAGAATGCCTGGATATCAGGGGTAAAGGACATCGGTCCCTCCTCTCGCGAGTTATTGGCCGCCCGCGGCGGCGATGAGGCGCTCGTCTTCCGATTCGTTCAGCACGATCGCCTTGGCCGGACATTCGGTGACGCAGATGCCGCAGGCGCGGCATTCGCCGGCGTCGATGGCGGCGACGCCCCCCTGGTCGATCTTCGGGATCCGCCAGGGGCAGACCCGGACGCAGGTGAGACAGGCGACGCACTTGTCGCGCTCGACCCAGGCCACCTTGCCCTTGTCGCGCAGGTCCTGTTCGCTGACATAGCCCTGGGCCACCGCCATCTGGCGCAGGGTGGCCATGATGTCGGCGAAGCGGACGTCCTGGGGACAGACGAAGACGCAGCCGCGGCAGCGGGAGCAGAACCACAGGATTTCCGAGGAGAGCAACCGGTCCTTCAGGCCCATGCGGGCCATGTGGATGATCTTGCGCGGATCGAATTCGGGGATGGCCTGGCTCACCGGGCAGGCGCCGCTGCAGGCGCCGCAGGCGAAGCACTGGTTGAGGTAGCTGCCGCCCGGCAGGCCGGTGATTTCCTTGCTGAACGTGTTGGTGATTTCCTTGCTGGTAACGGTCATCGTTCGTCTCTGCTGTTGTCCACGCGGACTGAGGAATGAGAGTGGGCCGCCGCCTGTCTTCGGCTGCGATGGCAGCGGCAGCGGGCGTTTCCAGACAAAAAGCAGTTATTTGTAACAGATTTTTTCCGGGGTCGCCAGTGGAAACGGCGGTGTCGTCACCGGCCTTTTCTGCAGGACCGGAAGGGCTGCCGGTAGATCTACCGGCCGGGGGCGGTGGCCCCGCGGTCAGCAGAGCAGGCGGAATTCACCCTTGCCGAGCAGATCGTGCAGGTGGATGACGCCTGCCAGCCGCTGCTCGCCGTCCAGAACCGGCAGGATGGTGATCTCGTGGCGCTGCATGATGCTGAGCGCGTCGGCGGCCAGCTGCCCCAGCCTGGCGTGTTTGGGAGAGGCGGTCATGGTCGCGGTGACCGACAGTGCGGAGAGATCCTGGCCGGTGGCGAGCAGGCGCCGGATATCCCCATCCGTAAGGATACCTAGAACATTTTTTTCCGGGGAGAGGACGAGCACCGCGCCGAGGTTGCAACGGTTGGCAACCTCCACCGCCTCCAGAAAGGAGCTTTGCCGGGCGACCGCCGGGATGCGGTCGCCGCTCTGCATCACCTCTTCCACCTTCACCTTCAGTCGTTCGCCGAGGCTGCCGCCGGGGTGGTTGCGGCGGAAATCGCTCTGGTCGAATTTTTTCCGGTCGAGCAGGGTGACCGCCAGCGCGTCGCCCATGGCCAGCGCCGCGGTGGTGCTGGTGGTCGGCGCCAGCCCCAGGGGGCAGGCCTCCTTGGGTACCGCGATGTTGAGGATGACATCGGCGGCCTCGGCAAGGGGGGAGACCGGGTTGCCGGTCATGGCGATGATGGCGAGGCCGCGGCCGCGCAGACTGGTCACCAGCCGATTGAGTTCTTCGGTGTTGCCGCTGTAGGAGAGGGCGAGCAGCACGTCGCGGGAGTCGACGATGCCGAGATCGCCGTGCATGGCCTCCACCGGGTGGAGAAAAAAGGCGCGGGTGCCGGTGCTGTTCAGGGTCGCGGCGATCTTCTGGCCGACGATCCCCGATTTGCCGATTCCCGAGACCACCACCCGGGTCGGGCAGGTCATGACGATGTCGACGGCGCGGAGGAACTCGCCGTCGATCCGATCGATGAGGCCGAGGATGCCTTCGGCTTCGAGGCGCAGAACCTCTTTTGCCAGCTGGGTTGGCATGTCGTCGCCGATCCGGTCAGCTGCCCAGGGCGAGCTTGTGGAAGGACAGGTCCGGGGCGACGGGATAGTCACCGTTGTAGCAGGCCCGGCAGTACTGGTCCGGGTTGCCGCCCACCGCCTCCACCAGGCCTTCGAGGCTCAGGTAGTAGAGGCTGTCGAGGCCTAAGGAGTCGCGGATTTCCTCGACGTTTTTCGCCGAGGCGATCAGTTCGCCGCCGGAGGGGAAATCGATGCCGTAATAGCAGGGATAGCGGGTCGGCGGGCAGCTGATCATCATGTGCACCTCCTTGACCCCGGCGGCGCGCAGCGAGTTGACCCGGCTGCGGCCGGTGGTGCCGCGGATGATGGAATCCTCGATGATGATCACCCTTTTCCCCTGGAGAAAGGAACGCACCGGGTTGAGCTTGACCCGGACGGTGAAGTCGCGCATCGACTGGGTCGGCTGGATGAAGGTGCGGCCGACGTAGTGGTTGCGGATCACCCCCATTTCCAGGGGAATGCCCGAGGCCTGCGAGTAGCCGATGGCGGCGTAGTTGCCGGAGTCGGGAAAGGGCATGACGAAATCGGCGTCTACCCGGTTTTCCCGGGCGAGGATCTCGCCCATCCGTTTGCGGCTCTGATAGACGTTGGCGCCGAAGATATCGCTGTCGGGGCGGGCGAAGTAGACGTGCTCGAAGATGCAGAAGGCGTGTTTGCCGCTGGGGTGGGGAGTGAAGGAGCGCAGGCCTTCCTTGTTGATGATCAGCACCTCGCCGGGGGCGATGTCGCGCACGTACTGGGCCTCGATGAGATCGAGGGCGCAGGTTTCCGAGGCGACGATGTAGGTGGAGCCGTTGAGCTTGCCGAGGCAGAGCGGCCGGAATCCCTGGGGATCGCGGACCGCGACCAGGGAATCCTGGGTCATCAGGAGCATCGAATAGGCGCCCTTGATCTGCCGCAGCATCTCGGTGATCGCCGCTTCGAAGCCGAGATGGGCGTGGCGGGCGAGCAGGTGGACCACCACCTCGCTGTCCATGGTGGACTGGAAGATGGAGCCCTGCTGCTCCAGCTCCTCGCGGAGCTGGCGGATGTTGACCAGGTTGCCGTTATGGGCCACCGACAGGGAGCAGCCCTGGTGGGTGGCGGTGAACGGCTGGGCGTTGATCGCGGTGGAGGCGCCGGTGGTGGAGTAGCGCACGTGCCCCATGGCGAGATGTCCCTTGAGCCGTTGCAGATTCGTCTCGGTGAACACCTCCGGCACCAGGCCCATGGCCTTGTGGGAACAGACGCGGCTGCCGTCGCCGGCGACGATGCCGGCCGATTCCTGGCCGCGGTGCTGCAGGGCGTACAGACCGAAGTAGGTCAGTTTGGCGGCGTCGGGGTGGCCGAAGACGCCGCAGACGCCGCATTCATCCTTGGGGCGGGTGGAATCGCCTGTGTGCATGGGTTCGGTGCAGGCTTGCGGCCTGCCCTCCTTGTGATTGCCTGCGCCGGCAGGGTGCGTCGCACCGCGCCTGGGGCGGCCGTTGTCGTCTCCGCCCGCATTCGCTGCAGGATTGATGGAAAAAAGCACCAAAATACACCTTCATATCTATTTGCGAAAGTTTTTTTTCCGGATGGCCGTGCGTCCCTGCCCGATTCCTTCCACGAAAGCCCCTGCCGGCGGCGCGTTTGCGTGGCGCTCCTTGGTGGCGGCAACAGAGGAAAGACCAGGTCCGGAAAGGAATTGTTCCTTGCGCGGCAACCGAAACGGGAAAGCGATTGAGCCGGGTGCCCCCTTTTCTATACAATAACAGTCTGGGACGGAGTCATGGGAGGCGGTCGGCGCCCCCGGAACACAGAGGAAAGGATTCTGAAAACAATCGCCATCGTATTGATCCTGCTGGGAAGCGGGCTGCTGGTCATGTCTCTTTTCCCGGCAAGGGAGATCGTCCGCCAGGTCCACCAGAAGAACAGGGCGGCGTGGCAGCTCCTCGGCGCCCTCATCATTCTCTTTCTCGCCGGCTACGT
This sequence comes from Thermodesulfobacteriota bacterium, assembly GCA_040755255.1. Lineage (GTDB taxonomy): Bacteria > Desulfobacterota > Desulfobulbia > Desulfobulbales > S012-135 > JBFLZZ01. The sequence goes on from JBFLZZ010000041.1 coordinate 17,595, forward strand.
GGTCTACGGCGGCTACCTGCTTCGCCATCCGGCGGCGGTCCACGACGTGATCGCCGCGACCATCATGCTGGGCGGCGGCATCTTCGTCGCCGGGGTGGTGGCGGCCACCCGCCGCTCCATCGTGCTCGTGCGGGAACTGGCGGAAAAGGAGAGGTTCCGCGCCCTGCACGACGAGCTCACCGGCCTGCCCAACCGCATGCTGCTGCAGGACCGCCTCGATCACGCCATCCTCATGGCAAAACGGATGCGCGAACCGATGGCGGTGGTGTTCATGGATCTCGACCGTTTCAAGGAGATCAACGACACCCTCGGCCACCATTACGGAGATTATCTCCTCCAGGAAGTGGCGGCCCGTTTCCGCGGCGCGGTGCGGGCGACCGATACCCTGGCCCGTCTGGGCGGCGACGAGTTCGCGGTGATCCTGCCCGGCGTCGATACGGTGCAGGCGGCCAAGGTGGCGATGAAGCTGGCCGCCGCCCTCGACAGGCCGTTTTCGGTGGAGGGGCACAGCCTGTCGGTGGGGGTGAGCGCCGGCATCGCCGTCTATCCCGAACATGGCGACGACAGCGAACTCCTCATGCAGCGGGCGGACGTGGCCATGTACGTGGCCAAGCGCAACGACATCGTCTACGCCCTCTACCACCCCGACGAAGACCAGTCCTCGGTGAACCGGCTGATCCTGGTGGGGCAGCTGCGCGAGGCCATCGCCGGCAGCGGCCTGCTCCTCCACTACCAGCCGAAGATCTCCCTGCGGGACGGTTCGCTCTGCGGCGTCGAGGCCCTGATCCGCTGGCAGCACCAGAGCCGGGGGCTGATCCCCCCGGACGAGTTCATTCCCATAGCGGAGCAGGCCGGGCTCATCCGGCCGCTCAGCCACTGGGTCATCGACCACGCCCTGGCGCAGAACGCCAGCTGGCGGCGGCACGGCTACCGGATGCCGGTGTCGGTGAACCTGTCGGTGAAGAATCTTCAGGACACCAATTTTCCGGACGTCCTCTTCGACCTCCTCAACCGCTGGAACGCCAGCCCCGACGATCTGGTCCTCGAGATCACCGAGAGCACGATGATGACCGATCCCGCCCGGGTGCAGCACGTGCTGGATCGACTGGTCCGGGCCGGGCTGAAGCTGTCCATCGACGACTACGGCACCGGCTACTCGTCGCTGGCCTATCTCCGTCGGTTTCCCGCCCTGGAGATCAAGATCGACAAGTCCTTCGTCCTGGACATGATCACCAACGAGGACAACGCGGTGATCGTCCGTTCCACCATCGACATGATCCACACCATCGGCCGGCAGGTGGTCGCCGAGGGGGTGGAGGACGATGCCACCCTGGCGCGGCTGGAGGAACTGGGCTGCGACTGTCTGCAGGGCTACCACATCTGCCGGCCGCTGCCCGCCGAGGAGATCGAAAAATGGCTGGCGACCACCAGCTGGCAGGTGAAACGTCTCAGTTCACCACACAGCTGCGATAGGAAATAACCAGCCAGGCTGTAACGGTTCTGATCAGGGCGCGGCTTCCCCGCCGTTCTCCTCTTCCCGACAGGCGGCATGGTCGCGGCCGCGGTAGAAATTCACCCAGGACGAGGTCCTGGAGAGTTGCCAGTTGCGGGGCGGCACATAGCCCCGGCGCAGGGCGTCGGTGAAGCCGCAGGCCGCCGCCCGCTCGTGCCACAGTACATACAGACAGCGGCGTTTGCCGGGAAAGACCTCGCACCAGCCGTCGCGGCTGCCGCCGCAGGGGCCGTTGAGCATGTACTTGGCGCAGCGCGACTGCGGGCAGAGGAAGGCAAGCTCGGCCAGGGTGCAGTCGCCGCAGTTCTCGCAGCCGAAGGCGAGAAACTTGACGAAATGCTCGAACAGGCCGAGGCCCCCTTCGAGCCGGGTCCCGTCGAGGGCGAGGCAGAACCGCCTGGCCGGTTCATAGAGCAGCCCCCCTTTCTCGAAGGCGAGATCATGGACGAAACGGGCCAGCCGGTAGCCGGTGTGCAGGTGGCAGCCCCCTGACGGCCGCGCCGCCTCCTCTGCGCTGTTGAGGCCGGTAGCCGCGTCCCTGGCGTAAAGGTAGGATTCCGGGGCCGGCCACCAGGCGAGCTCCGGCAGAAAATCCCGCCAGTTCCCCCGCCATTCTTCCATCCGCGACAGAACCTGATCGATATCGTCGTAGCTCAGCCCCGGTCCGCCCAGATGGGCGCCCTGGTAGCCGATCCCCTCCAGGACGCAGAGCAGCTTCGCCGCCCGTGCCAGACGCGCGCCGCGGCCCCGGTCCGGCGAGTCCGCCTCATGTTCCATCTGCCGCAACAGGTCGTCGCCGAGGACGCAGCCCGGGATCTCGCCGGCGTGCATGAGGCGGGCCACCGGCAGGTTGGGGATGAAGACGTTGCCCAGCACCGGCAGGGCGAGGCCGGAGGCGCGCAGGTACTGGAGCAGCTCATGGAACTTGCGGGCGTCGTAGCCGAGCTGGGTGATGATGTAATCGGCGCCGGCGTTGACTTTGCGGTGCAGTTTGTAGTACTGCATCAGCTGTTCGGCCGCGGTGAGCTTGAAGGGTGACACCGCCACCCCTTTCAGGAAGCCGGTGGGTGCGAAGCGGCAGCCGGGCGCGTCGCTTTTGTAGCCGTCGAAGCGGCCGGTGTTCATCCTGCTGATCAGCCTGAGCGCCTGGACACTGTCGAGATCGAACACCGGTTTCGGGTAGCCCTGGAATCCCTTTTTCGGGTAGTCGCCGGTGATCACCAGCAGATTGGCCAGTCCTTCCCGGTCCCAGGAGAAGAGCTGGCTCTCCATCTGGTTGCGGTTCTTGTCCTTGCAGGAGAAATGGGTGATGACGTCGAGCCCCATCCGTTTGATCTCGAGGCCGAGCATTTCCGGGGAAAGGGCAGGGTGGCCGCCGGCGTTTTCGGTGATGCTCACCGCCTGCAGGCGCGCATCCCTGGCCAGCCGGGCGGCGAGGTCGACGATGCGCTGCTGTTCCTTGGTCTTGCCGCCGCGGCTGGGGATCAGCTCGAAGGTGAGGGTGAACTGATCCGGGTCGAACAGGGAATCCTTGAACTTGATCAGGGTGGTCTTGGGCATGGAGGCTCCGGGGGGTTGCGGGCGGCCGCAGGCTCCGGCCGGAGGCTCATTGTAGCTGATGGCCGCGGAGAAGGGAAGATGGGACCAGGGAGGCAGGGAAGATGAGCTTCATCGATGGGGCGACCGAAGTTTACCACCGTCTGGCGGCGGAGTACGACGGCTGGTTCGAGGGCAGTCCGGTGTTCGCCGCCGAACTTGCCTGCCTGAAGTCGATCCGGACAAGCTTGCCGGAACCGCGGCTGGAGATCGGTGTCGGGCCGGGCCGGTTTGCCGCGGGCCTGGGCGTCGGCCTGGGGGTCGACGGCGCCTTTGCTCCCCTGCGGTTCGCCGCCGGGCGCGGCATCGCCGCCTGCCAGGCCGATGCCGCCCAGCTCCCCCTGGCGGACGGCTGCGTCGGCACGGTGTACCTGCTCTTCACCCTCTGTTTTCTCCGGCGTCCGGAAAGGGCGCTTGCGGAAATCCGTCGCGTGCTCGCCGTCGGCGGCCGGCTGGCGGCGGCGATCATCGTTGCCGACAGTCCCTGGGGCGAGGCGGTGCAGGCCGGCAGGGCCGAGGGGCACCCCTATTACCGCCATGCCCGGCTGTACACCGTGGCCGAGGCAAGGGAGATGCTGCGGGCGGCGGGGCTGGGGATCGTCGAGGAACGCTCCACCCTGCTGCAGCCTCCGGGCGGGCGGCTCGACGGCCGCTGCCTCGACCGTATCGCCGCCGGCGCCGGTTGCGGGGTGCTCGTTGCCGGCAAAGATGCTTGACGGCGGGCGTCGTTTCCGCGGTATAATGACTGGCACGGCAATTGCCTTCGGCAGCGGCCGGACCCGCTTCACGGAACGACACCGTTCACCACACAGGTGCGGTGGTGCACAACCACCCACGCTGTAACCGTTCAGAAGTGGTGCTGCTGAACGGTTACCACAGAACGACACGCATGGGGGAGACATGACGGCGAAACGACCCGAGATAGAACTGGAAGTCAGCTGCGGCGGTACCTTTCGCATCGCCACCGAGGAGATGGCCTGCAGGATCACCGTGCTGGGACCGGTGGCGGCAGCGGTTGCGGCGCCGGAGCCGGTGGCGCAGTCCCCCGCGGCCGAACCGGCGCCACCGCCGCCGCCAAAGGCCGATCCCTTTCTCGGAGAGGTGGCGGCCCGGCTGGAGAAGGACTTTCTCGCGGCGACCGAGCCGGTTGCCGACGACGGGCCGCAGGCGATGGCGGCGGCCGACCGTCTGCTCGGCCGCTGCGGCAGGTTGACGGCGCTGGAGGGGCAACTCGACGATTCCTTCACCTCGTTGGCCGCCGCTGCCGGCAAGACCCAGGCCAAGGCCACGGATCTGCGCTTTGCCCTCACCTTTCTGAAAAATCATGCCCTGCTCAGCCGTGCCGCCCGGGAGGAGGAGGAGGGGCCGGTCAGCGTCGACCGGGCGGAGTTGCGCAAGCTGCTCGCCAAGGTGGAAAAGGGATTGGAGATCGTCCAGGCCCTGCACGCCGGCCTGGGTGAGATCAAGGGGCAGCTGGCCGGTTCCGGCGGCGACGACGCGGGCCTGCTGCCGCTCTGCCGGCAGATGGCGGCCTCGGGGCAGCGGTTCGCGGAAACCGCGGCCCTGTTTTCCCTGCAGCTCGAAGAGAAGGCCGCCGCGCCCGCCGTCGATGCCGCCGAGTCGCTGCAGCGGGCGCGGGCGCGCCTGGAAAAGAGCCGCGCCGCCCAGTCCGGCGGCGACGCTGCTCCGGCCAGGGGCGGCGACGAGATGTCCGACGAGGAGGCCCTGGCCAAGCTGGCGGAATTCGGGCTTTGAAATCGCGGGTTCTTTCAATTCCGATTGGAACGAAAGAATAGGAATGAGGTGGTGGCGCAGGGCGCCGCCGGATGGATAAAACGGGGATGCAGACCCGATCGCCACGCTTCACTCGCGACGACGATGTGGGAACTGCCCCGTCTTCGCGAGGAACACCGTGACGAAGCGATCCAGAGCGGCCCGCAAACCAGTGTCCAGTGCGGGAAACTCCTGATGATCTGGCGTTATTCCTTTTTCTCCTTCTCCCTCTCCTTCCTTTCCACCACGCAGTAGATGCCGCCCTCGCGCAGGCCGGGCCGGAAGCAGCCGTTGCAGGAGATGCAGGTGGCGGGCCGGCGGTCGCCCGTCCGCCAGCGGTTGACGAGCGCCGGCTCGCGTACCAGCGGCCGCGCCAGGCTGACGTAGTCGATTCCCCTGGCCAGCGCCAGTTCCGCGGTTTCATAGGAGCGGAAGCCGCCGACGCACATCACCGGGCAGCCCACCTGCCCTTTGATCGCCATTGCCAGCTCCAGGTGAAAGGCTTCCTTCTCCGGCGCGTCGATTTTGGTTCGTACCGGCGATTTTTCCCCGGAGGCCGGGGTGCCGCCGCTGACCTCGATGGCGTCGATCCCGGCCGCGTCCAGCAACCGGGCGGCGACCAGGGCGCCGGCGGGGCTGAGGCCGCCCTCCTGAAAATCGCAGCCGTTCAGTTTGACCAGTACCGGGAAATCTTCCCCCACCTGCCGCCGCACCTCTCCGTACACCTCCAGGAGAAAACGGGCGCGGTTCTCGTCGGAACCGCCGTAGCCGTCGCTGCGCCGGTTGGCGAGCGGCGACAGGAACTCACTGATCAGATATCCGTGCGCGGCGTGCAGCTGCACCGCGTCAAAGCCGTACGCCTTCGCCCGCCGGGCGGCGGCGCCGAAGGCGCGGACGATGCGGTCGATCTCCCCTTTGCTCAACTCCTCCGGCGTTTCCGGGAACTGGGGGAGCTTCACCGCCGTGGGCGCCAGCGGCGTCCGGCCGGCGTGTTTGGCGTCGGTCTGACCGCCGGCATGGACGAGCTGCAGGCAGATGCGGCCGCCGGCGGCGTGCACCGCCGCGGTCAGCCGCCGGTAGTCGTCGGCAAAGTCCTCGGCGGCGATGACCATCGTCCCGGGGAGCTGTTTGCCCTCGGGAGAGACGGCGGCATAGCCGGTGATGATCAGGCCGACGCCGCCCAGGGCCAGTTCGGTGTAGAACTCGGCGATTTTCGGGGTCGGCCGCCCCTGGTCGTCGCTCATCCCCTCCCAGGTGGCGGAGCGGACGAAGCGGTTGGCGAGGGCCATGCTGCGGATGAACGTGGGTTCGAACAGGTCGGGCATCGGGGGCCTCCGTGGCGAATGATTGGGTAAGCCGGGATTCTTCCCCATCGCGGCGACAAATGCAAGGGGGCAGAGCGCGGCCGTATGGGAATTGCAATTGACATGTCCCGGAAAATTATTTCTTATCTTCGCCTGATCAGGCTTGGGCATCTGGATGAGATGCCTCTCCATTCCTTCGACGACAAGGCGGGCAGACCATGGCGAACAGGCGGAAGCAAGGGAGCAGGCGTATTTTTCTTCCGGCAGTGCTGGCGTGGAGCCTGTCCTGGTGGCTGCCGGCGCCAGTGGCCCGGGCCGGCGCGCCACTTCCGTCGCCGCCGGCGGCCGGCCTGACATTTTCCGGCACCGCCGGGGCGCTGCTGTCGGGTGGCAGCGAGGAACCAGAGGGCATCACCGCCCTCTGGCTCGAACCCCAGCTCGACCTGCGCCTTACCTCCTCGCTGACCCTGACCGGCAGGGTGGCCACGGCCCGGGCGGTATGGGCCGGTCCCGACGATGGTTTCACGGCGGTGACCCGGCTGTACGCCACCTGGCAGGGCGAGTCCCTTCCCCTGCGGCTGGCGGCCGGCCGGCTGCCCACCGCCGGTTTCGGCGCCCCCGGTCATCTCAGGAGCGGCAGAACCGAGCCGGATTGCGAACTCGACGGCCTGAACGGTCTCACCCTGGACGGAATTTCCCTGACCCTGCCGCTTCCCCGGCCCCTGCCGGGGAAGCTCAGCCTGTACACCGCCCGCCAGCAGGACTGGGGCTACGAGGGCAACGACAATCCCGCCGGCTTCGACGATACCCGTTTCCACGCCCTGCGCTGGCAGGCGACGGCTGACGGCCGCCGTCTTTCCCTGCAGGCCCTTTTGCTCGAAAATCTGTACAACGTGCCCGAGGACATCGTCTTTCCCAATCCCATCGAATTCTGCCTGTACGCTCTCGATTCCTCTTTCTATGCCCCGACCGTCACCAGCCGGAACCTGATCCTCGACCGCAAAAACCTGGGGGATATCTCCCAGGTGAGCCTGGTCTGGCTCGACCGCTGGCGGCGGCTGGATCTCTTCGTCAATCTGGCCTGGAGCCACACCGCGCCGGACGGCGTCGACGAACTGGGCACCGGCCTGCTGAGTTCCTTTTTCGTCGTTCCGCAATCGGAGGACGGCTATCTCGTCTATGCCGGTCTCCGCTGCGATCTGCCGGAGCTGGCCAGCAAGGTGGGGGTCGAGTACAACCACGGGTCCAGGTACTGGATCGCCGTCGCCGCGGACAAGCTCGCCGCCCGCGGCTCGGTGGCCGAAGTCTACTGGACCTTGAGCCCGCCGCTCTCCGGCCCCCTGGCCGGGCCGCTCGATCAAGTGATTTTCCGCTGCGGTCTCCAGCACTACTGGTACGACTACACCGGCTCCGGCTACTGGCTGGGCGAACCTCTTGACATCGACGAGGTGCGCAGCGATCCCCTCACCGCCCGGTTTTACTCGCCGGTGGACACCGAATCCCGCGCCTACGCCGGCGTCGAGCTGTTCTTCTGACCGAGGCCGGCCGCGCCTGTCCGCCGGGGGAACACGGGAGGGATCCGTCGTTCATCGGCCTTCCAGCGATTGGCTGAAGGTCAGGATGTCGATGGCATCCCGCTCCGTGAGTTTGCCGTCGGCGAGCATCGACGGCATGTCGCTGCCGGGGTGTCCCCACCGGATCTTGTGGATGGATTCCTCGGGATTGTCGTTGGCGAGCCAGCCGACCCCCTGTACCCCCTCCTTGTCGCCCTTGAAGTCGATGGTGTTGCCGTCCCGGCCGTGGCAGGAGGCGCAGTGGGCGGCATAGAGGGGGCCGCCCCGTTCCGCATCACCCTTGCCCCTGCCCTCGGCATCGATGACCGGCCCGATCGCCGTCTGGCCCTCGCGCAGGAAGCCGACGAGATCCCGAATCTGCGCCGGCGACAGGAAGGCGGAAAAATCATGGCGGCTGCCCGGGTCGGTCAGGCTGGCGTACAGCGCCTCGGCCGTTTCGCCTTTGACCCGGGTCACCCCGCGGATGCCGGTGAAGTGCGAGCCCTGGCGGTAACGTCCCTCGCTGCCGAGGTAATCCCAGCCATGGCATTCCTTGCAGCGCCAGGTGGCGGTGCCGGATTTCCTGCCGGTGGCCGGGTAGAGCGGATGGCTGCCCTCGGGCCTGGCGCCGGTGACCGTCGGCCAGTTGTCATAGAGGTGGGCGCCGTTCTTGACGTTCGCCTGCTGGTGGGCGGGCTGGGGCTGCGAGGTATCCGTTCCGGCGGGGGTGGCGCCGGCCGCCCCGCAGGGAAAAGCGGCGAGCAGCATTGCCGCCAGCATCACGTTCTTTTTCATGTTTCTCCTCAGAAGGTGAATGGTTGTCAGGAATTTTTCCTGCACCGGCCGCAACCGGTGCAGCCGCCGGCACCGGGGATCTCTGCCCGGCAGCGCGGGCAAAGCAGGGTATGGGGCCGGTCCGGGACATAGCCGCAGGATGGGCAGATGGTTGCGGCCGGCGGCTTTTCCCCGTTGCCGGGGCCGCCGAGAAAGCGAAGGAATTTTGTTTTCATGGCCGTGCCTCGGACGATTACGCCAGGATGTGCGCGAAAACGCCGCCGACGAGAAACGCCGCTACCCAGGAGCCGCTCCAGACCAGCATCCCCTGCCCGATGCCGCGTTCCTTGAACAGGATCATCAGTGAGGCGATACAGGGCACGAACAGAGTGATGACGATGAGCGAGGTCACGGTCTGCACCGGGCTCATGGCGAGTCCGGTGAGGCCGGCGGCGCCGAAGTCCCGCCGGACCAGGCCCATGACGAAGGCGGTGGCCGCCTCCTTCGGAATCCGCAGCCAGCCCTCGGTGAGAGGCGCCAGCAGTCGCTGCCAGAGATCGAGACCGCCGCTGATCTGCAGGGTGGCGACGATGAAGGCGCCGAGGAAGAACCAGGGCCAGGCCTCGCCCATGAAGAAGAAGGAGCGGGTGACGGTCTTGCGGAGGACGTTTTCCGGCCGCGGCAGCCGCATGGGCGGCAGGTCGATGAGCAGCGCCGAGGACTTGCCGGGCAGAGCGCGGTCGAGCAGGGTGCCCAGCACCGCCAGTACCAGAAAGATCACCGCCATGTAGAGAAAGGTCATCCTGGCGCCCAACGCGGCCAGCATACCGGCGATCACCCCGATCTGGGCGGAGCAGGGAATGGCGAAGTTGAGCAGCACCGTGGCGATGGATTTCTCGCGCCGGGTGGCGAGCAGCCGGGTGGTGATGGTGCCGAGCTGCACGCAGCCGAATCCCAGGATGAGTGGGATCACCGCCCGCCCGTTCAGCCCCACCATGGTCATCAGCCGGTCGACCAGGGTAGCCAGCCGCGGCAGGTAGCCGGAATCCTCCAGCACCGACAGCACGGTGTAGAAGCCGAGCACCAGCGGCAGGAGCAGGCCGAGCAGGTAGGTGACGGTCATGGAAAGCAGGCCGAACTCGCCGATGAGGATCTGCCCCGGGGCCGAGACCGGGTCGAGGAAGCGGGAAACGACCGAGCGGATCCAGGGTTCGTAGTAGCCCTGCATGATCGTCTCCTCGGTGATGCCGACGATGTCGCCCGCCACCCATACGCCGATGATCCGGTACATGGCGTAGAGGACGAAAAGGAGAATCGGCACGCCGGTGAGCGGGTTGATGGCGGCCCGTCCCAGCAGGTCGCGGAAACGTTCGCCTTCCGCCGGCTGCCGCACCACCTGGCCGACGAGGTCGTTCACCCGCCGGCGCCGGTCGAGGTAGACGGTCTCGCGCTCACCCATCGGCTCGATGCCGTGGCGCGCCGCCACGAAGCCGTCGCCTTCGAGGATCAGCAGGGCCTCGGCCTGGGAACCGACCCGGTCGAGCAGGCCGAGCAGCCGGCTTTGCAGCGCGGGCTGCTGTCTTCCCGATTCGGCCGTCGCGATGGCGGCCGCCACCGCCGCCAGACCACGGCCGGCCACCGCCGCGGTGGGCAGCACCGGCACGCCGAGCAGGTCGTGGAGCAGATCGACATCGATTCCCACACCGCACCGTTGCGCCTCGTCCATGAAGTTGAGCGCCACCACCATCGGTTTGCCCATGTCGATGAGCTGGAGGGTGAGAAAGAGGTCGCGTTCCAGATGGGTTGCGTCGACGACGTTGAGCACTGCGTCGGCGGCGAGGATGAAGTCCCGGGCCACCCGTTCCTCGTCGTTGAACGAGGAGACGCCATAGATCCCCGGCGTATCCTGGATGAGCCGGCCCTGCCAGCGGCCGCTTACCGTTTCCACGGTGGTGCCGGGATAGTTGGAGACCTCCGCGTACAGCCCGGTGAGATAGCCGAAGAAAACCGATTTGCCGACGTTGGGGTTGCCGGCCAGCACGACCGTGCCGCCGCTGTCGAGCGGCGATGCGCCGTCACAGGGGGCATGCCGGTGGCAGCCGTGGTCCGTCTGCGGGGTCATGCCGGGATGCCTCCTCGCACCTGAATTTTTTCCGCCACTTCCCGGCCGACCGCGATTTCCTGCCGGTTATGACGGAGCATGAAGGGGCCGAAGGGGATTTTTTCCAGGCAGCGGACGCTGCTGCCCTCGCCGATGCCGAAACGGATGAACTGGGTGCGCACCTGGTCGTCATCGATGCTGATAATGGTAACCGTCTCCCCTCTTTTCACGTCGGTCAGGCACATGTGTTTCTCCTGTTGATAAAGAAATTGAAATTCGTTTTCATCTGTTCGTCAAAAAAAATCTGCCCCTCAACCGCGCTCTGTCTGGCAGTCCCTGCAGACGCCGTAGATGTCCAGGGTGTGTTCGGTCACCCGGAAGCCGTGCCGTTCGGCAACGCTCCGCTGGAGGAGTTCGATCTGCTCGTTGACGAATTCGACGATCTTTCCGCACGCGGTGCAGATCAGGTGATCGTGGTGTTCCTGCCGGCGCGTGGATTCGAAGCGGGCGTACCCGTTGCCGAAATTTTTGCTGGAGGCGAGGCCGGCCTCGGCAAGCAGTTTCAGAGTGCGGTACACCGTGGTGTACCCGATCCCGGGCGCGATCTTGCGCACCGCGTGGTACAGGTCCTCGGCGCCGACATGGCCCTGGTGCTTGAGAAAGGCGTCGACGATCAACCGGCGCTGTCCGGTGAGGCGCAGGTTCCGGCGCGCCAGAAAATCCTCGAAGTGTCGCAGGGTCTCGTCGGTCATTTCCACTTTCCGTGCAAGGCAATATAGCGAAATTGAAAATCGTTTTCAAGAGAAAAATGCAGTCCGGCCCGAACGGCAGTCTGTTTCGAGAGCCCGTTCAGCGGACGATGCCGCGCCGCCGCGCTTCGGCCTCTACCGCCGGGATGTGGAGGATCTCGGCGAGCAGGCCGTCGGAGATGCGTTCCCAGACATCGGCCGGCAGATCCACCTGCCGTTCGGGATCGCCGTCGTCCGGGTCCTTGAACAGGTAGAGCAGGCCGGTGATGCCGCTGCCCGCCTGCGGCGGCCCCGGCGCCCAGCCGTCGCCGTCGCGGTCGATGTAGGGATCGCCCGCCATCACCTCGGCGAGGTCGGAAAGCGGCGCGTTGATGCCGGGCAGTTCGTTCATCGCTTCCAGGATCCGGTTGGCGATGAGCGCCTGGCCGGTGTAGCCGGGATGGACCCCGTCCAGGGTGAAGCCGGAACCCCGCACCCATTTCCGCGAGAAAACGCGGTCGTCGATCTCGATCACCCGTTTGCCGAGGAAGGCGTCGTTGAGGAAGCCGCCGACGTCGATGAGCTGCACGTGGGCGGGGTAGGCCGCCGCCACCGCCCGGATGCTGTCGTTGAAACCGTCGATGCGGGCCATGATCGTCCGTTGCTCCGCCTCGGACAGCACCAGGCCGTCGCGCTGCACGCCGTCGATCTCCAGGACGCGGTTCACCTCCGCCGCCGGGTGGCCGGTGGCCAAGAGCGCGTACATCATGCCGAAGGTGAGCAGGGAAACCCGGTCGCCGCGCAAGGGTTCGCTGATGGGCTCGCCCGGTTCGGCGACCCGCTTGAAGCTGGCCGGCACGGTATAGCCGGGATCGACCTTGCCGAGGTAGAACTCCAGGTCCTCCGAGTCCATCAGATAGCCGACCGCGCTGTAGTAGGGCAGGGTGACGAGGAGCAGTTCGGGGGGCGCCGGCGAGGCCGAGGAATCGGCGAGCAGCCGCTCCACCACCTCGCCGTACTGTTGGGCGAAGTCGTCGGCGTTGGTGAGGTTGCGGTCGATGGCCGCGCCGGTGTAGGGGGCGAAGGAGAGAAGGCCTTTTGCTTCGGCAAAGGCCAGCAGCAGGCGCAGGCCGGGTTTGAGTTCCGTCCTGACGAGATCAAAGGGCAGGGGCTGGAACTGGGGGTTGCTGCCGCCGCCGCCGAGGGCGGCCTTGCTGGAATCGTTGTTGCCGGCCCAGAGCAGCACCAGGGTGCGGTCGATGGCGGTGACGGCGGCGCCGCGGTTGAGCAGCCAGAGGGCCCCATCCACCTGGGAGACCGGTTGCCGGGCGAGGAGGTTGAGCGGGTAGAGCACCTTGTCGTAGGTGTCGCGGAACCCTAGCGGCAGCAGGCGGTCGGCCATCAGGGCTGCGCTGGGCAGGGTTTCGACGGCGCCGCTGCGTTTATGGTAGTCGAGACCTGCCAGGGAAAAGATGTCGGCCCCGTCCACCGCGAGATTGGTGGGAATGGTGAAGGGCTCCAGCCGTTTTTCCGCAAGGTCGAAAAGCGGTTGCGAAAAATAGAGGGGCACGGCCATGGCCAGGGCGTCGGCGACTCGTTGCAGGAAGGCGTGTTCGGTGTTGATGAAGTTGTTGGCGGCATCCATGGTGCCGTGGCCCAGGCTGTCGCCCAGGCCGATGAGGGCGGTGCGCGGCGGGCAGCCGAGCCGCGGCGGCAGGGAAACGCTGTCCGGGCAGGTGACGGCGGACACGGGCGCGGGTGGGGTGAGGGAGAAGAGGGCGGCCAGGCAGCAGCAAAGGGTGGCGTGCTTCATCGTTGTTCCTCCTTTTTTTGCAGGACGCAGGATCATGCCCTGTCATATCGGAGAAGGAGGACAGATGTAAAGCGGATTACCGTTCAATTCAGGTGAACTCCCGCCCCTCGCCGGCCTCTTCGAAGGTGACGCCGTCCCGGATGTGATACAGGCGCTTGAAGGTCGGAATGATTTTCTCGTCGTGGGTGACGACGATGATGGCGGTGGCGAATTTTTCCGCCATGTCGTTGAGTATCCGGATGACCGCCAGCGCCCTTACGCTGTCAAGCGGTGCGGTGGGTTCGTCGGCGAGGATTACCGGCGGGCGATTGACCAGCCCCCTGGCAATGGCGACCCGCTGTTGTTCGCCTCCGGAAAGCTGGGACGGCATGGCGCTGGCCCTGTGCTCAACGTCGAGGGCCTTGAACAGGTTGACCGCCCGGGCGCGGGCCTCCGGGTTCGGCACCCCTGCCAGCATGGGAAGCAGGGCAACGTTGTCGGTGACATCGAGAAAGGGGATGAGATAGGGGGCCTGAAAAACGAAACCGATTTTGTCGCGGCGCAGGGCCCGGAGGTCATCGACCTTCCAGCCGTCCTCATAGATGACCTCCCCGCCGATGGTCATTCTGCCGGCGGTGGGTTCGATCACCGCCCCGAGAGCCTTCAGCAGGGTGCTCTTGCCGGAGCCGGATGGACCGATGAGGCCGACCACCTCGCCCGCTGCCACCCGCATGTCGACGTTTTTCAAGGCATCGACGCCGGTGTCGCCACTGCCGTAGCGCTTTTTCAGACCTTCGATGAGAATACCCTGACCGGTCATCTCAGCCTCCGATGGCCTCGGCGGGATCGACCTTGAGCGCGGTGTGAATGGCGATGATGCTCGACAGCACGCAGATCAGGACGACCGCGATGAATCCGAACACGGAATCGAGCGGTTCCAGCAGCACATGTTTGGGAAAGATGGGCGCCATCAGCAGGGTGGCCGCGATCTTGCCCACGACGAAACCGATCATCCCCAGGGCGACGGCCTGCTGCAGGATCAGGCCGGCGATGGTGCGGTTTCTGGTCCCGATCAGTTTGAGCACCGCGATTTCCCGGATCTTGCCCAGGGTCAGGGTGTGGATGATGAAGGCGACGATCGCCGCGCTGACCATCGACAGGATCACCAGAAACATGGCAATCTGTCTTGCCGAGGTGGCGATCAGCTTGCCGACCAGGATCTCCTCCATCTGGCTCCGCGTATAAACGGTGAGCCGCTTCCAACGGCTCACCGTCCGCGCCACATCCGCCGCCTCATGCCCTTTGCCAACCTGTACCAGCACCGCGTTCACGTAGGGGTTCACGCTCTGCGAGGCGATGACCGCATCGAGCAGATCGGGGACCTGCGGTCGGTTGAAAGCCGGGTTTTCGGCGGTGCGGTGCCGCTGGGCGAGGATGGCGTCGTTATCCTTGAGAAACTGCGCCTGCTGGGCATCCCTGAGGGGAATGAAGACCATGGGGTCCCCATTCGAAGACACCATGCGGCGGGTAAGGCCGACCACCAGGTAGCGATTGCGGCGGATGAGCAGCTGGTCACCGATCCTGAACCCGGAAGCGATGTCGGCCACCGCTTCGTAGTGACCGCGGGTGATATGGCGGCCGGCAGCCAGGGTGGGCGGCCAGCCGGGGGTGCCGGGTCCGCCCGCGGTGATGCCGGTAACCATGGCGCGCACGTCGCGATCATCCTGACGCACCTGCATGGTGAGATAGGTGATGTTTGCCGCCCGCGCCACCCCGGGTATCGCCCGTATGCTTCGCCAGACATCGTCATGGATGCTCGAGGATTCCGCATACGGACCAAGGGTGTCTTTCTGCACAACCCAGAGATCCGCCCCGGAGTTGTCGAGCAGCACCTTGGCGTCATCAACCATGCCGCGATAAATGCCGGCCATGGAAAGGGTCACACCGATCAGCAGTCCGAGCCCGATTCCGGTGAAGACGAACTTGCCCCAGGAGTGCATGATGTCCCGTCCTGCCAGACTGATCATGGCGGTACCCCCGGAATACGATCGACCACGCGGACGCGGCTACGGGCGTGCAGGGAATCGGCACTGTACACCACCACCTTTTCGCCGGTGGCGAGGCCTTTGCGCACCTGCACATTTCCTTCGAGATCGGCGCGTCCCAACAGCACCGGAATAAAGCGCAGATCGTCAGCGTCAATCCGCCATACGCCCAGCTTCCCGTCACGGCGGTGGAGAGCCGCGTGGGGGATGACCGGCTCCTCGGCAAGCGGCGGCAGGGTGATGGTGATCTCCGCCAGTTCACCCACCGGCGGCAAGGGCTCCGGAAGCCGATCGAAAACCACCTTGGCCAGGATTTCCTCGGTGACCGCGTCCGCCAAGGGCTCCACCCGCGACACGCGGCCGGCCAGCTGTTCTTCCGCCCGTGAGCGGAGGGTGATCCGGGCGGGCAGCATCGGCGCCAGTTGCCCCGCATGAATCTGATCGAATCGCACGTTGACCCACAGGCTTTTCGGGTCGATCATTTCCACCACCGCCTGGCCGGCAACGACAGTGGTGCCGGGCTCCGCATCGCGCAGCGTCACCAGGCCATCCGCCGGAGCGACAAGGTTCAGGTTGCGGCGCTGGGCGAGCAATGCCTCACCATCGGCCCGGAGTCTGGCGTATTCCTGTTCCGCCGCGGTCGAGGCTGCCTCGGCCGCCTGCAGATCGCGGATTTTGGCGGCAAGGGTTTCCTCGCTGATCGAACGGGCGGCCAGCAGCTGTTCATAGCGCCCGGCCTGCTGCCGCGCGTACGCCTGATGCGCCCGGGCTTCGCCCAGCAGGGCCTGGCCACGTTTCAGCGCCGCCTCCTGGGCACTGATCCGTTCGTCGAGATCGACGGGATCCATCGTGCCGAGTATCTGGCCGGCCCTGACCTGGTCGCCGACCTGTACCTCCACACTCCTGACCCGTCCGGCGAGAACAGGCCCGATTTTATAGGGATGGCGCGCCTCGACCGTGCCTATGCCGAAAAGTGCAGGCGAAAGGGCACGGTTTTCCACGGGGGTCACCGTTACCGGAACCGGCGCAAGCGGGCCGGATCGGAATGCCACATAGAGAAAGAGCGCCAGGAGGGGTGACAGCACTGCCAGCAGCGCCATGGTACGGTTCCGGAGCGTCGGGCGTTTCATGGCTTTTTCCTGATGCCGCGGCGGTAGACGTCGAAAACAGCCGGGGCATTGCGACGGATGAAATCGGTATCGCCGGCGATCATCGATTGCATAACCAAGCCCTGAATGCTGCCTATGAAGAGAACGGCGGCAGAGTCTGCGTCGATATCCGCATCTATCTCGGCGCTGCTTTTCCCTTCTTCGATAATCCTGTGGAGACGTGCTCCGTACTGTTTTATTATCGACTGCACGATTGTTTTTGCCGGCGTTTTCTCCGCCCGTTGCAGTTCCCCGAACAGGATGCGGGGCACGCCGGGATGATCGGCGACAAATTCCGCATGGGCGAGGAACATGGCCTCCAGCGCCGCAATCGCGGATGTCGCTTCGATGACGGCCTCGTCCAAACGGGAGAGCAGCCGTTTTGCCACCCATTCCATCACTGCCTGCAGGATCGAGGCCTTGTTGGGGAAATGGCGGAAAAGGGCGGCCTGAGTCAATCCCATCCGCTGGGCGATCGCCACAGTGGTGATATCGTTGGGATTCTGTTCCGCTGCCAGTTCGATCAGGGCTTCAACGGTCACCAGGCGGCGTTCCGCCGCCGGAAGATGTTTCGTGGATGCAGGCATGGGCATCCCGGTAATGTTAGTAATTGATCACTCACTTTAAGATAGGCAGCCCTCTGCCCGTTGTCAAGCCTTTGCCGTCGCGGCGGCGGTCGGGCCACGACCGCCGGCGACGTGAACTGGCATTCCGTGCGGCGATGCTCTATAGTACTCTACCTGTGGATCGGCCGTTACCAACCCGTTGATAAGGGGCTGCCGGCGGCACATGGACGTGCCGCCGGATTTCGTCGGCTCTGAAAGAGCCAAGGAATTCGTGAGGCTGGCCGAAACTTGTACTGGACAAACGATGGTTGGAAAAGCCACGGAGGGTTTTTTCAACGGACTGTTACCGAAGGGCCGGACACCGGCTGAAGCAATGACCGCCATACGCAACCCGCTGGAACTGTACAAACTGCTGCCCAAATCCAACTGCGGCCAGTGCTATCTGCCCTCCTGCCTCGCCTTTGCCGCGGCGGTGCTCAAGGGGGAAAAGGGGCTGGACGACTGCCCGCATCTGCCGCCGGACAGTGTCGCCCGCCATGGCGGTGGAGTCGACCGGCGCCCCTCCTGGGACGACAACCTCCAGGAGCAGCTTGCCGCCCTGCGGCGGCAGGTGGCTGCTGTCGATTTCGCCGAGGCGGCCGGCCGGCTCGGCGCGGACCTCCATGACGGCAAACTGCTGGTGCGCTGTCTCGGGAAAACGTTTCTGGTGGACCGGCAGGGCAACGTCGCCTCGGAATGCCACACCCATGCCGGGCTCACCATTCCCCTGCTCAGCTACATCGTCCATAGCAAGGGCGGCGCGCCCGCGGGAAGGTGGGTACCGTTCCGGGAACTGGAGGGCGGCGCGCCGATGAGCGCTCTGTTCGCCCGCCGCGGCGAACAGAATCTCAGAAAACTCGCCGACAGCGATCCCGAGCTGTTCGCAACCCTGGTCACCTCCTTCAGCGCCCGGCACGCCGCAACCCCGTTCACCGCCAGGGTGACCGTCGTCCTGGAGCCCCTGCCGCTGCTGCCGGTGCTGCTCGCTTACTGGCCTGCCGAGGACGATCTGGAAAGCGACCTGAACATCTTTTTCGATGCCGCCGCCGACCGCCACCTGCCCATCGACAACATCTTCTCGCTGGCGGTGGGGATGGTGATGATGTTCGAAAAGATCGCGAAACGTCATGGGTGAGAACGGAAGAGGGGGGAAGGGATGGCGACGCTGGCCTTCGATGTCTACGGTACCCTGATCGACACCCATGGGCTGGTCGGCCTGTTGGCGAAGAGACTGGGCGAACGGGCCAGGGCGTTTTCCGAGCTGTGGCGGCAGAAGCAGCTGGAATATTCCTTCCGCCGTGGCCTGATGGGCGCCTACCAGGATTTTTCCGTGTGCACCGCCCAGGCCCTGGCCTACGCCAACGAATGCTCCGGCCGGCCGCTCGACGAACCGTTCTGCCGGGAATTGCTGCAGGGCTACGTCAGCCTGCCGGCCTACCCCGACGTGGATGAAGGGCTCGCGGCCGCCCGGCGCGCGGGCATGCGGCTCTTCGCCTTTTCCAACGGCAGGGGAGAGGCGGTGGAACAGCTGCTCCGGCATGCCGGTATCCGGAAGTGGTTCGAGGATGTGGTCAGCGTTGACGAGGTGGGCTCCTTCAAGCCGGACCCGACGGTCTACCGCCATTTCCTCAAGCGGGCCGGGGCGGCAGGGGAGGATGCCTGGATGGTGTCGGGAAACCCCTTCGACGTCATCGGCGCCGCGGCCGCCGGCATGCGCACCGTCTGGGTGCGGCGGTCGCCGGCGGCGGTGTTCGATCCCTGGGGCATCGAGCCGACGGTGACGGTGGTTTCCCTCGCCGAGCTGGCCGCGCGGGTCGGGGCTGCCGCACCTGTCTGACTCGCCCCGGAAAACCTTGCTCCAGCGCCGGCTAGCGCAGCTTCCTGATGAGGTAGATGCCGTCGCGGATGGTGAGAAACAGTTTTTCCGCCCGTTCGTCGCCGTTCACCCTTTCGTTGAATGCGGCCATCGCCCGGCTGTCTTCGTCGCGGGGGGAGAAAATCCGGCCGTACCACAGGGCGTTGTCGGCGAGGATCAGGCCGCCGGCGCGGACGATCCGCATGGATTCCTCGTAATAGGCCGGGTAGTTGTGCTTGTCGGCGTCGATGAAAACCAGGTCGGTCTGGTCATTCGGCAGCTTCTGGAGGACCGCCAGCGCCTCGCCCAGGTGCAGGCTGATCCTGGCGCCTGCCGGGCTCCGGTGGAAAAACCGCTGCGCGATCTCCGCATGCTCGGGATCGTGATCGATGGTGAGGATGTGCCCGTCCGGAGGCAGCACCTCGGCCATGGCCAAGGCGGAATAGCCGGTGAAGGTGCCGATGTCGATAACGCGTCGGGCGCCGGACAGCCCCACGATCAATTGCAGGAAGCGACCCTCGACCCGGCCGGTGAGCATGCTGGGGTAGGGGGTGGACGTCAGGGTGAAGCGCTCGATCTCCTCCAGCAGGTCGGTCATCGGCGAGGTATGCGTGACGGCGTACTCCTCGGCTTCCTTGGCGACCGTGTCCATGAAGCTGTGGATGGCGGGGGATGTGGGGTTGCGGGCTGAGGGAGGGGGGGATTTCTTGCTCATCGCGATCGGGTTGGGGTGGTGAAAGTTACTGCCTATTGGCTCCTCATTCTCCACTCAGAATAACAAGCCAGGAATTGAGGTAGCTCATCCACCATGCGTGGAAGGAGTAACGAAGCCGTCCCTTGGGGCGGCTTCAGCTTTTTTGGCTCTTTTTTCCAACAACCCCCATGGAACCACCGCAATGGTGAGGGCGCTGATCGGTTCATTGCGCAGGGATCGGCAGCGGAGCCGCCAGATCCTTCCACGCCATTATGCTGGGCGGAGTTCCGGGGACGGAGTTCCGGGGACGGAGTTCCGGGGACAGTTTACAGAACTATCCTGCGCCGGGCTTTGGTCCCGGTTTTTGCGGACGAAGCGGCCTCGACAGTTCCTCTTCCAGTCGGTCAACAAAGCTCCCGGTTCCAAGCGGCCTGCCG
>JBFLZZ010000042.1:0-37219 GCA_040755255.1 Thermodesulfobacteriota bacterium
CGGGGTGGCTGGACCCATCTCGAGTACGACCAGACGGCCCCCTTCATCGATACCGATGTTTCGAAAGCCTACCTGCTCGCCGACCTCGGCTGGTACCCGCTGGACGACCTGCTCTTCTCCCTCGCCGCCGGCACGATGCTGGACAACAACCTGCTCCGCGGCGAGGTCGAATACCAGACGCCGGTCCGGGGGCTGAGCCTCTACGTCGAGGTGATGGACGCCGAAAACCATTACGACCACGCCCTGTTCGGCATCCGCTGGTATTTCGGCGCCGACAAGTCCCTCCAGCGCCGCCACCGCGAGGACGATCCCGCCAGCGCCGTCGCCCCGGTGCTGGCCGCGGTGGGCAGCTACGGCGCGGAGTACAACGCCAGCCGGCGGCGCTTCGTCGAAGGGTTGCGGGGTATGATCCCCTCGCCGACCCTCATCACCTGGGAAAATACCGGCGAGCCATATGGGTTGGTAACAAGCTGGACCATTCTTCCTCCATACGATATCACCCTGATTGACGGCAGCAGCGACAACGATGATTACGGCCTCTTCAACCAGCTTGTATATGCCCCTGCCCTCCCCGTCGATCAACACTCCTCAGGGAACAGCTCGGGTTGCGTTACCATCTTTACCTCCTCTCCTCCCCCTTCTCTGCCGTAATTGCACCGGGGTTCCGTTGCTTCTTCCGGCCACCACCGGCCGGGAAGAGGAACGCGCCAGCGCCCGTCCCCGCCTTGTCCGATTTGACACCTTCGCGGGGTTTATCGTAATCGTAACATCAGCGCCGCCGCCATCGCGGCACCCTGGATCCCAACCCAAACGGAGGAGGGAGATGAAATGATCGACACCCTCGTCAGCCACGAAGGCACGATCCGGCTCGCCTTTTTTTTCGGAATCCTCGTCCTGGTGGGAGTTGTCGAGTTGTGGCGGCCGCGACGGCTGCTGACCACCTCCAAGCTTTCCCGCTGGTTCGGCAACCTGGGGGTGGTGGCGATCTCCACTCTGCTGGTGCGCCTTATTATCCCGATCAGCGCGGTGCAGCTGGCGGTCTGGGCCGGGGAGCGGGGCTGGGGGGTGCTCCATCTGATGGAGCTGGGGTTCTGGCTCGAAGTCGTTCTGGTGGTGGCGGCCCTCGACTGCATCATCTACCTGCAGCACGTCATGTTCCACGCGGTGCCGGTGCTGTGGCGCCTGCACATGATGCACCACGCCGATCTCGACTACGACCTCACCACCGGCATCCGCTTCCATCCCCTGGAGATCCTCATCTCCATGGGGATCAAGTTCGCCGCCATCGTCCTGCTGGGGGCGCATCCGGCTGCGGTGGTCATCTTCGAGATCCTCCTGAACGGCACCGCCATGTTCAACCACGGCAATTTCTTCCTGCCCCTGGCCGTGGACCGGGCACTGCGGCTTTTCGTGGTGACCCCGGACATGCACCGGGTTCACCACTCGGTCTTTCCCAGCGAGACCAACGCCAATTTCGGTTTCAACCTGCCCTGGTGGGACCGGCTGATGGGCACCTACCGGGCCCAGCCCCGCATGGGCCACACGGAAATGACCATCGGCCTCAACCAGTTCCGCGATCCGGCGAAACTCACCCTGCCCGGGATGCTGCTGCTGCCCTTCACCGGCTCCCAGGGCGGTTACGCCATCGGCCGGCGCGGTGCCGGCACGGAAGATGGGGATGGGGGCAAGCGCGGCTGAAAGTGGTTCGATGCCGGCCGCGACGGCGGCTCAGCTCCGGTCCTGATGCTGGAGGAAGGGGGCGAATTCGATGCGGTAGATGTAGAGCAGTACCAGGGTCATGCCGAAGATCAGCGGCCCGAAGAGGATGCCGACCAGGCCGAAGGCGGTGATGCCGCCCATGATGGAGAAGAAGATCAGCATCGTGCTCATGTCGGCGGCCCCCTTCATGAACAGCGGCCGGACGAAGTTGTCGATCCCACCCACCACCAGCACGCACCAGATCACCATGAAGATCCCGTAGCCCCACCGGTCGGCGAGGAAGAGATAAGCGGCGGCCGGCAGCCAGATCAGGGCGGTGCCGACCACCGGGACCAGCGAGGCGAAGGCCATCATCACCCCCCAGAACAGCGCCGGCAGGCCGCAGACGAGAAAGGCCAGTCCGCCGGCGATGCCCTGGGCCAGCGCGGTGATCAGCGTCCCCAGGAGAGCGGAACGGGAAACCGCCTTGATCTTGTCGAGGATCTGCCGCTCGTGGCTGGTTGCCAGCGGCAGCAGATGCAGCACCGACGCGGAAATCGCCGCCCCGTCCCGCACCAGAAAGTAGAAGATGAAGATCAGGAGAAAAAACTTGCCGGTGAGGGCGCCGACGTTGCCGGCGATCTCGCCGCCGTGGTCGAGCACCGCCCTGCCCATGGTCGAACTCGCGGCGAGCAGCATCCCCTGCAGGTTTTCCGGTTTGAGATCGAAGCCGGGAAGATAGCGCTCGGCAAGGCCGACGGCCCACCGCACCTGGGAGGAGTGCAGCATCTTCTCCAGGCCGCCGCCGCCGATCCACTCGGAAATGGCGTGAAAGGAATGCACCCCCTGCTGCACCAGGCCGGTCAGGATGAAGACAAAGGGGAAAAAAACGGTCAGGGTGAGAAGCAGGCAGGAACAGAAGGCCGAGAGATCCGCCCGGCCGCCGAGCCGCGCTTCGAGCCGGCGGTGGAGCGGCCGGAAGACACCCGCCAGAATGGTGGCGAGAACGATGGTGTGGAGATAGGGCTGGACGATCCGGAAACTGCCGAAAAGAAATAACGCCAGCAGAATCAGCAGGAAGTAATGGCCGTAATTGAGATGCACCGCCGGCCCCGGCTTTTCGCTGCACGCCCGCTGTTTCCGTCCTTCCTTCATCCGCTTTTCCTCCCTTCAGTCAGTATCGGTCGTGCCGGCGACCCGTCTCAGATGGCGCCGGCCACCCCTCGTCGCCAGGCCCGCACCGAGGTTACCGCCAGAGTGACGACGGTCAGGGGCAGGGCGAACCAGAGCATGGCCACGCCAAAGGTCCCCAGCTGGGCATGGCCCAGCGCCCGCAGGAGCAGATAGCCGGTATAGGCGAGATAATAACCGAAAAAGAGCCCCCCTTCCCAGCGGGCAATGCGATGACCGGTGAAGAAGACCGGCAGGCAGGCCACCGACGCCGCCAGCATGACCGGGATATCGAAGGCCATCGCGCCGGCGGGAACCGGCACGCCGTCCGGGGCGATCGCCGCCGACAGGCCCAGCACCGCCAGGATATTGAAGATGTTGGAGCCGACCACGTTGCCCACCGCGATGTCCCTCTCCCCCCGCAGACTGGCCATCACCGAGGTCGCCGCTTCGGGCATGGAAGTGCCGGCGGCGATGATGGTCAAACCGATGATCAGTTCTCCCACCCCGAAGGCGCGGGCAAGGGCGACGGCACCGTCCACCAGCCAGTCGGAGCCAAGCAGCAGCAGGGCAAGGCCGGCAACGACCAGGGCCAACTGTCGCAGCATGTACCCCTGCCGGGATCTGCCGTCGCCACCTTCGCCGTACTCACGGGCATATTCGTCGGTGGCCGCGCCGTTCTCCCGGCGGCTGCGGCGAATGGCCCAGGTGGTATAGGCGAGAACGGCGGCGAAGAGCAGCACGCCGTCGAGCCGCCCCAGCCGGCCGTCCATGGCGAAGAGCGGCAGCAACGCCGCGCTGGCGACCATCAGCGGCACCTCCAGGCGGACCAGCTGCCGGCTGACCGCCAGAGGGGTGATCAGGGCGGCGAGCCCCAGAATGAACAGGACATTGAAGATATTGCTGCCCACCGCGTTGCCCACCGCGATATCGGCCTGGCCTCCGCTGGCGGAAAGCAGGCTGACCGCCAACTCCGGGGAACTGGTGCCGAAGGCGACCACGGTGAGCCCCACCACCAGGGGTGAGATGCCCACCGCCCGGGCCAGTCGGGAGGCGCCGCGCACCAGCAGTTCGGCGCCGGCCACCAGCAGGAGGAAGCCGGCGCAAAAAAAGGCGAGGGTGGTGGGATTCATCCTACGCTCCCTGACGGGCCAGGGACTGCAGCCGGCGGATGCGCTCCTCCATGGGCGGATGGGTGGAGAACAGATTCGCCAGCCCGCCGCCGGCCAGGGGATTGACGATGAAGAGGTGGGCGGTGGCCGGCTGGGCCCCGGCCATGGGCAGGCGGCGGGAGGCCTGTTCGAGCTTGGCCAGAGCCCCGGCCAGCGCCTGCGGCCGGCCGCAGATGCGGGCACCCGCTTCGTCGGCGAGATATTCCCGCGACCGCGAGACCGCCATCTGGATCAGCATGGCCGCGATCGGCGCAATGATCGCCATGGCGAGCCCGCCCAGGAGACCGCCGCCCTCACCTTCCTCGTCGCTGCGGCCGCCGCCGAAGATCGCCGCCCACTGCAGCATGTTGCCCAGCATGGAAATGGCGCCGGCAATGGTGGCGGCAACCGTGGAGATGAGGGTGTCGCGGTTCGCCACATGGGCAAGTTCATGGGCCATCACCCCTTCCAGTTCCTCGGGGGAAAGGATGCGCATGATCCCTTCGGTGGCGGCCACCGCGGCATGCTGCGGGCTGCGGCCGGTGGCGAAGGCGTTGGGGCTGTCGGAAGGGATGATGTACACCTTGGGCATGGGCAGGCCGGCCTGGCGGGCGAGCCGCTGCACCATGCGGTGGAAAGCGGGCGCCGCCGCCTCGTCTACCTGCCGCGCCCCGTACATGCGCAGCACTATCCTGTCCGAGTACCAGTAGCTGAAGAAATTCATGCCGGCGGCGAAGAGAAAGGCGACGACCATGCCGCTCCGGCCGCCGATGGCACCGCCCATGGCGACCAGCAGCAGGGTGAGGCAGGTGAGGAGAAAGGTGGTTTTCAGTTGGTTCATTGCAGGGTCCTCCGTTGTGGTTGGGCCTGGGCAAAAAAAAACCTTTACCCATGCCGTGCTGACGAGCGTGGATAAAGGTCTTGCAAGCTGCGATCATGATCCCAGTCCGGGCTCCGGGTGGTGGTCCACCGTCCTGACGAAGTCCGGGTCGGCCGCCTTCGCGACCGATTGCTACTCCCCTTTATGTTTATGTGGGAATAGTAATAAGAACCTCCCCCTCCGATGTCAATGCCTTTTTCTGGATCTCCTTCGCCGCGGGCCTCGACAGACGGGAACGGACGGCGGGGTGGTACCCGTTCACCTCCCGGTCGCCCGGGTACCGGAACACCAGAGGACAAGCGTTCAGTCGGGCTCGGCGTCCAGGAGCCGCGCCCTGGCGAAGGCCGTTTCCATGTCGGGAAGCTCACCGAGCGCCGGGACGATCTGCAGGTAACGGACCACCCCTTTTTTGTCCACCAGCAGGATACCGCGGGCGAGGAGTCTGAGGTTGTCCACCAGCAGGCCGGTGGCCATGCCGAAGGCGCCTTCCTTGTAGTCGGAGAGATAGGTGAGGTCGGTGAGTTTCGCTTCCCTGGCGAAGCGTTCCTGGGCAAAGGGGGTGTCGCGGCTGATCGTGATGCGCCTGACCGTGGGCGGCAATCGGTCGCCCTCTTCCCCGAGATAGTGGGTCTGCTCCTCGCAGACCCTGGTGTCCAGGGAAGGTACCAGACTCACCAGCAGAACCTGGCCCCGCACCGTCGAAAGATCGACGTCCTCCTTGCTCATCGCGTCCACCAGGTCCACCGCCGGCAGGGGACTGCCCACCGCCAGGGGGGTTCCCAGCAGGGCGAGCTCCTTTCCTCCCCGGGTGACCGAACCTCCCGGGGCGACCGTGTCCCGGTTCACCGTCATGGCGGGACCCTTGGCACAGGCCTGGGTGAGGAGCAGCACGGCCGCGACGGCAAGAAGAAAGCCCATGGCGCGATGATTCTTTTTCACGATGTCCTCCCGATGTGGCTCGATTACTGGGAATACGGCCGGCGGCGTTGGGCCGAGATGGCGGTCCCGCGCCGAGTTCTCCAGCCGACACGCATATCCAGCATAGACCGATCGCCGCCGCAAAAGCAAGCCGATACGGTGCGAAGCCAGGGCCGACCGGAGACGGTCAGCGCGGTTCCAGCACCAGATCCATCTCCGCCGTCGTTGTTCCCGGCTGCGGATAGTGCTGGGTGATCAGCCGCTCGTGTCCCGCGGCGGTCACCATGAGATGGATGTGGGGCGGCCGGCCGACATAGGCAGGCGGCGGCGCGCATTCGAACCGATAACCGCCGTCCGCCATGGAATGGACCGTCGCCCGGTAGGCATCGCCGTACCTGCCCTCCGGGCCCACCAGCCAGAACTCGATGCGGCTGCCCGGCAACGGCCGGCACCCTTCGCTGGACAGCACCCGGCCGGTGAGCACATACCCTTCCCCCACCTTCGCCCGCACCGGCGCATCGGGGCGGTAAAACGGGCCGATTTCATCGTGGGCGGTGGGGGGGCAGTCGGCCCCGGCCGCTCGGGATGCCAGCAGCAGCGCCAACAGGACGGACACAAACAGATTTTTCATGACCACCTCCTCCAGGCTGAGATTTCTGGTGGAGCCGGCGTGGGCTGTGGTACGGTAAAGACCGGATGCCGGTCTGCCCCTCGCCTCGGATACGGCACCACCTCTACCGGAAGCCTACCACGGGACAAAGCCATGGACCAAGACAAACTCCGCCTGCGGATACGCGATTGCGGCCGGGAACTGTTCCGGCTGATCCACAACGACCGGCCGCCCCTCTTCTCCGCCGACCGCTGGACCGGCAAGGTGCTGGACTGGGCCATGCGCGACGAGGGTTTCAAGGTCCGGCTCTTCCGCTTCGTCGACGTCCTGCCGAGCCTGAAAAGTGACGAGGCCCTGCTCCGGCACATGGAGGAATATTTCGGCGAGGGCGACGACATCCCGGCGGTGCTGCGCTGGGGCAGCAGGGGCGACGGCCTGCTCGCCGGTTCGGCGGCCAGGCTGCTGGCCGCCGGCCTGCGCAAAAACATCGAGGCCATGGCCGGACAGTTCATCATGGGCGGCAACATCCGCGAGGCCCTGGCCGCCATCGAGGACCTGCGGCGGCAGGGTTTCGCCTTCTGCGTCGATATCCTCGGCGAGGCGGCGGTCAGCGAGGCCGAGGCGGACATCTATCTTTCCCGCAACCTGGAACTGCTCGCCAACCTGACGGCGGCGGCCGGCAGCTGGCCTGCCCTCGGCGCCACTGCCCTCGACTGGGGCAAAGCGCCGAGGGTCAACATCGCCGTCAAGCCCACCTGTTTCTACAGCCGCATCGACCCCATGGATTTCGACGGCTCGGTGGAGGCGGTCCACCACCGCCTGCTGCCCCTGGCGACGGCCGCCGCCCGCCAGGGCGCCTTCCTGTGCATCGACATGGAACAGCACCGGGTCAAGGACATCACCCTGGCGGTCTACCGGCGGCTGAAGGAACATCCCGACCTCCGCAACTACCCACATCTCGGCGTGGTGCTGCAGAGTTACCTGAAGGAAAGCCGCGCTGATCTGGAACGGCTGCTCGCCTGGGCGCGGGAACGGAATACGCCCATCGCGGTGCGGCTGGTCAAGGGCGCTTACTGGGATTACGAAACCGTGGTCGCGGTCGCAAGCGGCCTCAATTCGCCGGTATTCGAGAGCAAGGCGCACACCGACGCCGCCTTCGAGGAGATGGCGGCAACCATCCTGGCCAGCCACGAGGTCTGCCACCTGGCCTGCGCCTCCCACAACATCCGCACCATCGCCGCGGTGGAGGAGACGGCCCTGGCGCTGGGCGTGCCGCACCACCGCTACGAGTTCCAGATGCTCTACGGCATGGCCGAGCCGGTGCGGCGGGCGGTGCTCAGCAAGACCGGCAGACTGCGGCTGTACGGCCCCTACGGCGCCCTGCTGCCGGGGATGGGCTACCTGGTCCGCCGCCTGCTGGAAAACACTTCCAACCAGTCCTTTCTCCGGCAGCGCTTCGTCGACGGCAGGGAGGAAGAGACCCTGCTGGCGGACCCGGCGGCAACCACCGCTCAGAAAGGGGAGGAACAAGGGACGACGGCCGGGGCGGTACCCCGCGAGGGGCCACCGCCCTTCCGTAACGAAGCGGCCGCCGATTTCACCCTGGCCGCCGTGCGCGATGCATTTCCGGCCGCCATCGCCCGGGTGCGGCAACGGGCCGCTGGCCATTTCCCCCTGCTCGTCGGGGGGCAGGCGGTGGACACCGGCGAACGACTGCCCTCCAGCAACCCCGCCGCACCGGCGGAGATCCTCGGCACCGTCGCCCTCGCCGGACCGGCGGAAATCGACCGGGCGGTGGCTGCCGCCGCCGCTGCCCTGCCCGGCTGGCGTTCGCTGCCGGAAACGACCCGGGCCGAATATCTCTTCCGCACCGCCGCCCTGCTCCGCCGCGACCTCTTCGAACTGGCGGCTCTGGAGGTGCTGGAGGTGGGCAAGCAGTGGCACGAGGCCCATGCCGATGTCGCCGAGGCCATCGATTTCTGCGAGTATTACGGCCGGGAGCTGCTGCGCCTCGCCAGCCGGGGCGAACTGCTGCTGTCGCCGCCCGGCGAGGAGAACCGCTGCCGCTATCAGGGCAAGGGGATCGCCGCGGTGATCGCCCCCTGGAATTTCCCGCTGGCCATCAGCTGCGGCATGACCGCCGCCGCCCTGGTGACCGGCAACTGCGTACTCTACAAGCCCTCCGGCCTGTCGCCCCTCTGCGGCGCCCGCCTGGCGGCAATCTACCGGGAGGCGGGCCTGCCGGCCGGGGTCTTCAACTTCATCCCCTGCCGCGGCTCGGTGGCAGGGGACCACCTGGTCTCCCATCCCAACGTCCATCTCATCGCCTTCACCGGCTCGGTGGAGGTGGGCAGCCGCATCGTCCGGATGGCGGCAGCAGCGGCACCGGGACAGCACCACCTGAAACGGGTCATCGCCGAGATGGGCGGCAAGAACGCAATCATCGTCGACGAGGACGCCGACCTCGACGAGGCGGTGCCGGCGGTTCTGCGCTCCGCCTTCGGCTTCCAGGGACAGAAATGTTCCGCCTGCTCGCGGGTGATCGTGGTGGAACCGGCCTGGGAGAGGTTCGTCGAACGCCTCACCGCCGCGGCCCGCTCCCTGCCCCTCGGCCCGGCCGAGGAGCCCGGCCACGCACTGGGACCGGTGGTGAGCGAAGAGGCGCGCGACAGGATTCTCGCCTACCTGAAGGTGGCGGAACAGGAAGGGGAAATCCTCTACCGGAGTGAAGTCCCGGCCGGTGGCGGCTGGTACGTGCCGCTGACCCTGGTGGCCGGCATTAGCCCGGACCACCGGATCGCCCGGGAGGAGATCTTCGGCCCGGTTCTCGCCCTGATGCGGGCGCCTTCCTTTGCCGCGGCCCTCGCCATGGCCAACCGCACCTCCTTCGCCCTCACCGGCGGCGTCTTCAGTCGCAGCCCGGCCAACCTCGCCCTGGCGGAACGGGAGTTCCGGGTCGGCAACCTCTACCTGAACCGGGGGATCACCGGCGCGTTGGTCGGCCGCCAGCCCTTCGGCGGCTTCGGCATGTCCGGCATCGGCTCCAAGGCCGGCGGCCCGGACTACCTGCTCCAGTTCGTCGATCCGGTCACCGTCACCGAGAACACCATGCGGCGGGGGTTCGCGCCGGAGAAGTGAGGGCGGCGCTCACCCCTCGAAAGCAGGCAGAACTTCCGGACCGGCAGGTACGATCGGAAAGTCCGGTACTCCGATTGAGCAGTTCCCTTTCCTTACCTGAAAACGCGGGACATTCGCGCCGGGGCGACGATTTTTTTCGAGGTGGCCTTATACCTGACTCACCCGCAACCCTGCTTGCAGGGCGGCGGTGTGTTGCCTGGCGTCGGCGGTCACGAACAGTTCTGCTTCCATGGCCAGGGCGCTGCCGATATGCAAGGCGTCCATGCCACGCAGAACGTTTCCCTCCAGGGAAATGATGGAGTGGCGGAGCACTTCCGGTGTCAGATCACTGATGGCGGCATCGGTAATGTCCGCCATCAGCAGAGCCTTGAGCTGGCGGTACTGGGAGGAAGAGAGGCGGGCTTCCCGCTGCAAGCGGCAAAAGGCCGATATGATCTCCACCAGGGCAATGCCGGAAAGGCAAAGCTCCGTTGCCTGGTCGCACAAGGCAAGGACCTCGTCGGTACCCTGCTCGCGGACATACCGTTTGACAAAGGCGGAGGAGTCAAAAAATATCCGCATCAGCCCGAGGTCTCACGCTCTTCGAGAATGAACCTGCTCAACGAGCAGCCGTCGATCACCAGTGGTTGCGCTGTCCTGCGCTTCCACGACGGAAGGTCCTTGGGAAGGGGGATAATGTCAGCTATCGGCTTGCCGTTGCGTATGATCCGTACCGTCTCGCCCGATTCGACGATGTCGAAATATCGCTTGGCATGATTGCGAAGCTCGGAAAAGGTCGCCTGTCTCATCGCACCACCTCAATGTACATTATTACGTACTTCCACACGTACATCCCCTTAACTCAAAAGTCGAGAGTAATTTTTGGGTAAGCCCCTCGCTGCTTCCAACGATGCGAGGAGGGCAATTGGGGTTTGCATGGGCATGCGCAGATCGGCTGGCTCGATCAGCAGAGAACCTCCCCGGAGAGAGGCAGCCCTTCGGCGGCTTCGGCATGTCCGGCATCGGCTCCAAGGCCGGCACCCCGGACTACCTGCTCCAGTTCGTCGATCCGGTCACCGTCACCGAGAACACCATGCGGCGGGGGTTCGCGCCGGAGAAGTGAGGGCGGCGCTCATACCTCGAAGGACTGGTGCGGCTCGGGGATGACCACCTCCGGAAAGCCCAGTTCCCGGGAAAGGGTATTGGCCAGGGCGATGGCCGCCTCGGTTTCGCCGTGGACGATGAAGGTACGGGCAGGTTTTCTTTTCATCGCCGCCGCCCAGGCGAGCAGCTCGTTGCGGTCGGCGTGGCCGCTCAGGCCGGTGATCTTCTCGATATCGGCCTTGACTTCGTGTTCCTCGCCGAAGATCTTCACCCGTTTCGCGCCGTCGACCAGCATGCGGCCGAGGGTGTGGGGCGCCTGCCAGCCGGTGATCAGGATCGTGTTGCGGGGGTCGCCGACCCGCGCCTTCAGGTGATGGAGGATCCGGCCGGCCTCCATCATGCCGCTGGCGCTGATGATGATCGCCGGGTCCCGGAAGGCGCTGACCCTTTTCGAATCCTCGACGGAACGGGTGTAGCGCAGGGCATCGAAGCGGAAGGGGGAATTGCCCTCTTCCATGAAGGCGAGGGTTTCGGCGTCGAACACATCGGGATGAAGCCGGAAGACCTCGGTGGCGTTGATGGCCAGCGGGCTGTCGACGAACACCGGCAGCGCCGGAATCAACCCGTCTCGGTGCAGCCGGTTGAGGGCGAGGACGATCTGCTGGGTGCGGCCCACCGCGAAGGCGGGGATGAGAAGGGAGCCCTGCCGCTCGGCGGTCTGGTTGACGATCCGTCGCAGTTCGGCGTCCAGTTCGGCCTCGGTCGGGTGCAGCCGGTTGCCGTAGGTGCTCTCCATGATGAGGATGTCGGCGCCGTCGACGATCGGTTCCGGGTCGCGGATGATCGGCAGACCCGGCCGGCCGATGTCGCCGGAAAAAACCAACCGTTTCCTGCCGGAGCCATTCTGCTCCTCGATGTCGAGCAGGACGTGGGCACTCCCCAGCATGTGCCCGGCGTCATGGAAGGTGAGGCGCACCCCGGGCAGGATCTCGCGCGGGTGGTGGTAGCCCATGCCGATGAAGTAGCGCATGGCCGCCGCCGCGTCCTGTTGGGTGTACAGGGGTTCGAAGGGATTCTTGCCCAGCCGCGACCGCTTGCGGTTGACGTATTCGACGTCCTTTTCCTGAATGGAGCCGCTGTCTTTCAGCATCACCGCGCAGAGATCGCGGGTGGCGGCGGTGGCATAGATGTCGCCGGCAAAGCCGTTGCGCACCAGACTGGGGATATTGCCGGAATGATCGATGTGGGCGTGGGAGAGGACCACGGCGTCGACCAGGTCGCCGGCGGTAAAACCGCTGCGGTTGAGGGCAAAGGCCTCCTTGCGTTTGCCCTGAAACAGGCCGCAGTCGAGCAGGAGCCGCCTGTTGTTGACCTCCAGATGGTGCTGCGATCCGGTCACCGTCCGCGCCGCGCCGAAAAAGGTCAGTTTCATGGGACCTCCACCGGCTGCCGGGCGGCACTGCCGATCTCCGTCTGCAACGATTGCGCTCCCTTCAGCTGCACGTCGATGGGCTTGCTGACCTCGCCGAAATAGAGGGTGCGATGGGGAAAGGGGATCTCGATGCCGGCCGCGTCGAAGGCGAGCTTGATTCGGCGCAGGAACTCCCGGCCCACCGCCCACTGCTGGATCGGTCTGGTCTTGATCCTGCCCTTGATGACCACCGCCGAATCACCCAGCTTGTCCACCCCGAAGACCTCCGGCTCCTCCAGGATCAGCGGTCCGTACTTGGCGTCGGCCATCATCCCGGCCCCCACCCGGCTGATCTCCGCCACCACCCGGTCGGTGTTTTCCTTGTAGGCGACGCCGATGTCGAAGATGTAGGCCGACCACTCGTTGGTGAGATTGGCCAGGGTGGTGATGGTGCCGTTGGGAAAGACATGCACCGTTCCCCCCAGGTCACGGAGGATGATGGTGCGGAAGTTGATCTGCTCGACCAGGCCGCCGGTGCCGTTGATCACCGCCACGTCGCCGACCCGCACCTGATTTTCCAGGATGATGAAGAACCCGGAAATGACGTCGCGCACCAGGTTCTGGGCGCCGAAGCCGACGGCAAGCCCGGCGATGCCGGCGCTGGCCAGAATGGGACCGATCTCGACCCCGACTTCCTTGAGAACGATCAGCCCCACCGTCAGCCAGATGGCCAGGGTCAGTGCCTGGCTGATCAGGCGGATGAGGGTTTCGACCCGCTTTTCCGTCTCACTCGGCGGTTCCCCCTCCTTCTGGTTCTTCTTGAGCAGCTCCTTCTCCAGCCGCAGCAGGAATTTGCGCAGAACCAGCATGCCTATCCAGGCGCAGAAGAGGATGAAGACGATGCGAAAACAGGTGAGCAGGATGGTCTGCCAGTTGAAGTCGAGGAGGTACTGTTGCAGGATGTCCATATCTTGTCTCCTCGCGGCGTCGATTCACGATGGGTCAGGGATGGCCGCCGCCCCTGCGGAGGAACAGGATCGTCACCAGGGCGAAGAGCAGCAGGGACCAGACGGTCACCGCCGCCAGGGTGGCCTTTTTCGCCCGATCTTTTTCCCACCAGTTCAGCGGCCGGATGCCCTGGACCAGGAAGGTGGCGACCCCGGCGATGTTGACGCACAGCAGATTGGTGGCCAATAGCAGCGCCGCGCCAACGGCCTGGCGCGCCAAGCCGGCGCCGGCAAGCATTCCGGCGGTGACCAGCGGCGGGATGAGGGCGACCGCCACCATCACCCCGATGAGGGCCGAGGGTGCGCCGGTGGTGAAGGCAAGCGCCCCCGCCACCCCCGATGCCAGTGCCAGCAGGATCTCCGCCGGTCCCACCACCGTCCGCGCCGCGATTTCCGGAACATGGGGATCGAAGGAGAGAAAACGTCCCACCAGCAGGGAGATGCCCAGGGCGAGGCCGATGCCGGCAGCGCTGGTCTTCACCGCCCGCAGCCCCAGAGCGCCGTCACCCAATGCGGCGGCGAGGGAGAGGGCCACACAGGGCCCGAGCAGGGGGGCGATCACCATGGCACCGATGATCACCGCCACATTGTTACCGATGAGGCCGATGGATGCAACCACCGTGGCCAGCAGCACCATCACCAGATAGACGCTGGAAAGGCGGGACCCGTCGAAAATCTCCTGATACAGTTCCTGCCGGCTGACCCGCAGCGGCACCCGCTCTCCGGGGGCGGCGGCCGCGTCCACCTCCCCCTCCTCCATCGTCTTCGGGCTGGGAAAGGAGGCCTCCACCGGCACCAGCACCAGCCGGAACTGTTCGAGACGGCCGTGTCGTTTTTCCAGATCGTCCAGCAGGGATTCGGTCTTCTCCGCCGCCAGGATCACCTTGAAGACGGTGGTGCCGTCGCAGCCGCAGGTCTGCCAGTAGGTGGCGACCCCCTTCTTGTCGAGGGCAGCACTCACATCCTTGGCGAATTCCTCGGGGATGGTGATTTCAAGAAAGCGCAGGGCCATGGCATCCTCTCCGCTGATCGGACCACCGCCGCAAAGCCGGCGGGGAACCAACCATACCATATCCGCCGCCGGCCCCGATATTTTTTCCCCGAAGAACCGCCGGGCGAAGCAAGAAATGTTTTGCCGTCCACCAACCATTGCGATTACCCTTACTCTGCCAGCAGCAGGGTGGAAGGCCATGCAAGAAGACGTTCCGGCAACCTGTCCTGGCGGGCTGTCTAGCGGCCGCCTTTGTCCACACCCAGGGGAAACCGATGGACCACGATCACCGCCATGGCGGCGGCCAGCCGCCGCCCACCGATTTCGGCCGCGCCTTTGCCGTCGGCACGGCGCTGAACCTCGCCTTCGTTCTGGTGGAGGCGGGGTACGGGATCGCCGCCAACTCCCTGGCCCTGATCGCCGACGCCGGTCACAACCTCGGCGACGTCATGGCCCTGCTCCTGGCCTGGGGCGCCATGCTCATGGCCCGGCGGGCGGCCACCGCCCGCCACACCTTCGGATTCAAAAAGGGCACCATCCTGGTTTCACTGGGCAGCGCCCTGTTTCTCTACGCCGCCATCGCCGTCATCTTCTGGGAGGCGGTCGGAAGGCTGCGCGCGCCCCAGCCCGTCGCAGGCATGGCGATCACCATGGTCGCCGCCATCGGGGTGGTGATCAACACCGCCACCGCCCTGCTGTTTCTCCGCGGCCGCAAGGAGGATCTCAACATCAGGGGCGCCTTTCTCCACATGGCCGCCGATGCCGCGGTCTCGGCCGGGGTGGTGGCGGCCGGCCTGGTCATCGCCGCCACCGACTGGAACTGGCTCGACCCCGTGGTCTCGATGGCCATCGCGATCCTGGTGGTGGCTGCCGGCTGGGGGTTGCTCAAGGATTCCCTCCATCTCACCCTGGCCGGAGTGCCGCGGCATATCGACGCGGAAGCGGTACGCCGCTTCCTCAGCGGGCTCCCCGGGGTGGAGTACGTCCACGACCTGCACATCTGGGCCGCCTCCACCACCGAAAACGTGCTCACCGCCCATCTGATCATGCCCGGCGGCGCCGACGACGACTTTCTTCACCATGTCGCCGAGG
This sequence comes from Thermodesulfobacteriota bacterium, assembly GCA_040755255.1. Lineage (GTDB taxonomy): Bacteria > Desulfobacterota > Desulfobulbia > Desulfobulbales > S012-135 > JBFLZZ01. The sequence continues at coordinate 15,150 of JBFLZZ010000042.1, forward strand.
AACTGCGCCACCGTTTCGCCATCCACCACACCACCATCCAGGTGGAACGAAGGGACATCGGCGGCATCTGCCGCCTCGACCGGCACGGCCACGGCCGCTGCTGGCCCGGCAAGGCGGGAACATGAACTCCCGCGCCCGGCTCCGGGGCCACCTGCCCACATTCCTCTTGTCGCGATGGACTGAAGACTCTATACTGGCAAAATCCAGCGGCCGGAAACTTATTTCTTCCCGGACGGTCTAACGAATGGCAACGGACTTGAGTCATGGCCGCATCCCGATGGAATGACGTGAGAACCCCTTTCAAGACACTGCTGACCGTACTGCTCCTCCTGCAGATGGCCGCGATCAACGCGGTGCCGCCCGGGGTGCATCTCAACCTGTGCTTCGGGACCGACGGCCACTTCGACCTGTCCCGGGAGATCTGCACCGGTTCCGCCGCGACCCCCTGTTCCCGCCCCGAATCTTCGTTGATCACGGAACATCACGACGATTGCCTCGACCTCGCCGCCGGCTGCGGCGCTTCCGCTTATTTCCTTCACCTTTCCGACAAAGGCCGGCATGCCCGGGACACGGCGCTGCACCCCGCCCCGATGCCGGCCACGGCCCCCTGCCTCCCCTCGTTTCTTCTTTCTTCCACCTCCTCCTCGCGACCCCGACCCTCCCCTGAAGACGGCAGGTTCATTTCCGCCGTCCTCGACGCACTGCGCACCACCGTACTGCTGATCTGATCCCTTTCCGCCGCCTTTTCGCTACGGGTGCGGCCCTTTCCGGCCGAGTCCCGCGTCATGCGCTCCCCGCTCCGGCCCAGGCTCTCGCCTCCCGAGCGGACCGGGCCATCCTCAGTCACATTTCCAGGAGAATCCAGACATGAAGGGCTTGCTCTTTTCCCTGTTCCTCGTGGTGACCCTGCTCATCCCGGGACAGGCCCCGGCCACCTCGACCGGAACCGGCGGCGCCATCACCCTGGACCAGGCGGTCGACGCCGTCATGGACCGCAATCCTTCCCTCGCCGTCACCTGGCAGGAGATCAGGGCGAGACGGGCCGCCGCCCGCCAGGCGGGACTGGCGCCCAATCCCACTCTGTTCGGGGAAATGGAAGAGTTCGGCGGTTCCGGCGAATATGCCGGGACCGGCTCCCTGACCACCCGGCTGGGCATCAGCCAGGAGATCCCCCTGGGCGGCAGGATCGGCAAGCGGGTACGCGAGGCCGAGGCGTCGGTCACCGTCGCCGATCTGGAACATCGCTTGCGCCTCGCCGAGATCAAGGCCCTGGCGGAAACGCGGTTCTACGAGACCTTCACCCTGCAGGAGCGGCTGAAGCTGCTTGTCGAACAGACCGGCCTCGTCGAAAAAGGCCACGAGGTGGTCAGCAAACGGGTGCGGATCGGCGAAGCGCCGCCGCTGGATCTCACCCGGAGCGGGATCGAACTCGCCTCGGCCCGGATCGAAGCGGAACAGGCCCGCAGACAACTCGACTCCGCCCGCTTCACCCTCGCCGAAACCTGGGGAGCGAAGGTTCCCGATTTCTCCTCCCTTGCCGGTGACTACCGGCAGCATGCCCTGCTCTCCGACGCGGAGGCGGCGCTCCGGCTGGAACAGAGTCCTGCCGCCCTGCTGCTGAAGGCGGAACGGGACAGAAGCGAGGCGGCGCTGGAAACGGCGCGGACCCTTGCCTTTGCCGATCTCGAACTGGAGGGAGGTCTGCAGCGCTTCCGCGCCTCGGACGACCACGCCCTCTTCCTCGGGATCAGCATCCCCCTGCCGCTGTTCGACAGAAACCAGGGCTCCATCGCCGAAGCCGAAGCCGCCACCGAAAAGGCCCGCCAGGAAAGATCGGCGGGAATGCTTGCCCTGCACACCGAACTCAGGGAAACCCGGCAACGGCTGACCGCGACCGGCCAGGCCCTGCAGTCCCTGGAGACCACGGTACTGCCCGCCACCCGGGAGGCCTACGATGCGGTGAGCAAGGCCTACATGGCCGGCGAAATCGATATCCTCGCCCTGCTCGACTCCCAGCGCACTCTGGTGCAGGCGCGATTGAGCCGCCTGCAACTGCTGCACGAGCTTGAAACCGGCGCCATCGCCGTGGCGCGCCTGCTGGGTGACGGTCTCCGCACCCCGGTCCCCGCCGACGCAACCATCTCCGTCAACGACTGAAAGGAATCCGCCATGAACATCGCACCCATCCTTTGCGCCGCCGCTCTTCTGATCCTCTCTCCCGGCGTTTCTTCCGCGGCAACCGACGATCACGACCATCAGACGCCCGCCGCCCGGCAAGAGAAACACGACCACCATGACCCCGCCGGAGAAAACGGCCACGGTTCCGGGGAGGCCCATGCCGACGGCCACGACCAGGCGGCGGCAGGCGACGCCGGAGAGCATCCGGACGCGGACCACGCCGCCGGCCACGGGCGGGAACCCAGCCCCCCGCACCCCGGCGCTGGACACGCGGACGCCCAGCACGCCGGCCATGACGATGACGATGAACACGAAGGCCACGAAGGCCATGCAGACGAGGCCGACCTGGTGGAAATGACGAAGGAGCAGCAGCGGGAGATCGGCCTCGAAATCAGATCCGCCGCCCCCGGCATTGTCGGTGGTGAACTGGAATTCGTCGGCGAGATCCGCCTCCACGAGGACCGCCTGGTCCACATCGTCCCCCGGGTCGGCGGCATCGCCTTGAGCGTTGCCGTCTCCCTCGGCGAACAGGTGCGGGAGGGACAGACCCTGGCGCTGATCGACAGCCCGGAACTGGCCGAACTGAAGGCGGACTACCTGGAAAGGTCACGCGCGGTGGAGCTCACCCGCCGGACGCTCGAACGCAAGCAGTACCTCAGGCAGGAGAAGATCGCCAGCGAAGCGGACTGGCAGGAGGCCGAAGCCGCCTTCCAGAACGCCGAAACCCTGCTGCTCACCGCCAAACGCCGTCTGGCCGCCCTCGGCCTCGGGCAGAAGGAGATAGCCGGGCTCGCCGGGGCCGGCGACGGCGATTTCAGCCACTACCGGCTGCGGGCGCCGATCTCCGGCACGGTCATCGCCAGACACATCAGCCGCGGCGAGAAGATCGGTGAAGAAGAGGTTTTCACGGTCGCCGATCTCTCGGTGGTCTGGGTTGACCTGCAGGTACCGGCCAGGGATCTCGGCCGGATTCGGGAAGGGTTTCATGTGGTGATCACCTCGACCGAAGGCATGACCGCCGAGGGCAAGCTGACCACCATCGGACCGGTGGTCGATCCGGAAAGCCGGACGGCGCTGGCGCGGGTGGAGCTCGATAACCCGCAGGGACTCTGGAAACCGGGGATCTTCGTCAAGGGGGAAATTCATGCCGACACCGACCCGGTCGCCGTGGTGGTGCCCGCCGCGGCGGTGCAGAACATCGAGGGCGGTGACGTCGTCTTCGTACCGGCGGGCCACGGCTTCCGCCCGGTGGCGGTCAGCCTCGGCAAGGCCGGCGGCAACGAGGTGGAGATCCTCTCCGGCCTTATGCCCGGTGATCCCTATGTCGCCAGGGGGGCCTTTGAACTGAAGGCGGTCAAGGTCACCAGCGGCGCCGGCTCCCACGCCGGCCACGGCCATTGAGGGAGGACTCCATGCTGAACCGACTGATCGAGTCCGTCCTCAGATCCCCCGGCCTGATGATCGCCGTGCTGCTGGCGGTCATCGGTTTCGGCGCCGACCACTACCGCAAGATGCCGGTGGACGCCTTTCCCGACATCTCGCCGGTGATGGTGCCGGTCTTTGCCGAGGGCCACGGCATGGCGCCGGAGGAGATCGAGCGGCTCATCACCTATCCCATCGAATCGGCGATGAACGGTCTTCCCGGGGTGAGCCAGATCAAATCCACCTCGGCCTTCGGCATGGCGGTGGTCTACGTCTATTTCGAGGACGACGTCGACATCTACTTCGCCCGCCAATTGGTCGCCGAGCGCCTGGCGGCGGCCATGGCCGAACTTCCGGAAATGGACGAACCACCGTCGCTCGGGCCGATCTCCACCGGTCTCGGCCAGATCTTCATCTACTACCTCACCGCCGATCCGGCCAAGGTCGACACCGGCGGCAAGGAGCTCTCCACCTGGCTGCGGGAACAGAACGACTGGCTGGTGAAGTTCCAGCTGCAGACCGTGCCCGGCGTCACCGAGGTCCTCTCCATGGGCGGCCATGTCCTGCAGTACCAGGTGGAGATCGACCCGAACCTGCTGCGGAAATACGGCCTCGCCATTTCCGAGGTGGTGGCGGCGATCAACGACAACAACCGCAACGTCGGCGGCCAGTTCCTGGTTCTGGGCGCCGAGGAGCATCTGGTGCGCGGCGTCGGCCTGGTGGAGACCCTGGAGGACATCGCCCTCATTCCGGTGAAGATCGTCGCCGGCACCCCGGTCTTCCTCAAGGATATCGGCACGGTCGGCTACGGCAAGGAGATCCGCCGCGGGGTGGTCACCCATAACGGCGAAGGGGAGGTGGTTTCCGGCATCGTGATGAAACTCTACGGAGAAAACACCTCCGAGGTCATCACCCGCCTCTACGAAAAGGTGGACGCGGTACGCAGGGCCCTGCCCGCCGGCGTCAGCCTGGTGGCGTATTACGAGCAGGCGGAACTGGTGGCCAACGCCACCGCCACCGTCACCACCGCCCTGTGGCAGGGCGGGCTCCTGGTGGTGATCGTGCTGGCCCTGTTCCTCGGCAACTGGCGCTCCGCCCTGATCGTCGCCCTGTCGCTGCCCCTCTGCGCGCTGGTGGCGATCATCTGCATGGGACTCAAGGGCATATCGGCCAACCTGATGTCCCTGGGCGGCATCGCCATCGCCATCGGCATGCTGGGCGACGGCGCCATCGTCATGGTGGAGAACATCTACCGGCACATGGGGGAACGGAAATCCCTGGAGGAGAGCAAGGCCAGGGTCATCCTCGCCGCGGCCCGCGAGGTTGCCCGCCCCATCGTCTTTTCCATCGCCATCATCGTCCTCGTCTTTCTGCCGCTCTTCACCCTGGAAGGGGTGGAGGGCAAGATGTTCGCCCCCATGGCCTTCACCATCTCCTTCGCGCTCCTGGGCTCGCTGTTCTTCGCGCTGCTGATCGCGCCGGTGCTTACCCTCTACCTGCTCAAGCACGAACAGCACCGGGAAATCGCCCTGGTCCGCTGGTGCGTCGGGCTCTACCGTCCGCTGCTGACCGCGGCCTGCCGTTTCAGGAAAACCGTGCTGTTCGCCGCGCTGGCTTCCCTCGTTCTCAGTCTCGCCTCCCTGAAGCACATCGGCACCGAATTCATTCCCACCCTCGAAGAAGGCTCCATCCAGATCGGCGTGGCCATGGCCCCTTCCATTTCCCTGGAGGAGGGGACGAAAACGGTAATGAACCTGGAACGGAAGATCCTGGAGTTCCCCGAGGTGGAGGAGACCGTCTCCCGCATCGGCCGTCCGGAAGCGGGCAGCCATCCGCATCCGGTCAACACCGGCGAGATCCACCTGGAACTGAAACCGACGGAGGAATGGCGGTTCAGGGACAAGGGCGAACTCATCGCCGCCATCCGGGAGAAGATCGGAGTGGTGCCGGGGGTGCAGTTCAACTTCACCCAGCCGATCCAGAACATGTTCGACGAGCTCCTGTCCGGCGTCAAGACCCAACTCGCCGTCAAGCTGTTCGGTGAGGATCTGACCGTGCTGCGGGAAAAGGCCGGCGAGATCAAGGAGGTGATCGAAAAGGTCCCCGGTCTCGTGGATCTGAGCAGCGAGCAGAGTTACGGCCAGCCCCAGGTGCAGGTGGTGGCCGACCGCGAGGCCTGCGCCCGCTACGGGGTGAGCGTCGCCGAGATCCTCGAGATGGTGGAACTCGCCGTCGGCGGCGAGGTGGTGGACTCCATCTACCTCAACACCCGCCGTTTCGGCATCCATCTCCGCTACCAGGAACCCTTCCGCAACGACCCGGAGGCCATCCGCAACATGCTGCTCGCCACCGCCGACCGCAGACTGATCCCCCTGGGCCAGGTGGCCGAGGTCAAACAGGTGGTGGGACCGATCCAGATCAACCGCGAGAAAAACCAGCGCCGCTGGGTGGTGCAGGGCAACGTCCGGGGCAGGGACATCGGCGGGGTGGTCGAGGACATACAGCGACTGATCGAGGAAAAGGTCGCCCTTCCCGACGGCTATACCGTCGAATACGGCGGCCAGTTCGAAAACCAGCAGCGGGCCATGGCCCGACTGGCGGTCATCGTGCCCATCGTCATCCTCGGCGTCTTTCTCATGCTGTGGATGAGCTTCCGCACCCTGCGCCAGGCAGCCGTCATCATGGTCAACGTGCCGCTCGCCATGGTGGGCGGGGTGCTCGGCCTGCTGTGCATGCGGGAGTACCTGTCGGTGCCGGCCTCGGTGGGATTCATCGCCCTGTTCGGCATCGCGGTGCAGAACGGCATGGTGCTGGTCACCTACTTCAACGACCTGCGCGAGCGGGGCCGGTCCGTGGAAGAGGCGGTGCTGGAAGGGTCGCTCCTGCGGCTGCGGCCGGTGCTGATGACCGCGCTGACCACCATTCTCGGCCTGCTGCCGCTGCTGCTCGCCACCGGCGCCGGCTCCGAGGTGCAGCGACCGCTGGCCACCGTGGTGGTGTTCGGCCTCGCGACATCGACACTGCTGACCCTCTTCGTCATCCCCGCCGCCTACGGCTGGATCGAAACCATGAGGGAAAGAAGGGAACGGGGCGACTGACCAGCCGCGGCCGGCCCCAGCAGCCCCGTTTCCCGATCTGCCGCTAGGGGACGACGCCGCAGGCCATGCGGGCGCCGCCGCCGCCCAGCGGTTGGGGATGGTCGGCATAGTTGTCGCCGCCGGCGTGGATCATCAGGGAGCGCCCCTGGAGATCGGCAAGCTTGACCCGGGGGGCGAGCACCGGCGTCGAGGCCCGACCGTCCGCATCGACGTACAGGGCGGGAAGATCGCCCAGGTGGCCGTCGCCCCAGGGTTCGGCGTGCCGGCCGGCGCCGGCCGGATCGTAATGGCCGCCGGCGGCAAGCGCCGCAACCGTTCTGCCCTCCTTTTCCGCCGGCTCGCAGGAGGGATTCTGATGGATGTGAAAGCCATGGATACCGGGAGCAAGACCGCCCAGCGCGGGAGTGAAGACCGTACCGTGCCGGGTCTCGGCAGCGGTGACCGTTCCCAGTTCCCGGCCCGGCCCGCCATCGGTGGCCTCTTGCATCCGCACCACGATTTCAGCGGCGGCCACCGGCCGGGGAGCGGCCAGCAGCAGACAGACGGCAAACAGCATGGTTTTCTTCATCGCGTCCTCCTTGTTGTGTTGGTTGATCCCTTCCCATCCCTTCCGCCGGCAAGGGAACGGGGTCGCGGCTCCATGGGCATCCCCGGCCCGGCGGCGGCCCGGCGGCCAGCAGGATATGGCAGGGGCGGAAGGAAAAGCCACCATCGCTCAGCCGCCGATCCTGGCCTCGACCGCCGCCACCGCCACCGGCCGGCGGTCCGCCCGATCGTAGAGCCGCAGGAACCGCCCCACCAGCTCCAGTTCCCCGTCGGCTTCCAGGTCATCGAGAAAGGCGGGGGTGATGGAGGTGTAGAGAAGTTCCGCCCTCAGCAGGAACGGCCCGTCGTGATTCCCGACCTCCATCCGGTAGCGCACCAGATCCGATCCCCCGAGAAAATCGCGGTCCGCGGCGGCACGGCCATACACCCCGACGGCAGCATCGGCGGTGGCCTTGTCGAACCCCCGCGGCAGCAGTCGGTTGTCCTTCAGGTAGGACGCGGCGCGGAGCAGGGTGTAGGTCACCTGGCCGTCGCTGTTCGCCATGATCGTCTCGTAGATCTGGACCTGCGCAGGGGAGTCGATCTCCTCGTGGTGCGGTTCGTAGAGGGCGCGGTTCAGGTCGTTGTCGTTGCCGGCGATGGTGCCGTCGTCAGCCGGCCGGCCCGATTCGAACAGGATTCTGCCGGCGCCATCGGTCAGGGTCACGTGCAGCCAGAGGCGGCGGGATGGGAAGCCGGTGGGAAACTTGTGGCCGACCAGGCTGGTGATCCGCACGCTCGCCTCCAGCAGAGGACCGCGCCGGCCGGCATCGGTGATGGCGAGGGTGGCGCTGTCGCCATGGAGTTGCCCCAGCGTCCGCTCCCTGGTGGCCTCCAGTTTGTCGCTGGATGCGGTGAGGCCGAGGTCGCGGGCGTTGCCGGCGAGGATGTCGAGCATCAGGACGTTGCCGCCGACGAAATGATGCTGGGAAAAATGGTCCTTTTCCCGCACCTCGGGCGGCGCCCAGCGGGCGATGATCACCCCGCCGGCGGCGGAATGGGGCATGTGGCATTCCTGGCAGATGCGTCCTTCGCCGGAATTGCCGCCGATATCGTAACGGCGCACCACGGGATCGTAATAGGCGCTGTGCTTCCACTCGAGATAGGGGGTCTGCTCGGGGAATTCGCCGGCGATGTTGCCCTCCCCGTCCAGAAAGGGTGTGAAGAGGGTGTGGCAGATGGCGCAGAGCGCGGAATCGTTGGTGTGCTGCCCGTACACCGGGGTGTAGCCGACACTGGTCCGCATCGGTTTCTGGACCGGGTCGGGATAGGGCCCGAAAATCCTGCGATCCGGGGCGACGGCGCCGGTGTCCACCGAGTATTTGCCGCTGAAACTCTCCCTGGTACCCAGTTTTTCGTCCCTGATCTGATGGCAAAAACTGCAGGTGACCCCGTCCATCGCCGCCTGGTGCAGTTCCGAGTCCGGCGAGAGAAAGCCTTTGTCCAGCACCCCCTGCTGCCCGCCTTCGGCATATGCCTGGGTCCAGGCGGCCGGCATGTGGCAGGTGGCGCATTTGCTTTCGATCACCTCCCTGATCGCCGGATTGCGCGCCACCTCGGAGGCGACCTTGGCCTGCCAGAACGGATCCCTGGCGGCATTGGCCATCATGGTCGAGCGCCAGTGGTTGCTGATGGACATGTCGCGGCCGGCGGCGTCGGTGAGCAGGTCATGGCAGACGGCGCAGCGGCCGGAACCGATGAAGGTGTGGGTCTGGAAGTCGGTCAGCGGCAGGCCGGGCCATTTTCGTGCCGGTGGCCGCCGCGGGTAGAGTGCGCCCGGATCAAGGGGCGACGATGCGGCTGGCCCGGGAACGAGAGCCTTTTCCGCCGCCGGCAGGGAACCGGCGGCTGGCTCCGGGGATGCGGCCACGCAGCCGACCGTCGCCAGACAGAGGGCGAGGCCGATGATACCCCGGAATGTCGGGTGATGGGAGACGGTCATGTTCGTTCACCTCGGACTATTCCACCCCGTCCCGGTGCGACCCCATGGCTTCTTCTCCAGCAGGCAGGGCGCCTGCTCTCCCATGATTAGCTGAACCGTTTCCGGAAAGCAACCACGAATCGAATTCATCCGGAATCGACGATGGCAGATCAGGGCTGATAGCCATTGACATTTGTTTCCGGCTGGTTTCTGGTGGACTGGCCGGTCGGGATACTTCACGGCGCCCTTTCCCCAAGGGCTCGCTCCTTTGCGGGAGCGACAAAGCGGGGACAATGGGCGCCCGCACCTGCATCCAAACAAAGGAGAACCGGAACATGAAACGAATCATCGCCTTGATACGGCCGGTGATGCGGGACGATGTCATCTTCGCCCTGCACCAGGTCGAGAACTTTCCCGGCGCGGCCTTGTCCGACATGCAGGGCATCCGCCGCGGCCTGCACCAGCAGGCCAGGGAACACCGGGAAACGCCCGGCGGCAGCTTCGTCTCCCTGGTGCGGTTCGAAATCGTCTGTTCCGACGATCTGGCGCCCCTGCTGGTGGAAACCATCCGGGCAAACGCCTTCACCGGCAAACCCGGCGACGGCAAGATCTTCGTTTCCGACGTGCAGGCGGCCCTGCGGATCAGCAACGGGCAGCTGGACGAGGATGCCCTGTAATCTCTTTCCCGAAAGGCAAAAAAATATGGAGGAAATGCCATGCTGAAATCGACGATGCGCTCCCTCACCATCCTCTCGCTCTGCGTCAGCGGCCTCTCCGGTTGCGTCGCCGGCGGCAACATGCTGGCCGGCGATACCTATCGCAGGGTGGATGTCCCCGACGCCAACGCCTCCTTCCGGCAGGTCCTGGCGGTGGAGAACGACGGCCAGCTGAAGGTTTCCGGCAGGCTGCGCGCCACCACCCCATCGACGTATCTGCAACCGAAACAGGTGGAGGTCACCCTGATCGATCCGTCGGGAACCAGGCTCGATTCGCGCAGGATCGCCGCCTCGCCCAAGGTTCTTCCCGGCCACAAACACCACCGGGAAGAACGGTTCTCGACCACCTTCGACCAGGTTCCCCCCCCCGGCACGACAATACAGCTCGCCATCACCGAATGATCCGGCGGCGGGGAAATCGCGGCGGGAACCCGCCGCGGCAAACGCGCAAGGGATGGAACTCATGAAAAAAGAATGGCTCCTGGCCGCCGTTGCCTCCCTCCTCACCCTGGGGTGCGCCCTTGGTCTGCTGCGTCTGTTTGCGCCGCGGCTATTGGGTATCCCCGTCGATCTGCAGATGGTGCGGGTGGCGGAGGAGGTGGCCCCCTTCTACGATGCCGTATTCCGGGAGGAGGACAGGAAGGCCGACACCTACATGCTGAAGGACCCGTACATCAAGCGGGCGAAACCCTTCTATCCCAACACCGGCACGATGGGGCCGCACGACCTGCTCGGCTTCCGCAACGCCGCCATCCCCAACGCCGCCGACATCGTCACCATCGGCGACAGCCAGACCTACGGCAACAACGCCCTGCTCGAGGAGAACTGGCCCAGCGCTCTGCTCGCCTCCCTCGGAGATCGGGCGACGACCCTCTACAACATCTCCGTCGGCGGCTGGGGGCCGGTGGAATACCTGGAAATCTTCGACAAGGCGCTCCACTTCTCACCCCGGGTGATCGTCATCGCCTTCTACACCGGCAACGATCCCCTCGAGGCCTTTCGCCAGGTCTACGGCAACGAACGCTGGGCGTATCTCATTCCCGACTCCTCGCTGACCGCCGGGGATCACCCCCGGGTGAACTTCCCGGTGCCGCCCGAGGAGTACTGGCCGGTCCGCTTCGGCACCGGCATGGAGATGTTCTTCACCCCGGCGTATCGCCATGCCTCCAATTCGGACCACCCGGCGGTTCGGGCCGGCTACGCGGTCATGGCCGAGGTCGCCGGCAGAATCGCCGGCAAAGCCGCCGCCGCCGGGGTGCCCCTGGTGATGACCATCATCCCGACCAAGGAGTATGTCTATGCGGAACGGATCCGGCGGGAAGGGATACGCCCCGCCCCGGCCTACAGCGCCCTGATCGCCGACGAAGGAAAAAAAATCGCCTGGCTCGGCGGCAAACTGGCGGCCCTGGCCGGGGTCACCTTTGTCGATATCGCCGCGGCGATGCAGGAAAAGGCCCTCTCCCCCGTCCCCCTCTACCCCACCAACCCGGACGGCCACCCCATCATGACGGGATACGCGGTGATCGCCGGCCAGCTCCGCCGGGCGGTCGCGACACTCCTCCCCGAAAAAATCGAGGGGCCGGTGATGCTGCGCTACGACGATGGCTATTCCGAGCTCTGCCTGTTGCAGGGCCGCGACCTCTGGGCCTTCGCCAGCGAGGAGATCTACCGGAAAAACGGCTGGTCCACCGAGGTGCGGCAACTGCCCGTCACGGATCTGCGCAGCGTCGCCCATCACCGCCGCCGCGGCCTCATCGAGGCGGTCCTGCCCATGTTCGGGCCGCCGCGCTGACACCATGCCGCCGTGCCGGAGGAAGACGACGCAACCCAGGCACGCATGCGCCCCCCGCCGGTTTTCTTTACCTTTGAAAAATGGCCGGTTCATGGTAAGTCGTTCATGCAACCGATGGTACTCGATCCGCTGACCCCCGGGTCAATACGTCGTCCACACCTACACCCACCCTCTTTGCGGCAAAGGAGCAGCTCATGGTCAACAAGGTCATCCTCATCGGCAATCTCGGGGCCGACCCGGAAATCCGCTACGCCCAGAACGGTACCGCCGTCGCCAACCTGCGCATGGCGACCACCGAGGTTTTCGGTTCCGGCGAAAACCGCAAGGAGAGCACCGAGTGGCACCGCGTCGTCGCCTTCGGCAAGCTGGCCGAGATCTGCGGCGAGTACCTGTCCAAGGGCTCCCGCATCTATATCGAAGGCAGGCTGCAGACCAGGAAATGGGAGGATCGCGACGGGGTCAGCCGCTACACCACCGAAATCGTCGCCCGCGAGATGAAGATGCTCTCGCCCAAGGGCAGCGGCGGTGGCGGCGCTTACGGCGGCAGCGAGGAGCCCCCCTTCCCGGAACCGGTGATGGAAGACGACGTTCCCTTCTGAGATCCTGCCCCGCTTGCATCCGGACACGGCAATCAGCGTGCCCCCCTCAGGAAACCATGCCGTCCTGGCCGCCACATCCCCACTGCGGGACAACCATGGCCGGGAAATTAACTACCTGCGGCTGGCGGTGACCGACCGCTGCAATCTCCGCTGCCAGTACTGCATGCCGGAGGGCGGCGTCGATTTCGTGGAGCACCGGGAGATCCTCACCCTGGAGGAACTGCTGCGGGTGGCGCGCGTCTTCGCCGCCATGGGGGTGGGCAAGGTGCGGATCACCGGCGGCGAGCCCTTCGCCCGGCGCGACATCATGGTCCTGATCCGCGAGCTGGCCGCCACCAGGGGCATCGACCGCCTTCACATCACCACCAACGGCGTCGCGGCCGCCGAACACCTGCCGGAACTGAAGGCCTTGGGCATCGCCGGCATCAACCTGAGTCTCGACACCCTGGATCCCCGCCGTTTCTGGGCCATCACCCGCCGCGACGCACTGCCGCAGGTGCTGCAGACCCTGGAGACCACCCTCGCCCTCGCCATTCCCCTCAAAATCAACACCGTGGTCCTCGACACGACCCCGGACACCGACATCCTCGCCATTGCCGCCCTCGCCCGCACCACGGCGCTCACCGTCCGTTTCATCGAAAGGATGCCCTTTTCCGGTGGCAACTCCGGCAGGGGCGGGTCGCCGGTGCTGCGGCAGCGGCTCATGACCCTCTTCCCCGGCCTGGAACCGGAGCCAACCAGCGCCGCCACCACCGCCAGACTCTTCACCCTGACCGGTTTCGCCGGCAGAATCGGCCTGATCGAGGGCTACTCCCGTACCTTCTGCCGTACCTGCAACAAGGTGCGGCTGACGCCTAAAGGCATGCTGAAGACCTGCCTCTACGACGACGGCGTCCTCGACCTCAAGGGGATGATACGCGCGGGCGCATCCGATGCGGCCATCGCCGCCGCCGTCGCCGCCGCGCTCCGGCGGCGGTTCGTCGACGGCCACCAGGCGGAAGGCGCCTGCCGCGGCGGCGACGAACCATCGATGGCGAGTATCGGGGGATGAAAGCGTGGGTGGCCGTGCACCATCGTACCTGTGTGGTGAACGGTTGCAGATTCCCCAACCGGCCCGGCAATATCCGCAAACCGGATACCGCCTGCCGCAAACTACAAACTGCAAGCTAAAAAAATGATCGATGTCAGCAGCAAGAGCAACAGCCTGCGCCACGCCCGCGCCGAAGGCTATCTGTCAGGCAGACCCGAGACCTTCCGGCGGGTGGCGGCGGGCACCGTCCCCAAGGGCGATGTCGCCCAGGTGGCGCGGGCGGCCGGCATCATGGCCGCCAAGAGATGCAGCGAATGGATCGTCTTCTGCCACCCCATCCCCCTGGACTGGGTGGAGGTGGCGGTGGAACCGGCGGGCGACCGGCTGAAGGTTTCCGCCCAGGTCCGCTCGGTGTGGAAGACCGGCGTCGAGGTGGAGGCGGTCGCCGCGGTGACCGGTGCCCTGCTCAACGCCTACGACATGCTGAAGCCCCTGGACGATTCCCTGCTCATCGGCGACATCCGGGTGGTCGAGAAGAAAGGCGGCAAGGGCGATTTCGCCGAAATGCTGCCCGCCCCGGTCCGGACGGCGGTGCTGGTCATCTCCGATTCCACCCATGCCGGCGCCCGCCGGGACACGGTGGGCGGTGTCATCCGCGACTTTCTCGCCGACAAGGAGGTGGAGATAGCGGTGAGCGAGGTGCTGCCCGACGACCGGCAGATCATCTCCCGCCGGTTGCGGGAACTCGCCGATCAGGAAGGGATGCGCCTGGTGCTCACCGCCGGAGGCACCGGCCTCGGCCCCCGCGACGTCACCCCGGAGGCGAGCCGCGAGGTCATCGAACGGAGCGTGCCGGGTATCGCCGAAACCATCCGCCGCTACGGCCGCGACCGCACGCCGCGCGCCATGCTCTCCCGCGGCGAGGCTGGGGTGCGGGGCGATTGCCTGATCGTCAATCTGCCGGGCAGCAGCAAGGGTGCCCTGGAGAGCCTGCAGGCGCTGTTCCCCGGGCTCCTGCACATCTTTCCCATGCTGGAAGGCGGCGGCCACTGACCCCGGCCGGTGCCGGCACTCAAAGGAGAACCCGAGATGGCTCATGTGGAGGCAGTCTGCATCAGCGAGAAAAAGGGAATCGTCAAGAGGGAACGGCCGACGGTGCAGCTCAGGGAGAACTGGGGCATCGAGGGTGACGCCCATGCCGGCGACTGGCACCGGCAGGTGTCGCTTCTGGCCGGCGAGTCCATCGACCGGGTGAAAACCCTGCTGCCCACCCTCAAGAACGGCGCCTTCGCCGAGAACATCATCACCCGCGGCCTCGACACCGCCCTGCTCGCGGTGGGCGACCGCATCGCCATCGGCAGCGCGGTGGTGCTGGAAATCACCCAGATCGGCAAGGAATGCCACAACGCCGGCTGCGCCATCAAAAAGGCGACGGGCGACTGCATCATGCCGAGGGAAGGCCTGTTCGCCCGGGTCATCCGGGGCGGCGCCGTTGCCGGGAATGACCCGATCACCCGGATCGGCGGCTGAGCCCCCGCGTTGTTGGCGGAATCGCAACAACCGCGATGCCGACCTCGGCTTGTCTTGCAGCCCATTGTGAGTTCGCCGCCGGATGTCACGTTCCGTGACCGTTGGCGGGCTAGTCATTTTTCATCCGACCGCCGTTGTCTTCTTGTTTTTTCCGGCGAGGATGTTTACCTGTTTTGCTTTGCAAGAATACCGACGCCGGCGCCGGCCGGGCGTCGTGATCCGAAAAAGGCGATTTCATGGATTATTACAAGACTCTGGGCATCGACAAGACCGCGACGCCGGAACAGATCAAGAAGGCCTACCGCAAGCTGGCCCTCAAATACCATCCCGACCGCAATCAGGGCGACAAGGAGGCGGAGGAGAAGTTCAAGAAGATCAGCGAGGCATACGCCGTCCTCTCCGACGCCGACAAGCGCAAACAGTACGACACCTTCGGCGAGGCCGGCTTCCAGCAGCGCTACTCCCAGGAAGACATCTTCCGCAACTTCGACCTCAACGACATCCTCAAGGAATTCGGCATCAACATGGGCGGCGGCGGCGCGCGGGTGTTCACCTCCGGGATGGGCGGCGCCAGCCCCTTCGATTCCTTCTTCACCGGCGGCAGATACCAGACCGGGGGCTTCGGCGGCCAGCGCCAGCAGATGCGCGGCCAGGATCTGTCCATGGAAATGCAGGTCCCGCTGGAGGATATCCTGGAAGGCGCGGAAAAGACCGTCGCCTTCGACCTGGGCGGCGCCCAGCAGAAGGTGTCGGTACGCATCCCCGCGGGCATCGAGGACGGCAAGAAACTGCGGGTGGCCGGCAAGGGCATGCCCGGTCCCGGAGGCGGCCCGGCCGGCGATCTCTACATCCTCATCCGCATCGCCCCCCATCCCCGCTTCAGCCGCGAGGGCGCCGACCTGATCGCCGAACAGAGCATCCCCTTCAGTTCCATGCTGCGCGGCGCCGAACTCACGGTCACCACCCTGGACAACCGGCAGCTCTCCGTCAGGATTCCCGCCGGCATGCAGGCCAACGGCCGCCTGCGCCTCAAGGGCCACGGCCTGCCGCATGGGCCGCACGGCGGCCGTGGCGATCTCTACGTCCGCATCCTGCCGGTCGTCCCCCGCCATCCCTCCGCCGAACAGAAGGAACTGGCCGAGAAGATGGCGGAACTCGGCTTGTAATTCTGCTCAGAGCAGGATCGAGGCGAACAGGGTCGACAGGTCGAAGGCGTACTTGCCGGGCAGGCCGCCGCGCAGGTACATGTCGTCCTCGATGCGGGTGAGGACCCTGGTCATGATCACCTCGTAGCCCATGTTGATGTACCCTCCCTCGCCCGCCTCGTTGGCGCGGAACAGCAACTCCCCCTTGTCGTCCCGGTAGGTCTTCAGCCGCCAGTTCACCTGGCTGAGGTTGAAGTGCAGCCGCCTGAGCTTCTCCAGGTCGAGCTGCAGCCCGATGAGCAGCCGGTCCTCCGCCGCCGGCCCGTAGGCCTCGCGGACGCTCTTCACCATGCCGAGGCCGAGGAGATATACCCGGTCGGCCGTCGTTTCCCGGGCAAAGGCGGCGGCGAGCACTTCGTTGGACGGCTTCCGGACGTAGCGCTGCTCCACCGCCAGCCCCTCGTGGAAGAGCTGCCGGAGCTTCAGGCGGCGCATGCCGGTGTCCGGTTCGTATCTGGGGTTCTTGGCGTAGAGGCGGGTGACGAACATCTCCATCTGGCGGAGATGTTCGCCGTAGTGGTAGCGGAACAGGGTGGCGCCGGTGGGGCGCATGCACGACAGGCCGCCGCCGCAGCCGCTCAGCGGCAGCAGAAGCAGACAGATCGCCGCGACGAGGCGCCCCACCCTACCGGCAACCCGTCAACCGAGGCCCTTGCCGGTGATCCGTTCCACCGCTTCCTCGTATCGGGCCCTGGTCCTGGCGACGATCTCTTCGGGCAACGGCGGCGGCGGCGGCGTCTTGTCCCAGGCGAGGGAGGCGAGATAATCGCGGAGGAACTGCTTGTCGAAACTCGGCTGCCCCTTGCCCGGCTGGTACTGGTCCGCCGGCCAGAACCGCGACGAATCGGGGGTGAGCACCTCGTCGATGAGGATCAGTTCGCCGTCGTACCAGCCCAGTTCGAACTTGGTGTCGGCGATGATGATTCCCCGGGTGAGTGCGTAGGCGGCCGCCTTTTCGTACAGAGCGACGCAGACCTCGGCGATGCGCCGGGTTTCCTCCCTGCCCAGCAGATTTTCCATCTCGGACATGGAGATGTTTTCGTCGTGGGCCCCCAGGGCCGCCTTGGTGGAGGGGGTGAAGATGGTCTCGGGCAACCGGTCCGACTCCCTGAGCCCGGCAGGCAGGGCGAACCCGCAGACGGTGGTGTTCTTCTTGTAGGCGCTCCAGAAGGAACCGGAAAGATAACCGCGGACGATGCACTCCACCGGCAGCGGCTTGGCCTTCTTCACCAGCATGGAGCGGCCGGCGAGCTGCTCCCGGTAGTCGTGACAGGCCGCCGGATAGCGGTCGACATCGGCGGTGATCAGGTGGTTGGGCAACAGATCCTGCAGATAGTCGAACCAGAACAGGGAAAGGCGGGTGAGCACCCTGCCCTTGTTGGGGATGGGATCGTCCATGACCACGTCGAAGGCGGAAATCCGGTCGGTGGCGACCATGAGCAGTTTGCCTTCCACCTCGTAGAGATCACGGACCTTGCCGCGGTGGATGCGGTTAAGGTTCTTGAAATCCGTGGTGCTGATCACCTTCTGTTGCACGACCGTCTCCTGTATTGCTTGGGTTATTTCTGACAGACTCGAAAAAGTCAGTATCAACGGCATCCAAATTCTTTTGTAACTACCCGAGATTGCGAAATAAGGCAAGCGGGAATCAGGTCCGGAAAAACCATTTCCCGATCTCCTCCCGGGAAAAGACCCGCGCCACCGGCCGGCCGTGGGGGCAGTGGCTGAACACCGCCGCCTCGATCATCTGGGTCACCAGGGCCCGGCACTCCTCGCCGGAGAGGTGCTGGCGCGCCTTGACCGACGCCTTGCAGGCCAGGGAGGCGATGATCTCCTCCAGCCGCTGATCGCCGCGGCCGGTTTCCGAAAACCGCCCCAGGATGGAACGCAGGATCGCCTCCGGTTCCAGGTGACCGAGCATGGCCGGCACCGTCTTGATCAGGAAACTGGCGCCGCCGAACTCCTCGACGACGAGACCGAGTCGGCCGACTTCGTCCCCGAACTGCTCCAGCAGCTGCGCCTCGGCGGGACTGCATTCGACCACCGCCGGGAAGAGCAGCCGCTGCTCGGCGATGCGGCCGGCGGCGTACTGGCGCCGCAGCTTCTCGAACAGAAGCCGCTCCTGGGCGGCATGCTGGTCGATGACCACCAGACCGTCCTCCGCCTCGCAGAGGATGTAGGTGGCGAACAGCTGGCCGATCACCCGGATGTCCGCGTATGCGCGGCCGCTGTCCGCCGCGGGCCCTGGCAGCCGGGGGGTATCCGCCGCAACCGGGGGTGGCGGCGGTCGTCTGTCGTCCCCCCTGTTCACTGCGGCATCGGCGCGGGCAACGCCTCCCCGGACATCGCGATTTTCTCCAGCATCCGGCTCCGCCGCCCGCGGCGGCGGCCCGGCGTCCAGCCGGTACAGCGATTCCTGCCGGGGTGGTGCAGGCCGTGCCGCCGGTACGGCGACGGGGGCGAACATTCGCTGCTTGATCTGTCGCTGGCCGTCTTCGACGGCGGCGCGCACCGCATCGGCAATCCGGGAAAACACCTTGCCGGGCTCGAGGAAACGCACTTCCTGCTTGGCGGGGTGGACATTGACATCGACCCGCGCCGGATCGATGCCCAGCAGCACCACTCCGGCCGGCCGCCTGCCCTTCATGTAGAAACCGTGGCCACCCTCGCTCACCGCCCGCAGCAGCAGTCTGTCCCTCACCGCCCGCCCGTTGACGAACAAGCGCAACCCGATCGAGGTTCCGGCGGCGTCCTCCGGCGCCAGCAGCAGACCGGAGACGGCGAGCCCATCCCCCTGCCCGGCGAGCGGCATGGTTCCTTCGCCGATTCTGCCGGCCATCAGGCGGTGGAAACGATCGGCGGTGGACTGCTCCCCCTCCGGGCAGTCGAGGGCCCGGCGGCCGTCCAGCTCCAGGGAAAATCCCACCCGCGGGTTGGCCAGGGCGAGATTGACCACCGTTTCCTCGATGTGCAGCAGTTCGGTGCGTTTGCTCTTCAGAAACTTGCGGCGGGCGGGGACGTTGCCGAACAGGTTGCGCACCTCGATGGCGGTGCCGGGGGCGGCCCCGGCGTCATGCACCTTGACCACCCTGCCGTAGCGGACCTCGGCGGCGGTGCCGAGCGCACGACCGGCCGGCCGCGAGGTGATGGTGAAGTGGGAAACCGAGGCGATGCTGGGGATCGCCTCGCCCCGGAAGCCCAGGGTGGCGATCGCCAGGAGATCGGCACCCTCGCGCAGCTTGCTGGTGGCGTGCCGTTCCAGGCAGAGCAGGACGTCGTCCTCGTCCATGCCGCAGCCGTTGTCGATCACCCGGATGGAACGGGTGCCGTCCCCTTCCACGTGGATATCGATGCGGCCGGCGCCGGCATCGAGGGCGTTCTCCACCAGTTCCTTGACCACCGACGCCGGCCGCTCCACCACCTCGCCGGCGGCGATGCGGTTGGCCAGGTTTTCCGAAAGTACCCTGATGACCGACACGCCGGCGGCCGTCAGATGAAGGGCAGGATGTTGACCCCGATCCAGTGGGGATCCCACCATTCCAGCGGCGAGACGAAAACGCCGTTGACCAGCACGGAAAAATGGAGGTGATCGCCACCGGCCATGCCGGTCATTCCCGTCTTGCCGAGAACGCCGCCCCGCTCCACCAGATCGCCCACCTTGACCTCGATCTCGTTCAGGTGGGAATACAGGCTGAACAGTCCCCAGCCGTGGTCGAGGATCACCATGTTGCCGTAGATGCCGAGATATTCGGCATACACCACCCGGCCACGGTTGGCGGCCGGCACCGGCGCGTGCTGGGTCGAGGCGAGATCGACGCCCAGATGGACCTGCATGTCGATATCCTTGCCGTCGTACATGTAGGTGCGATGATCGGCGAAACCGGCCTTGCGTCCCGAGCGGGGCAGCTGATCGAAGGCGGCGCCGTCCCACAACTTCTCCGGGGTGACCACCGAGCAGACCCTGCGGATCGTCTCGTTGTCGGCCTTCCTGACCTCGCGGTTGATGAACAGATACTTGTCGAGGTCGCTGCCCTCGGGCAGTTCCTTGATGTTGGAGCTGAATTCCGGGATCTTGCTGCCGAGGAATCCGTCGCTCACCGCGATCTTGTCCCGCTGCCAGCGGGCCTTGTGGAGCAGCATCGAAAAGGGAACTTTGCTCTCGTTGCCGGCCCGGTCGACGGCGACGATGAACATCTCGTCGATTTTCTCGGTATCGTAGGGGATGCCCAGCATGGCGGCGCAGCGGCCGCCGTCGCCGCCGAGCTCAACCCCCTGGTGGAAGAGACCGTTGATCACCGCGCCGTGCCGGACCAGCGGTTCGTTGGTCCGGTAGACGACGATGCTGGAGCCGCCGGGATCGACGTAGCGGGGAAAATCCATCAGGGCGATCTTCGGCTTTTCGGTATCGACGAGCACCGGTTTGCGGAGCACGGCGACGTTGCCGTTCAGGAAATTCCAGAAGGAAAAGTCGCGGGCCTCGATGACCAGGACCGCTTCCCCCTCCTGCACCCCGGTTTTCTTCACGTCGACGGCGACGGCGCCGTTCACCAGGTGCGCGCCGGCGCGGCCGAAATACCCCTGGCGCGGGAATTCCGCCGCGCCGAGTTCCATGCTCTTGCCCCCCTGCTCCAGCCGCGCCTGCCAGGAGCGGACACCGCTCCTCTGGTCGGCGACGGTGAAGGGGATCTCCCGGGAGGCACCGATGGCGGCAAGGTCGGTCGCCAGGGAGATGGCAGGGGCCTCGCGTTCGTTGAGGAGAAAAAGGACGACGGCGCCGCCGGTGATACAGAGGATCAGCAGGACGAGCAGGACGATGGAAAATCTGTTTTTCACAACGATACCTTCGGTGAGTAAAGAGGACGGGTTTGCGGATGGGGCGATGGCAGCACCGGACCGGACAACGGGGGCGGATCATACCATATTCGCCTGCAAAGCGGTAGGGCCGCCAGCGGTGATTTTCCTTGACAGGAAGGGCGGATATCCTTCACATTCGGCTTTTCCGGGGCTCTTGCGCCAGGCAACCGTTCACCGCACTGATACGGTGGTGCACAACCACCTACGTTGTAACCGTTCAGGAGTGCCACAGATTCGGACAAGCGGACCGGCGCCGCGTACTTTGCGTACGTAAGCCGGGCCGATCGTTCGAAGACGGGGTGCTGCTGAACGGTTACTGCGCCAGGACGCCAGACAGGGAAGCATGCACTCCTTCGACACCATCATCATCGGCGCCGGTCCGGCCGGACTCTCCTGCGCCGCGTTGCTCGCCCGCCAGGGCCGATCGGTACTGGTCCTCGAGAAAAACCGCGAGATCGGCCCCAAGGTCTGCGCCGGCGGCATCACCTGGAGCGGTCTCCGGGAGGCGATCCCGGAATCGCTGGTGGAACGGCGATTCCAGGAGCAGCGCATCTTCTCGCGCCTGCAGCGGGTGACCATCAAGGCCGCGGTGCCGATGGTGGTCACCGTCGACCGCGGCCGGCTGGGCCGCTGGATGCGGGACCAGGCCGCGACCGCCGGCGCCGAGATCAGAAGCGGCTGCCGGGTGGAGGCGATCGGCGCGGCAACGGTCGCCACCACTGCCGGAGAGTTCGGCTACACCCATCTGGTGGGCGCCGACGGCAGCAATTCCCTCGTGCGCCGCCACCTCGACCTTCCCCGGCAACGGGTGGGCATCGGTCTGCAGTTCTGGCTGGAAAAGACGCTGCCGGACATGGAATGGCACATCGACGCCGGCAGATTCGCCGGCGGCTATGCCTGGATCTTTCCCCACGGCCGCCGCAGCTCGGTAGGCATCTACGCCGGCCGCGGTCTCCTGCAGCCGCGGGAGCTGCGGGCGCGGCTCCTCGGCTGGGCGCAGGAACGGGGACTGTCGTTAAAAGGCTTGCAGCCGGAAGCGTATCTGATTAATTATGATTACCGGGGAAGCCGATTCGGAAAGGTCCACCTGGTCGGCGACGCCGCCGGCCTCGCCTCGCCGCTCACCGGCGAGGGCATCTA
>JBFLZZ010000043.1:0-36326 GCA_040755255.1 Thermodesulfobacteriota bacterium
AAGGAGGAAACACTATGGCTACACTGAATATTTCTCTTCCCGACTCCATGCGTGCCTGGATCGACGTCCAGATCGACAGCGGCCAGTATGCCAACGCAAGCGATTATATTCGCGATCTCGTTCGCCATGATCAGCGACAACGGGAGGAGACCCGGATCGCCCTTATCGAAGGAGAGCAGAGCGGCATCAGCAGGAGGAAGGTCATGGATATCATGAAAGACACCAAGGCCCGTCTTGCCCGTGGCTGATTTCGAACTGTCGGGGAAGGCCGATGAGGATTTGGTCGAGATCTATATCTATTCTTTTCAGAAATTCGGCGAGGCGAAAGCAGATGCCTATTTTCTCTCGCTGGAAGAATGTTTTTCACTCCTCGCCGAGCAACCCGGTATTGGCCGGAATATTGACCATATCCGCAAGGGATATCTCCGGCATGAGCACGGTCGTCTTTCCATTTTTTTCATGAAAAACCGAAAAGGGATCACGATTGTTCGGGTTCTCCATCAGCATATGGATGCTGATTTCCGCCTGTAAGGATGGGCACCGATTCACCACTGATCAGGCACCTACCTATTTCTGTTTTCGATACCCGTATTTTCAATGGCCAAAGGAAGGAGAGGCAAGATAGCCATCGCATACCCGCCGGGCGAGGGGGCTAGGGCATTAAAATGATGCCTACGAGGTTGAGATCGTCGATTACCACTGAGTGAGGTTTGTTATGGCAAAGACGATTGGCGTGCCCGCCATGCGTATCAGCGAGATTTGCGCAGGCAAACGCTCTGTAACTGCTGACACCGCCATCCGGCTCGCTCGTGCACTTGGGACCACGCCCGGATTCTGGCTGGGGCTGCAGGCCGATTACGACACCGAGGAGGCCATAAAGACCGCCGGCGATTCCCTGTCCGCCATTACCCCGATTGCCGCATAGTGGCACAACGGCATCAACAGAATTCGACTACAGGCCCGGGGAAATCTGACGAGTTTCCGAAAGGCTACTACGGCTAGCACGCAGTGATTTTCACAAAGCTGTGATAGCCATCACACACCACGTGGTCAGCGGGGCAAACCCTGAATCATCGAAGTTGGCAAGCCACCTTGATTCTTCCGGGAGGGACGAAGTCAGCAAGTCTTCCGATTTCGTACCGCGAAATCAATGAGCGTTGGCTTCTTGCGCGATCGACAGTCTGCAGCCAAGAGCCTTTATCACCTTACTGATCGTCTCAAACTTTGGGTTGCCGTCCTCGGCGAGCGACTTGTAAAGACTGGCACGGGTAACCCCGGCTTTTTT
Organism: Thermodesulfobacteriota bacterium; assembly: GCA_040755255.1. GTDB lineage: Bacteria > Desulfobacterota > Desulfobulbia > Desulfobulbales > S012-135 > JBFLZZ01. Next base: position 1,286 of record JBFLZZ010000043.1, read on the forward strand.
GGCCACCTCACTCATTCCCATTGCCCTCGCGGCGACATTCAGGGCGTGAATGAAATCGGCCTCGTCGCCGGTAGCGGCGGTTTCCAGCAAGAAGGCTCTGATATCTTCCGGAGTATTCAAATGCTCCGCGATGTCGAAAGGTCTCGTTTTTACAGCCATGGTCAGTCCTCCGATTCAAGTTCGGTCAATAGCCGAGCTGCTCTGGCGATATCCTTGGCTTGACTTGCCTTACTTCCTCCACTCAGCAAGAAGACAACCCTGTTGCCCATGATGGTGTAATAGATCCGCAGGCCGCCACCAAAGAAAAAGCGCAGCTCGAACAGTTCCGGTCCGATTTGCTTGAAATCTCCAAAATTGCCGTTTTCGATTCGGGCAAGCCGCGCCAGCAGCTTTGTTTTCACCGAAGCATCTTTCAGTCCGGTAAACCACTTGTCGAATTGAGGCTCCGTTGACTGCCACTCCCCGCCTTCATCGCAGCGACAGCGCACTGCGCAGGACCACCCAGCCGGTGAGCAGCAGCAGGACCGCCAGCAGGATCAGGCAGAGGCGCAGCCAGCGTTTTTCCTCGCCGGCGGGAAACAGGCCGTCTCCTGCCCACCGGCGGCAGAATGCCATCAGCAGCGGCACGCAGCCGGCGAGGGTGGCGCCCAGCAGGGAAAGGTACACGGGATAGCCGATGAAGCCGTATTCGCGCTGCAGCATGTCGAAGGGGCAGTGGTGGGTGGGGAGTTCGTAGATGTAGAGGGAGAACACCGAAATGAGCGCCAGCAGCGAAGTGGCGAAAAAGGTCAGGGCGACGATGGCGAGCATCCCCCGCAGGACGACCGCCGGCCGCCAGAGACAGGCGAACAGCACCAGCAGCAGAACCAGGGCATGGCCGTAGAAAACCGCGAGCATGGTCAGGGGCGGCAGGCCGGCAAGTTCGCCGGCCACCGAGGTGCCGCCCGACTCGAAGAGCACGCCGCAGCAGGAGGTGATGAGATCGGTGCGCAGGCCGCCGATGAAGCGGGAGAGCAGCAGGGCATCGGCGGCAGCCAGGGGGAGGATGACGAGCAGCAAAAGGTTCTTCGGCCGGATCAGCGGGTAGCGGTCGCCCAGCCGGTCCCAGCGGTTGAGCAGCAACCAGCCGGAGGCGAGAAAAAAGAGCAGCCCCTTGACCAGGAGCACGTACCAGCCCGCCGGGCTCGCCTGCAGCACGCCGGTTGCGCACATCGCGCCCGGAATGAAGTGGGCATAGAGATCGGCGCTGTAGAGAAAAAGCAGCAGCGATGCCGCCTGCAGGGCGAACACCAGGCGGAGCAACGCGCTTTCGAGATGGGTGAGCCGCTCCAGGCGCAGCTGCTTTTCGCCGGCGTCGTCGCGGTTCCAGCCGGTGAGAATGCGCACCGCCACCACCGCCGCCTGACAGAGAAACAGAAGACAGAAAGCGGCGCCGGCGAGCAGTCCCAGCGATGCCGGGTGGAGGATCAACGGTCTCTCTCCCCGACGATGCGGCCGTCCCGCATGGCGATCACCCGGTGGACGAAGCCGCTTTCCAGAATGCGCGGGTCGTGGGTGGCGATGATCAGGGTCTTCCCCTCCCTCTGCAGGGAGGAGAAGATGTCGAGGCAGTCGCCGACCAGGTGGTGATCGAGATGGGCGGTGGGTTCGTCGGCGATGACGATCCCGGGGTCGTGGACCAGGGCCCGCGCCAGGGCCACCCGCTGCTGTTCGCCGCCGGACAAGGCCGTCACCCGCCGCTTGCGCTTGTCCCACAGGGAAAAATGTTCGAGCACCCTGCGCGCCAGCCGCTCCATCTCGCCAAAGCCCGCTCCGGTGGGATAGAGGGGGAGAACGACGTTGTCGTATACCGTCGCGGTCTCGATGAGGTTGAAGCGCTGGAAGACGAAGCCGAAGCCCTGCCGCCGGACGAGAGCCAGTTGCTCCTCGGAAAGCCGCGAGACCTGACGCCCCCCGACCGCCACCGTGCCGGAAGTCGGCCGGATCATGCAGCCGATCAACCCCAGCAGGGTGGTCTTGCCGGAACCGCTGGCCCCGGCGAGCACCACCGTCTCCCCCCGGGCGAGGGTGAGACTTACCCCGTCCACCGCCTGGTTTTCCGTGGCGGCGCCGCGGTTGTAGATCTTGCTCACCCGGTCCAGTTCGATGAAAACATCCATGATCAACTGCGCATGACGGTGTCGGGTTCCATGGCTGCCGCCCGCCAGGCGGGCAGCAGGGTACTTGCCAGATAGGGGGCGATGGTGAAGAAGAACAGACTGAGCAGATCGGTGAAGGCCAGGGCCGGCACCGGATCGAAGGCGGGGAACAGCACCGACCAGCCGCGCATGACGGTGGCGATGAGCGGCGCGCCCGCCACGTACACATGCACATAGGCGAGCACGAGACCGGTGAGCACCGCGGCAAGAGAGATGCTCGCCCCTTCCCAGAACTTGCAGGCGAGCACATCGCCGGTATCCCAGCCCACCGCCTTCAGGATGCCGATCTCCCGCTTCTCGGCGCCGGAAAGCCCGGTGGCCTTGTCCCAGGCGAGCAGCGCGAAGGCGAGGAGCGAACTGAGCGCGAAGAGCAGCAGCATGCCGCTGCGCCAGGAAAAGACCGAATCGTAGGTGCGCAGGATCTCCCGCCGGCTGATGGGCCGGGCGCCGGGCAAACGCCGGCTGATCTTGGCGGCGATGTTGGCAACCTCCTCGGGATTGGCGACCCTGACCTCGATATCGGTGGCCTGGCCTGCCGGCAGAGCGAAAAAATCCCGCACCCCCTCTTCGGTGAGCAGCACCAGGTCGTTGGTGAGCAGCCGGGATTCGGCGGAGAAGATGCCGGTGACGACGAAAGAGCGGCCGACGCCGCCACTGTCGATGAGCACCAGGTCGTCGTCCACGGTAAGTTCGCGCAACGCCGCCACCCCGGGACCGAGCACGCATTCATCGGCGGTCTCCGGCAACCTGCCGACCAGGGCCTCGGCCTGACCTGCCTGCGGCGCCGCCTGCACGGTATAGGTCCCCTTGGTCAGGGTGTCGTAGTGGTAGCCCCACAGCCGGGGCAGCGCCGCCCGCACCCCCGGGATGGCCCTGATTTCCGCAATGGCGGCGACCGGCATCAGTTCGTGACGGCCGGCCCGCTGCATCTGCACGATCAGCTCCGGCGCGCCGGCGAGCAGGGATTTTGCCTGCTGCCGCAGCGACTGGCCGAGAAACAGCACCGAGGCGAGGATGGTGACCACCAGGGTATAGGCGACGAGAATCGCCACGGTCTTGCCCGGCCGGCGCCAGAGCGCCGTCAGGGCGTAATCGAACAGCTTGAGTTGCTTCACGGCACACCTCCGGGTCTGACCGGCGCCACCAGGGAACCGGCCGGAAAGAAATCCGGCGCCCCGGGAAAGAGCTGAAAGGCGGAGAAAAGATCAGCCTGGGAGGGATGACGACAGTAACGCGCCTCGGTCCAGAGCGCCAGATCGGTGAGGCTGTATCGGGCGGCGATGGCGGCGGCGGGCCGCGGCCGAGGGCGGAGCGCGGAGCCGTGGAGGCCGGCAAGGCCGACCGCCTCCAGCGCCAGCGCCAGCAGAAACCAGTGGACCTTTCTCATCGCCCCGCCTCGACACGGGGTACCGACGGAAACAGCGAGGGGTCGGTATGGGGGATGAAACGGGCGCCGGAGAAACGGTTCATGAACTCGTGGTTGACGTTGAGCTCCAGATAGGTGATCCGGCCGCCGAGTTCCATGGCGATGGCCGCCGCCTCGCGGTCGCTGATCACCCTGCGGGCGCCGGCGAGCGAACTGTTGCCCACCGGCGAGAAGATCTCCGGGGGCAGATCGGGCAGCATGCCGAGAACGATGGCGCTTCTGGGATCGATATGCTGGCCGAAGGCACCGGCGACGTAAATCCGGTCGATGTCGGCGAAGGTGAGCCCGAGCTGATGGACCAGGGTCTTCAGGATGGAGTACATGGCCGCCTTGGAACGGATCATGTTGTCGAGATCGATCTGATCGAGGAGCACCGGCCGGCCGCCGGCCCCTTCTTCGGCGGTGGCCACGGCAAAGGCGGGGCCGGCGGCGGTGGCCACCACCCGCGGATGCGACCCGGGGCGCAGCCTGCCGCGGACATCGATGATGCCGGCGAGGTACAGGGCGGCGCCGAGATCGATCATGCCCGAACCGCAGATACCCCGCGCCGGGGCATCGCCGATGGTGGCGACACGGAAATCGCCGGTGGCGGGATCGAAGCGCACCCGCTCCACCGCACCGGTCTCCGCCCGCATCCCCATCCGGGCAATGCCGCCCTCCAGGGCCGGGCCGGCGGCGCCGGCGCAGGCCATCAGCCAGTCGCGGTTGCCCACCACCACCTCGGCGTTGGTGCCGACGTCGATGAGCATGCCCACCTCCTCCCGCCGCCAGAGGTCGGTGGCCAGGATGCCGGCGATGAGGTCGCCGCCGAAATAGCTGCCGATATTGGGCAGCACCCAGACCGGTGCGGCGGGGTGCAGCCCGAGCCCGAGTTCGGCGGCGAAAAAGGGCTCGACGACATTGGCCTGCGGGATATAAGGCTCGCGGCAGAGCTGGCCGGGATCGAGACCGAGGAGCAGGTGGGTCATGGTGGTGTTGCCGGCCACCGCCAGCACCCGGATTTCGGTGGGAACGATGGCGGCGGCAGCGGCCAGTTCGCCGGCGAGAAATCGGACGTCGTCCAGCACCGCCCGCTGCAGTTCGCCGCCGCCGCCGCGCACCGCATGGTGGATGCGGCTGAGGATATCGGCACCGAAACGGATCTGGCCGTTGGCCCGGCCGGCGGCGGCGACCGTCGCCCCGCTCTCCAGATCCACCAGTTCCGCGGCCAGGTGGGTGGAACCGAGATCGAGGGCCATACCGCAGAACCGGGCCGGCCGCTCCGGCAGGAAATCGGCGATGCAGGCGCCGGCCGGCAGGTGGGCGACCGCGGCCCAGCCGGCGAAACCGGCGGCGCGGAAGGAACGGCAGACCGGGACGGTGCGGTTGAAGGGCAGATGCACCTCACGACCGCAGGCGGCCTGCACCGCCCGCCGCAGCCGGTCGGCATCGCCGGTGTTGTCGGCGAGGGTGGGCGCCGAGGCATCGATCCGCAGCAGTTGGACAAGAGAAGGCATGAACGTTGACGCGAAGATTTCGTGGTGGTAGAGGTAGGCTTCCTGGGCATGGAACCTTTTCTGGCCCATGGCGAACGGTTACGACTTCCCGGGGTTCGGGGCTACGCCAGCCTACAGTTTTTTCCCGCCCGGGGCAAGCCGGGAAACGAAGGGAACGGGGAAGAATGCGGACGAGGAAGAAATGAATACCCTGGTGGCGATCATGATCGGCGGCGGCATCGGCGCCGTCTGCCGGCACTGGCTCTTTGTCGGGGTACAGCGGTTCGCCGGGCCGGTCTTTCCGGCGGGGACCATGGCCGTCAACCTGCTGGGTTGCCTGCTGATCGGGCTGCTGTGGGGCCTGTCGGAGCACTCCCACGTCGGCGAGGGGCTGCGGCTGTTTCTGTTCACCGGCTTTCTCGGCGGCTTCACCACCTTCTCCACCTTCGGCCGGGAAACCGCGCAACTCATTCGAGTCGGCGAGTGGGCCACCGCCCTTTCCTACGTTGCCCTGAGCAATCTGGGCGGCATCCTGCTGGTCATGGCCGGGTTCGCCCTGGCCGCGAAGCTGCTGGCCCTGCTGGGGCGCTGAGCCCCTATTTCTGGCGGAGCGAGGCGAGCAGCTCGTCCACCTGCTGCTGGGAGAACCCCTCGTCCTTGGAGGTCAGCTTTGCCATCACCTGACGGGTCTTGCCTTCGATCTCGTGGTCGTCGAGCCCGGCCCGTTTCTCCTTCAGCTTGGTGCCGCTGCTGATCAGGAGCGCCACCATCTGCTTTTCCAGGATCTCGATGAGATCGACCACCTTCTTCACCCGCTGGCCGGTGAGATCCTGAAAGGAGCAGGAGGTGATGATGTTCATGTAATCGATATTGGAGGCGCCGAGGATCTTCTGCAGCTCGTTGCGCTCGCCGCTCGCCGGCAGGGCGGCGAGCAGTTGCGCCGCCCGGTTGTTGCGGGCCTGGCAGGCTTCCACCGCGTCCATGATCTGGTTGGTGGCGCTCTCGGTGGTGTTGACGATCTCGCCCAGCTGGTCGGAGGCGTCGGAAATCAGCTGCTGGGAGCGGTCGGCGGTCTGCTGGGCCACGTCCAGACTTTTGCGGAACTCGCCGATCTTCTGGTACATCTCGCCGATGCCGGTCTCCATCTCCATGGCGAGATTGTGGTAGAATTTCCCCTCGAAGAGGCCGTGGCAGACCACGCCCATCTCTTCGCGCAGCACCTCCCGCAAGGCCTGCCGGATCGACTGAAGACTGATTTCCTGTTCCAGCGACTGCTTGCCCACCACAACCTCCCCCGGCCCCGGCCAGCACCAGGATCCCTTTTGCGCCCTGCGGCGTGAATGAAAACCCGCTTACGGTTTCAAAAAAAATTGGCTACAATGCTTCCGCCGTGGCGCATCGGCCGCAGCGGCGGCTTTCTTGAATTTTTTCGCCGGATTTCTCCTGCAGGCCACCCTGACGCAGGGAAATGCCACAGCGATATCTTATCAAACCCGATGGCCTCGTAACAAGTCACAAACGGTGACATCCGGCAACGCAATCTCAACAGGATACGAGGCAGACCGGTACGGCAGGCACATCCTGCTGCACCGCCACCCGACCCTTCCATGAGCAAACAACCCGCGCCCCGCTGCCAAGAATGAACGACCTGCATCACCAGCCGGCGGACATCCTCGCCGGCCTCTTCCTTTCCCGCCCGGCCGAGGTCGGCATCGTCGGCGTGCCGCCCCGCGACCTCATCCGCCGCCTCAACCGGACCGGTGTGCTCATCCACGACCTCGACGCGCTCCTGGTGCGCACCGACATGGAGGCGGCCACCTCCTACCTGCCCAAGGCCTACTGCGCCATCCTGCGGACGGTGGTCCTCAACGCCACCCACATGCAGCTCGACGCGGTGATCATCGACACCGGTCGCGGCAAATGCGACAGCGCCGTCCACGTCGCCCGCATCCTCGCCGACAGCCTCGCCATCCCGGTGATCACCACCGAGAACGACGACCGGCAAGGGGTCGGCCACCCGATCTGCACCAGCAGTCTGCCGCTTCCCGAGAAGATGGAACGGATCACCGCCGGGGTGAAACGCGCCGACCCGCCGGCTGCCGCCTATCCCTCCTGCCCCCCGGTCGCCGGCTTCTGGGGGGTTCCGCCCCGGGATTTCGCCATCCTCGAACATTTTCCGGCCGCCACCCACGTCTACGGCTGGACACGCTGCATGGAGAACAAGACACCGGCGGACCTCGCCCTGGAATCCTACTGCAACCCGGAGGTGCCCACCGTCTTCTTCGCCCAGACCTTCTGCGCCAAGACGGCGCTGGCCCAGCATCTCGCCCGCCGCCACCCCCGCGCCCTCTATCTCGACAGCGATGTCACCACCGGCAGTTCCGGCCGCGCCAAGGTGCAGGCATTCCTCGAACTCGCGGGGGCCTACCGGTGATCCTCGGCGACTTCGGCACCTCCTACTGCAAGTTCCTCGACACCCGGGAACCGGACCGGGGGCCGTGGCTGGTGGCGGCCCGCGAACTGCCGGAGGATCTGCGGGTCGACCTCGCCACCGGCCACAACGGCAAGCGCTACGCCGACGCCTACGTCAACGAGCTCATCGCCCTTGCCCGCGGCGGCGAGCGGCTCATCGGCGAAAAGGATTTCATCCTGCTCGACTGCGGCAGCCGCGACATCAAGTTCGTCCAGTACGAAGGCGGGCGGATGAAGGACATGGGATGGAACGCCGAATGCGGCGCCTCGATGGGCTTCACCATCGAACTGCTGCAGACCTACTACCGGCTGGACTACCGGACCCTGGCGGTGCCGGACCGCACCTTCAACGTCACCTGCGGCGTGCTCGGCATGAGCCACATCTTCGATTCGGTGATCGCCGGCATCAGCATCGAGCAGGCGGTGGCCCGCTTCGTCAAGGGCATCGCGGTGAACGCCTGGCGCTTTGCCGGCAGCCCGGCGCGGCTGCACCTCTCCGGCGGTCTCTGCGACAACCCGCTGTTCGTCGCCTGCCTGCCCTGCACGGTGGTCCCCCTCGGCCGCTTCGTCCTGCTGGAGGGGTTGCGCGCCACGGCGCTGCAGGCGGAGGAAGGGGAATGAGCGAACCCAGGCGGGGGGGGCAGCCGCCCAACTGTTACCGGTGCCTGCATTTCTTCATCACCTACGAACCCGCCCTCCCCTACGGCTGCCGGTTCATGGGCTTCAAGTCCGCCCGCCTGCCGGCCGAGGCGGTTTTCGCCTCCTCCGGCATGCACTGCCAGTCGTTTACGGAAAAGCCGAAAACGAAAAGATAAACCGCAAGGTCACGGTTGGAGGCCGGTCATGCGCATCACATCGAAAGGGCAGGTGACTATCCCTCTGTCCATCCGGAAAAAAATGGGACTGCTGCCCAACACCGAGGTGGAGTTCGTTATCAAGGGGAACGTCGTGCAGATCGTCAAGAGTACCCGTCCCGGCAGCGTGCGGAACAACCGCTTGCTCAAACAGATGACCGGCAAGGCGACGGTGCGCATGACCACCGACGAAATCATGGCTCTCACCCGAGGCGACAAATGACTGCCGGCCGGATCATGGTCGACAGCAATGTGCTTCCCGACGTGCTGACCGAGGACAAAACATGGTTCGGCTGGTCGGGCGAGCAGCTTGCCGCCTTTGCCGAAAAAGGGCGGCTGGTGATCAACCCGGTCATCTACGCGGAGGTCTCGATCGGTTTCGACCGGGTGGAAGAACTTGAGACGGCCCTCGGCAGAGAGTTCTTCCACTACGCCGACATCCCTTGCGAGGCCGCCTTTCTGGCAGGAAAATGTTTTTTGCGCTACCGCCGGGCCGGTGGGCTGAAAAGCTCCCCGCTGCCGGATTTCTCATCGGCGCGCATGCCGCGGTGGAGAGCATCCCCCTTCTGACCAGGGACATCTCCCGCTACCGCACCTATTTCCCCAGCCTGGAAATCATCGCCCCGTGAGAAGCGATCGATGAAGCGAGGCGGGCCGATTCGGATCCCTCTTCCTCTACCCCGCCTGCGCGGCCAAGAGCTGGCTGGAATCGACGATGCCCAAAGTGGCGTAGACCTCAAGCGCCGCCTTGGAATGGTTGAGGGTGTAGAAGTGGATGCCCCTGACCCCCTTGTCGATCAGGTCGCGGACCTGTTCGGTGGCCCAGTGGACGCCGACCCGCTCGACCGCCTCGTCGGAGACGGCGCGCTGCACCGCGCGCAGCAGCCCCGCCGGCACCCGGGCGCCGGCGGCCAGTTCCGCCATCCGCGCCATGCTGTGGCGGGAGGTGATGGCCATGACGCCGGCGATCACCGGCACCCGGATGCCGGCAAGCTCGCAGCGTTCGCGGAAATCGTAGAAATCGCGGTTGTCGAAGAAGAGCTGGGTGACGATGTAGTCGGCGCCGGCGTCCACCTTGGCCTTGAGGTTGTCCATCTCCTTGAGGCGATTGGGGGTTTCCGGATGCCCCTCGGGGAAGCCGGCGACACCGACGCACATCTCCGGGAAATGCTTCTTGATGAAGGCGACCAGGTCGGCGGCGTATTCGAAACCGCCCTCGGTCTTCTGCCAGGTGGTCTGGCCCTTGGGGGGATCGCCGCGCAGGGCGAGAATGTTCTTCACCCCGCTTTCCCGGTACTTTTCGAGGATGGCGCCGATCTCGTCGCGGGTGGAGCCGACGCAGGTGAGGTGGGAGACCACGGTGAGATCCGTTTCCTTCTGGATGCGGACGATCAGGTTGTGGGTGCGGTCGCGGGTGGAGCCGCCGGCGCCGTAGGTGACGCTGACGTAGGAAGGCTTGAGCGGCATGAGGTGGGCGATCTGCTGGAAGAGCTTCTCCCAGTCCTCGTCCAGTTTGGGCGGAAAGAATTCCAGACTGAAGGACACGGCGTTGGATCGCAGGATGTCACGGACCAGCATTTCGATTCCTTCCTTTCAAGAAACTATCTTGGTTGCAGATTGCGCGAATGGGGATTTCCGGAGCGCTTCGCCACTCCGGACCTGACGAAGACGAAGGAGTGGCCGCGTTACCCCATCCGGGTGCGCCCCCTCTACGAAACGCTCAACTCTGGTGCAGCCAGGCGCGGATCAGCTCCTTGGCCCGCTCCGGATCGCTGGCCGCAAGCCTCCGGAGCCGCTCCTGGTTGGTGAGGGTCATCTCCGCCTCCCTGGCTTCCGCCAGCAGCGACTCCATCTCCTCATCCAGCGCCGCCGGCTGCTGTCCCTCGGCTTCCCCGGCCTGCTGCCGGCCGCGGCGGGCGACATAGCCGGCAAGCCAGGCGGTCAGCGGTCGCACCACCAGGAACAGCACCGCCAGAAAAACGCAAAAAACCACGATCGGCCTGGACAGCCGGCTCAGTAGTTCGTAGACGAGTTCCATCATCTCCTCCCCCGCCCGGGCCGCCATCGCCGCAACTCTTCGCCGCAGCCAAACCGTTCACCCAGGGACGAAACGCGAAACCTAGCTGAATTTCCGGCGCGGGGCAACAGGGAATTTTTCTCCGCCCCGCCGATTCTCCCCCTCGCCGCTTCCGTACTTTTACCCATCAGGAGAATTGACAAGCGCGCCGCCGGTGCAGTAGGTTGCGAACACAAAAGCAGTATCTGTGAACAAGCTCTAAGGATCAGCCATGCAGAGCATCATCAACCGCCTGGAGCAACAACGGCAGGCGGCGCGCTCCGGCGGCGGTTCCGCCCGCATCGAACGGCAGCACGCCAACGGCCGGCTCACCGCCCGCGAACGCATCGATCTCCTCCTCGACCGCGACACCTTCGAGGAATGGGACATGTTCATGGAGCACCGCTGCCACGACTTCGGCATGCACGACCAGAAGGTCCCGGGCGACGGGGTGGTCACCGGCTACGGCACCATCAGCGGCCGGCTGGTCTTCGTCTTCAGCCAGGACTTCACCGTGTTCGGCGGCTCGCTCTCCGAGGCCCATGCCGAGAAGATCTGCAAGGTGATGGACCATGCGCTGAAGGCGGGCGCGCCGGTGATCGGCCTCAACGACTCGGGCGGCGCCCGTATCCAGGAAGGGGTGGCGTCGCTGGCCGGCTACGCCGACGTCTTCCAGCGCAACGTCATGGCCTCCGGGGTGATCCCGCAGATCTCGATGATCATGGGCCCCTGCGCCGGCGGCGCCGTCTACTCGCCGGCAATGACCGATTTCATCTTCATGGTCCGCGATTCCTCCCACATGTTCGTCACCGGCCCCAACGTGGTCAAAACGGTCACCCATGAGGAGGTGACCGCCGAGGAACTGGGCGGCGCCCACACCCATTCCACCCGCTCCGGCGTCGCCGACGGCGCCTTCGACAACGACGTCGAGGCGCTCCTGCTGCTCCGCCGCTTCGTCAACTTCCTGCCGGCCAACAACCGGGAAAAGGCCCCGGTCTGGCCCACCGACGACCCGGCCGACCGCGAGGAACCGTCCCTGGACACCATCGTCCCCCGCGACGCCAACCACCCCTACGACATGAAGGAGGTGATCCGCAAGGTGGTGGACGAAGGCGATTTCTTCGAACTCAAGCCCGATTTCGCCAGGAACATCATCACCGGCCTCGCCCGGATGGAAGGCGCCACCGTCGGCATCGTCGCCAACCAGCCGATGGTGCTGGCCGGCTGCCTCGATATCGATTCCTCCGCCAAGGCGGCCCGCTTCGTCCGCTTCTGCGACTGCTTCAACATCCCGATCCTCACCTTCGTCGACGTCCCCGGCTTTCTGCCCGGTACCGCCCAGGAGTACGGCGGCATCATCCGTCACGGCGCCAAACTGCTTTTCGCCTATGCCGAGGCGACGGTGCCCAAGGTGACGGTCATCACCCGCAAGGCGTACGGCGGCGCCTATGACGTGATGAGTTCCAAACACCTGCGCGGCGACGTCAACCTTGCCTGGCCCACCGCCGAGATCGCGGTGATGGGCCCCAAGGGGGCGGTGGAGATCATCTTCAGGAAGGATAGCGGCGACCCGGAGAAGATCGCCCGGCGCACCGAGGAGTACCGGGAGAAGTTCGCCAACCCCTTCATCGCCTGCCACCGCGGCTTCATCGACGACGTCATCATGCCGCACGCCACCCGCAAGCGACTGTGCCGCTCACTCGCCATGCTGCGGGACAAGCGCCTGGAAAATCCCTGGCGCAAGCACGACAACATCCCTCTGTAGGCACCGCCGATGTTCAAGAAGATACTGATCGCCAACCGTGGAGAAATCGCCTGCCGGGTGATCAAGAGCGCGAAACGGATGCGCATCCGCACCGTCGCAGTCTACTCCGAGGCCGACCGGGACGCCCTGCACGTGCAGATGGCCGACGAGGCGGTCTGCATCGGCCCCCCCCCGGCGGCGGCGAGCTACCTGAACGCCGCGCGGATCATCGAGGTCTGCGGGGAGACCGGGGCCGAGGCGGTCCATCCCGGCTACGGCTTTCTGTCGGAGAACACCTACTTCGCCCGCAAGCTCGCCGCCGCGGGCATCGCCTTCATCGGCCCGCCGCCCGAGGCGATCAGCGCCATGGGCGACAAGCTGGAATCGAAACGGATCGCGGCCAGGGCCGGGGTCAGCACCATCCCGGGCCACGACACCATCATCGCCGATGCCGAGGAGGCGGTGCGGGTGGCCAACCGGATCGGCTACCCGGTGATGCTGAAAGCCTCCGCCGGCGGCGGCGGCAAGGGCATGCGCGTCGCGGCGAGCGACGCCGAATGCCGCGACGGCTTCGAGCGGGCGACCAACGAGGCGAAGACCGCCTTCGGCGACAACCGCATCCTCATCGAGAAGTTCATCGAAGAGCCGCGCCACATCGAGATGCAGATCATCGCCGACAACTTCGGCAACACCTTCTGGCTGGGCGAACGGGAATGCTCCATCCAGCGCCGCCACCAGAAGGTGCTGGAGGAATCGCCGTCGCCCTTTCTCGACGCCGTCACCCGACGGCGGATGGGAGAAGAGGCGGTGGCCCTGGCCCGGGCGGTGGGCTACCGTTCCGCCGGCACGGTGGAATTCGTCGTCGACCGCGACCGCAACTTCTACTTTCTCGAGATGAACACCCGCCTGCAGGTGGAGCACCCGGTCACCGAATACGTCACCGGCCTCGACCTGGTCGAACTGATGATCCGGGTGGCGGCCAACCAGGATCTGCGCCTGGTGCAGGGGGAGATCCCCATGCAGGGCTGGGCGCTGGAGGCGCGCATCTACGCCGAGGACCCCTTCCGAAAGTTCCTGCCCTCCACCGGCCGCCTGATCGCCTACCGGCCGCCGGCGGAAAACGAACACGTGCGGGTGGACACCGGCGTCTACGAAGGCGGTGAGGTGTCGATCCACTACGATCCGATGATCGCCAAGCTGATCGCCCACGGCTCCACCCGGGGCGAAGCGATCAACCGGTTGCAGGAAGCGCTCGACGCCTTCTACATCCGCGGCGTCGCCCACAACATCGGCTTCCTGCAGGCACTGCTCGCCCATCCCCGCTTCCAGGACGGCCAGTTCACCACCAACTTCATCGCCGCGGAATATCCGGACGGCTTCCACCCGGCGGACGCACCGCGCAAGAACCCGGAACTGTTCGTGGTGGCGGCGGCCACGGTGCACCGCATCTACATGGAACGGGCCGCCAAACTCTCCGGCCAGATGTTCGGCCGGGAGAAACGGGTGGAGAAAAGCTGGGTGGTGGTGATGGACCGGGAGCACCACCCGGTGACCGTTAGTGCGGAAAACCATGGCCACGGCTACACCGTCGAGCACGCCGGCCGCAGCTGGACGGTTCTTCCGGACTGGCAACTGGGCGCGCCGCTGTTCCGCGCCGCCGTCAACCGGGTGCCGCTGTGCATGCAGGTGGAACGGCACGGGCTTCGTTACCGGATCTCCCACGGCGGCTGCCAGGCGGACGTCCTCGTCCTGTCGCCACGCGCCGCCGAACTCAACGCCCACATGAAGGAGAAACCGCCGGCCGACACCTCCCGTTTCCTCCTCTCTCCCATGCCCGGCCTCCTGCTCAAGCTGCCGGTGCGGGAGGGCGACGAGGTCAAGGCCGGCGAGGAACTGGCGGTGGTCGAGGCGATGAAGATGGAGAACTCCCTCAAGGCCGAGCGCGACGCGGTGGTTGCCAGACTCCTCGCCAACCCTGGCGACAGTTTGGCGGTGGACCAGCCGATCATCGAGTTCGGCTGAGTTGCCATCTGCCGCCCCCCGCGGATGAGTGAACGTGGAAGGTTGCCGTGAAAGGAGCCGGATCGCCACAGGCTTGCCCCTCGCCACGACACGACCACCCCTCCGTCTTCGCGAGGAACATGGTGACGAAGCGATCCAGGATTGCCCGCAATTCCCATACCACCCAAATGTTTTCACTGAGTTTCGCTACTTCCGGCAGGACCCGGCTCGAGGGCGCGCATCCTATAAGGAGACCGAGGCGCACACCTCCTGGCCGGTCTCAAAAGAGTACGACGACACCAATTCAACCGTCGCTTCCCTTCTCTGCTCCCCATAGATCCTCCAACATTGCCCTGAACGCCGGGGACAGGACGCGATTACCGTGGCCGCTCAAGTGGTCGCCGTCGAAAAACAGCGGTCCGGCGTCATCAAAGGCGCTGCAAACTTCTCCGGGACAAAGGATAGGGAAAGGATCCCAAACCCGCAGCGACGGAAACCGCTTCCGCAACTCCGCAAACGCAGCCAGCACCGGTTGGCGGTCCTGGTCAAGATCCTGCCGCGTCATGGTGAAACCGGAACGGCAAGCAGGATTATCACGGTTGAACCAATCGGAACAACGGAAGGGCGGTGCCTTGAAGATCGGAGTTGGCGCGCTGATGAGCATGGTTACCGGCAGCGATGCCAGCCGCTCCATGACCGCGGTCGCCTCTTCGAGGGCGAGGGCACGGTCAGCCTCCACCTTCCACGTATCCCGAGAACGGGGCTGGCGCTCCTGCGGATAGAGTCCCCATTGATCACCGAAACGCGGCATGCGCAGGGAGGCGAGAAAGACCACATCGCCCGGCGCGGCCTCGCTGCTGATCCTCTCCAATGAATCGTCAACGAACTCGCGGCAGTCGGGGTTATGCAGCAACACCGGTTTCTGCAGGGCCGCCACGCCACACCCGCCCTTAGTGAAGACAACCACCCGCGCGCCGGTTTCCGTTTGCAACTGCTGGAGCATGGCATCGTAGGCGCCCGTGTGTGAATCGCCGAGGGCGAAAAGGGTTCTTCCCCGGAAAGAACCGGTCGCTACCGCCTGGCTTGGTCTGCCATTGGGATACCAAAGCTCTCCCTGCCGAATGACTGTCGAAAGACTCAGGGAATGCTGAGAACGGAACAGTAGCGACGAAGCGGCAAAACCGATAAGCACGGCGACCAATCCTAACGGGACGACCCTGCTCTTCTGAATCTTCTGGGGATAACGCCGTCTGCGGATCGGGCTCTCGACCCAATGATAGGAAAGCACCGCAAACATCACCGTCACCAAAAGGACGACGATAAACTGCACCGGGGTCTCCACCCCCGTGGTCCAGCGGCCCAGGGCCAGCACCGGCCAGTGCCAGAGGTAAAGGGAAAAGGAAATAGCGCCCAGATAGGCGGCAAGCCGGCTTTCCAGCAACCTTTGCGGCATAGACGGTCGCAGGGGGAGTCCGGCCGCCAGGGCCGCGATGCCGCACATTGTGCCGACCACCACGGGGACGGCCCAGGGGAAGGGAAACCCCTTCCGGGCAGCAAACGCCATTCCCAATGCGACAAGAATTACCCCCGCCGAGAGCAACAATCGCTGTTTGTTTCCATCTGCCGGCGTGCCCCGGCCATGGAAATGACAACGGAAAAGGAGGGCGCCTGCGGCCAGTTCCCAGAATCTTCCAGGCAGAAGATAGTAGGCACGGCTTGGTGCAGCCGCGGTCAGATACCAGCAGTACCCAAGCGAGGCCAGGAACGTAAACTCCAGGAAGTGGAGAACGGCACGGCGACGGCCTTCCCGGTGCCGGGATTCGCGCCACCAGAAGAAGAAGATCAACGGAAAAAGGAGATAGAACTGTTCCTCCACCCCCAGCGACCAGGTATGGGTAAAGGGATTGAACTCCACCCGTGGGGAAAAGTACCCGTCATCGGACCGGACCAGGGCTAGGTTGCCGATGCCGAAAAAGGCCCAGAGCCCGGTAGAGCGAATGGAGTCACTCAACCACGAGGGAGGGACGAAAAGAATGGTGACCCCCACTGTCACCAGCATGCAAACGATCAGGGCAGGCAGGATACGCACCATGCGGCGAGCGTAAAAACCAAAGAGAAAGTCCGATAGCCGCAAGTCCCGGTGGCGGGCCATGGCAAGACTCACCACATACCCGGAAATGACGAAAAAGATATCGACGCCGGCGTACCCTCCCGGCAGCCACTCCGGTTGCAAGTGGTAAAGAATAACCGCCATGACGGCAACGGCGCGCAGGCCGGCGATGCCGGGAATATAGCTTAGTGCCCGCAGCTGCTCGAAATTCTGCATTGTCACTTTTCTTGAACTATGGCAGTGGGTTCGCCTACGTCGCCGGAACTGGTCATGGTGACGATCCACCTCTACCGACACGCGATTTCGCCCGCGCCGTCGGCGCGGCGTTCAGCGGATCGTCCGGCCAGTGGTGTTTGGGGTAGCGGCCCCTCAGCTCCTTTTTCACCTCCGGATACACCTCCCGCCAGAACCGGGGCAGGTCGGTGGTGATCTGCATGGGACGACCGGCCGGCGACAGGAGATGGAGGACCACCGGCATCTGCCCCCGGCAGACCGCCGGGGTGTCGACCGCGCCGAACATCTCCTGGATCCGCACCGCCAGCACCGGCGGCGAACCGTCCGGGGCGTAGCGCAGGCGGATCTGCGAACCGCTGGGCACGGCGAGCCGTTCCGGCGCCAACTGATCGAGTGCCCGCCGCATCGGCCAGTCGAGTTCCGCGGTGAGCACCGCCGCGAGATCAAGCTCGCGCAGATCCTCCAACCGCCGTTTGCCCGCCAGCCAGGGCAACAGCACGTCGCCTTCCAGCAGCGCCTTATCGCTCACGTCCGGCCATTCTTCACCCGGCTGCCAGCGGCGCAGCGACAAAAGGCGCGCCTGCAGCTGCCGCAGCTGCTCGTTCCACGGCAGGGGCCGCCCCTCCTCCAACCGGATGCCGGCGAGCAGCGCCGCGGCGACCTCTTCCGACCCGACCCCGGCGCACGGTTTCCGATTGAGGACGATGCTGCCGCAGCGCGTTTCCTCGTACGCCTCCACCATCTTCCGGTCGGGATCCCAGCAGATCTCCCGTCGTTGTTCCAGCCGGTCGCCGACCGCGTCCCGCAGTTCGTCCTCGGCCAAGGCGGCGGCGGTGAGGATGCGTCCTTCGCTGGCCCCGGCGTGAAGCCCGGCAATCGCCAGATACAGGGAACCGGCCAGGGGATCGTCGTCGCGCAGCGAGGCGCCCCGCCCCGAGGCCAGCAGGTAGCGGCTGCGCGACTCGGGCCGCCGTTTGGCGATCCGGTCCGGATAGGCGTGGGCGAGAAGGAGCCCGGACAAGCGCTCGTTCATCCGCTCCCGGCCGGGGCCGGCGATGCGGAGCAACTCGTCGCGGCTGCGCAGCACCCGCCGGCAAGCCGGATCGAGAGGCCCGCTCCGCAGCCGGTGGAGACGGGCCTCGATATCGACGGTGGCGCGCAGAGGTTCTCCGGCCAGGACATCGCGTTCCGACAGGAGCGCCGCCAGGGTGGCCGCCAGGGCCGGCTGGCCGATCCGCTTTCCCTCTAGCAGCAGCGCGGCAAGACGCGGATGCAGAGGCATCGCCGCCATCCGCCGGCCACGCTCGGTGATCCCGCCCGTATCCAGCGCCCCCAGCCGCAACAGCAGTTCCCGCGCCTGGGCGAGCGCACCGGCGGGCGGCGGATCGAGCCAGCCCAGTTCTTCCGCCTTCGTCCCCCAGAGATGCAGATCGAGCAGCAGCGAGGCGAGATCGGCCTGGAGGATCTCCGGCGGATCGGCCTCCCGGAACAGGCCGTCGAACTCCTCCGGCCACAGCCGGTAGCAGACGCCGGGCCCCAGCCGGCCGGCGCGGCCGCAGCGCTGCTCCATGGACATCCGCGAGACCCGCGCGGTCTCCAGGCCGGAGAGGCCGCTGTCCGGCCGGAAACGCGAGAGCCGCTGCCAGCCGGAGTCCACCACCGCGCCGATCCCCTCGATGGTGAGACTGGTCTCGGCGATGTTGGTGGCGAGCACCACCCGGCGCCCGCCGCCGGGATCGGGCAGGATCGCCAGCTTCTGGTCGGCGAAGGAGAGGTCGCCGTGGAGCGGCCGCACAAAAACGCCTTGGGCCGCCAGCTGGGCGAGACCTGCCGCCACCATCCGGATTTCGGCGAAGCCCGGCAGGAAGACGAGCAGATCGCCCCGGGTTTCGGCGAGGGCGGTGGCGACACCCTGCCGCACCAGGCCGGCAATCGTCGCCGTCCTGTTGTCCTGAAAGGCCTCCTGTTGCCGGCCGCGCAGACCGACGGGCCAGTAATGGCGTACCTCGACCGGATACTGGCGGCCGGCGGCGGCAAGCACCGGCGCCCCCTCCAGGAGCGCGGCCAGCGGTTCGGTCTGCAGGGTGGCGGACATGACCAGGATCCGGAGCTCGGGCCGGAGATGCCGGCGGATCTCCAGACAGAGGGCCAGGGCGAGGTCGGTGTGCAGGGAGCGTTCGTGGAACTCGTCGAAGATCACCAGGTCCACGCCTTCGAGTCCGGGATCGTCCTGCAGCCGGCGGGTGAGGATACCCTCGGTGACCACCTCGATGCGGGTCACCGCCGAGAGCCGTCGCTCGAAGCGCACCTGGTAGCCGACGGTGGCGCCGACCTCCCCGCCGAGCAGTTCCGCCATCCGCATGGCGGCGGCGCGGGCGGCAAGCCGGCGGGGTTCCAGCATGACGATCCGGCCGCCGGCGAGTTGGTCGAGCAGCAGCAGCGGCAGGCAGGTGGTCTTGCCCGAACCGGGCGGCGCGGTGAGCACCGCGGCGCCGTGGCCGGCCAGTGCCGCCGCCAGGGGTGGAGCCACCGCGACCACCGGCAGATCGGCGGTCAAGCGGCGGAATCGCTCGGGAAGCTCATGAATGTTCCGGACAGGGAGCATACTGGAAAGCAGAACCTCGATCCTAAAACCGCGCAGGGAGTTCACCGGGGCGAGAAAGCGTAGCCACGCCTGACCGCAGCCGTGCAGCAGTGCCGCGCGCCGGGGAGCATACCCTTCCGCCACTCTCTCCGCAATGCGCATTGACAGGGGAATGCCCGGATGGTACCCATTTGTCTGGGGGCGGCGCTGCCGGCGAAGGGATGGTGGCGCGAAACCCCTTCAGCGAGGTTGGCCCGTGGACAGCACTACCTTCATCATTCTGGCAAGCGGCGTGGTGGTCGGCATCGGCGCCTCCTTCACCGGCCTGGGCGGCGGTTTTCTCATGGTGCCGCTCCTGCTCTTTCTCGGCTTTTCCGCGCAGAAGGCGGTGGGCACCTCCTTTCTCGGCATCCTGGTGATCTCGGTATCCGCCCTCGTCGCCCACAACAAGCTTGCCAATGTCGACTACCGCTACGGGATCCTCCTCGGCCTGGGAGGCATCGTCGGCGCCCAGATCGGCGCCCGTCTCGTCCAACAGGTGGATACCGGGAGCTTCAAGAAAATCTTCGCCGTGGTCCTTCTCTGCCTGGCCGCCTATCTCTTCCTGAAAAAATGAATTTCGCCGCCCTTGCCCTCTCCGTCGCCATCCCTCTGTTGCTGACCGCCTGCCGGCCGCACGCGGCCGGGGCGGAGGAAACGGCCGCCTTCGTCCAGGAGGCCGCCACCGGCGCCCCCCTGCTGCATTCCGCACGGCAGGAGCCGGACGGAAGCGACTACGACGGCCGGGTCTGGGACGATTTCATCTTCGCCGCCGACACCCCGGTCGGCGCCATCGCCTGGCAGGGCGGTCACGATCCGCGAAAGCGCGGCGCCGGCGGCCCGGTCGCCGCCTTTATCGTCGCCATCCATCCGGCCATCGCCGCCGGCACCCGGCCGGATGTGGCGGTGCCCCCCCTGGCGACCTACCGTACCACGGACAACGCCGGCGAAACCGCCGTGCAATCCGGCGGGCACCCGCCGTTGTTCGGCTACCGTTTCACCCTGCCGCAACCCTTCCCGGCCAGGGCGGGCATCCGCTACTGGCTGCGGATCGAAGCGGTGCAGCATGCCCTGCCCGACTGGGGCATCGCCGCCGGCAGCGGCGGCAACGGCACCCATTTCCGCAAAACCGCCAGCGGCGAAGGCGACGGCCGCTACCAGGCGGTGCCGGGCGACGCCGCCTTCACCCTGTTCACCCCGGCAGGAAATCGGTGATGTAGGGATTCTCCCGCCGCTCCCGGCCGATGGTCGAGGTCGGCGTCTCGCCGTAATCGTGCCCCGGCCGGACCACCGTCTCCTCCGGCAGGCGGATGAGTCTCGCCAGGGACTGGATGAGAACCTCCAGTGAGCCGCCCACCAGATCGGTACGACCGACATCGCCGACAAACAGGGTATCGCCGGTGAACAGGTTGCCGGCCACCAGGTAGCAGACCGAGCCGGGCGTATGCCCCGGGGTGTGCAGCACCTGGATGCGTAGACGCCCCACTTCCAGCACCTGTCCATCCCGGAGCAGGATATCGGCCCCGTCCGGGGCCGGCAGACCGAGTTCCCTTGCCGATTTTTCCCGCACCTCGCCCCTGGCGAACAAACGGACGTCATCCTCGTGCATGCAGACCGGTACGGCGAAGTCCTGGCGCAATTCCCGGTTGGCCAGCACATGATCGGCATGACCATGGGTGTTGAGGATGTACACCGGCGTCGCCGCCTCTGCCGCCACCATGGCCCGAATCTCGGCGGCGTCGCCGCCCGGGTCGATGATCACCGCCTTGCCCGTCTCGGTGCAGGCGACCAGATAGGCGTTGACCTTGTAGTCGCCCACTACTCTGTGTCGAACGATCATTCCTGATTCCACAGCAACCTCCTGTCGTTGTCCGTTCATCAACAGCACCCGGCGGCCGTCTTCCGCAACCATTACTGCAATCGGCCGCAGCTCATCTGCTCCATGCGACTACCGCATTGTGGCATTGCGACGATTTGCCGCATCACTTCCCGGTTTTTCTGTGCTAGCTTGGAAACAGTCCACGTACCCCGCCACGGGACAGCGGCAACCGCCGTTGCCCACAAAAACAAGGAGCAGTCATGAAAAAAAGTGTCCCTTCCCCGCATCCCGTCCTGGGTCGCCTGGCGACCGCGGCGCTGTGCGTCGGCCTTGCCTGGGCCGGCAACGCCTTCGCCGCGGATTCCAGCTGCATAACCTGTCACACCGACGTCGACGCCCTGGAAAACACCCTGGCACCGGTCAAGGTGAGCGCCTCCGCCAAACAGTCGGGCGCCGGCTGAGGCGGTAAGGTGGCTCAGTTGGAGCCACAGGAAAAGGTGCTCGTCGCCAAGGACTTCCTGCAGACCAGCCACGGCGAGATCGCCTGCGAACAGTGCCATGGCGGCGACCCTTCCAAACCCGGCAAGGAAGAGGCCCACGCCGGCCTCGATCCCCATCCTTCCATCAACAACCCGGACAAGGCCTGCGGTGAATGCCACGGCGAAATCGTCGCCACCGCCAAGAATTCCCTGCACGCCACCCTCTCCACCTTTCCCACGATCCTGAAGAGCCGCGCCGACATGGCGAAATGGGCGGCCATCGACGAGGCCCGCGCCGGTCACTGCGCCGCCTGCCACACCAGCTGCGGCGGCTGTCATGTCAGCCGGCCGAAGTTCGCCCAGAAGGGTTTCGTCGCCGGCCACACCTTCAGGAAACGATCCGATCCCCTCAACCAGTGCACCGCCTGCCACGGCAGCCGGGTCGGCAACGAATTCTACGGTACGCGCGGCGCCGGCGACATCCACGCCGCCAAGGCCGACATGGACTGCGTCGCCTGCCACTCCGCCACCGAAATGCACGCCGCCGCCCCCGCCGACCTGCCGGGACGCTACCACCTCGCCGAGATGGTCCGCTGCGAGCAGTGCCACCAGGAGCTGGAATACGGCTCGGTGCGCGAGCACACCACCCACATCGGCAAGGTGCAGTGCCAGGTCTGCCATTCCCAGACCTACGTCCAGTGCTACAGCTGCCACGTCGGCAAGGACGAGAACGGGGTCCGCTACTTCCAGAACCAGAAGGAAGTGGAGTCGATGAAGATCGGCCGCAACTACGACGCCGCCGCGCCGGACGCCGGCTACCGCTTCATGCTGGTCCGCCACGAACCGTCGGATCTGGAGGTGTTCGACTTCTACGTCAAGGACGCCTTCACCAACTTCGACAACACCCCGACCTGGAAGCGAACCTCCCCGCACAACATTCAGCGCCGCACCTGGCAGACCGCCACCTGCAACCACTGCCACGGCAACCGCGACCTCTTCCTCGCCGAGAAGGATCTGCTCGACTACGAGAAGAAGGCCAACGCCAAGGTGGTGGTCGCCGACGCCGACATCCCCGGGAAGATCGACAAGACCCGCACCCTGAGGCTGGCGGTGGATGGAGTCCGCGCCTCGATGGTGCTCGGGGTCAAACAGCTGGAGGAGCGTCTGGCCAAAAAGGACGTGGTGGTGGTCGACGCCCGCGACGCCAAGAGTTACGCCAAGGGCCACATCGAAGGCGCCGTCCATCTCGATCCGATGACCGCCGGCTTCCGTACCGGCGCCGACGAGAACCCGCCGATGCAGATGGTCCCTGACGAAGACGTCGCCGCCATCCTCGGCAGCTACGGTCTCAAGGCCGACGACCACATCGTCGTCTACGGCCGCGACGGCCGCGAAGCCGGGTTCCTGCTCTGGATCCTCGAATACGCCGGCGCGAAAAACGTCTCCTATCTGGACGGCGGCATCGAGGCCTGGCACGAGGCCGGCCACCACACCGCCACCGAAAAGACGGAGCGGCCGGAGGCCGTGTTCGGCGGCCAGACCAACAAGGAGATCGTGGTGGGCAACGACTACGTCGAGAAAAACCTGGACAATCCGCGGGTGGCGATCCTCGACGCCCGCATCATCCACCAGTTCAAGGGAATCAGCAAACACGACAAGGCCAGCCGCGGCGGTCATATCCCCGGCGCGGTCAATCTGCCGCTGGGCGCCCTCTACATGGAGAACGGCCAGCTCAAGCAGCCGGCGGAACTGCTGTGGGTGCTGAAAAACCACGGCCTCACCCCGGACAAGACCGTCATCACCACCTGCAACACCGGGCAGTTGGCGGCGGACGCCTATTTCATCCTGCGCTGGCTGGGCTTTCAGGATGTGCGCGTCCATGACGCCTCCTGGATCAGCTACTGCGACCTGGGCAACTGACCCACACATGCTCCATGGCGGCGCAGGCCGCCGGGAGGGGCGGACGGCGGGCGCGGGGTTTCCCGGGCCCGCCGTCTTTTTTCCTGGAATTAGGTGCCATGCACGGGGCGCACCCGGATGGATGAAACGAGAATGCGGACGCAACGCCGGGAAGCGACAGAAGCAGGGAATCGAGGACCGCTTTGCGTCCTGCCATGCCGTCCGCCTTCGACATAAGCTCCTGTCCCTTCATTCCGGATACCCCTTCCCCGGCTCACGGCGGTGCTTGAGAAAGGTCCCCTTGTCGTATTCCTCGAAGGCGATGCGCAACTCCTCGCGGGTGTTCATGACGATGGGGCCGTACCAGGCCACGGGTTCGCCGATGGGGCGTCCCGAAATCAGCAAAAACCGTACCCCCTCGCCGCCGGCGGTGGCCAGCATCTCGTCGCCGTCCTCGAACAGCACCAGCATGCCGTTGCCGACAAAGGGGTCACGACGCATGTCGAAGTAATTCTCCCCTTCGATTTCGTAAGAGAAAGGAATCTTCTCCTGGCAGAAATATCCCTGGCCGCCGATAACGTAGGCGAAGACGGTATGGCCGCGCCTGGTGGGATGCCGGAAGGTGCCGTCGGCGGGCAGGGTGACGTCAAGGTATTCGGGATCGATGACGATGCCGCGCACCGGCCCCTTCACCCCCGCGACCTCGCCGCAGACGATTCTGACCACGGCGCCTGACGGCAGGGTGACCGACGGTATCTGCTCGCTGCTGACGTCGCGGTAGCGGGGGTCCATCATCTTGCTCCCCGCCGGCAGGTTGGCCCAGAGCTGGAATCCGTACATCCTGCCGGAAGCGTCGCCCCTGGGCATTTCCTGATGGATGATGCCGCTGCCGGCGGTCATCCACTGGACGTCGCCGGCGGCGATGACGCCGCGGTTGCCGAGGCTGTCACCGTGCTCCACATCCCCCTGCAGCACGTAGGTGATCGTCTCGATACCCCGGTGGGGATGCCAGGGAAATCCCCGCAGGTAATGGGCGGGGATGTCGGAACGGAAATCGTCGAGGAGCAGAAAGGGATCAAACTGCCCCACCTCGCTGAAACCGAAAACCCGGCTCAGATGCACCCCGGCCCCTTCGACCGTCGGTTTCCCCTTGATGACCTTGCGGATTTTTCTGGTGATCGGCATGGGGCCCTCCTCTGTATCTGATCACGGGGCAGGTGATGCGCAACACCCCTGCACCCGGGGTATGTATGCGGTCACAAGGCACCCCGGATCCGCGGAAGAGGCCTGTTCGCTATACACCCCGTATGCGGACAGGCCGATGAGAGCAGCGAAACGGCGAAGGAGATGGTGTGCCCTGTGATCGCATACCCTCCTTTCTGGCAGTGATGGACAGGCGGCGCCGAAACGGTGGCAGGCGTCCCCGTCCCCGCCCGGGAAAGGTGTTCTCCTCATCCAATACCGGCCGTGAACATTTGGCAAGCCTAAAACATCTCCCTGTCCAACCACTTGACAGCGCAACTCTTCGCGGCATACAACTGGTCATGGTTACCAGTTCCCTTCATCCTGCTCCCTCTCGGGGTCAGCAGATCCGCCTGCTGACCCGATGACCGCCGACACCCTGTCCAACCGCCGGAAATCCCTGCTCGACACCTTCAACGAGGTCGACCTGACCTTCCTCGTCCTCCGGCTGACCACCATCCTGGGCGGTATCGCCTGGCTGCTTCTGGCGCCGCTTTCCGGCGACGAGATCACCCTGCTCCGCTACGCCCTCGTCTTCTTCTCCTGCGCCAGCCTGGTGTTCTACTCCCTCATCCTCTGGCAGCCCGGGCAACGGAAATACGTCTACCTGCTGTCGCTGGTCTTCGACCTGCTGTTCATCTACTTCTTCGTCAGCTTCCATCTGCCGGCCAACAACAGCTTCTTTCTCGGCTACTACCTGCTGGCCGCCCTGCATACCTTCTACTTCGGCCTGCGCTTCGGCGTGCTGGTGGCCACCCTGGCGGCGATCCTGCTGTTCACCAACATGCAGGGGGACTTTCACTGGACCGACATGACGTTGCGTATCGCCTTTCTCTACTGCCTCGCCATCCCCCTCGGCCTGCTGGCGGAAAAGATGAAAAAGGACAGCAAGCACCTGGAGGAACTCAACCGCCAGCTGGTCGAATCCATCGCCAACATCAGGGCGATGCAGGAAAAGCTGATCGAGGCGGAAAAACTCTCCGCCCTGGGCCGGCTCACCGCCGACATCGCCCACGAGATCCGCAACCCCCTCTCGGCGCTGGGGGGCTTCGCCCGCCGGCTGGACAAACTCCTGCCCGGCGACGGCAAGGAAAAACAGTACATGGGCGTCATCATCTCCGAAGTCGACCGACTGGAGAAGATCCTCAGCGACACCCTCATCTATTCGCGTTTCAACGGCATACGCCTGCAACGCGGCCAGCTGAGCGAGCCACTGGACGAGGCAACCGCCGTCTACTGCGACACCTGCTGCGAGCAGGCCATCGAACTGAAGCTGGACATCACCCCCGGACTGCCGGACATCTATCTCGACAAGGATCAGATCCGCCAGGCGGTGGGCAACCTGATCGTCAATGCCCGCGACGCCATGAGCGGCGGCGGCGAGCTCACCGTCAGCCTCGGCCAGGAGGAAATCTCCGGTGTCCCCTGCCAGATCGTCCGCATCCGCGACACCGGCCCGGGAATCCCCGACGACAAGCAGGCCCTCATCTTCGAGCCCTTCTACTCGACCAAAAAGATCGGCAAGGGCACCGGCCTCGGGCTTGCCATCGTCCAGAAGATCATGGAGGAACACCGCGGCTTCATCCAGGTGAGCAGCAACCGGGAAAACGGGACCGTCTTCAGCCTGGTCTTTCCCTACCAGAGCGCGGAGGAGGGGGGCAGGATCCCATGCTGGGAATTCATGCACTGCGGCATCGAACAGGACACCAGCCGCCGCTGCCCGGCCTACCCCTATTTCGGCAGGATCTGCTGGGCGATCGCCGGCACCTACTGCGCCGGCAAGGTCGCCGGCATCTTCGCCGAAAAGATCGACAGCTGCCAGGCCTGCCCCTACTATCTCAGCGTGCAGGAAGAGAAAAGCCCGGCCGACCCCGGCTGATCGTCCCCTGGCCTTCGCCTCGGCCGCTCGGTACCTGATCATGGGGCAGGTGCTTGCGCAATACCCCTGTACCCCGGTTTTGTATGCGGGACGATGCCCGGGGTACAATGGCCACCGAGTGCGGCAACGATGATCGAGGTGGCCCCCGGACGAACCGGTCGCCGGACGTGCGGCGGCGGAACCGGGCGAAGGAATGGCCAGGGAACCGGGCGGCGCGCGCGGCCGCGACCCAGAAAATCCACGGAGACGGAGTGATGGCCCCAGTCAGAGCGAAGATCGGCAGAGTCCTTGTTCCCCTGGTCGCGCTCCTGCTGTCGGCCGGCTGCATACCCCTCGCCCCGGGGCAGCACGCGGCGCCCGCGGCCAAGCACCCGGAATGCATCTGGTGCCATGACGCGGGCTACGACCTGCACAAGGACGGGATGTTCTGCCTCGACTGCCACGGGGATTTCCTGACCAACCACCACCCGGTGGATTTCTCCCCGCCGGAATCGGAGATGCTCTCCTGGCGGGAATCGTCCCTGCCCCTCTACGACGGCAAGATCCAGTGCCTCACCTGCCACGCCGGCCACCACGGCGGCGAGAACCGGGAGACCCTCATGCTGCTCCGCGGCGGCGAGTATCCGGACTTCCGCCAGTTCTGCTTCAAATGCCACTACCAGGAAAAGTACGCGGCGATCGACATCCACCAGATGCTCGACGATGGGGGCAACTTCCGGCAACTGAACGGCAGGCTGGTCTGCAGCTACTGCCACATCGAGACCCCGCACCCGGACAAGGACACCACCTACGACGTCCACTTCCGCGCCGACGCCCCATTTCTCTGCTGGCGCTGCCACCCTGCCATGCCCGGCAACTTCTTCCACGAGCATTTCCTGGTCAAACCCTCGGAAAAGGTGCTGGCGAGAAAACAGCAGTACGAACAGGAACACACCGTCATCCTGCCCCTGGTGCCGCGCGGCAAGATCAGCTGCTCCACCTGCCACAACCCCCATCAAAAGGGGGTGCTTTCCGAACCGGCGGCGGCCAGGGGCGCCGATTACTGGGCGCGGTTGCGGCTGCGGCCCACCGAGTTGTGCCTCGCCTGCCACAGGATGTGAAGGGCGCAGGCGGACGGTCCTCCCTTCACCCCGACGAGGACGTCCACCTCACCCCCGCGTCAGCCAGGTCGCTATCCGGGACATTTCCGGCTGGCTGAAAAACGCGCTGTGGTGCACGCCGCGCGCGGGGGCAAAGGCGAAACAGCGCTCGGGCGGCAGGGCGAAATACGGGGTGGTCGCCACCCCCTCGCTGGGCACCACGAGATCGTTCCTGACGTTGCGGAAGATCCGGTCGGCCACGCCATCCTTGATCACGCTGACCAGATCTCCGTCCGGCTCGTAGTCGGAGCCGAAGGCATGGAAACCATCGGCACCGCCCGCCGGTGGCGCCAGCATCCGCTGCAGGCGGCTGCCCGGCACCTGATCGGCAAGTCCCGGCAGGCGCGGCAGCGCGACCTCGGCAACGCTGCCTGCCAGGGAAAGCAGGGCGCCCGAGGCAATGGTCAGGGCCGCATCGGGCAGCATGTTGACGTAATTGGCGATACGGTCGACGAAGGCCGGAATGCCCCGGGGATCGGCCAAAGCAGTGCCGGCATTGGGCGTGGCGACGAAGACGATGCGGCCGATGTCCACCTTGACCCCGGCCGGCCGCCTCCAATGGGAGCCGGTGAGTTCGCCGACGTCCGTGTCCGACAGGTGGGCGAGGGCGCGGGCGACCAGGCCGCCGCGGCTGTGGCAGACGATATCGAAGGCATAGTCGCCCGGATGCGCCGCAAGCCCGTCGAAAAAGCGGCGGAGGTTCTCGGCAACCGGCACGCTCATCGTGTGGTGGTTGAAACCGAGCAGCCGCCCCTCGTACATCGCCTGCAGCCGGTCGAGCAGCTCCGGCTGCTTTGCCAGCCCGGAGAACGCCCCGGCGGTGGTGCTGGTGGTGCCGTGGATCAAAAGGAGCGAACGGCGCCCCGCATACCGGGCCAGGTCGCCCACCGGCAGCGGGTCCGGATCCAGCAGTTGCGCCCAGCTGCCGCCGTGCAGGCCCTGAAAGCCGCGATGCTTCTCTTCCCATGCCTGCACCCGTTTCGCGGCAAAGCCCCCGACCTGGTCTGGAAACACCTTCACCACCAGCACCTTAATGATCTTTGAGGCGATCTTGGCGATCCAGCCCCGCCCATCGCCCTGCTTCCCTGACACCCCGGAGCGCAGCGGCAGGCGGAAACGCAACTGCCGATCGGCGCCGAACGCGCGCGAGGGCAGGTCCGGTTCCGCGGCGGCCTGCGGCTGGGCGTAATGGAAGCTGACCATACCCGCCTCGTCGATGTAGAGGACCACCGCCGCTTCGTCCTCCGCCAGCGGCACCTGCAGCACCATCTCGTCATCGGCCACGTCCATGCCGCCGCGCGCTCCGCCCCCCGGGGCGACCACCGGCGTCGGCGCATCGATGACCAGGGTATGCCTGTCCTCGGCGCCGGCTTCCGCGATGGCGCGGTCGAGTTCATTTTTCTCGCCGGTGAAATCGCGCGACTCGCCGGCGAAGCGTTTGGCAAGCCAGGTGCCTCTGCCGGAGAGTCCGGGCGCCACCAGGGTGATGCCGCTCCGGTCGAGCTGGGTCGGGGTGAAATCGCCGACAAGGGTGAAGTCTTCCTGCATGGCTTTCTCTCCTTCTGCCCTATTGCGGGCGATAGTCGACCTTTGCCATCGGATCGCCGTACAGCACGTAGGCGAGATAGGTAAGGTGCTTTTCCTCCTTCCAGCGGCCGCGCAGGTCACGCAGCACCGCGCCGAGGGGTTTGCCGCCGCCGGCGATCAGCACCTCCCGGTAGAAATCCTCCGCGATCCTGCGCGCCCGCTCATCGTTCACGGTCCACAGCGGCGACACCAGTGCCGACGCCCCCGAGTACAGGAACGCGGCGGGAAAACCCGCCACCAGCGACATCGAGGCGGCGGCGGCCCCGACCTCGCAGGCGTTGAGGAAGACCAGCGGATGCTGGCTGCCGAGGCCGTCGCATACCTCACTGCGCGCGATGGACAACGGCGTCAGGTCGTTCGGCGTGTCTTCCATCACCAGAACCGAGGCGTCCGGATCGGTGATGGACATCCTGCCGTGACAGGCGAGATGGACCGCCTGCGCCGCGCCGCCTTCGAGGAAATCGAGCAGCGCGTCACTGGTAAGCGGCACCGTGTCGGCGTGGTAGCTGTCGATCATCAATTGCTGCTCGCTGGCGGCCCAGGGCAGTTTGGCACCCACCGCCGGGATGCTCTCGTACGACGATGCCGCCACGGCAATCCTGCCGACGGCGATACGCTGGCGCATCTGGGCCGATTCGGTGGCCAGCCAGCGGCCGACACAATGGCGGATGGCGAAGAGTTCGGGGGCAACGCCCGGCGCCCGATCACGGTCGACCATCCGCATCAGTTCCCAGGGGACACAGGGTTCGTCGGTGACGATCTGTACCGATTCGAAGGCAAAACCGCCGGCCGCGGCCGCATGCCACAGTGACCAGTAGCAATCGCGGAAATACGGCGGCGTGCAGCGGTAGATCTTCTCGCCGGCGCCTTCGACATCGGCCAGTTTCAATCGCGCCAGCGGCCGGTTGGCGAGCGGCGCGAAGGTCTTGCGGATGAAGGTCGCGGCATCCTCCTGCAGCGCCATGCGGTCGTCGCCCTCGTTGGCCGGCGCCGGGAAATCCAGGTGCGGGCTCAGACAGGACCAGGTGAAGTCGCCGGGCACCTCCCCCTTCTGGATGCGTACGATGAAGTCCGGAGGGGTGGCCCCGGGTTCGAGGAGGAGGCCTCCGCGCCACGGCGGCAGGGTCGGCAGGGGGATCTCCGCCAGCGGCGCCACACTGGCGTCGCGGCGCACGTCGATAGTACGCAGTCCCTCTCCGCACCAGCGCTGCTGCAGATAGAAGTTGGCGCGCACCTCGACGAGCGCGCGTTCGCCCCCGACCGCCGGCGCCGGCAGGGAAAATTTTGCGGCCTCGATCGTGCCCCGCGCCGCCGACCAGGTCAGCGAATCCCACGCCGAGGCGGCACCGAACAGCAGATGCACCCGCAAGGTATGTTCCACCTCCGGCGGCGAGTCGGGAAGTTCCACTTCGCCGATGGTGGCCGTGGCCGGCAGTTCCGCCAGTTGAACGACGAAATGAACGGTCGCGCCGGCGACCGGGTTCGCATCGTCGGCCGCGATGTCCGGGTACGCCAGCCGCGGCGGCGATGGCGCCCCCGGCCCGCTGCCGGCGGGAGCGGTGGCCGCCGCGGCAACGGCTTGTCCGGGTGGCCGAGTGCCGGCACCTGCCCCGACCAGGCCCGCATGGAGACGGCGATGACCAATCGTGTCATCGACCATCTCGACGTTCCGGGGCGGCGCGGCCAGCTTTCCGCCGGCGCCGGCGAACGGCGCCGGCGCTTTCGCCTGCGCGGCGATGCGGGCGAGCCAGCTCAGCCAGCGGGTGCGTTCGCCGCCGATGCTGCCGGCGATAAGCGGGGTCAGCGCCCGCACCGCGGTGACGGCGCCGGCCCGGCCCAGTATCCAGGACAACGCGTCCGCCGGCAACCGGTCGATCTCCGGGTTGAGCAGCACACTGGCGATCCGCAACGGCAGGGGCGCGGGCAGTGCGGTCGCAAGCCCGAGCAGCGCATTACCGAGCAGATGGCGCGGCGCCTGACTGTAGGATACGGCCTGCGCGGCGAGTTGCCGGACCCCGTTCTCGAGGACCTCGGCCGACAGATCCCCCGGCGCCTTCGCCAGCAGCGGCAGTTCCTCGTCATCGATGGCGGGTTTCAGGCCGCGCCAGGGCTCCGCCGCCAGCCGCTGCACGACCTTGACCGCCCGGGCGGCATCCTGCACTGTTTGTACCCTATCCTGCCATGGCGGGGTAGGCGGGGCAGCAACCACCGCGTTCCCGTCCTGATCGCAGGTGGCGGTCAAGCCGGCCACCAGCAGGATGGGGTTGCGGGATGGGCCTACCAGTTCCGGGTGGCGCGGGTTCCAATCGGCGTCGTAGTCATTATCCCGGAGACCGATGAGGAACCGTACCAGCCGTGCGGGCAACGGCCCCACCCCGGCAAGCCGGGCAACGGTCAGCGAAGGATCACCCTCGAAAAGGGGCGGCGGCTCGCGGAACAGAGCGGGCCGGGTGCTCTGCGCCCAGAATTCCGGAGGCCGCACCAGCGCGTCCCAGAGCTGTTCCAACGGCTCAAGGTCGCCGAAACGGGCCAGGGCGATCGCGGTCCACATCCGGGTCCCCTCGTCCGCGCCGTTCTCCGCCGCGAGACCGGGCGCGAGGTCCCGCTCGGAAACGGCGGCCGCTTCCAGCGGCAGGGCTGCCAGTGCCCGGGCGACCTCCTCGTCGGGCGAACGCGCCAATTGCCGGACCAGGGTGGGCAGCACGGCGATATCCTGGACATCGGCCAGAGCGACGGCAACGAGCAGGGCATCGCCGCGCGCCTGATCGGCGGCGATCCGCCGCAGGCGCTGACGGACCGAGAAGAGAGGAAGGCGGGCCAGCAACGCCGCGGTCTCGCCATCCAGGGGCTCGGAATCGATCATCGCCAGGGCCGCCGGCGTGACAAGTCGCGCCGACTCCCGCCAGACGGCGGGTGGCAGATCGAGGGCAACCAGTGCCTCGATCAGAAGCCGGCGGCGGCCAGGATCGTCATCCTCGGCAAAGGCGTCGAGAAGCGGGCCGATCTGTTCGTAATCGTTCATGAACCCTCCTGATGCGCGAGCGGCCCCCTTCAGCGGGCAAAAATCAGCACACCGTTGGCCGGAATGACGATGGCGGCCGATGCCAGCAGGCCATGCAAGGGCGTGCCTGATGCCCAGATGCCGCCGCCGTTGCCGGCGCAATGCGGATTGGGGAAGTGGTCGTAGGCATCGCTGTTGAACAGTTCACACCAGCGCCCGGCCAGGGGGAAGCCCAGTTCGTAGCCCCAGAAGGTCGATTCGCTGAGACTGACGACGACCACCACGTCCCTGCCCTCGCCCTCGAGCCAGCGATGGAAGGCCAGCACCCGGTTGCCGTCGTGGACGTGAAAAACGTTGATGGCGCCGCCGGAAAGCGCGGGCAGCCAGCGGCGCAGGGCGAAAAGTTCGCAGGTGAAGCGCTGGTGGTCGGCCATCGCCCGGTCGGTTTCGAGCCCTCCCCACCAGATCTGATACGGGCTGCCCGGCTCGTCGCTCCAGGGTTTGTCCTCGAGGATCTCCTGGCCCATGAAGATATGGGGAATCCCCACCGCGGTGGCCGTCAGAGCGGTGGCCACCCGCGCCCGGCTGCGGGCGAACCAGGAACGGTTGTCACCGCCGCCGGCGATGGCGGCGATGCGGGGGCCGCGGTCCTTTCTGACGATGTCGTGGTTCTCGACGCACTGCACCGCCCGCCAGCCGTCGACGAGTTTCGGCGAGCGGAGCTCGCGGCCGATCCGGTCCATGTCGACGAAGGCGCCCGCACCCGCCGCCGCCTGGCCGATGGCATCGCGCACCGCATCGCGCAGGCCGTCGTTCTGCAGGGCGTCGAAACCGGCGCCGCCCCAGCCGGTGGGGGTGACCACCGCCTGCTCCACCGGCCAGCATTCGGCGATGTGGATGGCCTCGGGTTTGAACCAGTGGCAGGTGTCGGTGACGTACTGGCAGAAGCGCCAGCCATGCTCGCCGCCCTCGTTTCTGATGACGCTCACCTCGTCGTAACGGAAGCCGTCGCAGTGGCACTCCTCCAGGTAGAAGCGGGCGTTGTCGATGAGGAACTGCTTCACCTCGTCCTTCCAGTAGGCGAAGACCAGGCCGCCGGCCCAGCCCCGGTCGGTGAAATAGAGGCTGCAGTTCTGATCACCCCGGGGCTGCCGGTCGAAGAAGTAGAGAGAGCGGTCGCCGAAACCGCCGCCGGCGTGGTTGTAGACCACGTCCAGCAGCACGGCGATGCCGTGCAGGTGGCTCATGTCCACCATCATCCGGAACTGGTTGGCGGTGCCGCGGATATCGGTCATCGCGTAAGGCGGGAGATCCGGTGCCACGGCGGCGAGCCGCTGGTTGATCCGGGCAAGATACCCGGCCAGTTCCTTCTCGTCGCCGATTCCGTAATCGGTTTCCGGCGAAAAATAGTCGACCCCATTGTAGCCGAGACTGAACATGGTGGGGAACTCGACTACCGGCAGCGGCTGGATGGCATTGATGTTGAGGGCCTGCAGGTAGGGCAGCCGCTCGATGAGGTCGAGGAAGGTGCCGTGGTGGCGGCCCTCCGGGATGTACCAGGTGCCCACGTGCAGTTGATAGATGACCAGTTCGTGAAAGGGGGGCGGCCGGAAGTCCCGGTCGTGCCAGGGGAAGGAAGCGGGATCGTACAGCAGACAGAAGCAGTCGGGCCACATGGGATCGTCGGTGAGCTCTCGGGCGTAGGGATCGCGCTTCAGCCCCTCGCTGCCGCCCTCGGGCCCGACCACGTAAAACATGTACAGCTCCCCCTCACCGAGGCCGGGCACGAATCCGGCCCAGGTGCCGTTTTCGGCCCGCGCCAGGCCGGCGCTCCTGCGCGCCTGCCAGCCGTGCTGCGGATCGTTCCCGTAGTCCCACAGCAGCCGCACCTCGCGGGCGGCCGGCGCCCACACCTTAAAGGTGGCGCCTTCTCCGGTCGGCAACAGATTGCCGCCCATGGGGGTTTGGGCGTCGATGTGGTCCAGGGAAAGAATGGTTGCCGTTCCGGTGTCGGTCGGGGTGGTATGCACGGGTCTCCTCCTGTTGTTTCGCCGGGTTCCAGAGGCACCGCCTCCCGGGCTATGCCGCAAAAAAAACAGGGGCGAACATTCCTCACGGAATCTCACCCCCCTTGCCAGCCGTATCCTGCAGCTTGTCGCCCCCTGCCACCTGTCTCCGTTGTAGGCAGATCGAAGACGGCTTGTCAAGCCTGGGGCACGGCGGCGATGCCGGCCCCCCTGGATTCGCGCCTATTTCGGCGTGTGCATCAGTTTCAACTCGTACTGGAAATCGATCGCCCCTCCGGCGATGCTGTTGGAAAAAGTCTTCCTGCCGGTCTCCGGGTCGTTGTTGCTCACCGGCAGCTCGAAGCGGTAATACCCCTTGGCCGCGTCCCACTGGGCCGCCAGCGCGATCTCCGCTGCGGCCTGGATCTCGCCGGGACTGGACGGGGCGGTGCCGTCGGGTCCCTTGTAGATCTCGACGTCGGCGCCGATGGCGCTGACCGTCAGCCTGGCCTTGCCCTCCACGCAGACATCGACATCCTCGATGCCGACCAGCACCGGAAAGGGATTGGGCAGGATCATGGTGATCTCAGGGTCGGTGCAGGTGAAGGACTGATAGTCGCCGGTTCCCTCCCCTGCCCAGTTGTTTTCGGTACGGTCGATGGAAACGTCACCGTTCAGGTGATAGGTGAGGATGTTGTGGCCGGAGAGCCGCGCCGCGGTATCGAAATAGGCGGTGAAGTGCATGGCGTTCATGATCCGCTGGATGGCGTTGTCGGTGCTGCCGAGCAGCTGCGCGT
>JBFLZZ010000044.1:0-35702 GCA_040755255.1 Thermodesulfobacteriota bacterium
TCGTCTCCCTGGCCGGCGTCGGGTTGGTCTTTCTTCTCCTGCCCGTTTCCGCCGGACTGGCCCTGCTGTTGCTTTTCCTGTTGCAGCCGCTGCCGCAGTTGGGCGATGCGGCGGTTGGCCAGTTCCAGGTTGCGGCCGGCATCCGGGCCGCCGGGATCGGCGGCGAGCGCCGCCCGGAAGGAGTCGGCGCTGGTGCCGAAGAGGTCGAGGGCAGCATCCGGGTCACCGGTGATCGCCTCCTCGCCCTGCCGGTAGAAGGCGTTGCCGGCATTGTAGCGGGCGGCGTAGGCGAGGGCCGGGTTGCTGGCGGCGGCCGCCGCTTCCTGCCAGAGGGCGGCCGCCTCTTCGGTTTTGCCGAGCCGGTAGAGGGCTCCCGCCCGGTTGAAGGCGATCTCCGGCCGCGGATCCTTTGCCGCCGCCCGTTCGTAGAACTCCAGGGCCCCGGCGAAGTCGCCGGCCGCGAAGGCGGCGTTGCCCTGGTCCACCAGGCCGGCGGCGCCGCCGGCGAAGCCGGAAGCCCGGCCCGGCAGGCCACAGAGGACAAGGCAAAGGAGGAACAGTCGACCGAGGTTCATGGGGCTTCGGGGCTTGCGCTTTGCGGTTTCCAGTCGGGGAGGGCCGCGTCGATGAGCAGGAGGATGAAGGCGAGGCCGAGGAAGATCTGGAATTTCTCATCGTAACGGAGAACCTTCTCTTCCTCCAGTTCCTTTTTGCGGGCGCCGGCAATGAACTCGCGGTAGACCTGCCCGAGATCGATGGTGCCGGTGGCAACGGGCAGGTAGCGGCCGCCCGGGGTGGCGAGCGCCATTTTTTTCAGGGTGTCGCCGTCGAGTCTGGTCCAGACCTCCCGGCCGTCGTGGCGCAGGAAGGAACGATTGCCGTCGGCATCGATGACCGGGATGCGGCGGCCCTCCTTTTCGTCGCCGATGCCGACGACGATCAGGCGCACCCCCTTTTCCGCCACCTTTGCCGCCGCCTCCACCGGAAAGCTGTCGTGGTCCTCGCCGTCGGTGATCACTACCACGTCCTTGTACTCCCTGGCCTGTCCGTCGAAGACCTCCTGGTCGACAGCGCGGAGCGCGTCGCCGAGCCGGGTACCGCCGGTGGTCACCGCCTCCGGGGTGACGGAGTCGAGCATCAGCCGGAAGAATCCGTAGTCGACGGTGAGCGGGCAGAGGATACGGGTTTCGCCGGCAAAGACCGCCAGCGCCACCCGGTCGCCGGCCAGGACGTTCACCGCGTCGGCGATGGCGAGGCGGGCCTGCTCCAGCCGGTTGGGCCTGAGATCGTCGGCCAGCATGGAGCGGGAGACGTCGAGGAGAAAGACGACGTCGCGCCCCTGCCGTTTCACCGTGAGCGGTTTTTCGTTCCAGGCCGGCCGGCAGAGGGCGGCGATGATCAGAAAGGCGCCGCCGAGCAGCAGCAACCCTTTGCGCCGGCGCCGGCTCAGATGGGCAGGGGGGCTCAGCCGGGCGAGCATGGCGGTGCCGGCGAAGCGGGCGAGGTCGCGCCGCCGCCGCCGGGAGGCATAGAGCAGCAGCAGGACAAACAGCGGCAGCAGCCAGAGCAGGTGGAGCATGGGCATGGCCAGCAGCCGGAAGGGGGCGTTCACGGCAGCCTCCGGAACACGGTGGCCGCAAGGCCGGTTTCGGCGAGGAGCAGGAGGAGCGCCGCCAGAGCCAGCGGCACGAAGCGTTCGCGGTAGTCGATGTAGCGGACGCTTTCCACTTCGCTTTTTTCCAGTTGATCGATTTCGCGGTACACCTGCTTGAGGGCGTCGCCGTCCTCGGCCAGCCAGAAGCGGCCGCCGGTGATCCTGGCGATCTCCTCCAGGGTTTTTCCGTCGGCGCCGCGGCCGGTGCGGACGGTGCGGTTGCCGAAGATGGTCCGCACCTGCATCACCTCGGCGCCGCCGACGCCGATGGCGTAGATCCGGATCCCCCATTTTTTTGCGAGTTCCGCCGCCTCGACGGGAGAGAGTTTGCCCATGTTGTTCTCGCCGTCGGTGAGCAGGATGATGATTTTGCTTTTGATCCGGTAGCTGTCGTCGCGGTCACGGCCCGAGGCGGGCAGGCTCTCTTCCGCCTTTTCCAGGCGCGCGGCGGCGAGGGCGATGGCGTCGCCGATGGCGGTGCCGTCTTCCTGCTTCCTGTCCACCAGGGTAATGGTGTCGAGAAAGCGGGAGAGCGCGTCGTGGGCCAGGGTGAGGGGACAGTTGGTCTGGGGAAAGCGGGCAAAGGAAACCATGCCGACGAGATCGCTCGGCCGGCCGGCAAGCCCCTGGCCGCCGCCCTGGACAAAGGCGGCGAAGATCTGCTTGGCCGCGTCCAGGCGGCTGATTTCGGTCCCCTGGTAACGGAACGGCGCCCGCATGCTGGAAGAGCGGTCCAGCACCATCTCGATGGCGATGCCGTGGTTGACGTCCTGGATTTTTTCGAGCCCCTGCTGCGGCCGGGCCAGCGCGACGACGATGAGCGCGAGGCAGCAGAGGCGCAGGGCGAGGGGCAGGGAATGCAATCGCTGCCGCAGGCTGGTGCCGCTGCCCTGGAAAAGGGCCACCGCCGAGTAGCGAAGGGCACCGCCACGCCGCTGCGAGCGCAGCCGGAAAAGGACCGGCAACAGCAGCAGCAGGAGAAAGGCGAGGGGGGTGGCGAACCTCACGGCGTCCCTCCCGGGGCGGGAGGCGGGATCGTGTCCCGGACAAAATCGCGGCAGAGGGTGAGCGATTGATCGCAGTCCGCGGCAGTGGTCTGCCGGCGGGCGAATTTCACCATGTCGCAGTGGTTGAGCAGCCGTTTAAGGGAGTCTTTGTGCTCTCCTGCTAGGCGGTCGTCGTGGCGGAGTTGGGCAAGGAACTCCTCGGTGGTCTGTTCCGGGGCGTGGATGGCGAAGCGGGCCTCGACGTAGGAGCGCAGGATGTCGGAGAGCAGGATGTGGAACAGTTTGCCCTGCCCCTGTTCGGGAAGACCGCGGCCGGCCAGTTCGTCCAATTGCCGTTCGGCGAGCCGGTGCGGCGGCAGGGGGGGAGGCGCGGGCCGCGGCCGCCGCCGGCGGCGCAGGTAGAGACCGGTGGCCAGCAGGCCGAGGGCAAGAGCGCCGGCGGCGATGGCGAGATACGGCCAGATGGGGTGGGGCAGTTCAAGCGGCGGCAGGATGTCGGCGGGCTGGCCGTCATCTTCCGTCAGCAGGGTGGTGACGGTGACCGGGAAACCATCGGTGCGAATCGTCTCGCTTGTGCCTCCGCCGTCCTTGCCGGTCAGGACGATACGCAGCGGGCCGATGGAAAAATTGCCCGGCAGGAAGGGGGTGTAGCGCAGCCGGAAATGCTGGCGCAAACGATGGTTGTCGTCGAGTTTTGCCGGGTCCGTTTCCCCGGCCGTGGCCGGCAGGTCGGGAGAGGAGATCGGTGCCAGTTCGGCTTGCCAGCCTTCCGGGAAGGAGAGTTCGAGATCGACTTCGATGGGTTCGGCCACCGTCGCCCGGTCGCGGGAGATCCTGAGGGAGAGGTCGCCGTGTCCGCTGCGGTACTGTCTGGTGATTGCCGGCGCGGCGTCATCCGGTGGCGCCGGGTCCGGGGCGGGGCGGCAGCCGGCCAGGGGAAGGAGGAGGGCGAGTAGGAGGAGAAAAGGTCGCATCTCAGTGGTGCCGTTCCCGTTTGCGGAAGAAAGCGACCAGATCCAGCAGGTAGTCGCGGCCGGTTTCCAGGGCGATGTGGTCGATGCCCAGCCGGGAGAAACGGTCGGCGAGGGCCTGCTGCCGCCGCTCGGCCTGAAGGGCGAAACGCTGCCGCACGCCGGCGTCGCCGCTGTCCACCAGCCGCAGTTCGCCGGTTTCCGCGTCTTCCAGGGTGATGAGGCCGGCGTCGGGCAGTTGCCGCTCCCGCCGGTCGGCCACCGAGACGGCGATGAGATCGTGGCGGCGGCCGAGGATGGACAGGGAGTGGTCGTAGCCGTCGGCGAGAAAATCGGAGAGCAGAAAGACGATGCCGCGTCTGGTCGTCACCCGGCCGAGGTAGTCGATGCCGCGGCCGATATCGGTGGTGCGGCCGGTCGGGGTGAAGGATAGCAGGTCGCGGATCAGCCGCAGCACGTGGGAAACGCCCTTGGCCGGCGGCACGAACAGTTCCACCTGGTCGGTGAACAGGACGAGACCGACCTTGTCCTTGTTCCTGATGGCGGAGAAGGCGACGAGGGCGCAGAACTCCGCCGCCAGTTCGTTCTTGCTGGTGGCGGTGGAGCCGAATGTGCCGGAGGCGGAAAGGTCGACGGCGAACATGATGGTGAGTTCCCGTTCCTCGACGTAGCGCTTGACGTGCGGGGTGCCGGTGCGGGCGGTGACGTTCCAGTCGATGGTGCGGATGTCGTCTCCGGGCTGGTACTCCCGTACCTCGTCGAATTCCATGCCGCGGCCTTTGAACACCGACTGGTATTCGCCGGCAAGGACGTCGTTCACCGCCTTGCGGCTGACGATCTGGATGCGGCGGATCTTCCTGGCGAGTTCCGGGGAGATCATGGGGCGACGGCAGGGGTCAGGGAACCGGTACGGAGTTGAGGAGGGTGCGGACCAGGTCGTCGCTGGTCTTCTCCTCGGCCTCGGCCTCGTAGCTGGCGATGATCCGGTGGCGGAGCACGTCCGGGGCGATCGCCTTGACGTCGTGGGGGGTGACGTAGCCACGCCCCGCCAGGAACGCGTGACCGCGGGCGGCCATGGCGAGATGGATCGAGGCCCGCGGCGAGGCGCCGTAGCGGATGAGCTGGCCGATGTCGAGGCCGAAATCACCGGGGGCGCGGCTGGCGGTCACCAGGCTGACGATATAGTCCTCGATCTTCTCGTCGGTGTAGATTGCATCGACCAGTGTTCGCAGGCGGGCGATGTCGGCCGGGGTCACTGCCGGGGTCGCCGCCGGCATCGGGCTGGAGGCGGCCATCCGCCGGAGAATCTGTTTTTCCTCGTCGCGACTGGGGTAGGTGACGGTGAGTTTCATCATGAAGCGGTCCACCTGCGCTTCGGGCAGGGGATAGGTCCCTTCCTGCTCCACCGGGTTCTGGGTGGCGAGCACCATGAAGGGATCGCCCAGGGGGTAGCTCTGGTCGCCGATGGTGACCTGCCGCTCCTGCATCGCCTCCAGGAGCGCGCTCTGCACCTTGGCCGGCGCCCGGTTGATTTCGTCGGCGAGGATGAGGTTGGCGAAGATCGGCCCCTTGCGGGTGGTGAACGATCCTTCCCTGGGGTTGTAGATCAGGGTGCCGACGAGGTCGCCGGGCAGGAGATCGGGGGTGAACTGGATGCGCCGGAAACTGGCATCGATGCTCTGGGCGAGGGTGGTGACCGTCAGGGTCTTGGCCAGGCCGGGGACGCCCTCGATGAGCACGTGGCCGTTGCAGAGCAGCGCGATGAGCAAGCGGTCGATCAGGCCCTGCTGGCCGATGACCACCTTGCCGATTTCCGCGCGCAGCTGCCGCAGCAGGGTGCTTTCCCGTTCGATCTCCTGGCCGGTCTGCTCTATATCGATGGACATGCCCTGTTCTCTCCGGTGGGTTGCGGGTTTCGGAACATCGGGATTTCAGATGTCCGCCGGCCCGAAAAGTTCCAAAAAATGAAGCTGGTGGGAAGGTAAACGGCGGCGGCGGGGCTGTCAAGGAGGAGAGGGAAATGGCGGGGAGGTACGGGCTGGGGGCAGGGAAAGGAACGCCCCGCCGGCCGGCGGAAAACCGCTCGTTGTCAGTGGCGTGACAGCGAAACGGTTGTCGTTGTCGTAATCGCGATCCTGGTCGCAGTATCTTATCGATTACGATTACGACAACGAAGAAGGGAGGGCGCCGAAGGCGGCAAGGGGGGTGGGGCCTTGCGGGAAGGCCAATGGAAGAGGCGCGCCGGCGGTGTCTGCGGGTGCAGGGTAGCGCAGAGCCGCGAAAGAGGCCGATCCGCAATACATCAGGTATGCGGAACGGTCGATGACAAGGGAGATGCGGTGCCCTGTGCCCGCAGACACCTGCACAGCCGGGCGTGGCCGCCGGGATTGGAACCGGAGGCCCAGTAGATGCGGCCTTCGAGGAAATCGACGAACCAGCGGCCGCCGGGTTTGCGTTGCTGCGCGGTGAAGATGAAAGGTTCCTGCAGGGAGAAGCAGGGATGGATGCAGGCGCCGCTGGCCTGTTTCTCTCCGGGATCGATCAGGGTGAGGGCCTCGGCGAGGGTCGGCAGCCGCCAGCCGTCGTGGCCGGCGTGTCGTTCGGCGTTCATCCGTTCGGTGTAGCGGCATACCTGCCGGTAGGTGTTGACCTGGTCGTAGCCGCCCCGCTGCCACATGAGGCCGGTGCGGAGGTCGGTGACCGTGAGGCCGTCGCCGTTGTCGACGAGTTGTGCCGGAAAGTGGCCGGCGGGATTGAGATCACGGTCGTGGAAACCGCCGGACCGGACCAGGGCCGCCGCTTGCGCTTCGCTCAACAGGGAGGCGCAGGCGGGCAGGGTGATCCGCCCAAGCGACTGGACCGTGCCCGTGCGCGGCAGGCCGGATTGGTGGGCCTCGACGGGTTGTTCCGGCGGGATCGGGGCAACGAGGCCGGGGTCGAAGGAATCGATCAGGTGAAACCGCAGCCAGTGTTTGAGCGGGCCGTCGACGGCGTAGCTCCTGTCCAGGGTGATCAGTTCGCCCTGGCCGGCGATGCAGGCCGCCACCAGTTCGGTCGGCGCGGCGATTCTGGCCAGCGGCCGGGCATGCTTGACGGCGCGTTCCATCAGGCAGACAACGGGCGGCGACTGCCAGCCGTCGATGTAGAAGTAGTAGAAGCGTTCGCTGTTGTTGCGCACCCGTTCGCGGCCACCCCAGCTCTCGAAGGTGCCGAAGGTGTCGGCCGGGGTCAGTTCCCAGTCGATGTACGCGCCCGGATTGCTGACTCCGACCGCCTGAAACAAAGCGATGCTGCTGACCATTTTCCCTCCTGTTGTTTTCCGCCGGAGCGGATGCGCTGTGGCCTTTTGTTCTCCGAATGGAGTATAGTGTTGCCCGCCAGGCCTTTTTTTCGCAAGCCCGCTGCAAAGAAACGGCGGTGATGCGCTGTGCTTGTCCGTACCGTGGCGGGTATATTTTTGGTAATTATTATCGATTAATCGATATGCGCAAGCAAAATCTGACTTTTTCGGCGGGAGTCCCGCTGCCGTTCGGGGCGACGGCGAGTGGCGGCGGGGTCAATTTCGCCTTTTTCGCCCGGCATGCCACCGCCGCCGGGATCGTCCTGTTCCGGGACGGTCATGAACTGGCGAGCCTGTCCCTGGATCCGGAGCGCAACCGCACCGGCGACGTCTGGCATCTCTTTGTCGAAGGAGTCGGGCCGGGCGATGCCTACAGCCTGCGGGTGGACGGACCCTTCGATCCCCACGGTGGCGGCCATTACTACGATCCGCGCCGACTGCTCATCGACCCCTACGCCCGCGCTCTGGCGGGTGGCGAACGCTGGGGCGAAGGCGGCGGGTCCCTTGCCTCCTTCCAGCGCCATTGTCTGATCATTGACGACGGTTTCGACTGGGAAGGCGATCGCCCCCTCCGGATTCCGCTGGAGAACACGATCATCTACGAGATGCATGTGCGGGGATTCACCGCCCATCCGAGCGCCGGCGTCCGTCATCCCGGCACCTTCCGCGGCGTCATCGAGAAGATCCCCCATCTCGTCGAGTTGGGGATCACCGCGGTGGAACTGATGCCGGTGAGTGAATTCAACGAAAACGAGATCCCCCGCCGCGATCCGGCAACCGGCAAGCCGTTGCGCAACCTGTGGGGCTACAGCCCGGTGTCCTTTTTCGCGCCCAAGGCCTCCTATGCCGCCGACAATCAGAACGGCCGCCAGGTGCGGGAATTCAAGGAGATGGTCAAGGCCCTGCACCGGGCCGGGATCGAGGTGATCCTCGACGTGGTCTTCAACCACACCGCCGAGGGCGGCGGCGACGGGCCGGTGCTCAGCTTCCGCGGTCTCGACAATTCCGTCTACTACCTGCTCGACCCGACCAGCCGTGAGTTCCTCAACTTCAGCGGCTGCGGCAACACGATGAACTGCAACCATCCGCTGGTCCGCCAGTTCATCATCGACTGTTTGCGCTACTGGGTGATCGAGATGCACGTCGACGGCTTCCGCTTCGACCTCGCCTCCATCCTCGGCCGCGACCGGCAGGGACAGGTGCTCAGCAACCCGCCCATGGTGGAGAAGATCGCCGAGGACCCGATCCTGGCCCACACCAAGATCATCGCCGAGGCCTGGGACGCGGCCGGCGTCTATCAGGTCGGCTCCTTTTCCGCCAGCGACCGCTGGGCCGAGTGGAACGGCCGCTATCGCGACGATGTCCGCCTCTTCCTTTGCGGCGGCGGCGGCGCCGGCGCCCTCGCCACCCGGGTGGCCGGCAGTTCCGATCTCTACCAGGCGAGCGGCAGGCTGCCGGTCAATTCCATCAACTTCGTCACCAGCCACGACGGCTTCACCCTCCACGACCTGGTCGCCTACGACCGCAAGCACAACGAGGCCAACGGCGAGGGCGGGCGCGACGGCAGCGATCACAACATCAGCTGGAACAGCGGCGTCGAAGGCCCGACCCGCAACCGGCGGGTGGTGGGGCTCCGGCAGCGCCGCATCCGTTCCTTTGCGGTCATCCTCATGCTGTCGCAGGGGGTACCGATGCTGGTGGCCGGCGACGAGTTCGGCCGCAGTCAGGGAGGCAACAACAACGCCTACTGCCAGGACAACGAGACCGGCTGGGTGGACTGGCGCCTCGTTGACCGCAACCGCGGCCTGCTCCGCTTCTTCCGTCTGCTCATCGCCCTGCGCCTGCGCCACCCGGTGTTCCGCCGCCGGCAGTTTTTCGACACCGCCGGCGGTGAGCCCGAGATCCTCTGGCAGTCGGCCGAGGGGCGGCCTGACTGGTCCGGGGAATGCCGCACCCTCGCCTTTCTGCTTTCCGGACAGCGGCACGGCGTCCGCCATGACGACGATTTCTTCGTGATGGTCTCCGGGGAGCGGCGTAGCCGCAACTTCGTCGTGCCGGAGCCGCCGGCCGGCCGCCGGTGGCGGAAGATCATCGACACCGCGGCACCGCCGCCGGACGACATCGCCGAGGCGGGAGAGGGCGGGATCATCACCGGCAGGCGGCTGGCCGTCGCCTCCATGGCGGTGGTGGTGCTGGCCTCGACACCATGAGCGGAGAAAAGAAATGGATGTGCTGCTCATCGGCGATTCGCTGATCGCCTGGCATGACTGGCAGGGGGCGCTGCCCGGCCACCGGGTGGCCGCGCTGGGCATCCCCGGGGAGACGGTGGGCGAACTCCTGGCCCGGCTGCCGGCCATCCGCGGCCGCAAGAGCCGTGCCGACGCGGTGGTGGTGATGATCGGTACCAACAACCTGGCCATGGGTGACCTGTTTTTCCTGCCGCAATGGGAGGAGCTGGCCGCTGCCCTCCGCCAGGCCTATCCCGAGGCCGCGATCGTCTTCACCAGCCTGCTGCCGGTGGAACTGGCCGGGATCGACGGAGCGGCGATCATTCGGTTGAACCGGCTTCTCGCCGATGCCGCGGGACGGTGCCGTTGTCTTTTCCACGATCTCCATCCGGATTTTCTCGATGCCGCCGGCAAGGGCGATCCTGCCCTTTTTGACGGTGACCGCGTCCATCTCAGCCCCAAGGGGTATGCATGCTGGGTCCACGGGCTGGCAAACCTGCT
The DNA here is from genome assembly GCA_040755255.1 of Thermodesulfobacteriota bacterium. GTDB lineage: Bacteria > Desulfobacterota > Desulfobulbia > Desulfobulbales > S012-135 > JBFLZZ01. The sequence continues at coordinate 9,702 of JBFLZZ010000044.1, forward strand.
GGCCGCGCTGCCGCTGCGCTGAGTCCTCCCTGTTGCAATCTCGTCATTTTTTTCTTCCTGAAGTGTACATTTTTGTTGATTCTGGTATACTGCCGCTTTCGCGGACCGCGGGATACCATTGCATACAGGATTGGCCAGCATGAGCATGCGCAAGCCGGAAGACAGGCTCACCGACATCAACACCCTCTACGAGATCACCAAGGCCCTCGCCTCCTCCATGGATCTGCGCGAATGCCTGGAGACGGCGATGGAACTGCTCGATTCCCTGCAGGGGATGAAGAACGGCACGGTCACCATCATCAATCCGGTGACCGGCCAGCTGGAGATCGAAGTGGCCCACGGCATGAGCGCCGAGGCCCGCAGCCGGGGGAAGTACAAGATCGGCGAGGGGATCACCGGCAGGGTGGTGGCGAGCGGCGCCCCCATTGTCGTCCCCCAGATCAGCGAGGAGCCGTTGTTTCTGAACCGCACCCGCACCCGCGGCGACATCTCGGGCAAGGCCGCCTCGTTCATCTGCGTGCCGGTCAAGCACGGCGGCCAGACCATCGGCGCCCTGTCCGTCGACCGCGGCGCAGCGGGGCCCGTCGATTTCGAGGGTGACCTGCAGTTTTTGTCGGTGGTTTCCGGCCTCATCGCCCAGGCGGTGGTCCGCATCCACGCCGTCAACGAGGAGAAACTGCGGCTGGTCTCGGAAAACACCCAGCTGAAAAGGGAGCTTTCCGAGAAGTACCGGGTGGAGAATATCGTCAGCAACTCCAGCCGGATGCAGGAAGTGTTCGAAATGATCCACCGGGTGGCGGACAGCAACGCCACCGTCCTGCTCCGGGGCGAATCCGGCACCGGCAAGACCATGGTCGCCAAGGCGATCCATCACAACAGTCGCCGCAGCGCCAGGCCCCTGGTGGTGGTCAACTGCGCGGCCCTGCCGGAGACCCTGCTGGAGTCGGAGCTGTTCGGCCATGAGGCCGGCGCCTTTACCGGCGCCCGCGCCGCCAAGAAGGGCAGGTTCGAACTCGCCGAGGGCGGCACCCTCTTTCTCGACGAAATCGGCGAGTTGAGCATGGCGGTGCAGGTGAAGATCCTCTCCGTGGTGCAGGACCGGGAGTTCACCCGCCTGGGGGGGATCAAACCGATCAAGAGCGACGTGCGGCTGATCGCCGCCACCAACCGCGACCTGGAGGCGGCGGTGGCGGATGGCCGTTTTCGCGAGGATCTCTACTACCGGCTCAACGTTTTTCCCATCTACCTGCCGCCGCTGCGTGAGCGGCCCACGGACATCCTGCTGCTCGCCGAGCATTTCCTGCAGAAGTACTGCCGGGAGAACGGCAAGGAGATCCGCCGGATCTCGACGCCGGCCATCGACCTGCTCGTCCAGTACCACTGGCCGGGCAACGTCCGGGAGCTGCAGAACTGCATGGAACGGGCGGTGCTGATCTGCGACGAGGAGTCCATCAAGAACTATCACCTGCCGCCGACGCTGCAGACTTCCGACTCGGTCAATGCCGGCCGGCCTACCTCTTTCGCGGCGGCGGTGGAGAATTTCGAACGGGAACTCATCGTCGACGCCCTGAAGAAGGCGGACGGCAACCAGACCCGCGCCGCCAAGCTGCTGGACACCACCCTCAGGATCATCAACTACAAGATCGGCAAGTACAACATCGAACCCAAACACTACCGCAAGGGAGCGGGATGAGGATCCTGCTCCATGTCTGCTGCGGGCCCTGCACCGTCTATCCCCTCACCGTGCTGCGTGCCGAAGGGCATGAGGTGGAGGGTTTCTTCCACAACCCCAACATCCATCCCTATCAGGAATTCGCGCGGCGGCTCGCGGCGATGACCGCGCTGGCCGAAACGGAACGCTTCGCGGTGCGTTATGACCGAGTCTACGGCTTGCGCCCCTTCCTCCGGGAAGTGGTCGGCCGGGAGGATGGCCGCTGCCGGATCTGCTACGGCATGCGTTTGCGGGCGGCGGCGCGGGTCGGCCGCGAGGCGGGCTGCGACCGCTTCACCACCACCCTGCTCTACAGCCGCTACCAGCAGCACGAACTGATCCGTGCCACCGGCGAGCGGGTCGGCGAAGAGGAAGGGATAGGATTTTACTATCAGGATTTTCGTGGCGGCTGGCAGGAGGGGGTCGACCGCTCCATCGCCATGGGGCTCTACCGCCAGCCCTACTGCGGCTGCATCTACAGCGAGGAGGAGCGCTACGACAGGAGGTGGCGCGGGAAAGGAAGGTGATTCCTTCCAATTCCTTCGAGTTGAAAGAGGCGGTCGCCTGTCGCGCCGCCCCGGGCGCTGGGCTTCAGTTGGCGGGTCCGCCGCCGGTGCCGGCGGGGCTGAGTACCACCGATTCCTTGATGTTTTTCCAGCTGGGCAGGGAGATATCGGGTATCCAGTCGCGCCAGGTGCGGCGGGGCGGATTGTCGGAGCGGACCGCGGCCAGCAGGGTCTTGCCCTCTTCGCTCACCGGCGACTCGGGATAGTTCTCGATCAGGTAGTCGAGCCGGCGCTCCGCCTGTTTGAATTCTTCCTTGCGAAGGTAGAAGTTGGCGACGTAGAGCTCGTGTTGGGCGAGGAAATTCCGCGCCCGGGCGATACGGTCGGAGGCCTCCTGGGTGTAGGGCGATACCGGGTAGGAGCGGAGGAGCCGGTTGAAGGCCTCGATGGCGTCGTTGGCGCCGGCCGGATCGCGGTCGATGGTGTCGATCTTCCGGAAGTGGCACATGCCGATCTGGAACATCACGTAGGGAATCGCCTCGTTGGTGGGGTGGTTGTCCTCGAACTCGGCGTAGAGGCCGGCGGCGGTGTCGTACTCCTTCAGGTAGTACTTGCAGTCGGCCATCTTCAGTTCGGCGAGCATGCTGTGCTGGCTGAAGGGGTAGTTGTCGCCGATTTCGCTGAACTTCTGGAAGGCCTTGTCGTACTTGCCGAAGTTGTAGAGATCCATCGCCTCCATCACCAGCCCCTCGGCGGTGGTCGGCCGGTAGTCGCGGCCGAGACCGAAAAGAGCCAGGGTGTTGTCCCAGACGGCGCAGCCCCCCAGAAGCGGCAGCAGGAGCAGCAGCAGAATGCCGGTCCTGACGGTGGGTCCATGTTTCGGTTCGGCCCTGTTCATCCCATCTCCTCCAGATATCGTTCCGCCGCCTGCTCCGCCACCGCGCCTTCACCGCAGGCGTTGATCACCTGGCGGACCTTCTTGTGGCGGATGTCCCCGGCGGCCATGACCCCGGCGATGTTGGTGCACATCTCCTGGTCGGTTACAAGAAAACCGTCCCGGCTGTCGAGCTGATCCAGCGGCAGCATCCCGTTGTTGGGGATGGTGCCGATCAGCACGAAGACGCCGGCCACGGCGAGGGTGTCTTCCTGGTTCGTCCTGAGGTTCCGCAGTCTGAGGGATTGCACTTCGTTCTCCCCGGTGACGGCGGTGACCACGGTGTCCCAGATGTATTCGATTTTCGGGTTGGCGAAGGCCTGCTCCTGGTAGATCCTGGTCGCCCTGAGCTGGTCGCGGCGGTGGATGAGGGTGACCTTGCGGACAAAGCGGGTGAGGTACATGGCCTCCTGAACGGCGGTATTGCCGCCGCCGACCACCGCTACGTCCATGTCCCGGAAAAAGGGGCCGTCACAGGTGCCGCAGTAGGAAACCCCCCTGCCGGTGAGTTCCTTTTCGCCGGGGACGTCGATGGAGTTGGGCCGGGCACCGGTGGCGATGATCAGCGCCCGGCAGCGGATTTTCCGGCCGTCGGCGAGCTGGAGGATCTTGCGGGGACCGGAGAGGTCCATGCCGGTCACCGTTTCCGTGCGGGTGACCAGTCCGAAGCGGGCCGCCTGCGCCGCCATTTTCCCCACCAGGTCGTAACCGTTGAGTCCCTCGGGAAAGCCGGGATAGTTGTCGATCCAGTCGGTGACGACAATCTGTCCCCCCACCGCTCCCCGTTCCAGGAGAACACAGCTGAGTTTGGCCCTGGCGGCATACAGCCCGGCGGTGAGTCCCGCCGGGCCGCCCCCCAGGATGACCAGGTCGTATTCGTTGGTGTCCATGTGGTCCCGCGCTGCCTGTCCCGTGCCATTTCTGACGCGGGAGCGACGATGGCGGCCGCTGCGATCAGAGGGCCTTTTCCATCATCGCCTTCAGCTGCTGCTTGCCCACCGCGCCGGTGATCTGGTCGACCACCTGGCCGCCCTTGAAGAGAATCAGGGTGGGGATGGCGCGGATGCCGTAGCGGCCCGGCGTGGAGGGATTGTCGTCGACGTTCATCTTGCCCACCGCGATCCTGCCGGCGTATTCGGCCGCAAGCTCGCCGATGACCGGCGCGATGGCCTTGCAGGGGCCGCACCAGGGGGCCCAGAAGTCGACGAGCACCGGGGTTGCCGCCTTGAGGACGCTGGCGTCGAATTCGCTATCCGTGAAGGTCAATACATCTGCCATGGTGCTTCTCCTTATGTGAATGTTGGCTGGATTTCGGGAAAACTCATGTGCCGCGGCGGGCACCGCGTCCGCCTGGCCGGCGGCGGAAATGGGGGAGGTGCTGCCGGCGGTGCTCCACTGGCGCGCAAAGGCAGACGCGGTGTCTGCAATCGGCGTTATCTTACCGGCAAGGACTCGGCAAGACAAGGCAAATGTTGGCGGCGGCGCCCCGGACGGAGAAGGCGGGCCGCACAGTCCGCGAATCCGATGGCCGCGAAAAACGGCGAACACCCGATGCGGCAAGGTGTCGAGCCGGAAGCCCGGCACGAGCCGAGGCCGGAATCGCGGTTGCTGCGATGCCGCTGAACCCTGCTTCAGATATCGGTGTGGCAGCTGCTGCAATCGCGGATGACTTCGCCCGCTTTTTCAAGCATCTCCTGATACTTGTGCGGGTTGGACCGTTTGACGCTCTCGATGTGCTTCTCCATCACCGCCTGCATGTCGGCGGCGGGTTGGGCGCCGCCGGCCGCGAGGGGGATGCCGGCGCAGGCCAGCAGCAGAAAGCCGGCCAGGGCGGTGGTTCGGTGCATGTTGCCGTTCCTTTTCAGAAGAGTTTTTCCCCGTACGGGGTGCCGGAGATGGTGTCGGAACCGTGGAAGTGGCAGGTGCCGCAGGCAGTGTAGATGCAGCTGTCGGGGCTCGCGTGGCAGACCCCCGAGGAGCAGCCGCTGGTGGCCGGCGGCACGAAGGAGGGGTGGGGGTGGCCGTCGGAGGAGCCCATGCCGGCGTGGCACTTGCCGCAAAGGTAGGTCCACTCCTTGTTGCAGGAACCGGTGGGTCCGGGCCGGTTGCCCAGCGCGGTGGTCACCGTGACCGGGGTTCGGCCGTTCACCTCGGCCCGCACCAGAAAGACGTTGGTCGAACCGTGCGGCTCGTGGCAGTCGGTGCAGGCGAGGACGTAGGAACCCAGTTGGGCGTCCTGGTAGGGGGGCAGGACGTCGGTGCCGGCGTCGTTGCTGGCGGCGAGTTTGCCGTGTTTGGAGTTGTCCCAGTCGATGCCGCGCAGGTTGCGGGCCAGGGGGGTGCTGTAAATCGTGTTGGCGGCATCGTGGCAGTCGAGGCAGAAGGTGTTGTAGTCGACGGTGTTCTGGGCGGCGCTGGCGGAGTTGGCCAGGGCATCGCCTACCGGCTCCAGGGAAGAGGGGGTGACGGCGTAGTAGCGGTAGGGGGCCTGGTAGTCGCCGGTGTAGGCGTTCATCCGCTCACCGGGTTCATCGCCCCAGAGGGAATTGGTGGTTGCGTGCAGGCTCGGGCGGGAGGCGGGCCAGCCGCGGGAACCGCTGCTCTTGACTCCGTTGCCGGCATTTTCCGGGTCGCCCTGGACGGCGTGCGGATCATGGCAGGCGGCGCAGGGGGTGGCCTTGTCGGTGAACCGCCATTTCCCGGCGATGAAGGTCTGGATGTCGGCCAGGTTGTGGGCCGTGCCCGGGGCGATGACCCCGAACACCGATTGGATGTCGGCGACGGTATCGCCGGTCCATGCCCCGGCCCGGTAGCTGTAGCTGCGGTTGATGATCGCTTCGCCGTTGTGGGGGCTGCCGGCTGCGTGGCATTTGAAACAGAAGGCGTCGTTCTGGCTGACGTAATTGGCGGAAAAAAGCATGTAGCCGGCGGCGCCGCCGGCAGGGGCGGGTTCGGCGTTGTCGACGCTGGCGTGCTGCTCGTGACAGTGGCCGCAGTTGCCCCGGCTGTAGCCGAGGGCGGCCATGGCAGGCCGCAGCACGCCGTGGAGGGTATCGCCGTGGGCGGAGTTGAGATAGGTCCCGGCCGAGGCCGGCCAGGGGGCCAGCAGCACCACGCCGGTGAGGAGAAAACGCAGAAGGGTGCCTCTCGTCCGGGGAGGTGCCGTGCCCGCGCCGGGTGGGTCGGAATTCATGTGCGCTCGCTCGTCGCGTCTGCCGGGGAGTGCTGGAGTCTGCCCGGGCATTCTGCTGTCCCGGAGTCTCTCGCCGCTGGTTGAGCCCGGACTATACCACGCGGCCGGGCGCACTGCAAAAAACGACGCAAAAAAGTGGCGGGAAAGAGATGGGGGGGGAGGATGGGGAAGCCGCCGACGGAAAGGGGTGGGGAGTCCCTCTCCGCCGGCGGCGGGGAGAGATCAACCGTTTGCGGTGCGTTTCCGCAGGCCGGCAAGGGCGGAGAGGCCGATGCCGAAAAGGCAGAGGCTTGCCGGTTCCGGGACCGGCGCCGGCGCCACCTGGGCGCTGCCTTCGATCATATCGTTGCCGCAGGACATGGTCCAGTGGGCGCCCAGGGTGAAGCCGCTCTGGAGAAGGCCGGTCAGGGCGGTCACCTTGCCAAGGTCGATGGTGACGATGCGGGCGTAGCTCTGCAGGTCGGCGTTATGGACCCAGGTGTTGCCGACGAGGGCGTCGGTGATCAGGGTGCCGCTCGCCATGGCGAAGGGGCCGGAGGCGGTGTAGTAGATGTCGTTGTTCCAGGAAACGTTGCCGTAGAGGCCGGCCTGATGGATGCCGCTGCCGCCGCCCACCGGGTCGTGGCCATGGAAGTCCCGGGTTTCGAGGCCGAAATCGATGGCATATTCGTAGGTCGTGGGAGAAGCATCGAAGGAAAGGGCGAGGTCGCCGGCCCAGAAGTTGGGTGAGGTCGAATTGTAGGAAATCGCACCGGTGGCCAGGTTGAAGCCGGTCTGCAGCCCGATGGACAGCAGGTTGCCGTCTCTCTTGAAGTAGAGATATTCGGCGTCGAACGGCTGGCCGCCCCGGCCTGGGCCGACCCAGCCGTTGTTGCCGACCAGGTCGTCGTCGGCGAACTGGGTCCAGCCGTTGCCGCCGGTGGTGAACTCGGCGAGGGCGCCGCTTTTCTGGGTCGAGGCCGGTGATGTCCCCAGGGCATCGGCGGCGGCCTGATCCGGCAGGGCGGCAAAGAGCGCGCCGAACAACAGAACGGCGAGAGCGGGAGTGGGGCGGATGATCATGGCCGTGCTCCTTGTTCCGGTCAGGCGGGCCGGCGGCGCAGTCGGGTGCGGCGGAAGCCGGCGATTCCGGTCAGACCGATGCCGAAGAGCAGCAGGGTGGCCGGTTCCGGTACCGGTGCCACCGGGACGCTGCCCTCGATGACGTCGTTGCCGCAGGACATGGTCCAGTGTGCCCCCAGGGTGAAGCCGGTGTGGATGATTCCGGCGAGGGCGGTCACCTGGCTGAGGTCGATGGTGACGATCCGGGCATGGGATTGCAGATCGAGGTTGTAGAGCCAGGAGTTGTCCACGAGGGCGCCGGCCTGCAGGGTGCCGCTCTGCATGGCGAAGGGGGTGGAGGCGGTGAAGGCGATATTGTTGTTCCAGGCGGAGACCAGGTAGAACCCTTCCGGATCGATGCCGTCCGCCGGGTCGCCGACCTTGTTGCCGCTGTAGTCCTTCGTTTTCAGGCCGAAATCGACGGCGTATTCGTAGGTGGCGGGGGTGCTGTCGAAGGACAGGGCAAGATCGCCCGCGTAATAGTCTTTTCCGCCGCTCGAAACCTTGCCGTCCCCGAGGTCGAAACCGGTCTGCAGGCCGATGGAGAGAAGCGAGCCGGTCATTCTGTAGAAGAGATATTCGGCGTCGAAGGCCTGGCCGCCCAGGCCCGGGCCGACGGCGACGCCGATGCCGTCACCTGGTGATGCGTTGTCCTCGTCGGCGAGCTGCTGCCAGCCGTTGGCGGGATTGCTGAAGGTGGCCAAGGGGGCGGCCTCGGCCAGAGAGGAGGTGCCGGCGATGAGGGTGAGAAGGGTTGCGGTCAGTAATTTATTGGAATGAAGCATGGGGGTTCCCTGGTTGGCTGGATAGTAAAATAATTTACTATATCAATAAGCATTTAGTATGCCGTGGGAGCAGGCATTGAGTTTTTATTCTTATTTTCAATATGTTGAGTATTTGATGTGGGCTGCCGAGGGGGATGTGATATCTTCGATTATCCGGATTATCTATCCGGATAATCCGGAAAAATGGAAAGTTGAGTGCGAAATTACGGAAAAATGAAATCAGCGAACTTCCGTCAGGACGTCGCGAAGGAAATCGGTGCCGCCAAGATTGCGCATCTGCTGCTGGATCTGGCGGCTGCGTTGCCGGGCGTAGGGGGAGGGGCGGGCCGGACTCATGGTGCGCGGGCTGGGCAGTACCGCGGCCAGAGCGGCGGCCTCGGTCGCACAGAGGCGGGCGGCGCTCTTGTCGAAGTACAGGCGGCTGGCCGCTTCGACCCCGTAGACGCCCGATCCGAATTCGGCGAGGTTCAGGTAGGTTTCCAGGATGCGCCGCTTGGGCCACAGCAGTTCGAGCAGCACGGTCCAGTACGCCTCCAGTCCCTTGCGCAGATAACTGCGCCCGGGCCAGAGAAAGAGATTTTTCGCCACCTGCTGGGTGATGGTGCTGGCGCCCCGCGGGCGGTGGCGATGCCGGTTGTCCCGCCAGGCCTGGCTGATGGAAGCGAAATCGAAGCCGGAATGGTGCGGGAATTTCTGGTCCTCGGCGGCAACCACTGCCAGGGCGGCCTGGGGGGAGATCCTTTCGATGGCCACCCATTGGTAGCGCAGGCGGAAGGTGGCATCGCCGCGCAGGCGGGCGGCCAGCACCTGTTGCTGCATCATCGCGCTGATCGGCGGCGGCAGCCAGCGCAGCGCCAGGATGGCGAAGATGCTGGCGGAAACACAGCAGCCGAGGAGGACAAGGCCGGTGCGAAGAAAGCGTCGCCCCAATCTGGACCGGTGCCGCGGGCGGGGGAAGTTCATAGAGCTGGTTCTGCCGGGGCTGAGCCCGCCGGCCGGGGAGGATTCGGCGGCTGGGGGAGGAGGATGGTTCGCTGAGCTGCGGCGGGATAGTAAATCAAATCACGGGAAAGTCAAGAAGCCCCTTGCGGGGCAGGCGCGGAACGGCAGGCGGCACGGCCTCCCGTTCCGCGTGGTGGCGGCTGCCTACTTGAGGAAAAGGTCGGTGCTCAGGTAGCGCTCGCCGGTGCTGGGCAGAACGGTGACGATGGTTTTGCCGCGATTCTCCGGCCGGGAGGCGAGCTTGATCGCGGCAACGACATTGGCGCCGGAGGAGATGCCGCAGAGCAGCCCCTCTTCCCGGGCCAGCCGGCGGGCGGCGGCAAAGGCCTCTTCGTTGCTCACTGTGAGGATCTCGTCGAGGATGGCCGTGTTGAGCACCGCCGGCACGAAACCGGCGCCGATGCCCTGGATCTTGTGGGGGCCCGGTTTGCCGCCGGAAAGCACCGGCGAGTCGGCGGGCTCGACGGCGATGGCCTGGAAGGAGGGTTTCCTTCCCTTGATCACCTCGGCGACACCGGTGATGGTGCCGCCGGTGCCGACGCCGGCAACGAAGATGTCGATCCCGCCGCCGGTGTCCCGCCAGATCTCTTCCGCGGTGGTGGTCCGGTGGATCTCCGGGTTGGCCGGGTTGGCGAACTGGTCGGGCATGAAGGTTTCGCGGGACTGGTCGGCCATCTCCCGCGCCCGGCTGATCGCCCCTTTCATGCCGAGGGCGCCGGAGGTGAGGACCAGTTCGGCGCCGAGGTGGCGCAGCAGCGCCCGTCTCTCCATGCTCATGGTTTCGGGCATGGTGAGGGTGAGGCGGTAGCCGCGCACCGCGCAGACAAAGGCGAGCGCGATGCCGGTGTTGCCGCTGGTGGGTTCGATGATCCTCGTTTCGGCGGTGATCCTGCCTTCTTTTTCGGCGGCATCGATCATCGCGAGCCCGATCCGGTCCTTGACACTGCCGAGGGGGTTCTGCGCCTCCAGCTTCACCAGCACGGTGACGTCATCGGGGGCCATGCGGTTCAGCCGTACCAGCGGGGTGTTGCCGACGACTCCGGTTGCGTTGTGGTGAAGTGCCATGGTCATCCTCCCTTGTTGCTGCGTTTGGGGCCGTTCTTGCCGATGTAGATCAGTTCCGGTCTTTTGAGCAGAACCTTGGTGTCCGCCGGAACGCTTTCGGTGAGCCAGTTGTTGCCGCCGATGATCGAACGGGCGCCGATGACGGTTTCGCCGCCCAGGATGGTGGTGTTGGAGTAGATGATGACGTCGTCCTCGATGGTGGGATGGCGCTTGACGTTGCGGTAGCGGTCGCCGGCGTCCTTGGGCAGGGAAAGGGCGCCCAGGGTTACCCCCTGATAGATGCGCACCCGCTTGCCGATGGTGGTGGTTTCGCCGATGACGACGCCGGTGCCGTGGTCGATGAAGAAGCGTTCGCCGATGGTGGCGCCGGGATGGATGTCGATGCCGGTGAGGCTGTGGGCGTGCTCGGTCATGATCCGGGGGATGACCGGGATCTGCAGTTTGTACAGTTCGTGGGCGATGCGGAAGACGGTGATGGCGAGGATGCCCGGATAACTGAAGATCACCTCGTTGGCCCCCTTGGCGGCCGGATCGCCCTCGAGGGCCGCCTGGACGTCGGTGGCGAGAATTTTTTCCAGTTCGGGGAGGGTGCGGATGAACTCCAGGGCGAAGACGTGCCCTTTCTCCCGGCATTTGATGCAGGGGCTCTTGGCCTGGAAACACTCGTGCTGGAAGGCGAGAACGATCTGGCGGCCGAGGTTTTCGAACAGTTCGGTGAGTTCCCTGCCGATGCAGTACTCCAGGTTGGCGGGGTGGATGCTCGTCTCGCTGAAGTAACCGGGGAAGAGGATGCGCCGGCACTGGTGCAGCACCTGAACGACGGCACTGTGGGAGGGGATGGGGATGGGGCCGGGGTGGCCGGACTCGTCGCGCGCGTGCCAGGCGTCGGTGAGTTTTTTCACCACCGCCGGCAGTTCCCGGTACAGTTCGGCGATATCGTCGGCGTCGTCCCGGCAGGGGGTGCTGGGGAGGTGGTCGTCGTTCATACAGGTCGCTGCTCCGCGATGAGAATGATGCCGTAGGTTGCGAACAGGTTGGGCAGGATATGGACCGTCCGGCCCCGCCGGTCTTCGCTGTCGGTGTTGATCGCCATTTCCCGGAGGATGGCGAAGCCGACCTCACGGGCGAAGTTGCGGAAATCCTTGATGGTGACGATGCGGATGTTGGGGGTGTTGTACCACTCGTAGGGAAGCTGCACCGTCTTCGGCGCATGGCCCCGGAACAGGATCTGCAGCCGGCAGCCGATGTGGCCGAAGTTGGGGAAGCTCACCACCGCCTTTCTGCCGATGCGCAGGAGCGCGCGGATCAGCCGGTCCGGTTCGTAGACCTGCTGCAGTGTCTGGCTCAGGATGACGTAATCGAAGGATTTATCCGGGTAGTCGTCGATCTCGACGTTGATGTCGCCCTGGACCACCGGCAAACCCCTGGCGATGCAGACCGCCGCTTTTTCCTCGTCGGATTCGATGCCGGTGCCGGCCACCTTTTTCTCCTGCTTCAGGTAGAGCAGGAGATCGCCGGTGCCGCAGCCGAGGTCGAGGACCCGACTCCCCGGCGCGATCCAGTCGGCGATCACCTGCAGGTCGTAACGCAGAATCGGTCTATCTTTCATCTCTCACCTTGGCGAGGAAACCACCGATCAGCGACGACAGGCGGGCGTTGGGCAGCAGAAAAGCGTCGTGGCCACAGTCCGCCTTGATCTCGCAGAAGCTGACCTCGCGGCCGTTTTTTTTCAGCGCCTTGACCATTTCCCGCGACTGGTAGGTGGGGTACAGCCAGTCGGAGGTGAAGGAAACGACGAGGAATTTCGCCTTGGCCGCCGAGAGCGCCAGTACCGTCGAGCCGTCACCGTGCTTCTGCTTCATGTCGAAGTAGTCGGCCGCCTTGGTGATGTACAGAAAGGAGTTGGCGTCGAAACGGTCGACGAATTTGCTGCCCTGGTAGCGGAGGTAGCTTTCCACCTGGAAATCGACGTCGAAGTTGAAGGAGAAGGCGTTCTTGTCCTGCAGCCGCCGGCCGAATTTTTTGCGCATCGCCTCGTCGGAGAGATAGGTGACGTGCCCGACCATCCGTGCCACGGCAAGGCCCCGGCTCGGCTTGGTGCCGTGGTCGGCATATCTGCCGTTGTGCCACTGCGGGTCCGCCATGATCGCCTGGCGGGCCACCTCGTTGAAGGCGATGGTCAGCGCCGAGTGGCGCATGGTGGTGGCCAGCGGAATGGCGGCCCGGAGCATGTCCGGGTAGCGTACCGCCCATTCCAGCACCTGCATGCCGCCGATGGAACCGCCGATGACCGCCAGCAGTTGGGGGATGCCGAGGTGGTCGATCAGGATCTTCTGGGCGGCGACCATGTCGCCGATGGTGACCACCGGGAAATCGAGGCCGTAGTGTTTGCCGGTGGCGGGGTTGATGGAGGCCGGGCCGGTGGTGCCCATGCAGGAGCCGAGGATATTGGCGCAGACGACGAAGTAGCGGTCGGTGTCGATCCCCTTGCCCGGCCCCACCATGATGTCCCACCAGCCGGGTTTGCTGTCCTCCCGGGCGTAGTAGCCGGCGACATGGGAGTCGCCCGAAAGCGCGTGGCAGATGAGGATGGCGTTATCGCGCGCCGCGTTCAGTGTCCCCGCGGTTTCGTAGGCGACCGTGACCGGACCCAGGCGGGCGCCGCTCTCCAGGACCATCTGGCCGGGCGGCTCGGCGAAGGTGAAGAAACGTTTCTCCACCAGGCCTACCGAAATGCCGTTCTCGTCGTGTTCGATGTATTCGCTCATGGTCTTTTCGGGATCGGAATCCAGGTCCGGCGTCTGCCGGGACATCACTGCTTCTTATACCACCATGTGGTAGTTATAGCCAGCCCGGCCGGAGAAATTCCGAATGCCGATGCAGCTTGCACCGGAGGCCCTGCTCCGTCTCAGCGCAGCACCGCCGCCAGCCGCCGGTACTGGATCGCCTCGGCGACGTGGGGCCGGGCGATGGTCTCGCTTTCTTCGAGATCGGCGATGGTGCGGGCAAGCTTCAGGATGCGGGTATAGGCCCGCGCCGACAGGCCGAAACGTTCGATGGCGCTTTCGACGAGTTCTTGGCTGTCCGGGGCGAGGGCGCAGAATCTGGAGATGTCGCGGGAACTCATCTGGGCGTTGCAGCCCACGCTCTTTCGGCCGGCGAACCGTTCCTCCTGACGGCGGCGCGCCCCCGCCACCCGCTGCCGGATGGCGGCCGACGATTCGCCGGGGTGACTTCCCTTGAGATCCCGGTAGGGGACGGGCGGAACCTCGATATGCAGGTCGATGCGGTCGAGGAGCGGCCCGGACAGTCGGGAGCGGTAGCGTTGGATCTGTGCCGCGGTGCAGGTGCAGGCGTGCTGGCCCGAACCGAGAAAGGAACAGGGGCACGGATTCATCGCCGCCACCAGGATGAAGCGCGACGGAAAGGTAAGCGAGCTGGCGGCACGGGAGATGGTCACCGTGCCGTCTTCCAGAGGCTGGCGCAGGACCTCGAGGACGTTCCGCCGGAATTCGGGTAACTCGTCGAGGAACAGCACGCCCTGGTGGGCAAGGGACACCTCGCCTGGCCGCGGATACTGGCCGCCGCCGATGAGGCCGGCATCGGAGATGGTGTGGTGCGGGGCGCGGAAGGGGCGCCGGCGGAGGAGACCGGAACCTGGCGGCAGCAGGCCGGCGACGCTGTAAATCTTGGTGGTTTCCAGCGCCTCGTCGAAGGACGGGTCCGGCAGGATGGTGGGCAGCCGGCGGGCGAGCATGGTCTTGCCGCTGCCCGGGGGGCCTTGCATCAGCACGTTATGACCGCCGCTGGCCGCGATCTCCAGAGCCCGCTTCGCCTGTTCCTGGCCGCGGACATCGGCGAAATCGTGAGCGGAATCATCGCTCAGGGCCGGCCGCTCCGCCGGCAGGGAATCGGCGATGTGGCGGTCGCCGTTGAGAAACTCCACCGCGTCGGCGAGACAGGCGACGGGGATGACCCGGAGGCCGGCCACCAGTGCCGCCTCGCCGCCGTTGGCGACCGGGACGATGATGCCGGCCATGCCCATGTCGCGCGCGGCCAGCGCCATGGGCAGGATGCCTTCGGTGGTGCGGGTGGCGCCGTCCAGGGAAAGTTCGCCCACCAGCATGAACCGGGGCAGGAGGTCGGCGCGCAGCAGTCCGGTGGCGGCGAGGATGCCGGCGGCGATGGGGAGATCGTAGGCGGTGCCGGATTTTTTCAGGTCCGCGGGGGCGAGATTGACGGTGATCCGCCGGCTGGGGAAGTCGTAGCCGCTGTTCTTCACCGCGGCCTTGACCCGGTCCTTGCTTTCGCGGACGGCGCCCTCGGCAAGGCCCACCGTGGAAAAGGAAGGAAGTCCGCTGGCGATGTCCACTTCCACGGTAACCGCCAGACCTTCGACGCCCTGGACCGCGCCGCTGTGAATCTTGGCCAGCATGGCGAGGGATGGTCCGGCTACCGCGGTGATGGGGCAGGGGCGGGGCCGGCCGGCAGCGGTTCGCCGCTCAACGGCTCCGGTTCGCCAGGCTCGGCCGTCGCGGCGGGAGAGGCCGAGGTCGGAGCTGGTGGAGCTTGTGGAACTGGTGGCGCGGCACCCTCCGCCGGGGGTTCCTTGCCGACGTAAACGCCTTCCTGGTAGTAGCCGCTTTCGATCTCTTCCCCGGCAGGGTTGAAGCGCTTGCCTTCGCCGTGGAACTTGCCCGCCTTGAACTGACCCTCGTAACGGCTTTTGTCGGGCTGGGTCAGGATACCCTTGCCCTCGTAAATGCCGTCGGCGAAGTAGCCGGCATAGCGGGTGGAATCCGGAAAGGTCAGTACCGCGTAGCCGGTGCGTTTGCCTTCGGTGAATTTGCCTTCGTAGACGCGGCCGTCGGGGAAGGTCAGTTTGCCGCGCGGATCGTTTTCCTTGCCCTGCTCCAACTTGCCGGTGTAGGTGGAGCCGTCGGCGAAGGTCATCGTGCCTTCGCCATGGGGCAGCCCCTGCTGCCAGAACCCGTCGAAGCCGGAGCCGTCGGGCTTTTTCAGCACGCCCTTGCCGTGGTACTTGCCCTCCTTCCAGCCGCCGCTGTAGGTGACGCCGTCCTGGTAACGCATGCTGCCGAACCCTTCGCGGACGCCATTGACGAAGGCTCCTTCGTAATGGTCGCCATCGGCGGTCGCCCCTTTCACCTTGCCGCTCATGAACCGATCGTTGCTCCAGATGCCGTCCTGGAAATCTCCGGAGGGTTCCCTGCGGACGCCGTTGCCGTTGGCGAGTCCCTTGTAGATCTGACCGGTGTAGCTGCTGCCGTCGGGCCGGACGATGGTGACCCTGCCGTTGTCGATGCCGTTGACGAAATTCCCGGAGATGGTGGTTCCATCCTCGCCGGTGAGGGTCCCCTTGCCGTGGGGGACGCCGTTGACGAAGTTTCCCTGGTAGACCCCCTTGCCGGGAAAGGTGAAGGTGCCGATGCCCGCGGCGCAGTCCCCCTTGGTGCATTCGCCAGCTGCCGCCGGCGGCAGGGCGAGAGCGGCGAGCAGCAGGGCGGCGGCGAGCGGGCGGCAGCGGCGGATATTCATCGGCTTGCGGGGCTGGGATGGGGAGGGAAAACAGAGCAGGGCCGTTGCCGGCCCTGCTCTGGAGAAACATCCAAGGGAAGAAAGAAAGCGCCTAGCGGCGGCTTGGGGTGATTTCCACCCGCCGGTTCAAGGCCTGGCCCTCGGCGGTCGCGTTGTCCGCCACCGGTTTGGTGCGGCCGAACCATTCGATGTTGATCCGGTTGGCGGTGATGCCCATGTTGGTGAAGTAGAACAGCACCGCCTTGGCCCGCTTCTCGGAGAGTTTCATGTTGTACTCGGCGGTACCCGGTTCCGAGGTGTGGCCGGCCAGACTGATGGTGAGATCCGGGTTGACCCGCATGACGTCGTAGACATGTTCCAGGTTGTCGTAATCGGCACCGCGGATCAGACTCATGTCGTGATCGAAATGGACGTTGGCGATCTGCCAGCAGCCGTCGCTGTCCACCTTGGCGCCCAGCGGCGAGTTGGGGCACTTGTCGCGGCTGTCGACGATGCCGTCGCGATCGGCGTCACCTTCTTTCGCCATCGGCTTCGGCGGCGCGGCGGTAAGGAAGACCCTGGTGACGAAGTCGGCCATGCCGTTGCCGGAGAGCACGTCGGTGGCCTTGGTGGCGAAGCCGCAGCCGCCGATGTTGGCGATTTTTTCCATGAGGGCGGCGCCACCGGCGTCGTCACCGACCAGCACGGTGTAGATGCAGATCCGGTCACCGAATTTTTCCTTCATCGCGGTGGCGGTTGCGACGGCGGACAAGGGGCCGTTCTCCATGCCGTCGGAGATGACGATCATCGCGATCCGGTTGGTGACGCCGTCCAGATCCGCGGTGGCGGTCTTGATGGCGCTGCCCATCGGGGTCAGGCCGTCGGCCTTGGTAATCTTGGCGATGGCGGCGGCCATGGCGGCGCGGTCATGTGCCTGCAGACCGTACAGCAGCTTAGTGTTGCCGTTCAGTTGCGGGCCGAAGGCCTGCAGCCCGCCGGTGAGCTGGATGTTGCCCGGGATGGTCTCGTTCATCCGCCGCGCGACTTCCTTGGCGATGGCCAGCTTCTGCACCCCCTGGCTGCCGTTCTCCATGGTCTGGGAGGCATCGAGGGCAACATAGAAGGTGTCGACCTTCTGAACGTAGGTATCGGGGATGAGGCTGGCGAGATTCTGCGCGGCGAAATCCGGCGGAACCGTTGTCTTGGGCGCGCAGGCACCCAGGGCGACGAGAGAGAGAAGCAGCAACAGATACCTTTTCATAGACGTTCTTCCTCCAACTTTGTTTCGAATTCTGCGCAGCGCCGGGCGCAAGCCCGCATGCTGTGCAGTTCCATGGTCCAAATGATAGCCGATTCTACTCTGCATTCTTGAAAAAATGCAAGGAAAAGCAGAAAAAAAAGACGGCCTGCAGGCGCAGGCCGTCGGTGGGTGCAAGGATGGGCGCCGGACTCAGGCGGGACGCATGGCCCAGATGCCGCAGGGACAGGTGTCGCGGCAGAAGCCGCAGGCGATGCACTTGTCCGGATCGGCGAGGTATTCGTAGCCGCCGATCTCCAGGGTGCGACGGGAAATGGCACCGGTGGGGCAGATCGATTCGCAGAGGTGGCAGTCGCGGCAGGTGCCGCAGGAGAGGCAGCGGTCCGCCTCTCCCTCCTGGCTCGAAGCGGCGGACGGCGCCGGGCAGTAATGCTCCAGGGTGAGCATGTCGGGCAGCACGACCTTTTTCTTGAACGGCTGCCATTCCTTGCCGGAAAGGGCGGCGAGGATGAACTCCGCCGAACGCTTGCCGGCGCCCAGCGCGTTGGTGGCCAGGCCCGGACGTTCGACGTCGCCCACCGCCAGCACCTTGGGGTCGGTGGTGCGGCCGGCCTCGTCGGTCTTGATCCAGCCGCGTACCGTCTCCACCGTTTCCGGCAGGAACTTGATCGCCGGCACGTCGCCGATGGAGATGATCACCGTGTCGGCGGGATAGAGCTTACCCTGGTGGTCTACCAGTCCTTCGGCGGTGACCTCGCGGGAGTTCACCGGCCAGACGAATTTGGCGCCCAGAGCCTCGGCCGCCGCCTTTTCCTTGCCGAAGGCGAGCGGCTTCTGGATGTCGACCAGGGTGACCTCTTCGGCGCCGAGGCGATACGCCTCGCAGGCGACGTCGCAGCCGACGTTGCCGGCGCCGATGATCACCACCTTCCTGCCGACCTTCATCGGACTGGGGGTCTTGGTGGTCTTGAGGAAATCGAGCGCGGTGATCACCCGTTCCGAGCCCGGGAAGGGGATGCGGCGCGGCTCGTGGGTGCCCACCGCCACCACCACGTAATCGTAGTCCTCCTTCAGCTGGTTGAAGCGCGCCGCGGTGATGTCCTCATTGAAGTGGACGTGGATGTTGGGGTAGGAGAGGAAGCGGTCGATTTCCTTGTCCCATACCGCCTTGGGCAGCCGGTCCCAGGGGATGACCTGGGCGAGCTTGCCGCCCAGGGCGTCGCCGCGGTCGAAGATGTGCGCCTCGATGCCTTCGCGGGCGAGCTGCCAGGCGGTGTTCATCCCGGCCGGGCCGCCGCCGATGATGGCGACTTTGTTGCCGGTGGCCGGTTTGGCGGGCGGCGGTTCGGCGTCGAGTACGGCGCGGCCGAGGATGGCGACGTCGATGCCCTGGTCGACGTTTTGCCGGGAACAGTTCTGGACGCAGAGGTTGGGGCAGACCGCGCCGCAGACCGAGGCGGGCAGCGGCGTGTAGGAGAGGATCAGGTTGTAGGCCTCGCCGAGTTTTCCCTCGCGGATCAGCCGCAGCCGGTCGACGGTGGGGATGTGCACCGGGCAGTAGAAGGTGCAGGGGGCGGCGTACTCGGCGTTGGCCCAGTAGGGGGCGCGCCGCCGCAGCTCGCCGGAGACGATCACCGGGATCGGGCTGCGGTCGAGGCCGGGGGCAAGGTCACGCAGGGGATCGCCGCCAAAGGCCGGCTCCCAGATCTTGCGGCGGAACTCGGCCATGGGCATCGGCCCGGAGAACATCAGCGCCCGCTCCTGCGGGGTGATGGCGATGAGCATCTTCCATTCGTCCCGCACGGAAAGCGCGGGCAGCAGTTCCTCGCGGCCGATGTTCCGGAGGTACTCGGGGAGCCTTTCCACGAGCCATTGCCACTGTTCGTCGTCGGGGAGGGCCTCGCGGACGCTGGTGCGGGAGTAGCTGCCGTCGGTTTCACCACGGTAGTAGATGGTGCCGCCCACCATGCCGACGCAGGGGCGGTAGCCGAGGATGTTGGCCGATTTCGGCTCCACACCGCAGACCACCGCGATGCCGCCGCAGTTGAACTCGGCGAAGGTGTCGCCCACCGAACCCAGCACCCACAGTTCCGGCCGCGAGTAGTCGGGGTTCCACTTGGTCATGGTCAGGCCGCGGGCGCCGATGGAGCCGCCGACCATCACCCTGCCCTGGGCCATGGCATTGCAGACGCCGTTGCTGGCGTCGCCCCTGACGATGATGTCGGCGCCGATGTTGAGGTAGCCGACGTCGTCGGAGGCCGGGCCGTTGACGGTGATGGTGGTGCCGGGCTGACCCATGCAGCCTACCCGCTGACCGCAGGGGCCGCTGATGGTGACGCTGAAGGGAGAGGCGTCCTTGCTGAACAGTCGGCCGCCGACGTTGTGCTGGCCGTAGGTCTCCAGGTGAAGCTCATGGGACTGCTGGCTTGCCGCCAGCACCATCTCGGCAAAGGTTTTGGAACTGATCCGCTGACCGTTGGCGTCTTTGCCCTTTACGGTAACTGTTGTCGTGCTCACGGGAATGCTCCTCTATCGATGGGGAAGATCGCGATAATTCCAGCCGGTGGGGCGTTGTGGTCAGCAGACGTAGCGGATCTGCAGCCGGTCGGCGGCGTCCTTGTCGGCTATCCCCAGGGCGTCGGACATGCCGATGGGCAGGCTCTGTGAGCGGCCGAGCGGCGCCATCACCTTTTTCATTTCGGTGCGGATGCCCATGAAGACATCCACCACCCGCTGCGCCACCTCGTCAGGATCGAGGCGCCGGTAGAGCTTGGGGTTCTGGCTGGTGATCCCCTTGGGACACAGCCCGACGTTGCAGACGTTGCAGCGGTTGCGTTCGCTGCCCAGGCAGCCGGCCGCCGCCTGCATGATGTATTTGCCCATGTGGACGCCGGAGGCGCCGAGCATGACCAGCGCCATGCCGTTCTGCACCACGTTGCCGTTCTTGCCGACGCCGCCGGCGGCGAACAGCGGGATCTCGTTCTGCTTGCCCTGGGCGGCGAGGTCGAGATAGCACTCGCGCAGGTTGGAGGCGATGGGATGGCCCATGGAGTCCATGCTGATGTTGTAGGCGGCGCCGGTGCCGCCGTCGATGCCGTCGATGAGCAGTCCGGCGGCGTACGGGTTTCGCACCAGGTTGTTGAGCACCGATTTCGCCGAGGTGGAGCCGGAGATCTTCGGGTAGACCGGCACCTTGAAGTTCCAGGCGGTGGACATGGTCTGGATCATCTTCATCACCGACTCCTCGATGGAGTACAGCGTCTGGTGCACCGGCGGCGAGGGCAGGTCGACTCCTTCCGGCACGCCGCGCAGGCGGGCGATGAGCTTGGAGACCTTGAACCACATCAACAGACCGCCGTCGCCGGGCTTGGCGCCCTGGCCGTACTTGATCTCGATGGCGGCCGGATCGCACTGCATGTCGGGGATGGCGCGGATGATCTCGTCCCAGCCGAAGTAGCCGGAGGCGATCTGCAGGATGATGTATTTCAGGAAGGGGCTCTTCAGTACCCAGGGCGGACAGCCGCCCTCGCCGGTGGCCATCACCACCGGCATCTTCAGCACCTCGTTGCAGTAGGCGACGCCCTGCAGGAGGCCGAGCCACATGTTGGGCGACAGGGCGCCGAAGGACATGGAGCCGATGATGAAGGGGAAGATTTCCCTGACCGGCGGGATCCACTCGCCGGCCGCCTGGCGGCGCAGATATTCCTCCGGCGGCAGGATGCGGCCGAGCAGCGTGTTGCAGTCGAACTCGTGCCGGCCGGCGTCCAAGGCCGGGTCGGTGAGCATGGAGATGCGCTCGAAGATGATCGAGTCGAGCAGGGTGTGGCGCTCGTTGCGGCGGCCGCCGCGCTTCCAGGCGTCGCCCTTCTGGAACATGTGGAAGCGGCTGCGGGCATCGTTGGGGTTGGGCTCCGGCGCGATGGCCTCGTTGGGGCAGACCATGGCGCAGGTGCCGCAGCCGATGCAGCGGTGGTCGAGATCGGTGCGCTGGCGGATGCCCACGAAGGTGCGGAAGTTGCTCCCCCGCTCCTGGCTGTAGATGTTCAGCTGCGGCATCCGCTGCCGCCGGTAGGTCAGGTAGATCGCCTCGGTGGGGCAGGCCGAGGTGCAGCGGCCGCACAGGGTGCAGCGATCCTCACGGTGCGTGACGATCCACTGGTGGTCCTGGGGGATCAGGCTGCCTGGTGAAGTGCTAACGGATTGAACTGAGACCATATGATGCGCTCCTTGCGGTCTGGCGGGATGATGATCGAGTTTTCACGCATGGGCTGGATATCCTTGCCGCGGTCGCGGTCGGGGATCATCGCGTCGACGCCGCAGATCTCCGAGGCCATAGCCCATTCGCCCGGCTTGCCGCCGACGATGCCGGGCCGCATCTTCTTGTGGTCCATGACCATCATGCAGGTCTCGTCGGGCAGGGTGGCGATGACGCAGTTGGGTCCGTCGATGACGAAGCGGCGGCAGGCGTTGCGCAGCCCCTTGAGGAACTCGCCCTGGGGGTGGCGGTCGAGTTCCTCGGTCTTGAGCGGGGTGATCACGTGCTTGTAGGCCTCCAGCGGCAGCTTGAGGCGCTTGAGGACGTAGTGGAGGATGTGGGTGAACACCTCGGAGTCGCTCTGGTAGCCGATGTAGCCGGGCCAGTGCAGGCCGGTGAGAAAGTCGCGGATAGGGACGAAGGCGGTGTTCTCGCCGTTGGTCATCGAGGCGATCCCCTGGATGAAAAAGGGATGGCAGGCGTAGAGGTTGATGCCGTAGTTGGTGTTCTGGCGGCCCTGGGCCATGACCACCCGGGCGGCGATGCGGCCGTCGGCGAGACCGAGCGCGTCGCCGACGGCGAGCGGCCAGCCGACCTCCTTGATCATCGCCACCTCCGGCCAGAAGGAAAAGACGGTGAGGTCGCCGCCCTGCCTCTCCCCGTCGGCGCGCAGGTCGAGGCGGACCTGCATCATCGCCGTTTCCACCTCTTCCTCGCCCAGCGCCGCCCAGGAGTCGGGCTGGCGGTAGATGCGGAGCAGGTACTTGTATCGATCCCTGGCCTCGATCAACGCCGGGTTGCGCTCGAATTCGTGGTCGTACTTCAGGCTGAAGCCCTTGCCCTGCATGTAGGCGTCCAGCCGGTGCAGGGCCGTTTCGCTGTGGGCGATGCCGGAGAGGATCGGGTCCTTCTTCTGGTAGTTGTAGTCCTTGAAGGCGAGGCCGCGCAGCAGAA
Source organism: Thermodesulfobacteriota bacterium (assembly GCA_040755255.1). Classification (GTDB taxonomy): domain Bacteria; phylum Desulfobacterota; class Desulfobulbia; order Desulfobulbales; family S012-135; genus JBFLZZ01. Next base: position 32,001 of record JBFLZZ010000044.1, read on the forward strand.
GGCCCAGGCCGCTGCCGTCGTACCCTTCCTGCATCGCCTCCATGGCGGTCAGGACCGAATAGGGAGAAAAGGGCTCACTGGCGGTTTTCAGTGCTAACCGGCACATCAGTTTCTCCTTGGAAAGGGTGAAGAGGGTTGCTTGCCAGTCCCGTTCCGCCGGGGGGCGGTGGGGACAAAGACCCGAAAAATACCCTTTGCCGGATGCCTTGTCAAGGCGAATCCCCGAGGGGGTGATGCGAAAAAATGACGGCATCGCGGCGGGTTACCGGATGCCCCCGGGGAGGGGGCGCGGAAGCTGCCCGCTGCCATTTCCTCAGGCAAGCGTGCAAGAATGTACTGGATTTTTGGGCGGGTATCTGTTTATAACAGTAGGTCGCTTGGCAAAGGGGGATTTGGGGCTGTTTTCCGCCCGTTCCATCTGCGATATCAACCAGGATGGATTCGTATCCAATCGCAAGGTGCGTCCTTGCGGGGGCAGCGTGGCGGCGCCATCCGTTTTCCGCGATCGTGCGGGAAGACGAGCGGCGACCGCCATTTCCTTCCTCGCGCTGACGCGGGTACGCCATTGCCGGTCCATCAACCAAGGAGCCGATGCATGAAGATCGTTGCAGTGAAGGAAACCCATCCCGGCGAGAACCGGGTGCCGCTGGTTCCGGCCACGGTGGAAAAACTGGTCAAGCTGGGGGCGGAGATCGAAATCGAGGCCGGGCTGGGCCTCACCTGCCGGATCGAGGATGACGCCTATGCCGGGGCGGGGGCGAAGATCAACCCCGACCGCAAGGCGATGCTCGCCGCCGCCGGGATGGTGCTGCGGCTGCGCAAGCCGCCGGCGGAGGATATAACGGCGATGAAGCGAGGCTGCATCCAGGTGAGCTACCTCGATCCCTTCAACGAGCAGGAGCTGCTCGAACAGCTCAAGAATGCCGGCATCAGCGCCGTCAGCCTGGAGATGCTGCCGCGCTCCACCATCGCCCAGAAGATGGACGTGCTGAGTTCCCAGGCGAACCTGGGCGGCTATGTCTCGGTGATCGTCGCCGCCGAGAAGCTCGACAAGATCTTTCCGATGATGACCACCCCGGCCGGCACCATCAAGCCGGCCAAGGTGTTCATTATCGGCGCCGGCGTCGCCGGCTTGCAGGCCATCGCCACCGCGCGGCGCCTCGGCGCCCGGGTGGAGGCCTTCGACACCCGGCCGGTGGTCGCCGAACAGGTGCAGTCGCTGGGCGGCAAGTTCCTGAAGATCGATCTCGGTGAGACCGGTCAGACCAAGGACGGCTACGCCACCCAGCTCACCGCCGAGCAGCTCGCCAGGCAGAAGGAGGGGATGGCCAAGGCCTGCGCCTCCTCGGACGTGGTGATCACCACCGCCCAGGTCTTCGGCCGCAAGGCGCCCAGGCTGATCGACGACGCGATGATCGCCCGGATGATGCCCGGCTCGGTGATCGTCGACATGGCGGTGGAGACCGGCGGCAACGTCGAGGGCTCGCGGGTGGACGAGGTCGTCCAGATCCACGGCGTGCACGTCATCGGTCTTGCCAACCTGCCGGGCAGGGTGGCGGCCACCGCCAGCCAGATGTACTCCTCCAACCTGGGCAACTTCGTCGAGCATTTCTGGGACAAGGAGAAGAAGACCTTCAACCTGAAGCTGGAGGACGACATCATCAAGGGCGCGCTGATCACCCACGACGGTGCCATTTTCAGCGAGACCTACAAAAGCATCATCAAGAAGTGAGGGGGAGCAATGGAGGCGGTATTTCTGACCTTTGTCTTTGTCCTGTCGATTTTTTTAGGCTTTGAGCTGATCTCCAAGGTGCCGTCCACCTTGCACACGCCGCTCATGTCCGGTTCCAACGCCATATCCGGCATCACCCTGATCGGGGCGCTGGCCTCAACCAGGATGGAAAATTCCAAGGTGGCGGCGATTCTCGCCGTGCTGGCGGTGGCGTTTGCCACGGTCAACGTGGTGGGCGGATACGCGGTCACCGATCGGATGCTGCAGATGTTCAAGAAGAAGGATCATGGAGGCGCGGCATGACCCTCTTCATCAATTTCACCTATGTGATTTCGGCGGTGCTGTTCATCTTCGGCCTGAAGATGCTGTCGTCGCCGGCCACCGCCCGCAACGGCAACCTGATCTCCGCCGGCGGCATGCTGCTGGCGATCGTGGTGACCCTGCTTGCCGCCGGCCTGGACTACAAGTGGATCCTCGGCGGCGTCGCCATCGGTTCGGTGATCGGTCTGGTCGCCGCATATCGGGTGCAGATGACCGCCATGCCGGAGATGGTCGCCCTGTTCAACGGCTTCGGCGGTATCGCCAGTCTGCTGCTCGCCTGGAGCGAGTACCACCAGGCACCGCAGCTTTCCACCTTCATCGCCATAGTTTCCTTTCTTTCCGCCTTCATCGGCGGCGTCACCTTTTCGGGTTCGATGGTGGCCTGGGGCAAGTTGAGCGAGACCATCTCCGGCAAGCCGGTGCTCTTTTCCGGCCAGCATCTGGTCAACGGACTGATACTCGCCGGTTCCGTCGGCGGCGGCATCTGGTTCTCCGTCGATCCGGCGGCCAGCTATCCGGTGTTCATCGCCATCGTCGTCCTGGCGCTGCTTTTCGGCGTCACCTCGGTGATCCCCATCGGTGGCGCCGACATGCCGGTGGTCATCTCGCTCTTGAACAGCTATTCCGGCATCGCCGCCTGCGCCGCCGGTTTCGTCATCCACAACAACATCCTCATCGTTGCCGGCGCCCTGGTGGGTGCCTCGGGGATCATCCTCACCAAGATCATGTGCAAGGCGATGAACCGCTCGCTGGCCAACGTCCTGTTTTCCGGTTTCGGCGCCACCACCGGCAAGAAGAAGGCCGGAAGCGGTCCCCAGGGCGAGGCCAAGCCCGCTTCGGCCGAGGACGTCTACTACATCCTCGAGGCCGCCGACTCGGTGGCCTTCGTTCCCGGTTACGGCCTGGCCGTGGCCCAGGCCCAGCATGCGGTGCGCGAGCTGGGTGAGCTGCTGGAGAAGAACGGCACCGAGGTCTGTTACGCCATCCATCCGGTGGCCGGCCGCATGCCCGGCCACATGAACGTGCTCCTGGCCGAGGCCAACGTCTCCTACGACCAGCTGGTGGAGATGGACGAGATCAACCCGCGGATGGATTCGGTGGACGTCTGCGTGGTCATCGGCGCCAACGACGTCGTCAACCCGGCGGCGCTGGACGATCAGTCGAGCCCGATCTACGGCATGCCCATCATCGAGACCCACCGGGCCAAGACGGTCATCGTCCTCAAACGTTCGATGAACCCAGGTTTCGCCGGCATCGAAAACGCGCTGTTCTTCTACCCCAACACCCGCATGTACTTCGGCGACGCCAAGGCCTCCATCCAGGCCCTGGTCGCCGAGTTCAAGGGGGGGGAATAACGGGGCGGCCAGATCCCTCGATCCTGGATTCGGCCGGAGTGTTCCGGCTGCGCGAAATCCCGTCGGCAGTGGTCTGCCGGCGGGATTTTGTTTTCTGATTACCGTCGAAGTTCAGCCAATTGCAAGGCTGCTATTTCGGTAGCCGGGATTCCTTCAGTATGCATTTTCGGATGCCATTTTCACGCAGCCGGAGAGACGCAGGAGTGGCCGGAAAAAGCGCGAGGACTGTCTGAGGCCCGCAGGGCCGAGTTCCGCAGCGCCCGGCCGCGACAAGGAACGGAGGGAACCCCCGCG
>JBFLZZ010000045.1:0-34444 GCA_040755255.1 Thermodesulfobacteriota bacterium
ACTCACTGAAAATACTGGATTGCTTCGTCGCTCCGCTCCTCGCAATGACGCGGGTTGCCAGTTTTTACGAATCCATCTTCTTTGGCCGGCAAAGAAAGGAACGCCCCGCCGGCAGGCGTCCAGCTTGGGAATATCCTCCTCGCTGGAAATAGGCTGAAGATTCGAGGTAATCAGGATTCGATATACTGGCCCCGGAACTCCTCGCGCACCTCCCGGATCAATTCGATCAGTTCGGCAACACCCTCCTTTTTGCACTTCAGGCTGGGTGAAAGCAAGCGCGGATCTGGACCTTTTCGTGAAAATACGGGGAGGTGCGCATTGTCGTTGCCGCTGTGCGCAGCCCCGTCATCACTCGAAGCCTTCCACCGCCCGCTCTATCCGGAACCAGCTGTCGAAGACCTCGGTGGTGGCAAGCACGTGGTTGGAGCGGGCCCGCGACAGGGCGGCGATGGCGGTGAGCAGGTCGGTCTCGGTCTGCAGCCCCTGCTCGTACTTGAGCCTGCCGGTGCGCAGGTTCTCCTCGGCCTGCTCGATGCCGGTGGCCGCCGCCCTGACGTTTTCCAGGCCGACCTCGCACTGGCTGTGGAGGTTGCGCAGGGCGGCCAGCAGCCGGGTCTCGGTTTCGGCGCGGTCGTGGCGCAGGGAAACGGCGGTGAGCGCCGCTCTTTGCCGCCGGGCCTGCTTGCCGTAGCCGTCGAACAGGTTCCATGACAGCACCAGCTGGCCGCGGGTCTCGTCCTCGTGGACATCGCCGGCGCCGCTGATGAGCGCATCGTCGTAAACGCGGTAACTGCCGACCGCGTCGAGGCGCGGGTAGACGTCGGCGCGCGCCACCGCCTCCTGGCTGGAGGCCGCGGCGATGAGGGCGTCGAAGGTCTTCAGTTCGCTGCGGCGGTCGCGCAGCCGTTGTTCGTAGACACCGATGTCTTCCAGGGCGGGCAGGCTGGCGAATTCGTCGAATTCGAGATCGGCGGCTTCGAGAGCGGCGTTGGCCGCGGCCTGCCGCAACAGTTCGATGTCCTGACGGAGGCGGGAGTGGGCCCGCGCCCGGCTGATGCCGGCGTTGTCCAGATCGACCCGGAAACGCAGCAGGCCGTTTCTGTCGATGAGGCCGACCCTGAAGCGCTGTTCGGCGTCGTGGAAGGCGCGTTCCAGGTTGGCGTATTCGTCCTCCGCCACCTTCACCGCCGCGGCATCGGCGTGGATGGCGAGATAGCCGAGGGCGACGTCGAGGCGGATGTCCTGGCCGATGCCCTGGAGGCGGAACTCTTCCGCCTGTCTGCCGGCGTCGGCCGACAGCAGGCCGTATTTATCCCGGAAGCCGGCAAAGAGATTCCAGGTGACCGCCGCCCGCGCCACGCTGTTTTCCCGGTCTTCCAAGAGCGCCGCCTGGTCGAGGCGGTTGATGGTGTAGGACAGATCCAGCGACGGGTAGTAGCCGCTTTTTGCCTCGCGGATGTCCTCGGCGGTCTTGTCCAGTTCCGCCTCCTGCTTTTTGACCAGCGCCCGGTTGGCCACCGCCGCCTGCCGCAGCTCGGCGAGGGTGACCGCGGTCGCGCTTGCGGGAAGCAGCAGCAGGAGAAGGGCGAGGATGCTAGCGGGTTTCTTCATTGGCGCGGCTCCTTTCGAATCCGATGAAAAAGGCGAGCAGGGACGGGATGACGAACAGGGTGAAGACGGTGGACAGAGCGAGCCCGCCCAGGAGGATGCTGCCCAGCCCCCGGTAGAGCTCGCTGCCCTGACCGGTGGAGAGCACCAGCGGCAGCATGCCGAACAGGCTGGTGATGGCGCTCATGAAGATGGGGCGGATGCGGGTGCGGACCGCGTCCGAGATCGCGGGAAGGCCGGCGAGGCCGTTGTAGCGCACGTTGTTGAGCGCCTGATGGACGATGAGGATGGCGTTGTTGACCACCGTGCCCACCAGGATGATGAAGCCGAGCATGGCGAGCACGTCGAAGCCCTGGGGCGCGATGAACCGGTTGACGAGATCGAGGCCGATGAAGCCGCCGGCGCCGGCCAGCGGCACCGAAAAGAGGATGATGAGCGGGTAGAGGAAATTTTCGAACAGGGCGCTCATCAGCAGGTAGGTGATCGCCACCGCCAGCAGCAGGTTCCACTGCAGGGCCTGGCGGGTCTCGATGAGCTTGTCGGCGTTGCCGCCGATGGTGATGGCCACCCCGGGAAGTTTTCCGTCCCGCCGCAGGCCGGGGACGATGTCGTCGGAGATGGTTTCCATGGCCTGCTGCAGGGGCAGGTCGGTGGGCGGCGTCACCTGCAGGGTCACGGTCCGCCGCCGTTCCAGGTGGTTGATCTGCGGCATGCCTTCGGTATGGACGAGGCGGGCGACGTCGCCCAGGGTGATCAGCCGGCCAAGGCCGTTGACCAGCGGGGCGGCGAGCAGGGACTCGGGGGAGGAGAATTCGGCGCCGCTGCCCTTGAGCACCAGGTCCACCTGTTTGATCCCCTCGGGCCGGTATTCGTCGATCTTGCGGCCGTCCATCAGGATGTCGGCATAGCGGCCGAGGTCGGCCTCGCTCATCCGGTTGGCGGCGAGCCGCGGCCGGTCGGGCAGCAGCCGCGCCTCCGGGTAGCTGGTCTCCAGGGACGGCACCGGCCGGATCTGGGCGCCTTCGATCCTGGCGCCGATGGAGGCGAACAGGGTGCGGCCGGCGGCGACGATCTCCTCGATGTTTTCGCCGGCGATGTTGACCTCCACCGTCCGGCCCTGGCCGATGCCGGACTCGAAGATACCCCGCTGGATGGAGACTCCGAAGACGCCGGGGATGTCCTTCATGATCCGGTTGAAGAGCGGCATCATCTCCCGTGCCCGGGTCTCGTGCGCCGAGAGGCCGCCGAACAGGGTGAAGCGGTCGCCGCCGACGAAGAAGAGCTGTGCCACCCGGGGCACGCCGTCTTTGCCGTCCTCGCGCATGTGCGGTTCCACCTGCCGGAAGATTTTCTCCCCCATCTCGTACATCTTGTCGATGGAATAGCCCGGCGGCGGGATGAGGATGTTCATCACCAGGTTGCGGTTGCCCTGGGGCAGGTATTCGGCGCTGGGCAGCAGCCAGACGGTGGCCGCCGCCGCAACCCCGGTGCAGAGGACGATGGTGGCGATGCGGGTGGCGGCGTTTTTCAGGCAGAAGTCCGAGATTCCCATGAGCACGGTCATGAAGAAGGCGCCCACCAGGCTCTTCTTGGCCTTGCCCTTGTCCGCCGGCGTGTTGCGGTAGAAGACGTTGATGACGGAAGGGATCACCGAGATCGACACGAACAGACTCAGGAGGATGGAAAAGGTGATGGCGATGGCGATGTCGCGGAAGAGCTGGCCCGCCTCCTCCTCCATGAAGATCACCGGCAGGAAGACCGCCACCGTGGTGGCGGTGGAGGCGAGCACCGCCCCCCATACCTCCTGGGTCCCCTCGTAGGCCGCCTGGTAGGCGGTCTTGCCCATCTGGCGGTGGCGGTCGATGTTCTCCAGGACGACGATGGCGTTGTCCACCAGCATGCCGACGGCAAAGGAGATGCCGGCCAGCGACACGACGTTGAGGTTGCGGCCCATCAGCCAGAGAAAGACGAAGGTGCCGATCACCGAGATGGGGATGGCGAGCGCGGTGGCCAGGGTGAAGCGGACGCTGCGGAGAAAGGCGAAGAGCACCGCCACCGCCAGCAGGCCGCCCACCAGGACGTTCTGCTTGACGATGCCGATGGCGGTGTCGATGTAGGGCCGCTGGTCGTAGACCCAGCGGAAGTGCAGGCCGTGCTCCTTGAGCACCGTGGCGTTGAGCCCGTTGATCACCTCTTCCATCCGGTCGGTCATCGCCAGGACGTTGGCGCCGGGCTCGCGGCGGACCGCGACGACGATGACCCGCTTGCCGTTGTGGAGCACCGCCACGTCCTTTTTCTTGTGGCCGGGTTCGACGGTGGCGATGTCGCGCAGCAGCACCCGGTTGAGACCGTCGTCGCGGATCACCACCGCCATCGCCTCCTCCGGGTTCTGGAACTGGCCGGTGGTGCGAATCCGGTAGTTCTTGCGGCCGACGCCGAGCACGCCGGCGGAGATCGTCTGGTTGGCGGTGCGGATGGCGGTCATCACCTCGTTGACGGTGACGGCGCGGCGGGCCATCGCCGCCATGTCCAGGGTGACGTCCAGGGTGTCCTCGGTGCCGCCGAAGACGAACAGCGACCCGACCCCCTCCACCCGTTCCATGGCCTGGCGGACGTTGTTCTCGAAGAAGGTGCGGTAGATGTCGATGGATTCGGGATTGTCGCCGTCGGCCTCCAGCATCATCCAGATCACCGGCGAGCTGTTGGCGCCGGTGGGTTCGATCACCGGCTTGTCGACGTTCTCCGGGTAGTCGGCCACCTCGTTCATCTTGTTGGAGACCCGGAGCAGCGCGTCGTCGAGGTCGGTGCCGAGGTTGAAGGTCAGGGTGATCTCGCCGCGGGAGTTGTAGGCGGCGCTCTCCATCTTGGTGAGACCGCGCAGTCCCTTGAGGGTCTCCTCCTGTTTTTCGATGATCTCCTTCTCCACCTCGTAGGGGGTGGCGCCGGCCCAGGTGGTGTTGACGGTGATCTGCGGCGCCTCCACGTCCGGGGTGAGCTGCACCGGCAGTTTGTTGAGGCCGATGAGGCCGAAGAGCACCACCAAAATGACCCCGACGGTGACCGAAACCGGCCGGTGGATGGAATAGCCGACGATATCCATCAGCGCCCGCCCTCCCCGGCGACCTGCACCGGCTGGTCGGGCCGCAGCCGCTCGTTGCCTTCCACCACCACGTCCATCCCCGGCTCGATACCGTCCGCCGTCACCGCCGCCTCGGCGCCCAGCCAGGCGACCACCCGCACCGGATGGATGGCGGCCTTGCCTTCCTCGACCGTATAGACGAAATCGGCGCCCTGGAACCTGACCAGCGCCGCCCGCGGCAGGATGGTCGCCTGGCGGGGGGCGCTCACCGGCACGTGGACGGTGGCGGACTGGTTTTCGGCCAGGGGGGCGTCCGGGGAGATCTTGAGTTTGAGGAAGACGTTTCTGGTCTGGGGATCGGCCAGGGGCGCGACCGCCTCGACGGTGCCGAAGGATTCCGTCCCCGAGGCGGTGATGGTCACCGGCAACCGCGCTCCCAGGGGGATCCGCTCCAGCAGGGTTTCCGCCACCGGCACCCTGACGAAGATGCGGTCAAGGGCGGCCAGGGTGACGATCTGCCTGCCCTGGGCCACCCAGTCGCCGACATCGACGTGTTTCTCCAGCACCACCCCGGCAAACGGCGCGCGGATGTCGCAGCGTTGCCGCAAGAGATGCAGCCGGGCGAGCTGTTCCTCGAGAATCCGCTGTTCCTGCCGCCGGTTGATGAGGGTGAAGCGCGCGTCGTCATGGGCCTTTTCGCTGATGCCCTTGCCGGCGTAGAGTTCGGCGATGCGGTCGAAATCCTTCTGCGCCTGCTCGATGCGGGTGACCGCCTGGTCGATGCGGATACCGGTTTCGGCGATGTCGCGGTCGAGGAGTCCGGTGTCCAGCCGGGCGATGGCCCCGCCCGCCGCCACCCGGTCGCCCTCGCGGACGGCCATCTCCCGCACCAGCCCCGGCTGTTCCGTGGACAGCCGGCTGATCCGCTCGTAGTAGACCACCCCTTCCACCGCCTGGTTCTCCGCGACTTCGCGGCTGGTGACCGGCCCGAGCCGCACCAGGGCCGGCGGCGGGCCCTGTGCCGGGGAAAGGGTGGAAAATACGGCGAGCAGGCCGAGAGCGAGAAGCAGGGGGCGCATGGTTCAACCTCGGGGTGAAGGGGAAAGAGCGGGAAGGAGGAACAGAGTTCGCTGGTTCACAATTAGAAGATATTTCAGCCACTGTCAATGCCGTGCCACCTCACCGCCGCCTTCCGGTCCGACAGGGGATGCCGCCCCTGCGACAATTTGCCGCAGCCGATTTTTTGATTCTTCCGAGCGGGAAAGTATACAATTTCTCCTGTCCCCTGTCGGCCGCGTTCCCACCCGGCCGATGGCCGCCGGGGAAGCAGCATCCCGGCGACCCGCGTGTACCACTCAACCAAGGAGAATGATTCATGAAAGGAAAAACCCTGTGCAAAACCATCGCCTGTCTTCTTGCCGCCGGCCTGCTGTGGGGCGGAACCCCCCAGGCGCAGGAGGTGAACAAGGGGGAAATTCCCGCCGCCCATCTGGAGACGTCTTTCAAGGCCCTGCCCTGGGGCTCGCCGGTCTGGGATGAATCCGAGGCCATCGAGGCCCTCAAGGGCGGCGGCAAGGAGCTCTGGGTGGACACCCGGCCCGCCAGCTTCTTCGAGAAGGGCACGGTCAGCGGCGCCATCCATCTGGAATACGACAAGGGGGGCAGCCCGGACAACACCCTGACCGCGGAAAGCCTCACCGCCGCCATCGCGGAAAAGGGAGGCAGCAAGGAGGACACCACCGTCGTCCTGTTCTGCCAGGGGCCGACCTGCCACCGCAGCTACAACGCCGCCTATGTGGCGGTGAAGGAGTGGGGGTTCGACGCCGGCAGAATCGTCTGGTTCCGGGCCGGCTACCCGCTTCTGCTCAAGGCGGTGAAGGAGGATCCGAAGCTGAGCCGCAAGGCCAAGACCTTCATCAGTGAGGCGGGCCTGAAGGAACTGTAATCGTCTCCGCCGGGGAAGGCCGGATCTTCGGCCTTCCCCGGTCGGGCCGCGCGTGACTCCTGTTGGAAGGGAAATCCCTTCCGGTCGTCATCGCCGCAACGCGCCTTGCCCGCTGTTGCCCCTTCGCCGGCGGATGCGCCGATATCGAGGTTTTCTCCATGTCCTTCCATTTTTCCCTGCAGAACAAGATCCTCGCCATTTTCACCTTTTCCACCCTGCTGCTCTTCGCCCTGATGAGCCTTGCCCGCCAGCGGGACGTGGCGGTGCTGGAAAAAAGGGCGGACCGCGCCTTGCGGGCGACCAACACCATCGCCCTGGACGGGGTCCTCCTCAAACAGAAAACCGCGCTGGAAAAGGTGCTCACCGGCCTGCTCAACACCGATGAGGTCAACCAGTTCGTGCAGGATCCGAAAAACGCCTACGCCGAAAAGGTGGTGCGCGGCCAGATGGCCTCGCTGGCCGCGACCGGCATCACCCTGATGACCGTGTACGACAAGGATTACAACGTGCTGCTGCGCGAGAACGCCGGCGGCAGGGTGGACGGTTCGCCGCCCCTGCCCGCCAACCTGCATCCGGTGTTCGCGGAAAGTGCCGATAGTTTCGGCAACGTCTTTTATTTTCGCACGCCGGCGGCCGGCAGCGGCCCGGCGCAATTCTGCGCCGCCACCGTCCTTGCCGACGCCAACGACAATGTCGCCGGTTTCATCGAGGTGGCGCTGGCTGTGGAGATCTGGACCGGCGAACTGAAAGGCCTCACCGGGGCGGCGGTGGCCCTTTACGACGAGGCGACGGGCCAGTTCACCTACGCCACCGATTCCGAACTCTACAACGACATCGGCAAAAGAAAGAAGGCGGGAATCGTGGACGGAACCGAGGTCACCCGCAGCGGGGATGTCTATTACCTTTCCGACCGGCTGCCGCTCGCCGCGCCCGACGGCAGCGTCGCCGGCTGGCTCTGGCTGACGGCCGACCACACCGAGACGGCCTCGGCGCAACGCCGGAATTTCCTGTTCAGCATTCTCGGCCTCGCCGGGGCGCTGGTGCTCATCATGGCCACCACCCTCATCTTTCTCCGGCGGCAGGTCATCTCCCCGGTGAACGGCATCGCCGCCGATCTGTACAGCGGCGGCGAACGCATCGATACCCTGGCCTCGCAGGTGGCGGACGCCGGTCAGGCCATCGCCGAGGGGGCATCGAAGCAGGCGGCGGCGGTGGAGGAGATCAGCGCCTCGCTGGAGGAGATGTCGTCCATGGCCAAGCAGAATGCCGACAACGCCAAAACCGGGCAGAGCCTGATCGACGAGTCGCGGCAGACCATCGGCAAGGGCAACGACTCCATGCACGAACTTGCCGCCGCCATGGGGGATATCTCCCGTTCCAGCGAAAACATCCTCAAGATCGTCAAGGCCATCGACGAAATCGCCTTCCAGACCAACCTGCTCGCCTTGAACGCGGCGGTGGAGGCGGCCAGGGCCGGCGAGGCCGGGGCCGGCTTCGCGGTGGTGGCCGGCGAGGTGCGCGCCCTCGCCCAGCGGGCCGCCGCCGCCGCCGGCGAAACCAACCAGCTCATCGAGGACGCCGCCGGCAAGATCCGCCGCGGCGGCGGTCTCGCCGAGGAGACGGTGGCGGTCTTCGCCAGCATCGTCGCCAGTTCCGGCAAGATCTCCGCGCTCATCGACGAGATCGTCACCGCCTCGGCGGAACAGGCCACCGGCATCGAACAGCTTACCCGGGCGGTTACCGACATCGACACCGTCACCCAGCAGAACGCCGCCAATGCCGAGGAGTCGGCCGCGGTCGGCGAGGATCTGACCGCCTCGGCAGGGCTGATCAGGGAGAAGATCGAAACACTCAAGAAACTGGTGAGCGGCAGGGCGGCGGCATAGACACCGTCGCCAGCGGCAGCGGATGGGAAAGGGCGCCTCGCGGGGCGCCCTTTTTTTTTCTGATTACCGTCGAAGTTCAGCCAATTGCAAGGCTGCTATCTCGGTAGCCGGGATTCCTTCAGTATGCATTTTCGGATGCCATTTTCACGCAGCCGGAGAGACGCAGGAGTGGCCGGAAAAAGCGCGAGCAGGTAAGCGGAGCCGCGACAGCGGCGGAGACTCCGCTGTCTGAGGGCCGCAGGCCCGAGTTCCGCAGTGCCCGGCCGCGACAAGGAACGGAGGGAACCCCCGCGCAGCGGGGGCAAGTGAAGGCCGGCCTTTCTTTGGTTCCTTTCTTTGATGGATTCGTAAAAACTGGCAACCCGCGTCATTGCGAGGAGCGGAGCGACGAATCAATCCAGTATTTTCAATGAGTTACAAACTTATGGATTGCTTCGCTACGCTCGCAATGACCCTGGTTTTGGGTTATTACGACTCCATCTTCTTTGGCCGCCAAAGAAAGGAACGCTCCGCCGGGTTCGACTGTACGATTACGACAACGACAACGACAACGAGAAAAAAGCGGACGATGCTGCCCCTGCCGCCAGTCGCAGGGTTGTATTTTCCCAGGCCGTGCCGTCCCTGCAAGGAGCGCAGCGGCGAGGCAATCCAGCAAAATCGGACCGCCACGGCCCTGCGGTCAGACGGTTGCTCAGGAGTCGAAGCCGGTGATCTTGAAGTACTTGCCGGCGAGGTCGCGCACCCGTCGCCTGCTGCCGTCGGACTGGGTCACCTCGGTGTTGTTCAGCCGGGTGCCGCCCGAGCGGTTCTCCGAACTGTTGAGCGGCCAGAGGTTGGCGAAGGCGTCCGGACCCGAGACCTGCATCTCCACCACATGGTCGCCGTCGGTGGGTTCCTCGGAACGGTCGTAGCCATGGGCGGCCAGCAGCCGGTTGAAGCGGTTCTTTTCGGAATCGCTGCGGCCGCTGCGCTTGGGGCCGACCACCAGGTCGACCCGGGTCTGGTAGGCTTCGGCGATGCCGATGGATTCGCCGTCTCCCGGCAGATCCTTGGCCAAGGTCGGCGAGAACAGCTCGGCGCCGGGCAGATGTTGCACCTGACTCTGGGGCAGCGGCCGGCTGATCGCGGCGCGCGGCGCCAGCCACAGGCGCGGATAGCGGGCCGCCGGCCGTTTCGGCCAGGTGATCGGGAAGGGTTTCGCCTGACTGCCGTCGGGGGCGGTCTCGTCCTCCCGGCCGGCATCGGTGACCTGCTGCTGCGGCGGGCTGGCCGCCGCCACCACCGCCCAGAAGCGGCCGGAAGGCACCACCTCCAACCGGCTCAGCCGGTGGCGGCTGCGGATGACCGCGAGCAGCGGCCGCAGCACCGCCTGCCCCACGGTGCGGCCGGCAAAGCGGTTGACCGACGCCACCCCCTCGCGCAGGCCGTTGCGCACCCGTTGTGCCGCCGGCGCATTGGGATCGCCGCCCAGCAGCCGGCTCAGAAAGGTCCGCGCCCGGGCGCGGATCCAGTTCACCACCCGGTCCAGCGCCCGGTCGATGGGGGCGCGGATGCGGGCGATGATCCTCGTCACCGCGTCGGACACCCGGCCGAGCCCAACCAGGCGGGCGAGGAAGCTGATCACCAGGGTGAGGAGCCCGGCCATGGTTCGCTCCACCCGGTCGGCGGCGGCGGCGATGACGCCCCCGGCGATGGCGGCGATGGAGTCGATGAACGCCATCGCCACCTGGGCGATCTGCCGCAGTCGCTCGACGAAGAACATGATGGTGTTGTAAATGGCGAGGATCGCCTGGATGAAGGCGCCGGCCGGGTTCAGGCTGGTGACCAGGCGGGTGATCGCCGCCTGGACGATGCGCACCGCGACAAAGGACATGATCTGCTCCATCACCAGCTCGCGCAGGTTGCTGATCCCCTGGCGGATCTGCTCCCAGGCGGCGGCCGGCCCCTGGGTTACAAGGGTGCGCACCAGGGTGAAGCCGCGCTCCAGGGCGCGCACCGCGGTCTCGCCGACGGCGCGGACCAGCTTCACCCGGAGGTTCCGCCAGGTGAGGCCGAGAACGGAAAGGACGAACCTGATGATCTCCCGCAGGGTGAAGGATTGCGGGATGTAGACGCCGGCGCCGGAGAGGGTGCCGGTGAGCCAGTTGATCAGCGAGGTGCGCAGATGGTCGAGGAAGTTGGCGGCGAACTGGCGGAACCCCTGGATGCCGGCGCGGACCAGGTTGCGGACGAAGCCGACGGGGTTCTGGATGATGGCACGGAAGGCGCCCGTCGCCCGGCGGAGGTAGGGCATGACCCCGGGGGCCACCACCTCGAAGATGATCTGTAACAGTGCCATCACCTGGCCGCCGGCCCAGGAGAGGAAGCGACCGAGAAAACCGCCGAAGACTATTGCCACCCGAGCGAAGGCGCGGGGCACCAGGATCAGGTCGCTGATGGTCAGCGATTGCAGCGCCTGCAGGAAAAGCGAGGGAATCTGGCGGACGAAGCCCATGAGGCCGGCGAGCGCCCCCTGAAACCAGGCCCAGGCGCGGGCCACGGCGTTGGCGCGCCTGAGGTTGTTCCACACCTCTTCCCGGCCGATGAGCCGCATGAAGCCGCCGATCAGGGTCTCGGCGGTACGCGGGCAGGGGGCGCCGGTGACCGGATCCCGGCCGAGCACCGCCTTCAGCAGATCGTAGCCGCGGGTGGTCTCGGCGAGTGCCGCCAGCGGCCGCAGGATCGCCTCGCGGATGAAGCGGAGAATGGCGGAGACCAGGGTGCGGACGAAGGCGATGATCCGTTGCACCGGTTCGGAGAGCAGGCGGATGGCCCGGTTCCAGACCCCGCTCAGGTTGAAGATGTCGCGCCAGCTCAGGCTGCGGAGAAAAGCGAGGATGGCGTTTCCGATCGCCTGGCCGGTGATGGCCAGCGTCCGGATCCGGTCGCCCACCCACGCGGCGACCCGCTCGAAGATATTGTGGTTGTCCAGGGCCCGGGTGATCATGGCGCCGCCGGGCATGAACTCCACCACCGCCCGCATGATGTTGGCGCCGCTTCGCTCCACCCGCTGCCTGGTGATCGGGTTCATGCCGATGACGACGGTCAGCATCCGGAAGCCGGGGATGTGGTTGGCGTGGTCGGCGAAGTAGTCGAGGGCGTCGTCGAGGCCGAGCCGCTGCACCATGATCCCACCGGTGGCGTGGGCACTGGCCGGCTGGCGTCGCTGTGCCGCCGCCCCCTGCTGGATGGTGTGGGTCAGTTCGTGGGCGATGAGGTGGCGGCCCTCGTCGGTTTCCGGCTGGTAACGATTTTCGCCGAAGAAGATGTGGCTGCCGACGGTAAATGCCTGGGCGTTCAATCGCCGGTTGAGCGCGGCCGCCCGGTCCGAAGTGTGGATGCGCACTCGGCCGAAGTCCGCCCCGAAGCGCGGCTCCATGAAGCGGCGCACCGACAGTGGCAGCGGCGCCCCGGAGGCCATGCTCGCCCGGATGTCGGTCTCGACGTTGGCGGCGACGTCCGGGCCGCTTCCGGCCTTGCGCTGGATCTCCCCCGGTTTCTCCTTCTCCTCCTTCGTTTTGCGGCGAAGGGTTTCCCCTGTCCCGGAGCCAGGTTCGTCGGCCCGCTTTCTCTCCTCCTTCCCCGGCTTCACCCCCCGCGGGGCGACGGGGAAGACGAAACGGTGGATCAGCGGTGAACGAAGGTTCCACCGTTGCTTTTCCTCCCCCCTGCCTTTGCCGGTGGAAGGCGATAGGGTTTCGCCGGCGGCGGGCAACGCCATCCGCAGCACCGTGCCGGCCGTGGCCTCCGCCTCCTTTTCCGCTGCGTCTTTCGGTGAAGACACCCGCAAGGCCTGCATGACAAGCGGCGCCGCGGCCGGTCCCGACGTCGCCGCCCTGACGGCCGCGGCCGGCTGCGGGCCGGCGGCGCGATTGACTGTTTTCTGGCGGGCGGTTTTCATTCTGCCCTCGGTCAGCCCCGCCCGGGCGGGAATCCGGTTTGTCGGTGTGGCTCCCCGCCTGGGTGGGGATGACGGGTTGCGATGGGGGAAGATTGTCCTCTCACAGCGTCTTCCCCTGTTTCAGGAATTCCCGGCGAATGCCTTCTTCGACGTCCTCCCGGAGGATGACGCTGTCGTCGCGGGAAAGGCATTTCAGCGAGGAATGGCGCACCACGTTCATGATGGTGCCGCCGGCGAGTTCGTAGCGTTCGGCGATGTGGGCGAGGTTCAGCCGTTCCTCCAGGCTGGCCTTTGCCGAAAAGGCGTTCTGCCAGATGCGCAGCCGCTCCGCCGGTCTCGGCATGGGAAAGTAGACCACGGAATGGAAGCGGCGCAAAAAGGCCTCGTCGATGTTGGCCTTCTGGTTGGAGGCGAGAATGACGACGCCGTTGTGTTCCTCGATGCGTTGCAGCAGGAAGCTGATCTCCTGGTTGGCGTAACGGTCGTGGGAGTCGTCTACCCTGGTGCGCCGGCCGAACAGGGCGTCGGCCTCGTCGAAGAACAGGATCCATTGCCGGTTCTCGGCCATGTCGAAGATGCGGGCCAGGTTCTTTTCCGTCTCGCCGATATATTTGGAGATGATCATGCTGAGATCGATCTTGTAGACGTCACAGCCGCAGTATTTGCCGAGCAGGCAGGCGGACAGGGTCTTACCGGTGCCGGGCGGACCGTGGAACAGCGAGGTGAAGCCCGGCTGCAGTTTCGGCCGCATGTCCCAGTCGTGCAGAAGCTTGCCGCCGAATAGGATCCAGTGGCGGATCTCCTCCAGCTGTTCCAGCACCGAGCCGGGCAGGACCAGGTGCGGCCATTCCAGCCGGGTCTCGATGAGGCGGGCGGGAAACTCGTGGCTGAAGTTGGGCTTGCGCTGGCTGCCGGTGGTGAAGCGGTACAGGTATTCCCGGGAAAGGACCAGAGCGCCGGAGAGCTGCGGTTCGTTGCTGGCGGCGGTGGCGAGGTGCAGGACGTTGCCGCGGGCAAAAAGATGGTCGCCGTCGAACAGGCCCAGCAGGCGGAATCGGCCGGCGAGGTCGTCGCCGGCGACCAGGAAGGCGGCGGTTTCGCCGGTTGGGATGAAGCCGCCGTGGCAGGCGCCCTGCAGTCCGCCGAACTCGGCGAAACCGCGGCCGGTGGCCTCGTTTCTGCTGAAGAGCACGTCGAGCAGCTGCGGTCGGATGTGAGGGGTGAGGGCGAGGAGCAGCACCAGCCGTTCCGCCGGGGCAAGCCGCTGCTCGCGGACGAAAACGGCCCAGGGCGACGAACTTGCCGCCAGGTCCGGCGGCGGCGGGGGCACCGGATCGGCGCCGCCCTCTTCGTTGCCGAGATAGCAGGCGAGCCTGGCGTTCACCACCGCGGTGAGCCAGTCCAATTCCCGCCGGAGATCGCGGGCGTTGTCGTTCAGTGTGTCGTCGGCCATTCGGTACAGAGCGGTTTGTCCATCCAGGGCAGCCGGACGATCGCCGTCGACCAGGGCAATCGGTCGAGGAGCATGTCGTAAGAGGCATGCTCGGGCCGCAGCCGCCAGCCCGGCTCTTCCTCGTCGAGCAGGCCCGGCCGTTGCAGAAAGGAGGCGCGCAGGCCCGGAATGGAGGTGTTTTTCAGTGCGGTCCAGTGCTCGATCACCGAAGCCAGCAGGGCCTCGGCCTCGCCGCGGATTGCCGGCGAGGCTTCCTCGCCGCAGAGCGGCAGGGGACTCGCCGGCGTAAGGCCGATCAGCACCTTGACCAGGGGGAGTTCGAACTCGTAGATTTCGCCGCCGCCGGTGGCGAGGAAGTGGAGCAGCCGGGCCGCCGCCGCCGGATCGGTGAGCTTTCCGGGGGCGCTCGGGGCGAGAAGCCCGGTCCGCCGGAACAATCGGGGCAGGAAGGGATGGAGCAGCACCAGGCCGGCGTGGCGCACCGGCAGCGGCCGGGCGGCGGGGTGCCGATGCCGGGGGCGTGCCGTCCGCGGCTGCGTATCCCTGCCGTCTGCCCGACCCTTTGTGTCCGGGGAGTCTGTCTGCGTTCCGCCCGTTGTCGTGCCGGGCCCGCTTGCGGGGGATGGCGGCGGCGCGGTACTTGCGGCGTCTTTCTCCACCGGCGGTTCCGAAAGCGGAATGGAGGAGGCCCGGCAGAAGGCGAGAAATCCCGGCAGGGTCGCCGGCGGCAGGCTCGTGGTCAGGTGATGGCACAGGTCGGCCACCTCCGTCGATCCGCCTGCCTGCGGCGCCGGATCCTGGCGCAGCAGTTCGGCGAGGATGGCGAGGATCTCCCCACGGTGCAGGTGCAGCCGGCCGCTGGAGAGCAGGATCCTGACCATGGGGACCGCGCCGGAGGATTCGGCGAAGGTGGCGGCCAGTGTGGCGGTCTGGTCGTAGTCGAGATGCTGCAGCAGCCGGAAAAGGACGACCGGCCCGGCGTCCATCGCCACCAGATCCCCCAGGAGCCGCCGCCATTGCAGGCGAATGATCATGGTGAACCGCAGGGCCGTGTCGCCGGGGTCGCGGTGGCAATCCTGCCAGGGCAGCGATCCGGTGCGCAGGTAGTGGAGCAACCCCCCGTACCCGGCCTCTTCCGCGCTCCGGGCGCGCCAACCCTGCCGGTCATCCCCGTCGGGGCCGGTGGTCCGGGGCGCCTGCCGCTCAGCCAGCAGCCGCTGCATCTCCACGCCCACCCGCCGGGACAGATCGTCCATGTCGGTGAGGGGTACCGCGATCTCCAGGCGGGGGATGGTGATGGTCTCGGCCGGGCCGGCCAGGTTGTCGAACACCGCCTCCAGCCGCTCCAGGATGGCCGGCAGCAGGGCGCGCAGGCCGCTGCGGATACGGAAGGCCTCCTCCTGGCCGCCGGCGGAGACGGTGAACCGCAGCCGGCGTATCCGATGGGCGGCGGCGGACATGGCCGCCTACCTGGCTTTGGCCATGACGTTGAGCACGGTCTTCAACCCGTCGTTGCCGGCGACCTTGTCGGCCGCCACCTGCAGTTCCTGCTGCATGCGGGTCCTGGTCGCCGGGGTGCTGACCGCCGTCATGCTGTCGGACATGGCCATCATCGCCTTGTAGCCCTCGCTGCCCACCGCCACCGGTTTGTTTTCCGAGACGACATAGACGGCGGTCTCCTTGACGATGCCCGCCACCGCCTCCTCCGCCTGTCTGGCCTTCTCCGCCGCGGCGGTGCGCTCCTCTGCCGGCGTGGCCGGGTCCTTGGCCCTGGCCGTGTAGTACTCGACCATCTCCTTCTGGGCGCCGGCCGCCCTGGCCATCATGTCCAGGTACTTGTCCATGTAGCCGGCGGCGGCGCCGGTCGCCGAGGTCTTGCCGACGTTGGCGTAGACCTCCCCCATCATCGATACCGATTCCTTGAAGGTGGCGAAGAAGTTGTTCTTGATATCGAATTTCTCCTGCCAGATCGGTTCGATCTGCATCTGGAACATGTCCAGCCTGCGGTCGATGGACGGCAGGACGCGGATGCCCTCCTCGATGAGGAACGGCGGCCGGAAGGCCGGTTTGGTCAACGCCGGTTCCTCCTCCTCTTCCTCGCTGCCGTCGCGGCAGCAGTAGGGCAGGGCGAAGTCGGCGACGATGGTGCCGGCCTGGTCGTGGCCGAGGATGAAAGTGCCGCCGCGCGCTACGCCGGCCAGGTGTTCGAGCCCGGGATGTTCCCTGACGAAGTTGGCGAACAGCAGCCTGTCGTCCGCCTTGTCCTCCTTGCGGTCGAGAATGACGTCCAGCCAGTCGAGCCAGTGGCCGTGGCTCAGGGAGATCAGCGAATCGAAGGGGGTGGTGAACTCGGTTTTCACTACCTTGCCGGCGTTGAACTTGTACTCGCCCGCCGCCTGCAGGGTGTCGCTCAGATCGTTTTTCCAGGAGGGGTCGGTGCGGTACTGGGAGTAGCCGCGTTTGACCTTGTCCCTGGCGCTTTTCGACCTGGCGGTGACCACGGTGTGTTTCTGACTGGCCAGGCCCTTCAGGGTTTCGCCGTCCTTTTCCGGAAGGGCCGAATCCATCTTCTCCAGGAATTTGCCGCTGAAGACGCCCGTCTCGTCGAGCTGGTTGGCGAGGTCCTGGCGCAGCAGGTAGTGGAAGCGATGCAGGTCGGTGTAGCGGATGCCTGGCCTGCGGATCACCTTTTTGCGGTCGGTGCCCAGTTGGACGGCGACGACGCAGAACGGCAGGTTGTAGTCGCCGATCAGCTTCTCGAGTTCGGTCAGAACCAGGTCCGCCTTCCTGCCGAGATGGCCTTCGACGCGGAAGAAGGAGAAACCGTCGATGGAGGCGGCCAGCGGTTCGGCGGCGGCGCCCAGGCCGGCGTACGCGTTTTTGTCGGCCACCTTGGCGGCGCGGTAGGCGTAGTTGGCGTTGCCGCGGTCGTGCCGGTGCAGCCGGAAGTTCCACCAGGCCTGCACCGGCTGTTTTTCGTCGATCCGGTAGTAGCAGGGGATCGCCCGCTCTTCCAGGGGGTCACCGGCGGAGAGGCTCGGCGTCACCCGGACGGTACCGTCGTCGGCCTTGGGAACCTGGAAGGAGAGAATAAGGGTGTCGATCTTGCCGAGAAGAAAGATGGTATGGTCGAGATGGGCGGCGGTGCGGCTCACCGCCGGCGACGGGTACCAGCCGGTGCGGTTGCTGCCGCCGTCGGCCAGGTCGCCGAGCAGCAGATGCTTGGGGAAATCAGCGGGGTCGGGGCAGCACCAGGTGGTGTCGGCGCCGAGCAGTCCGAGAATGTCGTTCCAGGTGGCGGCAAGGTCTTTCAGGAAATCGTAGTAGTACTGGATGCCGGTGTCGTTGCCGGCGAACAGGGCCTTGATGGCGGCGAGGCCGTTCTTCCAGGCCGATGCCGGGTTGCCGGGCAGCCGTTTGCCGAGAAAGGGGGAACAGCGGGGAAAGAACACCTCGAACTGCTCAAGGAGGCTTTTGTGCAGGGCGGCACAGGCGGTACGGTACTTGCCCGCCACCGTGCCGGTGGTGGTCGTGGTGGTGCCGAGCACCGCCCGGGTGAGGACGATCTCCTCCAGCCCGGCGCAGGCCCGCGCCGGCGTCGTCATGGAGTTTTCCAGCAGCATGGCCGCGTTGGCCTGATCGACCAGCAGCACCTTGCAGGTGGCGCGGTATTCCCGGCCCAGGTTGTCACAGTCGGTGGCGGTGCAGAGGTCGTCGTCGCCGAGCACCGATTCCACGAAGCACAAGGCGGTCATCTTTTCCAGGGCCCGGCCGGTGGCCGCCTGGAAATCGGCGAGGGTTTTGGCGCGTGCGTCGGCAATCCCCGCCGGGATCAGCTCGAAGAGGTCGATGAGCCTGCCGTCCACCAGGAAACGAGCGTAGAGAGGATCGCTTTCGTCGTACGGTTTGAACCGGTCGAAGCGGGTTTCCCGGGGGAAGCCGGCGAGATCGCCATCCGTGGTGATGCCGGCGCCGCGGCCGACGGAAATGCCTTTGTCGGAGAGCGCCACCCGCAGGCCGCAGACGATGCCGACCCCGGAAAGATGGATGCGCGACAGGCGGCTCTGGTCGTCCAGATAGTCCGGGATGCTGTTCAGCTGGTCATGGGTGAGTACCTGGTCCCGTTCGAAGACGCTGTAGCCGGTGGAGATCGTGCCGAGGCTGTTCGTTATCTGGTTTTTCATGATGGTACCTCTTTTCCGGTCGAGCCGAGCACGGCGCGGCCGACGATGAACTTGTCCTTTTCCTCGCCGCTGTCGCATCCGAACAGTTTCGCCGGACCGTAGACGTTTTTCGCCGAGAACAAGGCCTCGATGAAGGCGGTGAGTCTGGCGGTGCGCCCTGCGGACTCCCGGCCGCACTTGAGGTAGATCCAGTCGCGGTAGGTCTTTTCGAGCACTGCCATCTGCTCCCGGTCGATCCAGCAGATCCGGGGCAGGATATGGGCCGGCGTCTCCCGGCGGATAACCTCCTCGGCGAATCTCCGGAAATCCATGTTGTCGAAGCGGTTGCCGAAGGCCGGCAGGATGATGTGCAGCCGCCAGGAGTAGGGATCGAGGGCGGCGCCCTCGCCGCTTTCCGGCGCCCGGCAGATGGGCAGAAAGGGATCATCGTTCCTGTCCGGGCGCAGCAGGATGTTTTCGATGAGGTACATGCCCTCGCCGCTGTAATGGCTCTGCAGATAGGCGAGCAGTTCGTCGATGGCACGATGCAGCCCGGTTTCGCTGGCGAAGTATTCGATGCGCCGGGCGATGGTGGCGCCGCTGGAGTCGACGATGTTGAAGTAGAAGCGGCCGTCCGAGGTGGTCCTCGTCTGGTAGGCTGCGGGCAGCTGGGCGGCGGCGACAGCAAGGCGCATGGCCTGGCGCGCCTGGTCCCTGGTGCGGTAATTGGTGGTGCCGCTGAGTAAGATCTTGCCGGTGTCGCGGTGGCGGACGCGGAAGCGGAATTCGTCGTCCGGCGTCGTGTCGATCTCAGCGTAGATGTCGTAGCTCTGCTCGCTCAGGTTGCGGCGACTGCAGTTGCGGATGCCGAGGAGCGCCGCCAGCCGTTTTTCCAGGCCGGAGACGTTGGTGGAGTTCCACAGATCCTCGTCCCGGCCCAGGGCGTAGTTGCAGGCGAGGCCGCGGTCGCGGCTTAAGGTCGGATACTCGGCGAGGAGATTGCTCTTGTAGGCGGCCAGCGCCGCGTCACCCGTGTGGAAGGCCGAGTGCATGACGTGGGCGAAGTCGGCAAAACTCTCGGCAAAACGGGCGATGAGGTGGTCGAGGAAGCGGTTGCGGCGGTCGAGGTCGCTGCTTTGGTCTTCCACCACGTTGTCGAGCAGTTCGACGAAGGCGGCTCCATCGGCACCGATGAGTTTCTGCCAGTCCCGGAAGGAGGTCACCGCCTGGTGGAAGTAGGTGCGGTTGCGGGCCGGATCGATGGAAAACAGTCTTCCCAGTTCGCGCAGCTGCATCAGGTAGTCGGCGAGCAGCTGGTCGAAGAAGAGCAGATACCCCTTCAGCTGCAGGGCCTGTGCCTTGCGGGCAGGGGTTGCGCCCGGGGGCAGGCCGTTGTCGTCCAGGCCGTAGATCGCCGGGAAGTGGTTCTGAAAGGATGAGTAGTCGGCGCAGTTCCTGCTCCTGCCTTCCGGAACGGCGAAGTCGTAGTTTGCCGGGGTTTCCGTCTTGGCCCGCGCCGCTTCCCGCAGCCGCGCCAGCTCGGCCTCGACCCTGGCCGCGGCCGGCACCACCGGCATGGCCCGTTTGTGGAAGACCAGCCTGGTCCGGCCGTCGAGCAGGGCCTTTCTCCCGGCCGCCACCGGAACCAGCCATCTGTTCGCCACCGGCACGGGCGGCTCGGAGGGGTCGGAGGGTGCCGGGGCGATGACCAGTTCCCGTACCGCGGCCACCCCTTCGATATCCATGATCAGAGCGATCAGGTCGGACAGGCGGATCTCCTCACGCAGTTCCGCCGCGCCCAGTTCGGCGTCGTCGATGAAACCGCAGTCGAGCAGCGGCCCGTCGAAGATGGCATCGACGCTGCGACGGCCGCCGCCGGCCGATGGCAGGGCGAGCATCTCGTCGAGGTCGTAGTTGGTCACCGGCGGCGCCAGATAACGATCCACCCGGAAAAGGATCTCGGCGTTGACCTTCGCGGTATCGGCGTCGGGGAGGAGGTCGATCTCGCCGCAGAGGCGGAAGGGCTGCACCGCCACCTCGTCGCAGGCGACGAAATCCTCGCAGAGGTTGCGGTTGGCCATGAGACGTTCCCGCACCGTGCGCAGGATCGCCGGTTTGTCCGCCGGCCGGATGTGATCGTTGAAATCGAGCAGCACCCGGTAGAGGCCGGAGATGGGCACTTCCCTGATGCCCGGCAGCCTGGGATCGCTGTGCAGCAGTTTCGCCTCGATGGTGTCGGCGAAGAAGGAAAGCGGCGCCGGGCGCAGCCAGGCGTTTTTCACCCCGGGGAGGTCGATGAGCAGCTTGCGGTAGTCGAGCGGGGTGAGCGCCCGGTTGGGCAGGATCCGGCGAGCGGTGAACAGCGATGAGGTCGGCGGATTCGGATCCCTTGCACTCTCCGCCAGCAGGTCCGCCACCGGAAAGGAGGCCCGGTAGCCGAGATCGGTGATGGCGTAGCACAGCAGCTCCAGGGCTGTGACGCCCGGATCGTGGACGTTGTAGTCGGTCCAGATCCTGCGGGCGAGGCGCTGGACATGGGCAAGGCCCAGGGTGCGCAGCCCGTCGAGATCCAAGGCAGGTTCCTCGGCTTTCTTCCTGGCTATGGTGTAGTGGTGCAGCATGGTTCCCGCTGTGTCCGCCTGTTGTGCTTTCTTCACGCCCCGGCCCGGCCGATGTCATGGGTCTCCGCCGAGACCAGAATGGCGTCGGGCCTCTCCGCCCTGGCCTCGTTGCTGTCGGCGAAGGTGCAGGTATCGCCGCCGTAGCTGTACATCCTGAAATCGGTGACAAAGTCCACATAGTCCCGGTGTTCGACGAAATCCAGCAGCACCGATTTGCAGATGCCGCCGCCGAAGGCGATGTCGCGGCCGCCGTCGTAGGCCCAGGGCGAGAGGTACCGCTTGATCTCCCCGGCGAGGGTGGCCTTGTGATAGTTGAACTCGTACCCCTTGCGGAAAATCACCTTGAAGTCGAGGCGCACCTTCTGATAGCTGGGGTTCCTGACCAGCAGGCGGACCCCCGTTCCGCAACGGTCCCGGACCAGTTCCGTAATCCGGGTGATGGTATCGGCGTCGACCCGAGGTTGCAGGGGGTCGACGGCGTTGTGATTCCTGAGATCCGGGACCACTACCAGCATGACGTGGCCCGGGGCGAGCCAGGAGTCCGCCGAGGCGTGCGGGATGCACTTGACCTTGTGGATTTTGGGAAAGGCCTCGAGGACGATGCGCTCGTAGTCCCAGCTGCTGATGCAGCGGTTTTTGTGACGGAGACGTTCCGCGACCCGCCGGTGAAAATGGTCGTCGGATTCCGGGCCGCTGCCGCCGAAGGATGCGTAGGGCTGGCTGATCTTCCTGAGTCCGGCCAACCCTTTCTTCATGGCCGATATCCTGCCCGGGGGGAGGGTGGACGCCAGATGGCCGGTGATCCGGTTGTCCTCTTCCCTGCGCAGGGTGACCGCATTGGCCGCAACCGCCACCAGCTGACAGACCGCGGCCGGCGTTGTCACCGTCGCTTTCAGCCACAGGGCACCCGCCGGCAGCAGCGTATTGGTGGTGGTGGCCTCGGTCGGGATGACGAAGGTGATCACCCCGGAGGTGAGGAGATTGTTGGTGGTATCACCAATGACACTGCCGCTGGGCAGGGTTTTCCAGTAGTTGTCGCACAGCACCGACCAGACCACGCTGGCGCCGGCGAACTCCGGATCGGCGCTGCCCTCCGCCACCTGAAAGAGGACGCTCACCGAGTCGCCGCCCGTCAGCTCCGAAAAACCGAGGAGCAGCGCACCGCCGTCGGCATGGGCCGGAAACAGGGGCACGCGGCTGTCGCTCATCCGCAGCTGCCGGCGCTGGTAGGCGTGCTCGCGCATCTGGCCGAAGGCGTCGACGTGGAAGAAACAGAGGTCGCCGCCGGCAAAGCCGTTCAGCGACGCGTCGCTCACGTCCACCGTGTCCGAATGGGCGGTGTAGTCGAGGGTGAGACTCTGCAGCACGGGTGTGTAGGGCTCGTTGGGCAGGGTCAGGGATGTGGTTTTTCCCTGGCTGTAATCCATCACCGCCTCCACATATTTGTTGCGGTAGGCGGCGTGGAGAAAATCCCGGTTCAGGGAAAGGGTGATGAAGTTCTGGCGCGGTTCTGCGGCAGGATGGGCAAGGCCCTGCAGCAGCGGCTGCACCATGACCAGCTGGCGGGCCCGGATGGCGGCCCAGTGGCTGCCGGCGTTGGCGAAACTGCGGACCTGCATGGCCGGGCTGGCCGCGGGCGGCACCGTTGCCGGCGGCGCGGTGGTGGAGAAGCTCATCGTGTGCGGCGCGGCGGCGTTGCCGTCTTCGAAGAGTTTTTCGCCGTGGCGGGAGAGCTGCCAGCCGCCGGAGTCGTGGAAGGCGACGTCGGCGGTGAACCAGCCGTTGCCCGATACGCCGCTGCCGTAGTCGGCATAGTGGCCGGCGAACTGGTCGCCGGGGGTATCCCGCCAGTGCAGATGCAGTTTCAATTCCGAAAGCTTCTTGGCCAACGCCTCCCGGCAGCCGATCATGAGGCGGGCCCCCTTGCCCGGCTGGGGTCCGAAGGGCTGAAAGGGCTTTCTGGCATTGAGGCCGCCGCTGTCGCCCTCCAGGGTGAGGGATCGGATGCCGGCGACGGCGACGGTGATCCGCGCGGTGCGCAGGGTGAGCCCGGCGAGATCGGCGTAGACGGGGGGGCTTTCCCGGTTGAGCAGCACCTGCAGCGCTGCCCCGTCGCAGGTGTAGTGATACCCGTGAACGGCGGCGTCGTAGTCGGCCACCGGTTTTTCTTCCGCCGGCAGGGTGAGGGATATTTCCAGGGTGTTGCCCGATTTGATCGTCGGCGAGACCGGATAGGGGCCGAGCCAGTTTTTTTCGCCGGTGAGGTAGAGGTGGAAGCCGCCGCGCAGTCTGCTGTCGCTCAACCCTGCGGCGGCGAGGCCGTCGATCCCGAGGGTGACGGTGACGGTGCGTTTCCCCTCGGCCATGCGCAGTACCGGCGAAACGAGGGCGAAGCCGACCTCGGCCGCCGGCAGCAGAGCGTGCCCGAATGCCCGCCACTTGCCCTCGGCGTCGGTGACCGGGGTGCCGAGACCGTCGGCGGAATCGGCCACCGGCGCGCAGCGCAGGATGCCGTCGCCGGTCTCGTCCAGGTACAGGGAGCGGATCGACACCACCCTGGCGGCGTTGACGATCGTTTTTTCGAGCGGCCGATAGAGCAGTTCGATGCCGGCCGGATCCTTGCCGGCGGAAAACAGGTGGCCGGGATGGATCTGCACCGGCCGGGCCTGTTTTTTCAGTTCGAGCAGGACATGGACCCGGTCGGCGACCGGCGGTTTGCCGGAGAGGTGCAGCACGTCCCGGTAGTAGAACTCCAGGTGCCGGCCGGTGAGCCGGTTGATCAGTTCCCGCGGCTTCCGGTAGAGTTCGAGAAAGGCGAGGAACAGCGCGAGGTGGGGCGCCACCCCGCCGTCCTCCCTTGCCGCCAGTTGGTCGACCGTGCCGGCGTCGAAGGGGAAGAAGTTGCGCCAGTCGCCGCTGGGGGTCTGGTCGTCGCTGCCGTAGAAGGCGATGTGGCGGGCGAGCCGTTGGGCGAACAACAGCAGATCCCTGGTGGTGCGCTCGTCCACATCGGCGAAATGGATGTCCAGCTCCCGGGGCAGCCGTTCATTCTGCTGCTGGCCGGGAAGGGCAACGAGGCGCTGGATGAGATCGTTGACGGCCATGAGTGTCCTGTTGTCGTCGGTTAGCCCGCGCAAGCCCCGCGGCCAGGGTTTATGCGCTGCCCTGAGACCGCATGCGGTCACGCAGTTCGTTGGAGTCGGTAACGTAGAACGGGTAGACCAGGTTGTAGCGGGAATTGGTCGCCCGGACGCTGTAGTCGACGACGATCGCCAGCCGTCCCTCGTGTATGACCGAGGTGTCCACCTCCAACCGCAGCAGGCTGATACGCGGCTCGAAGACGAGGATGGCGATGCGTACCAGATCCTCCAGATAGGTCTTCATCGTCGTGGTCATCGGCTCGAAGAGCAGGCCGTGCATGTCGAGGCCATATCTGGGGTGCAGGAACCGCTCGCCGGCAATCGTGCCGAAGAGGATCCGCAGGCTGCCGGCGATGTCCTCCTCGTCGGCGGTCATCAGCACGAGGCCGGCATCGGCGGCGAATTCCGGCGGAAAGCTCCAGCCGCAGCCGAGAAATGAGGTCGGGGTGCGATCGTTGTCCGCCATCAGTGCGTTCTCCTTGACGATTTCCTTGGCCCTTGTCGGGCGGCGGCATGCGGCGGAATCTCCATCTGCCGTCAGTATCCTCTCTTACGACGGGCCGCTAACCAAGCAGCACCGTCGGTTCGCCCACCGCCGCCATGGCGCCGCAGATGCAGGCGTCGCTGGTGCGCAGCGCCGGCCGGCCGCCGATGAACACCGTCGCCGAACCGGACGGAAAGGGGCTCGCCGTCGGCTGGTGGGTATTGGGCGGCAGGGAACAGACGTGCAGGTCGCCCACCACCGCCGCCGGCATACCGCCGATGAGCACGGTGGCGACGCCTGGTCCGACCACTGTGCCGCCGTGATTGCTCGTGTCTCCTACGCGTGCCGCCGGGGGCATGGTTTTCTCCTATGCTCAGTTGATCTGCACCATGCTGCCGCGCACCCTGGTAATGCCGGAGCTGGTGATCTCCACCCCGGCACCCCCTTCCACCTTCACCTCGGTGCCGCCCTTCATTCCGAAACCGGTGCCCGCCTCCAGGCTGAGTTCGGTGCCGGCCTTGAGGGTCAGGGCCTGCGCGGCTTCGATGGTGATGCCGTCGCCGGTCATGGTGATGAGGTTGCTGTTTTCGTCCTCGATGGAGAGCTTCCCCTCGTCCTCGTCCAGGGTGATCTTCTTGCCCGCCGGTGTCTCGATGCGGATGATCTTCTTGTCGTCGTCGAAGAAGAGGCGCAGGCCGGCGCGGCTCTGGTAGAGCTTTTCGTGGTTGTCGTCGGAGCCTTCGAGTGGTGCCGGATGGGCGCTGCTGTGCAGCATGCCGAGGATTACCGCCTGGCGCGGATCGTCGTTCAGAAAGCCGAGCACCACCTCGTCACCGATTTCCGGGCGGAAGAAGAAGCCGCGGCCGTCGCCGGCGTCGAGGCTCGCCACCCGCGCCCAGGCGCCGTCCTCCCCGCCGTGGACAAGGGGCATCCGCACCCTGACCCGGTGCTCGCCGTCCGGGTCTTCGTTGGAGAGCACCACGCCGATCTGCAGGCCGCTCACCGCCGGCAGCAGCGCCCCGGCTCGCGGGGCGGAGACCGGCTGTTCCCGGGCGAGCCACCTGTCCAGGTTGCCGAACTGGATATGGGTCTTCCACCCTTGCGCCGCGTCCAGGTCGTGGCGGACGCCGCTGATCAGGGCGTTGCCGTTGAAGCGCTCGCCCACCCCGGCAAGGGTCACCACATCACCGGGATTGACCGTGGCGATGCCTTCGCATTTCATCCGGCCCCCCACCCGGCTCAGTTTGGACTTCAGCCACTGAGCGTCGGCCCAGGCCTGCGCTTCCTCCTCGGACAGTGCCGGGTGCTGGAGATGGTAATGATCGAGGCTCAGGGCGCCGGCCAGGGTGTCGCTGTCCAGGTTGCCGGGGGAGGTGGCGCCCGGGTCGGCACCGTCCTTTTCGATGAGTTCCTGCCGGGTCGGATCCCAGGTCTGACCCTTCACCGCCGCGTACTGGGTGCGGGCGTCGAGTTCGCCGTCCATCTCGAGGATGGTGGCGCCGAAGCGCAGCTCGCAGATCGGAGCGCCTGCCGGGTCGAGGGTTTTCACCACCACCGGCAGGTCGTTGGTCAGCACCATCCTGCCGTTGGCCTCGGCACGGGACAGCAGATAATCCCAGTCGGTACAGTTGAACTGCACCTGCTGCTTGTGGGTTACAGTGGTGGCCTCGACTTCGTTGTCGAGGCCGGCGGCATCGAGGATCGACGCGATGATGTCGCCGTCGCTCTGGTCGAGGTAGTAGCCGTTCCTGGGGCCGGCGGTCAGGCGTACCGCCCGGTGGCGGCAGTCGACGATCAGCTGCGGCGCGGCGTGGCCACGGATTTTGATGGCGTGGCGGACGAGGATGCCGATGAACAACCGTGTCTGATCGCCCGCCGGGCCGGCGAGGATCTCCACCTCTGCTCCCGGCACCAGGAGGTCGCTGTCGCTCAAGGGGAAGTCGCCGCGCGCCGCGGCGCCGTCCAGGTAGATCAGGCGGGCGGCGGCGATGCGGTTGACCGTCTTGGTGACGCTCGCCGCCAGCAGCTGATGTTCACGGCCGAGCGGCTCGCCGTTCACCCTGACGGTGAACTCGCGGTGGCGGGCGGCGGCGGGAATGGTGCGTTCAGGAGGAATGGTTGGTACTCCTTGCCGTTGGACGCTCTTGGCCCCTCGCCGTCACGGGGAGCGCGATGGCGAGGCAACCCGGGACAGCCATGGCCGCGGTGAGCCGGCGGTGCCTGGATCGCCACGCTTCGCTCGCGATGACCGAGGGAAATGCCGGGCTTTGGTCTTTGCTTCTTCCTCCCGCCCTTGCCAGGCGCGAAACGACGCAGCAATCCGGTGTTCCCCCGTCGCCGCAGGCGCTGGGGCGTCGCGCTTCCCTCGCCGGGGCCACTGGCTGCATGGCGGTCAACTCTTTCCCCCATCCTTCAGCGGCGGAAAGAAGAGTTTCTCTCCCGGCGTCAGGTTGCGGAAGTGGTCGAGGCCGTTGGCCCGCGCCACCTCCAGGTAGTAGCCCGGATCGCCGTAGATCTGGTAACAGAGGCTCGGCAGATTGTCGCCGGCCTTGATCAGACGCACGTGGGTGAGATCCGGCGACTGGTCCTGGGCCGTGGCCACCCGTGTCTGGTCGTCGGTGTTGTCGGTGAAGTTGGCGGTGACCACCGCCCGCAGCGGCACGCCGTCCGGTTTGAACAGTTTGTAGGCGATGGAGGCGTTTTTGAGCACGCAGCGCTTGATCTGCAGGGTGCCCCAGGCCACCTTCAGGTAGTTGGGCCGGTGGATGTTGCCGTTGTAGCCGGTCACCGCCTGGAACTTGCGCACCAGTTCCTGGACGTCGGCCTTGCGGCCGTTGGCGCCGGTGCCGTCGATGAAGAAGTTCAGGGTCAGGTCGCCGGGCTTCATCTTCTTGAATTCCATCCGGCTGCCGGTGGTGCCGGAGGCCTGGGCCGCGTCGTACTCCATCTCGTATGCGAGGGTGATTTCGCTCGGATTGACGTAAGCCTGGAACTCGTCCACCGGCTGGCCGGAGTAGTCCGGCTGCTCGTAGGCCCTGATCACCAGTTTCTCCAGGGTTCCCCGGGTCGGCATGGCCTAGCGCTCCGCCTTCTGCTCGAGAATCTCCAGCACCCGCTCGACGCACTCGCCGATCAGTGCCTGTTTCTCCTCGGTCGGAGTCGGTGGCGTTGCCGTGCCGCCGGCCGCCTGGTTACCGATCTCAATGGAAATGATCACCTCATCGACGACGACTGGCATGGCTCACCCCTTTTGCGCCCGGAAAAACCGATAGAACAGGTTCATGCTTTCGATGACCACCGTGTTGCTGCTGGCGTTGAGGTCGCTCACCGCCCATTTGGTCGGATAGGCCCCGGCCAGGTGCCAGACCATGAGGGGCTGGTGCTCTTCGTTCAGCAGGGTAACGTTGACTTCCTTGGGCTGGATGTCGAAATCGTCGATACAGCCCTTCACCCACTCCACCAGCGGAGAACTGACCAGAAGCCCCCTTTTCAGCACCAGTTCGGGGTAACGGGCGCGTATCGGGTATTTCTGCAGAAAGCGGTTCTCGCCACCCTCGGCGACCTCCTCGGTGGTCATCTCGACCCCGAGACCGGCGACCTCGGTGAAACGCAGGTCGTTGGCGCTGCCGGCGAGTCCCAGTACTTCCACCTGGAAGTGGAAGCCGACGGGCGGGTAGTAGTTGGCCATCAGTCGTTCTGCAATTCGAGTCCTTCGTGGGCGACCTCGATGGACTCGATGGCCACCTCGTTGGCGGTCGCCTTGAGCGCCGGGCCCTCGACCTTGACCGGAAAGGCGTTGTGCACCTTCCAGACCATCACCGGCGCGTGCTCCTCGTTGAGCAGGCTGATGACCAGGTCCCGGCGTTCCACCTGGTTGAGCTTGACCGTGGCCAGCCACTTGAAGAAATCGTTATCGCTCCTGACGATGCCCCGTTTCAGGGTGATGTTGCTGAACTTGCGCAACCCGGGCATCTTGATGGCGGAGTATTCGGGGAAGGAGCCGTCCCGGTACTCGATGGCCTGGTTTTCCTGGGTGAGGCCGCTGACCTCGGAGAAGCCGATGCGGGCACCGCCCCATTCGACGGTGAAGTGGAAGGCGGGCAGGGGATACTGTGCAGCCATGGTGGAGACCTCTTACGCTTGTGGTGATGGGTGACGGTCGTTATTTTCCGGGTTGCCGGTCATGACGTCTGCAGCTTGTGGGAGAACTTCAGGATGATGAACTCCGCCGGCCGCACCGCCGCCATGCCGATCTCCACGTTCATCCGGCCTTCGAGGATATCCTGGGCGGTCATGGTGATGCCGATGCCGCAGCGGACGAAGAAGGCGTCCTTGGGGGTGGCGCCGGCCAGTGCCCCCTCCCGCCATTTCTGCAGCAGGTAATTTTCGATCATCCCCCGCACCTTGACCCAGGTGTTGGCGTCGTTGGGCTCGAACACCGCCCAGTAGGTGGATTTCTTCACCGATTCCTCGACCATGTTGAAGAAGCGGCGCACCGGCACATAGCGCCATTCGTTGTCGTTGCCGGCCAGGGTGCGCGCCCCCCAGACCAGGGTGCCCTTGCCGGCGAAGGCGCGGACCGCGTTGATCGACTTGCCGGTGGTGGCGTCGACGTTGAGCACGTCCTGGTGGGCGTTGTCGAGTTTGACCACCGGCCCGATGACGTTGGCGAGGCTGACGTTGGCCGGCGCCTTCCAGACGCCGCGGTTGGTGTCGGTAGCGGCATAGACGCCGGCCACCGCGCCCGACGGCGGCAGTACGATGAAGTGTTCCTTGAGGGCGTTCTTGAGGAAGTTGTACACAGCCGTGTTGCTCGTTCTGAAGGTGGACAGATCGGCGGCGGCCGCCGCGTCCAGGGTGACGTTGACGTTGGTCTCGCC
Source organism: Thermodesulfobacteriota bacterium (assembly GCA_040755255.1). Lineage (GTDB taxonomy): Bacteria > Desulfobacterota > Desulfobulbia > Desulfobulbales > S012-135 > JBFLZZ01. The sequence goes on from JBFLZZ010000045.1 coordinate 29,200, forward strand.
ACCGTTGACGTGGAAGTTCATCGTTGTCCTGACGAAGGGGTAGTAGGCGGCGCCGTATTTCAGGTAGTTGTTGCCGAAATAGCCGCGGTTGGCGGAGAGTGCCGCACTGTCGAGGCTGGTATTGCCGTCGCGGAGGTCGAAGATGGCGAAGCGGTCGCCCAGGGTGTTGCACTGCAGGAGCACCGCACTGGCCAATGTGGTGTAGTCGGCGGTGGTGAGATTGACCGCCTCGGGGATGACGAGCAGGGTCGGCTCGTCCTCGAGGGCCACGGCGTCAAGGCCGTCCTGCAGGCCGTACATGGTGGCCGGATCCGTGCCGGCGTCGCCGGTGAGATCGATGGCCGGCGTCGCCTGGTAGGTGCCGACGCTGACGATGTAGCATTGGCCGCCGCCGTTGTCGAAGAACATCTTGACGCTGTAGTAGAGCAGGTAGGAGAGGTCCGGCTCGGTGAAGGCGCTCACCGTGAAGCCGCCACCGCTCAGGGTGGTGACGGTGAGGTCGATGTCGTCGTCCTCCGGGCCGCCGTAGAGCGCCTCGTACTCTTTCAGCGAGTAGATCTTGGTCGGCTTGAGGATGAGATCGCCGGCCGCGTTCTTCCTGGCGAACTCGGTGTAGCCGATGAAGGCCGGGATGGCGGTTTCCACCTCGGCCACCGAGGGCGGGAAAACCGAAATTTCTTCCACGTAGACATCCGGAGTTTTGTACGTTCCCATGGTGTTTCCATCCTGTTATGGTTTTGAGAGATGAACGATCATGTCCGCCGCCGCCTGCCCGGGGCCGGGCTGGGGCAGATGACTGACCAGGACCTCGCTGCTGCGCCTGAGTTCGATCCGCCGCCGGGGTTTGTCCTGGCGGACCAACGGGCCGCGGGACCGGAACAGCACCACCCGTTCGCCGGCGGCGGCAAGGGGCGCGGCGGGGAGTTCAGCGCTGGTGAAGGCGGCGGCCTCCACCCGGTCGAACTGCACCCGCGGGCGGTGATCCTCGTTGAACCCGGCGTCGACGACGTTGAGTTGGTTGAACTCCTGATTGGTGTAGTTGCGGGTGACCACGTAGTATCTGAGGGGGGTGCTGGCCGCCGCGAACGTGACGGTGAAGGAGGGCGGCGTCGCGTAGAACGCGGCGGCGATGTCGATCTCCACCAGGGCGAACAGGTCGCGGGCCAGTTCCCGGTCGTAGTAGTAGAGGCTGCCTCCGCTGGCGCCGGCGTAGACCTCCTCGACCCGGTAGAGCCCGGCGTCCTTGCCGCCCATCCGGTAGGAGACCGCGCCGAGGCCGCTTGCCGCCGTGACCGTGTCGCTTCGCAGAACCGTGCCGGCCGTGTCCCGCAGATGCACGGTCACCGGCCGTTCGCTGTCGGTAAGGGCGTGGCTGAAATCGCCGCCGACCATGGCCACCGCCAGCGGCGGCGCCAGGGCTCCCGGGGTTGTGCGGTTGCGGTAGAGCGGGGTGGCGCCGCCGCCGGCGAAATCGGTGTAGTTGGAAAACAGGGGGTTGGCGAGGACGAGAGCGATGCGCAACCGGTGGCCGCTCTGATCCGACTCCGGCGTACCGTCGGGCCGGGCGGCATGGAGCAGGTGCAGCCTGCCGTCGCGGAGCCTGGCCAGCATCCTGCCGCGGGCGAGCAGCCGCTCGCTGTCGGCGGGGAGGACAAAGCGGAAATCGGGGCAGACGCCGGTGTAGTAGGTGTGGCTGACGCCGAGGGTCAGCAGTGTCTCGTAGCGGAGGATCATGTGGTGCGGATCTCCGCCTCGATGGTGGTGATCGGCGGCGCCGCCGCCGGACGCGGTACATCCTGGAGCACCAGCATCCGCACCCGGTAGACCACCGAGGGCAGCTGCTTGCCGCCGACGAAGGCCCAGATCTGGTTGAGCTGCTCGTAGGTGAGGGTCTGCAGTTCGACGGTGAGCCGGCCGATGGCGGGGGGCAAGCCCGGATACTCGGTGGGGGTGAACACCGGGTGCGCCTGGAAATAGCCGAGCACCAGGGAGATGTACTTGAGCGCCTGGTCGTAGTACTGGAAATTGGCGGCGAAGATGACCGACAGATTGAGCTTGAGATCCGGTTCGAGGACCAGATGTCGGCCGTCGAGGTAACGGTTCTCGGGTAGATGGGACTTGAGGTGCCGCTCCTCCTCGATGTTGAGGACGGCGGCGGCCACCGTTTCCCTGGCAAAGGCATATTTGCCCTGGTCGTCGACCAGGGCGCTCAGCTTGACCTCGACGGTGCTGGCACCGGTGCGGCCAAGGAAGTGGGCGTTCAGTTCTCCGGCGAGAAACTGCAAGGCAAGGTCGAGCATGTGTCCTGTTTTTTTTTTGGTGAACGGTGAGCCAGGTCGGGTTCAATCGCGTTCTGACTCTGTGCTAGCATTTTGCGGCCAGCGAAGTCAAGGAGGGGTGTGAAAAAAATTTATGAATCGATGGCGATTGTTTAACTAATTGAATATCTGTGAAAAAATTGAAGTTGCGGCCGAGGAGGGGAGAGGCGGAGCGGCAGGAGAGGGCCCGGCCGACATCGCCGGAGTGGTCAGCGCATTTTTTTGTTGAATTTCGTTGTCGGCATGGTAAGAGATTGCAGGGGGTTCGATATCGCAGGAAACTGCAATCGGACCCTTTTGATTTCAGGAAGCGACCGGCAGCGAAAAAGCGGTAAGCCTGAATCGTCCGCAAGGGTGGTTCAGGCTTTTTTTATTCGTGGCGGAGCGCGCCTGGAAAAACACCGCCGCGGCCCCTCTTCGATGAAAGAGAATCCCTCGGTCAGGGCAAAGAGTATTGTGGGGATCAGGGGATTCTGCCAGAGACCTCCGTTCCTCGCGTGCTGGCGTGATCGGTGGATTTCTGTGGGCTGCAATACTTGGCTAGGGCAGGAGGCATTTCCTGTACCGACGAAACAATTAACGGGAGAAAGCGAATGAGAAAGATGATTGTTGCATTGTTGGCATTGGGTTTATCCGGCTGCGCCACCTTGACGGAAGACGCGATGACTCCGGTTGCCATTTCGTTCAGTGATGGCAGTGCGGGGAAGTGTAAACTTACCAATAAGCGCGGTGCCTGGGCCACCGAAATTCCCGCGACGGTTTCCATCAGGAAATCAGATGACGATTTGAAATATGATTGCGAGTGCGAGGATGGCCGGGAGGCGTTAGGTGCTATCCCCAGTGAGATGGGGGCGAAAATCGTCGCGAGTGCGGTCTTCCTTGATTTTGGTATTACGGATGCCATTACCGATAAGCATCGGAAATATCCCGCCAGCTATGTCATTCCCATGAAAAAGAGTCATTAAAAGACTGTCTGTCCTTCGTGGACATGTGTACGTGTGGAGCAGAACCAGACAGACTCGGTGGGACTTCCTCTCGTGGCAACTGTGGCAAGGGGCCGGACCGTCCCCGTGTTCATCAACTCTTTCCAGCGGTGATCACTTGAAAACAGCATCCATTCTTGTCCTTTCCGCCTTTCTCCTCGCCGGCTGCGCCACTCCGACGACCCGGTACAACCAGTCCGATGCGAAGGAGGTGACCGAAGAGCAGAAGAAACAGCAGGTCATCGCCATCAGGACCTATCAGAAGCATCTGGCCCGGCTCATGGACGTCGGCTACCCGATCCTGGTGAAAAACCGGCCGTTGTGCGAGGATCAGGTCCGGCCGAGCCTTGGCATGAACGTCAAGAGCAAGGAGCTCTATAAAGAGGAATTCCAGGCTGTCTATGGGGAGGCGTACGGCCTTGCCGATCGTTTCAGGATAACCCTGGTCCCCCGGGGCTCCTCCGCGCATGAAGCGGGATTGCGGGTGGGGGACGAGATCCTTGCGGCGAACGGCAAGCCCCTCGACGCCGGAGACGCCACCGCCGAGAAATGGGCCGCAGCCGCCGGGGAGTATACGATGGGCACGCCGGTCACCTTCAGGCTGCTGCGTGACGGCAAGGAGATCGAGGCGACGGCGACCCCCAAGGAAATCTGTGGCTACGGCATCGACCTGGTCGCCGCCGATGCGGTCAACGCCATGGCGGACGGAAAGAACATCATCCTTACCTACGGCATGCTCCGTTTTGTCGAGACGGACCTGGAGCTTGCCACCGTGCTTTCCCATGAGCTGGCCCACAACATCATGGCCCACCGGGAGGCGGCTCTGCAGAACGCCAAGGTCGGCGGCGCGGTCGGGCTGGTGTTCGACATCGCCGCCGCCGCGTTCGGGGTCAACACCCAGGGCGCTTTCACCCGGGCGGGGATGAACGCCGGCTCGCGCCATAAGTCGCAGGAGTTTGAAATGGAGGCGGATTATGTGGGCCTCTACCTGCTGGCCCAGGCCGGCTATCCGGTGGACGGGGCGCCGGATTTCTGGCGGCGGATGGCGGCGGGCCATCCGGAGAGCATCGAGGAGTCGCTGCACGGGTCGCATCCGTCCTCCGCTCAGCGCTATACCGCTCTCGAGAAAACCGTGGCGGAGATAAACGACAAGCGGGCGCAGGGCAAGCCCCTGCAGCCGGAACAGCGCGATATCAAGCCGGAGCCGGGGGAGACCTCGGCCCCGGCTCCGTCGGTCAATGAAATCACCTCTCGATGAAAAAGCCGTCGCGGCTTGGCAACCCCACGGTTGTCCGGCACAGGTTCCGGCCAGCCTCGCGAATTCCTTAACGACGCGGGGGAAAAACCACCCACGCCGTCGTCGCGAGGCCCGCGGGGCCGTGGCGATCCAGACCGGGTGGATCGACGTTTCAGCCTTTCCATAAACGCCGGATGCGGCCGAATGCAGGCGAGGGAGCAGCCGGCGCGACAGTTCTGCCGCGCCCGAAGCCGGTCACCTGCCGGTGCGCGGCTGGGCGGCGGTTCCTTGCGACGTGGTGCCGGTGGCGTTGGTGCCGCTGCCGGTGGTGCCCCGGTTCTTGCCTCCCGCGGCAAAGGCGGTGGCGGTCGTCGCGGCGAAGGCCAATGCCAGCAGGATGAGGATGCATTTCTTCATGACGTTCCTCCTTGTCTGGGAATGGAGAGATGCGACCCAGTGCGGGTGCTCCTTTCCTTCACCATAGTAGCCGGCGGCGTCGAGGTAAAGGCGGTGAATTGTCGCGGCCGGACCGATCCGGCAGGCGGGATGGTTTCTGGCAGGGCGTGAGTGGCCCGAGCTAAAAGACCCGGAGCCAGTGACTGGACTCCGGGTCTTTTTTTCGTTCCCGCCCGTCGGCCTCAATCCCGTTTCGGGTAGCCCAGGCCGGTCAAGGTGTCGGTGATCTCGTCCAGAATCACCGGATCGTC
>JBFLZZ010000046.1:0-32813 GCA_040755255.1 Thermodesulfobacteriota bacterium
TCGCGTCCGCCAGACCCGCCTTGCCCCCGGCAATGGCGTTCGTTACCGTCGCCGCCAGCGGCAGACCTTCCGTGTTCGCCTGCGTCGCCGCGTTGTACCGGTGGCACAGGTCACAGGCGTTGCCCGTCACCCGGCTGTGCAACGCGTCGATATCGCTCTGGCTCGCCAGTGTTCCCGTCCCCGGCGCGCCCAGCACCGCCGCGTCGCTCGTATGGCACACGTCGCACTGCGCTCCCGTCCCGTAATCGATCGAGCGGTAGTTGTGCACCAGCGCCGAGTCGTGGCCCGCCGCGCCGTGGCACACCGTGCAGTCGCCGCCGCCAGCGTGACCCGCCGCCGAGCCGATCAGACCGCCGTCCCCGTCATGGCACTGGCCGCAGCCGCTGTGCGTGTACCCGTCGTTCGCGTCATACAACGGCGTCGCGCTGTGGCAGCCTGAACACGCGCCCGCCAGCGTCACCAAGCCGCTGTGGTCCACCGTCACCGGGTGGATCGTCAGAAACGTCGTGCCGTGACAGTCCGCGCAGGTGCCGCCGCTGCCGCCGTTGACGGTGGCGTCGCCCTTGCCGTTGGCGCCGACGATGCGGGCGCCGGTGACGCTGTCGTGACAGTGCCAGCAGTTGTTCTTGTGGACGCCCATGGGGTCACCGGCCTGATGACAGGCGACACAGGCGGCGGTGTCGGCGACCGAAGAGGCGTGCGAGTGGGTATGGCCGGCGAAATAGGCGGTATGGCATTCGGCACAGGAGCCGCCGCTGCCGGAATTGACCGTGGCGTCGCCGTGCGGCCCGGCCCGGCGGGCGCCGTTGGCCTCGTGGCAGACAGCGCAGGCATTGCGGTGCACATCGACGACCCCGTCGCCGGTGTGGCAGGTGACGCAGAGGGGGGTGGCGGTAACGCTGGCCGCATGGCTGTGGCTATGGCCGGCGAAATAGGCGGCATGGCAGGACTGGCAGTCGCCGGAACCGCCCACCGCGGTGCCGTTGCCGTTGTCGCCTGCCTTGAAGACGCCGGTGGTCGGGGCATGGCAATGGTCACAGCTATTGTTGTGCACCGCGACGATGATGCCGCCGGCATGGCAGAGGGAAACGCAGGTCGGGGTCGCGGCGACGCCGTTGTGATCCTTCACCGCATGGTTGGCATAATCGGTGACGATCGAACCATGGCAGGCGGCGCAATCGGTGGCCGCCCCGGCGAGGATGGCGCTCGCCACCGCCGGCCGGGCGCTGTCGTGACAGGTCGTGCAGGAACCCGGACCGTTGGTCGGCGCATCGTGCAGGGCGACGATTGCCGCCGGTGTGGTCAGGGAGCCGTGGCAGCTGTCGCAGCTGGAGGCGCCCAGGGAGAGGAGATGGCCGTCGGCCTGCTGATGGTCCACCGGATGGCAGGTGGCGCAGTCCACCGCCACCGGCACCGCGTTCAGGCTGTGGCCGGCGGCGATGGCGTCCTTGACCACCTGGCGCGGGCTCAGATGGCAGAGTTCGCAGTCGCTGCGGTGGGTCTGGTAGATCTCGGCCATGCCGGCGTCGGGATGGCAAGCGTCGCAGCCCGCGACCACGCCAATCATGTCGTGGTTGAGATCCGTGGGCGGCACCGGATGGTAGAGGGTGTTCTTGACGCCGTGGCAGTCGGTGCAGTCCTGGGGAATGCCGGCGATGCCGTTGACGATGGCGTCTTTGACCTGCTGGCGGCTGCTGGTATGGCACTTGATGCACATCGCCGATTCGCCCAGCCCCTGCACATCCATGATATGGATGACGCCGGTGGCCCCGGGATCGGGGCTGTAGTGGCAGTTGGCGCACAACGGACTCGCCGTCAGGTTGTCCATGTGTCCCGACCAAGGCGAAATGTGGCAGATGGTGCAGTCCGGCGGCGGCTCGTCGAACGGATCGTGGGGCGGTTTCACCATCGAGTGGGGCGCCGGCAGCGGGATCAGGTTGTAGTGATGGCAGTCCTCGCACTTCACCACCTGGGTGCCGGCCATGCCGGCGGCAATGGCGGCCTGGACCTCGGCGGCGATGGTGCCGTCGTAGACGCAGCCCGGTTCGGCGGGCAGACAGGCGCCGTCGGCGGTGTAGGCGTGGCAACTGTTGCAGGAGTTCAGGTGAACCGTGTAGAAGCCGTTGAAATTGCTGCTCGAATGGCAACCCTTGCAGTCCCGGAGGATGAACTCGGTGCTGCTCATGTTGTTGTGGCCGGTCTCGTGCTGCACCGTGCCCACCGTCGGATGGCAGGTCTGGCAGTCGACCGCGACCGGCGCCCCGGAACGGGAACGGCCGTTGGCGATGGCGTTCTTCACCTTCTGATAGCCGCTGCCATGGCAGGTCTGGCAGTTGCCCAGATGGGTGGCCAGGATCTCGCTGAAGGTGGAGCCCGGATGGGAATGGCAGTTCAGGGTACAGTTCGGTGCCATGGCCAGCATGTCGTGGGCCAGATCCGCATCGTGGGTACTCACCGTGGCATGGCAGGTGGAGCATTCGTTCTGCGCCCCGTCCTCCGGCACCCGGTGGCCGGCGGCCGAGCCGGTCAGGGTGACCGGCGCCCGCACGTCGTCGTGGCAGGTATAGCATTTGGCGACGTCGTGCAGACCGGTGAGCAGGCTGGTCTCGGCGTGGCAACCGGCAACGACGCAGCTCGGCGTCTGGGAGACGAAGAGGCCGTGATCGGCGTAGTGCACCGCGGGCGTCGCCTTGTTGGCGTGGCAGGCGAGACAGGAGATCGGCGCGCCGCCGGCCTGGATGACCATGGCGACGGTGGTCGCCGTCGGGCTGTCGGGATTGATGTCGCGGTCGGCGTTGTGGCAGGTGGCGCAGGGACCGGCGCCGTTGGTGGGCACATCGTGCACCGCCTTGATGTCTTCCATGTCGGCCAACTGACCGGTGGCGTCGTTGCGATGGCAGAAATCGCAGGTGAGGCCGGGGGCCTCCTGGGCGAGGTCGGTGGGCTGCTGGGCGACGGTGTGCCCGACATAACCGCCGACGGTGCCGTGGACGTGGGCGTCGAAGTAGGCGGAATGGCAGCCGCTGCAGTCGACCGCGGTGCCGATGACATGGCCGGAAGCGTCACCCCAGCCATTGGCACCGGCGCGGAGTGTACCGTCGTTGGCGGCGGTATGGCAGTTGAAGCAGTCGCCGACCACCCCGTCGCCGTGGATGCCGACGAGGATAGTGCCGGTGTGGCACGCCTGGCAGGTCGGGATATTGGAGATGACCGCATGATCCTCGTTCTGGTGACCGGCGGCGAAATCGGCGTCATAGGCGGGATGGCAGGCGGCGCAGGTGCCGCCGTTGGGCGCAATGCTTTCCCAGGGCTCCCTGAGCGGGCCGGCCCCCTGCGGGTTGAGGTGGCAGGTACCGCAGCCGTTGCCGCTCTTATTATGGATGAGGGTGATGTAAGTGGTGTTGTCGGCGACGTTGTTCCGATCGTGGCAAGAGACGCAGTTGGCGCTGGCGCCGACCTTGCCGAGGGCGGCGTGGTCGATGTTGCCGTGGCCGCTGCCGTTGTAGTCGTGGCACACCAGACAGCCGGCGGCGGCGGTGCCGGCCTTGCCCCCGGCGATGGCGGATTCGACGGCGGCCTGCAGCGGCAGCCCTTCGCTGTTCGCCTGGCTGGCGGCGTTGTACCGGTGGCAGAGGTCGCAGTTGTTGCCGGTGACCCTGCCGTGCAGGGCGTCGACGTCGGCCTGGCTGGCAAGGGTGCCGCTGCCGGCCTGACCGAGAGCGGTGGTATCGCTGGTATGACAGCTGGAGCAGGTGACCGAACCACCGAAATCGATGCTGCGCAAGTCGTGCACTGTTTCCGAGTCGTGGCCTGCCGAACCGTGACACACCGTACAGTCGCCGCCGCCGGCATGACCCAAGGCGGAGCCGATCAGGGCGCCGTTGGCGTCGTGGCACTGGCCGCAGCCGCTGTGGTTATAGCCGTCGTTGCCATCGTAGAGCGGAGTGGCGCTGTGGCAGCCGGAACACGCCCCGGCCAGGGTGACCAGGGAGGTGTGATCGACGGTGGCCGGATGGACGGCGAAGAAATCCGTGCCGTGGCAGTCGGCGCAGGTATTGGCGGCGCCCTTGCCGGCCGCGGCACCGATCAGGGTGCCGTTGCCGTCATGGCACAGACCGCAGGAGGAATGGGCCTTGGGATCGAGATTGTCCACCAGGGGCGAGGCGACGTGGCAGCTATCGCAGTTGGCGGCGACCTGGACCGCGGTCGCGTGATCCACCGTCGCCGGATGGATGGCGAGGAAGTCGGCGCCGTGGCAGTCCTTGCAGCCGCTCGGCGCCGTGTGGCCGGCGGCCGATCCGGTCAGGCCGCCGTCGGCCAGATGACAGGTGGAACAGGCCCCGTGGCTCCTGGCCGTGCCGTCGATCAGCTCGGCGGTGTGGCACACGTTGCAGTCGGCGGACAGGGTCACCCGGGAGCTATGGTCGAAAGTCGCCGGATGGACGACGGTGAAATCGGTGCCGTGGCAGTCGCCGCAGCTGCCGCCATTGCCGCCGTTGACCGTTGCATCCCCCAGCCCCCTGGCGCCGGCGATGCGTGCGCCGGTGGCGGCGTCGTGGCAGTTGAAGCAGTTGCCCTTGTGCACCGCCAGCGGATTGCCGGCGGGATGACAGGCGGTGCAGACGGCGATGTCGGTCACCGTTCCGGCGTGGTCGTGGCCGTGGCCGGCGAAGGCGCTCGTATGACACTCGGTGCAGCCGTGCGGTTTGGCGCCGGGGACGGCATTGGCGGCGCTGTTGATCAGGGTGGCGGCCGGGCTGCCGTTCTGATGACAGAAGGAACAGGTGTTGCCATGCAGGTCGCGGACGATGTCGGTAGCTCCCTGATCGTGGCAGCCCTGGCACATGCCCTCCCAGCTGAAGGAGCCGGGAATGTGGCCGCCGTGCGGGGCGCCGTTGTCGAAGTGGCAGTCGAGGCAGCCGGCCGGATCGGGTCCGGCGGCAATGAGCTGCGGTACCGTGACACCCTGCGGCGGGCCCGCCTTGGAAATGTCCCGGGTGGCGTCGTGGCAGGTGGCACAGGAATCGAGATGCAGAGCACGGATGCCCGCCCAGTCGTTGCTGAAGGGGTGGCAGGCGCTGCACTCGTGGGGCCCGGACATGTCGATGCCGATACGCATGGCGACGGTGTGCGGCGCGTGGTTGTGGCCGGTGAAATAACCGGTATGGCAGTCAGCGCACTGGCCGCTGCCGGCGGCGCTGCCGATGCGAGCGCCGCCGGCGGCGAGGTCGTGGCAGGTGGCGCAGCCGGCGGCGGCGTGGACACCGACAAGGGGGTCGGCCTGGGTATGGCAGCCGACGCAGTTGGCGGTCAGGGGCGAGGTCTGGCTGTTGGGGAGCACCGACCCGCTGCCGCCGGCGCCATGGTCATGGGTGTGACCGGCGAAATAGGTGGAGTGGCAGCCGATGCACTCGCCCCGCGCCATGCTGTCGACGTAGTTGCGGTCACCCGGCAACGCCAGGGCCGGCGGCACGGTATGGCAGGCGGAACAACGGTTGCCGTGGAGGGCCACCGGGTTGCCGTTGCCGTGACAGGCGACGCAGAGCACCGTCGCGGTGACGTGGCCGAGGCCGGAGGCGCCATGGTCGACGGAGCCATGCTGGGCGGGGGCAGCCTTGTCGACGTGACAGCTCAGGCAGTGGGCGGCGCCGTTGGCGATCACGTTCTGCACCCTGAGGCCCGAGGTGGCGTTGGGATTGGCGAACCGGGTCGCCTCGTGGCAGGTGGCGCACTGGCCCAGATGCAGATCGGTGACCTCGGCAAAATCGCCGAACATGCCGTCGCCGCCGCCGTGGCATGCCGAGCAGGGCTGGCTGTCCGCCTGGGCCACATCGGTGCCATCCTGCGCCATGACATGGACATGGGCGTGCTGGGTGAAGTAGGTGCTGCCATGGCAGCTGGAGCAGTCGGCGCCGCCCAGATTGCCGGCGGCGCTGCCGATCAGCACGCCGCCGCCGGTGAGGTTGTGGCAGCGGCCGCAGTTGTTCCTGTGGACGAAATAGATGATGTCGTTGGGGGTGTTGGCCGGCATGTGGCACGAGGTGCAGGTGGCGCCGCCATGAGAAAGCTGGTCGTGATCCTGGATGCGATGCGACCAGAAGTAGCCGCCGCCGTGGCAGTTGACGCAGTTGCCGGCGCCGCCCAGCGCGCTGCCGGTGGGCCCGGACTTCAGGTATCCCTGGGCGTCGTGGCAGAGGGAACAGCGATTGCGGTGGGTGTCCTGGACGATGTCGGCACCACCGCTCGGGTCATGACAGGAAGCGCAGGTGGTGGGCTGCGGCGGAACGATGTTGTTGTTCACCGAGGTGACGAGGGTGGAGTGGTTGACGGTGAGGTGCTGATAGAAATAGCCGCTGCCATGGCAGAAGGTACAGCTGCCCTTGCCTCCGGCGGCAACCCCGATCAGCGCACCCTGGTCGCTGTGGCAGTTGGCGCAGTCGCCCTTGTGGGTCACCGTGAGATGGTTCCTGTTGTTCTGCGGGTCGTGGCAGCGGGCACAGCTGGTGCCGCTGGCGGTGATGAAGGTGGCGTGGGAGGGAACGGTGGTATGGGTCGCGGCAAAACCGGCGTTGTGGCAAGCGACGCAGGTATTGGGACGCTGGCCCTGCCGCCCGGCGGCGCTGCCGATCAGCACCCCTTCCGGGGTATGGCAGTTGGCGCAGGCCTGGTGATGCCTGGCGTTGCCGGCCACGATGAGCTGGGCCGCCGCATGGCAGTTGCCCGTGCCGCAGGAAGTACCGGCGGCGGTGACGATGGCGGGCACGTGCAGCCCGTCGGCGTTTTTATGGGAATAGAAATACTGACCATGGCAGTTGATGCAGGAAGGCGCCCCGGTGGCGATCGCCTCGATCACCAGGGGATCGCTGCTGCCGTGGCAGGTGGCGCAGTTGGCATTGTGGACCGCGGCGACGATGTCGTTGCCGCTGCCGTGACAGACGCTGCAGCTTGGGGTTTCCTGCAGGGTGCCGTGGGAGACGAAAAACGGCTTGAAGCCTTCGGCGGTCTTGTGGCAGCCGGAACAGTTGACCCCGACGTTGTGGGTGGCGTTGGAGCCGTCCTGCCGCCAGTAGAGGGTCTGGGTGTGGCAGACCTGGCAGATGCCGGTGGTGGGGTTGGCGGTGGTGTCGACATACCCCTTGCCGGTGAGGAAGAACTTCACCTGCCGGGTTTCCCCGGAGGGAAGCAGCACCCGGTTGCGGATCAGCTGGCCGTAGATGATTCCGAAGGTGGAACCGTAACCGGTCTCGTACAGGTTGCCGGCAACGGTGATCGTGGCGCTGGTCGCGGCGATGACCTCGAAGGTCGCCTGGGGATGCTGCCGGTCGGCCACGAAGATGAGACCGCGGCCGGAAGTGGTCTTGGCGCTCCATTTCCCCGGATCCGACCAGCCCGGCTGGTTGACGGCGCCGGCATAGCCGATGGTGGACCTCGGGTGGGCCGGATCGGAATGGTCGACGCTGACGTTGACGATGGAACCTTTCACCAGGTAGAGGGCGTCGGCATCGGTGAGATGATTATCGAGCTGCCCCTGGAAATGGGGATCGTGGCAATCGGTGCACTGGGTCGTCCAGCCGGCGAGACGGCCGTTGATCACGTTGGCCGAATGGAGCAGCATCTTCGGGGCCGACGAGGCGCCGTCATGGCAGCCGAGGCAGAGAAAGTTGCGGAAGGTGTCGTCCAGGTTGCCGGGGTCTTTCACGTACCCTGGCCAGGCGTCAAAGGGGTACTGATGGCAGCTCAGGCAGGAGATGCCGTTTTCCTGATCGTGGGGCGCGTGCAGAAAGGAGCGCGCATCGCCGCTCCAGGCGACCAGAATCAGAACGGCAAGAAGGAATCCCAGCCGGCGACTGGCAATGTTCATGATGGTTGCATCCCGTTATTAAGGTACGTCGAAAGTGCCGGACCGCCGGCGCCGCGGTGGCAGCCACGAAACCCCGCCGGCAAGCCCCCGAGGATGGCCTCCCCTGCAAGCGGGCGATGGGCATCGCCCACGAATCCAGCAAAAAAAGAGCGGTGCACCCCTTGCATGCAATAACAGGGCCTCAGCCGCAGGACAAAATGCAACACGCTGATTTCAAAGAAATAACAGGAACGATTCCCGACAGGACGAGGGCCACATCCCCCCCGCGCCGCAACCACAGCGTGGCGGCGGGGGGATATGCCCCACCTTCCTGATCGCAAGGAGAGGGAAGGAATCTGCATCGCGGGAGGCGAAGCAGGAAAAGAAAGGGGCCTCCGCAACGGCGGAAGCCCGGCGCTCAGGCGAGAGGAAAGTGCAGCTCCACCGTGGTGCCGCGACCGGGGACGCTCCGCACCACCAGCCGGCCGCCGTGCATTTCCATGATCCGCCGCACCACCGGCAGCCCGAGTCCGATCCTGCCCTTGCTGTCCTTGGTGGTATAGAAAGGGTCCGTAATCCGCTCCAGCGCCCCGGGATCGATCCCCTTGCCGGTGTCCCGCACCGACAGGACCGCGCTGGCCGCCGGGCGCGCTCCTTCCTCTTCGGCGTCTGGAGATTCCGGGAGGCGCGCCACCCTTTTGCAGCTTATCTCCAGGGAACCGCCGTCGGCCATCGCATCCCGGCTGTTGAGGGCAAGGTTGATCACCGCCTGTTCCACCAGAAACTGTTCCCCGCGGATAACCAGCTCCCTGTCGATCTCGGGGAAGCTCACCGCAACGACGTCGGGCATGATCAGCCGCAGGACCGGGGTCACCGTGTCCAGCAGCCTCCCCACCGGGAATTTCTGCGGCTGATACGGGCGGACCCCGGCAAAAACCTGCAGATTGGACGTATAGTTCTGCCCCAGCCGGCAGGAAACCAGCAGATTGTCGAGATAGCAGGCGCCTTCGCCGTCCAGCCTGACTCCCTTCAGCAGTTGGGCGAACAGGGTCATGGAACCGAGAACGTTGTTGAAATCGTGGGCAACCGCAGCCGCCATGCCGCGGAGCAGCCCGAGACAGGCGGATTCCTCGCCGGATGTTTCGCCGCCCATCCGGCAGAGCAGCATCCGGCAGTACCACGCCAGCAACAGTCCGGCAATCAGTGCCGGCAGCCCGGCGCAGACCTCACCGCCCCCGACAGGGAAGGACATCGGCTGTCCCTCCGCCACCCTCCCCGCCAAACCGTATCCTGCCAGCATGTTCCCTCCTTAACGCTTATCGCCGGGCAAACCCTTCATTTCCCCCCGACCCATCGGACATTCGTCCCGCACCACCCCGCTCAGCCGGCGAGCAGGGTTTCCATCGCGGCGGGCAGGGTCTCGGCAAACATCAGATGCACGACGCAGGAATCCGCCTTCAGCTGCCGGCGCCGCGCAATCGCGAATACCCGCACCAGGCAGCCGGCCTCGCCCGGGGGAGTCGATGGCGTCTCCGTCCCCGCCGCCCCGAAAATACATTCGACATAGAGCAGACGATTGACCAGATCCACTTCCTCCGCGCCCCGCAGGGCCAGACGCAGGCCTCCGAGAGAAACATCCAGCACCCTTCCCTCCAACGGAGGTGCCTGGGTGAGCTGTTCCTGGTATTCGGAAACCTGCCGCCCCGGTTTTTCGAAAAGAATATCGACAACCTGTCGGCTCAGCTCCGGCGCCGCCTCATGGTCATCGCCTTCACCGCCGCCACCGGTCTCCCTCCCCATCCCAATCCTGCCGTTTTCCAGGAGGAAGAGCAGCGCCTCCCCCACCTGCCAGCATCTGCATCCGGCCGGCCCGGCCGGAACATGTCGGCGGAACCTGCGCGGATCGAGGGCGCGCAAGCGAAAACGGTCGACGAAAACCCCTTCGACCACCACCTGCAGCACATAACGCAGGGATTGTCCGGCGGGCAGAACCAGCAGCAGCCTTTCCCCCTTGGCGAGAACCGAACACAGCGAGGTATCGAATATGTCGATCCTGCCGTCGGCAAGCGGGGAGATCTCCCGCTCATAGACCCTTGACCGCCACACCAGCAGGGCCTTGCGCCGCTGCTGCTGAAAATGGGCGCGGATGTCCGGAGGCAGGATTTCGAAGGAAGCGATCAGGACGTTGTTCCTGTCCGCCAGCTTCGCAAGGCTCGCGGAGATGTCGATTTCAGCGATCACGCCTGCCTGTTCGATCTGCAACGGTGCACAGACTTGGTGATTGATTCCATGCATAATCATACCGTTATTGCGCAGCGCCGCACAAGCCCCGCCTTCCGAGCGGCGGCACCAAGCAAAGCCCCTTGCTAAGGCCGCCTCCCCCTGCTAGTATGGGCGCGCCATGAAACTGCTCGTCACCCTCATCGGCCTCATCCTGGTCCTCGAAGGCCTGCCCTACGCCGCCTTTCCGGTGGCGATGCAGAACTGGCTGCGGCAGCTGCAGGAGGCCGAGCCGCGGCGGCTCCGGCTCTTCGGAACGCTGGCGGTGCTTCTCGGCCTGCTGCTCTGCTATCTCACCCAGCGCACCGACGTGTTCCCCTGAACCGGTCATGAACGACCTGCGCCTTGCCTCCTACGACTATCATCTGCCCGAGGAACTCATCGCCCAGCAGCCCGCCTCCCGCCGGGACGCATCGCGGCTGATGCTCCTCGACAGAGCCACCGGCCACGTCACCGATTGCACTTTTGCCGATTTTCCTGGTATCTGCCGGCCGGGGGATCTGGTGGTCTGCAACAACACCCGGGTGTTTCCCGCCCGCCTCGTCGGCCGCAAACAAAGCGGCGGCAAGGTGGAAATCTTTCTGCTGGAGTACCCGCAACGGGTGCAGAGCGGAGCGCGGGCGGGAAAGGAAACCGAGGTCGTTGCCGCCGCCCTGCTCAAATCGTCCAAAAAAATGAAACCGGGCGGGCAATTCTCCATCGCTCCGGACTTTCACGGCTCGGTGGAAGCCTTTTCCGAGAACGGCCAGGCCGTCATCCGCCTGTTCTGCGGCGGGGAGCCGGCGGAGTTCATCGATCGCCACGGTCATGTGCCACTGCCGCCCTACATCAGGAGATCGACGGGCGACACCGACGGCGACCGCCACCGCTACCAGACGGTCTATGCGTCCCAGACCGGTGCGGTGGCCGCCCCCACCGCCGGCTTTCACTTCACCGAAGGCATCCTTTCGGCCCTGGAGCGCAAGGGCGTCGGCCGGGCGGAAATCACCCTGCACGTCGGCTACGGCACCTTCGCCCCGGTGCGCTGCGAGGACATCCGCCACCACCCCATCCACTCCGAGTTCGTCACCGTCACCACCGCGACCGCCGGGCGGATCAATGCCACCCTGGCGGCTGGCGGCAGGATCTGGTGCATCGGCACCACCACCGCCCGGGCGCTGGAATTCTGCGCCGACGAAAACGGTCAGGCGCAACCGACCGCCGACTGGTGCGCCATTTACATCTACCCCGGCTACCGGTTCAAACTCGTCCGTAATCTGCTGACCAATTTCCACCTGCCGAAATCGTCGCTGCTGTTTCTGGTCAGCGCCCTTGCCGGCCGCGAGCAGGTCCTCGCCGCCTACCGGCAGGCGGTCGCCCTGGGTTACCGCTTCTACAGTTACGGCGACGCCATGCTGATCACCGACAGCGCGGCCATCGCGGCCGCCCTTCGGCCGACCTGACGTTCGGGATTGCCGATCCGGGCCACTGTTCGAAGCGTGAAAAAAAATGGCGCCGCAAAGGCGCCATTGGTGGAAACCGACCGTGCCGGAAAAAGGTAAATCAGCCGCAGCCGCAGGAAGGACTCTTGGCGGCACAGGCAGGCGACTCGCCGGCGGCGCATTTGCCCGCATCGCAGCTCTTGCCGGCGGAACCGCTGGAATAGCCGTCGGCGTACCAGCCACCGCCCTTGAGGGCGAAGGCGCTGAGGGAGATCAGCTTCTTCATCTCGCCCGAACAGTCGGGACAGGTGGAAAGCGGCGCATCGTTCATGCTCTGCCACAGTTCGACGGTCTTGCTGCAAACGCAGCACTGATACTCATAGACGGGCATATAATCCTCCTTGACCACGCACGGTCATCAGTAATATATCGTGGATGGCGGGCCTGGCGGGCCGCCGCCTCGGTCCTTGCGACGCGGCATACATTAATTTCGTCCCCCTCGCATGTCAATGGCTTACCGTGATTTTTCACCTCCCCGCCCTTGATGACCCGGCCACCGGCGTGCTTCTTCCCGCATGTCGATGACAGTTGCGGCGGCAGCGGCGGATGTTGGTATAATGGAAAGGCAATGTACCCGAACGTCCACGACGGGGGATGTCCGCATGCAGAAAATCTTACTTGAACAGGCCGCGGACGGCATGGTTCTGGCGCGGGAGATCGTCAGTGGCGAGGGCCGGATTCTCTGCGGCCGGGGCACCGTCCTTTCCGCAGCGCTCCTCGACCGCCTGCAACGGATGGATATCACCACCGTCACCGTCGAGGGCCATCCGGTTGCCGACCCCGACCGGAAAACCCCGGAGCAGCAGATCGCCGAAATCGAGGAACGGTTCAGCCGCGTCGACGACATCCCCGCCCTCATGCGCATCAAGAAGAGACTCGTCGACAGGATCAAGGCACAGGAGGACGACGGCGGTGGATGACACGACGAGAGAGACCTTCGCGCGGAGCCTCCGCCAGATCAAGAACCTCCCGACCCTGCCCGGCATCGTCGGCAAACTGACCGCCATGGCCGAGGACCCGCGCACCACCTCCGAGCAGATGGGCAGGCTGATCGCCAAGGATCACATTCTCGCGGCCAAGCTCCTCAAGCTGGTCAATTCCTCATTCTACGGGTTTCCCCAGCGGATCAGCTCCCTCTCCGGCGCCATCATCCTGCTCGGCTTCAACGTCATCAAGAGCCTGATCATCAGCGCCTCGATCTTCGAGCTCATGGAGAGCCAGGACGTCGACCTCTGGGAACACAGCCTCGGCTGCGCGGTCTGCTGTTCGGTTCTCGCCAAACGCCTCGGCATCCCGGATCCGGAAGAGGTGAGCACCGCCGGCCTCATCCACGATATCGGCAAGGTGGCCATCAAGATGGAACTGCCCGGCCAGCATGAGCAGATCACCGCCATGGTGGCCGGCCGCGGCTGCAGCCGGCTGGAAGCGGAACGGCAACTGCTGCATCTCGACCATGCGGAAGCGGGCGGCTGGCTGGCCAAGAGCTGGAACCTGCCGGTCAAGCTCATCGAGCCGGTCGCCCACCACCACCAGCCCGACCTGGCGAAACAGGAACCACTGACCACCGCCGTCGTCCATTGCAGCGACGTCATCACCAGGGCACTGGGACACGGACACGGCCGGGATGTCTGGGTCCCCCGCCTCGACGAAGGGGCCTGGCGACTGCTCGCCCTGCCCATGGCCGATCTCGATCAGCTTCTCGATGAAATCGAGGAAAAGCTCTGGGACGTCAAGGGGTTCAGCCTGCAGCTCAAAGCCGGCATCGGAACGAGCCTCACCGAAGGCGCCCAGCCATGTTGAGCCGCATCCTCCTGGCGGGCGGCGATCAGGTCTTTCCGCCGCCGGCCCGCGTCCTGCTCGAAGCAAAGGGATACACCGTCAAGACCTGTCCGAGCTACGCCCTGGCCATCGGCCAGATCCTCGAGGATCCGCCCGACATCCTCTTCGTCGCCCACGGCTTCGCCGGCGGCATGGAGGCGGATCTCATCCAGGCGGCCAAGGCCTGCCTGCACAAGACCAACATCCCAGTCGTCCTGCTCTGCGACGGCGAACTGGCGAGCCTCGACTGGCAGACCTACCCGGTGGACGATCTCATGACCACGCCGGTCGTCCCCGGCGAACTCGTCTGCCGCATCGAACTGGCGGAGGCGCGGATGCTGCGGGCCTCGGACAACAACCCGCTGACCAGGCTGCCGGGCAACACCTCCATCATCAGGGCCATCAACCGCACCCTGGCGAGCGACGAGGAATACGCGGTGTGTTATGTCGACATCGACAATTTCAAACCCTACAACGACCGCTACGGCTTCACCCAGGGAGACGAGGTGATCCTGATGGTGGCGAGGATCATCGTCAACATCATCGACGAGATGGCGCGGAGGGATTCCTTCGTCGGCCACATCGGCGGCGACGATTTCGTGTTCATCTGCGGCAGGGAAAAAGTCGCCGGCATCTGCGAGAAGGTCATCAGTCACTTCGAGATGGTGAAGCATCATTTCATCAACCGGGAAGATCTCGTTGCCGGCGGCTATACCGAAAACGACCGCCAGGGCAGGGAAACCCGCTTCGGACTGCTCAGCCTTTCCATCGCCGTCGTCTCCACCGGTCCCGGCAAGTATCGCCATTACGGCGAAATCTCCGCGAGTGCGAGCCAGATCAAACATTGCGTCAAGCAACTGGAAGGCAGCAACTATCTCATCGACCGCCGCTCCTCCTATGGCGGCGGCTGATCCATTCCCTTCCCCAGCTGAAACCACCCCATCCGAACCGGCATCGCCGGCAGTCATCCGCCATTGGTCGGGCTGCTGCAGAGACAATGTTTCGCACAACATTGCCAATCGGACATATCCCCGCCGCCGACTGGTGAACAAAAAAATCGCGGCCAGCCAGAAAAAATATATTGCAATAATTGATTCCGCCTGTATATAAGGAACTTAATCATTCCTTATTCATTTTTGACAGGAGGGGCTTATGTCAAAAACACTTGTTGAAATGGCTGCGGAAATCATCCAATCCCAGGCCGCGACGCGGAACATGACCAATGAAGAAATCGGCACGGCGCTGAGCAGCACCTTCAAGGTACTGACTTCTCTGCAGACCGAAGAAACCCGCCTCAACGCCATCTGTGAAGGCGGCGAGGGCGAAGGTTCGGCGCTGGACATCGCTCCCGAGAAATCCATCCAGAAGAACAAGATCATCTGCATGGAGTGCGGCCAGGAATTCAAGATGCTTTCCCCGAAGCATTTGAAATCCCACGGCCTCGATGGCCGCTCCTATCGCAAGAAGTACGGTTTCAGCCTGCGCCAGCCGCTCTGCGCCAAGTCCCTGTCCGACCGCCGCAAGAAGGCGGGCAAGGACCGCGGTCTGCCGGACAATCTCCGCAAGGCCATCGAATCCCGGAAGAACAAGAAGAAAAAGTAATTCATCCTTTTCCTTCCCTGTTTACGGAGGGTATCTGATGTGGTATCAGATACCCTTTTTCTTTTTCATGCCGCCGAAACTTGCCTTGGACAGACGATGGCCGAAATAGCCGCGAATGGTTTTCTTCAACGGACCGACACCGCGTCAGTATCCGATGTACCTCCAATGACCCTTCCGTCTCCGGAACAGCACCCGCAACCATGCCCCGCCGGGATGGGAACCCCGCCATGATCGGCGTCTTCGACTCCGGCGTCGGCGGCATGACCGTGGCCCGTGCCATCGAACAGGTCCTGCCGGAATACCGACTCGTCTATTTCGGCGATCTCGCCCGCACCCCATACGGCTCGAAGAGTCCGCAGGCGATCTGCCGCTATTCCCTCGAAAACAGCGAATTTCTGCTAAAAAAAGGCGCCAGGATCATCGTCATCGCCTGCAACTCCGCCGCCTCGGTCGCCACCGAGGAAATCCGTCGCCATTTTCCGGTGCCGGTATTCGAGGTCATCACCCCCGCCGTCGATGCCGCGGTCAACGGCTCGATCTCCGGCCGCATCGGCGTCATCGGCACGCGGGCCACGGTGGGTTCCGGCATCTACGAACAGCTCATCCGGGCGCGGCGCGGTGATGCCGCCGTCTTCTCCCAGCCCTGCCCGCTGCTGGTGCCGCTGGTCGAGGAAGGCTGGCTGCAGCGGCGGGAGACGAAGATGATCCTCCGCCGCTATCTCGCGCCGCTGCGCGACCATCAGGTGGACACCCTGGTTCTGGGCTGCACCCACTACCCCATCCTCAAGGAACTCATCCGGAGGCGGGTCGGGAAAAAGACCGCCATCGTCGATTCCTCCGCCGCCGTCGCCCGGGCGATCAGATCCCATCTCGACGCCGATCCCGCCCTCGCCGCCACATTGCAGAGGGATGGAGAAAACTGTTACTATGTCTCCGACGTCACCCCTGCCGCCAGCCAGATCGCCAGCATGATCTTCGGCAGATCCGTACCCCTCCAGAAGGTCGACTGAATATGAAGCGGTTTGCCCTGCCCCTGTTGCTCGTCTTCTCCCTTGTCCTGCCCGCCGGCGGTGCCGAGGAACCTTCGCCCGCCGCCATTGCCGGCCGCCTCCAGCTCCTGTACGAGGAAACCACCAGCCTGAGCACATCCTTCCACCAGATCACCACCCTGCAGCTGCGCAGCGGCAGACAGAAGGAGGCCACCGGCACCATGCGGATCAAGAAGCCCGGCAAAATGCGCTGGGACTACCAGGAACCGGAAAAGCAGACCATCGTCTGCGACGGCACCACCCTGACGCTCTACACCGAGAAGAACCACCAGATGGTAACCGGCTCGGCGGCGGAATACCTCAAGTCCGACGTTACCTATTCCTTCTTCGCCGGCACCGGCGACATCCTCAAGGACTTCGACGTGCTGGCGCCGGACGACGGCATGGTCGCCCGTCCGGAGGGCGACACGGTCAAGCTCATCCCCAAAAATCCCCACCCGCAGGTGGATACCCTGCTGGTCACCATCGACCGCGCCACGGCCTTGATCAAGCGGCTGGAAATCACCGATCACTTCGGCAGCGTCACCACCTTCCTCTTCACCGACATCCGCCGCAACGCCGATATCGCCGAAGACAGCTTCACCTTCACCCCGCCGGCCGGCACCGAAATCATCAGGCATGAGCAGTGAACCGGCGGCCGCCACCCTGCGGCTTGCCCTGATCGCCATGCCCTGGCCGCTCTTCAACCGGCCGTCCATCCAGCTCGGCGTCCTGAAAAGCTATCTGGCCCAGGAACTGCCCTGGGTCGAAGTCGATCTGTTCCACCCCTATCTCGACACCGCCCGCCGGCTCACTCCCGGGGTGTACGAAACCATCGCCAGGAGGATGTGGCTGGCCGAGGCCCTGTTCGCCCCCCTCGCCTTCCCGGAAATGGCGGAATCCGCCCGCAGGGTCGCCCGGCGCGAGGGGAATCGGGCCGGACTCGGCAGGCAACGGCTGGCAGCCGCCTTTGCCGCGGTCGCCGCACAGATAGACGAGTTCCCCGAGACCGCCGACTGGAGCCGGTACGACCTGATCGGTTTCACCGTCTGCTTCAACCAGCTGGCCGCCGCCCTGGCCGCCGCCAGGGCGATCAAGGAACATCATCCTGGGTCTCCCGTCCTTTTCGGCGGCGCCAGCATGCTCCCCGGCGCCGGGGCCGCCCTCGGGAAAACCGGCCTCGTCGACCACGTCATCTGCGGCGAGGGAGAACAGCAACTCGCCGCTCTCTGCCGCCGGCTCGCCGGCCGCGATGACTGCGACGACGGCCACCCGCCCCCCCTCCCGCCGCCGCAGATGCCATCCCTGGACCGGTTGCCGGCGCCGGACTACCGCGATTATTTCCGGGAACTGGGGGCGCAGTTCGGCCCCACCCCCTTCCTGCCCACCCTGCCCATCGAATTCTCCCGCGGCTGCTGGTGGGGCAAATGCGCGTTCTGCAACCTCAACCGCCAATGGCAAGGCTACCGGCAACGGCCAACGGCCGGGGTCCTGGAGGAAATCGCCGCCCAGGGCGACCGGCACGGGGTATTGGATTTCGCCTTTACCGACAACGTCCTGCCGGTCAGGGAGGGGCGCGCCTTGTTCACCGCCCTTGCCGGGCAGGGGCGTGGCCGGAAATTCTTCGCCGAACTGCGCCCCGGCCAACTGCGGGATGCGCCGATTTACCGGCAGGGCGGTCTCGACCGGGTGCAGGTGGGCATCGAAGGGATGAGCGCCAGCCTGCTCACCCGGCTCGGCAAGGGAACCACGGTCATGGACAACGTGTTGGCAATGAAATCGGCCCTGGCCAACGGCATCCGCCTGGAAGGAAACCTGATCCTCGAATTTCCGCAGTCGACCGAGCGGGAGGTGGAGGAAACCATCGACGCCCTCGATTTCCTCTTTCCCTTCCCGCCGCTGGACGGCGCCGCCTTTTTCCTTGGCAGCGGCAGTCCGGTGGATGGGGATCCCCGCCGGTACGGCATCCGGGCGCTTCTCCCCCACCCGGGCTTTGCCGCCCTTTTTCCCGCCGGCTTCGTCGGGGAGATGCCCTTCCCGATCCGCGGCTACCGGGGAGACCGCGGCGAGCAGCACCGGCGCTGGCGGCCCGTCCGGAAAAAGATCGAACAATGGCAGGCCTACCACCGGCAGCGGAAAAACGACGCGGTGTCCCTGCCCCTGCTTTCCTTCCGCGACGGCGGCACCTTTCTTCTCATCCGCCAGGAACTCGCCGACGGCCGCATCCTTCATCACCGGCTGCGGGGGACCTCCCGCCGCATCTACCTCGCCCTGGCGGCGCCCCGCACCGTCGAGGAACTCGTGGCGGAGTTCCCGGCCGCCGGCGAAGGAGCCATCCGCGTTTTTCTCGTCGAACTGGTGGGCAAACGGCTTGTCTACACCGACAAAAAAAACTATCTTGCCCTGGCGGTCACGGAAACAGGGAGGGGGCGCGCATGAATCCACAAACCACGGTAACGGCCCACGGCGGCAACATCCTCGCCATCGCGCGACAGCGCGGTTGCCGGCCGGACCAACTCATCGACATGAGCAGTAACCTCACCCCCCTCGGCCCGTCCCGGGGGCTGCTGCAGCACCTTGCCGCCCACCTCGACCAGATCGGTTATCTGCCGGAGACCGACAGCGCCACCCTGCGGAGGCTGTTCGCCGGCCGCCACCGCATCCCCGAGGCCAACATCCTGGCCGGCAACGGCACCACCGAGTTCATTTACGCCATCCCGGCGTCCCTGCCGTTTCGCAAGGCGGTCATCGTCACCCCCACCTATGCCGACTACTTCACCGCCTGCGCCTGGGCACAGATCCCCACGGAAAGCCTGGCCGCCGGTCCGGATTTCCGTCTCGACCTGGGGGCGCTCGCCGCCACCCTTAAGGGCGGCGAACTGGTCTTTCTCTGCAACCCCAACAACCCCACCGGGGCACTCACCGGCAGCGACACCCTGCGTTCGTTCATCGCCGGCCATCCGGAAACCTGCTTCGTCGTCGACGAGTCCTACATCGCCTTCACCCACGAGCCCTCCCTCCTCGACGGGGACCTGCCGGCCAACTGTCATCTGCTGGTCTCCTACTCCAAGGTGTACGGCATTCCCGGTCTGCGCCTCGGCTTTCTGGTCAGCGACGCCGACAACATCCGGCAGATCGGCCGCAAAGCCAGGCCCTGGGGGGTCAACCGACTGGCGCAACTGGCCGGCGAATACCTGATGGAGCACGGCGACGCCATCCGCGCCGAGGTACTGGCCGCCATCGATCGGGAACGTCCCCGGCTGATGCGGGGCCTTGCCGCGATGGCCAATCTGCGGCTGATCCCTGGTTCCACCCATTTCCTGCTCTGCCGCCTGACCTCGGCAATGACCGCCGCAACGCTGCGCGAGCGCCTGCTCGACCACGACATCATCATCCGCGACTGTGCCAATTTCATCGGCCTCGACGGCAGCTACTTCCGCATCTCCCTGAAACAGCGGGCGGAGAACGACAGACTGCTCGCCGCCCTCGCCACCCTGCTGGCCTGAACGGGTTTCCGATGAAGATCGCCATCCTCTCCGACAGCCACGACCACATCGGCAACCTGCGCGAGGCGGTGGCCGCCTGCACCGCCCGCGGCTGTGCCGCCCTCATCCACTGCGGCGACCTCATCTCTCCCTTCATGCTGCAGGAACTGGCCCGATTCCGCGGCGCCATCCATCTCATCCACGGCAACAACCTCGGCGACCTGCTGATGATCGGCGATCTCCTCCACAGCCGCTTTCCTTTCATCACCCACCACGGCGCCAGCGGCGCCATCGAGGCGGGGGGACTGCGCATCGCCTTTCACCACTATCCCCAGCTCGGCCGCGCCCTGGCCGCCTCCGGCCAGTTCGATCTGGTATGCTGCGGTCACAACCACTGCCGTGAAGTGGCGATGGTGGGCACTACCCTGCTGGTCAACCCCGGTGAACTGCTGGGCAAGGATGAACAACCCGGCTTCGTCATCGTCGACAGCGGCGACCGATCGTGGGAAACGGTCACGGTGGGACAGCCTTTCCGCTGAAAGATGTGCCATTACGCCCAGATCGGCATTGAGAATAATCCCCGCCCTGCGCTATAGTAGTGTAGTCACATCTTTTTCTTCCCCACAGCAGAGGTGCAGGCAAATGCGCGGACTTCGTCTTCTTCTGACCTTGGTCATCTTCCTGGCGCTTTTCGGCCCCGCCGCCGCGGCAGCCCCCGGTGCCGTGCGCCAAAGCCTTTCCATCGGCCTATTGCCGGAGATGAACGTCTTCGAGCAGATGAAACGGTACCAGCCCCTCAAGGACTACCTTTCCGGCAAGCTGGGCATCGACGTCAACCTCATCATGCTGAGCCGCTACGGCAATATCGCGGAACGGATCAAGGACGAACAGATCGACGCCGCCTTCCTGGGCTCCTTCACCGGCGCGCTCTGCATCACCCAGCTGAACCTGGAGCCCATCGCCCGGCCCCTCTACCTGGACGGCACCTCCACCTACCACGGCAAGATCTTTGTCCGCAAGGACTCCAACATCCGCACCGTCGCCGACATGAAGGGCAAGACCCTGGCCCTGGTGGAGAAGGCCACCACCGCCGGCTACATCTTCCCCCTCGCCTACTTCCGCAAAAACGGCGTCGAAAGCCTGGACGGCCATCTCGGCAGCTACTTCTTCACCGGCAGTCACGATGCGGCGATCATCGCCGTTCTCGAAGGCAAGGCGGACATCGGCGCCGCCAAGAACACCGTCTACGACAAGGTGATGCAGGACCGGCCCGAGGCCGCCAGCCAGCTGCTGGTCCTGGAGAACTCCATGCCGGTGCCGTCCAACGGACTCTGCGTCCGCCCGGGCATCCCGCAGGAGCTCCGCCGCCGGCTGAAACAGGTCCTGCTCGCCATGCACACCGACAAGACGGCCGGGCCGGTGCTCGAAGCCCTCAACTCACTGCGGTTCATCGACACGACCAAGGAAGATTATCAGGTGGTCATCGACATGGCCGATACCGCCGGGATCGACATCCACACGTACGACTACCGCAATCAATGAGAAAGCAGATCATCATCGCCCTCGGGCTGATCATCGTCTGCTTCCTTGCCGGCTCCGGCCTGTCCATTCTGCACCTCAGCCGCACCACCGGCGAGTTGCGCAGCCTCATCAGCCTGCACGAGATCGAGGACATCCGCCAGGATCTCAACCTCAACGTCCAGCGGGTTCTCGCCTACGTCCACGCCTCTCCCGATGAATTCTCCAGCAACCTCAACGAGATCGTCCAGAAAATCTTCTCCTTAAGCCGCGCGGTGAACCGCTGCCAGACCTGCCACCACCAGCCCGACGTGCAGCGTGAACTGGACGAGGCGCTGGAGAACAGCAAAAAATTCGAGGAGAGGCTGAGCTACATGATCACCACCGTCGGCGCCGGTCCCTGGCGGCAGCGGAACCAGCAAAAAGCCGACGAACTCGGCAACATCGTCCTCGACCAGGTGCAGGACATGGTCAACCGGGCGGCGATGACCATCCAGCACCGGACGACGCAGGCGATGGCCAACATCGCCCGCAGCAATCTCTTCATCCTGCTCACCCTGGCCGCCAGCCTGGTCTGCGCCCTGTTCCTCTCCCACTATCTCACCAGGAGCGTCACCGCCCCCATCGACGAACTGCTGCACAGCGCCCGCGAGCTGACGGCCGGGAACCTGGGCTACCAGAGCACTTACAAGGCATCGGCCGCGGAATTCAATGAACTGATCGCCAGCTTCAACGAGATGAGCCGGGCGATTTCCGTCAAGGACGAAGAGAACACCCGCCTGACCAGCAGTCTGCAGCAGAAGATCAAGGAACTGGAACGGACGCAGAAACAGCTGGTCGAAGCGGAGAAACTCACCGCGCTGGGCACCCTGGCCGGCGGCATCGCCCACGATTTCAACAACATCCTCTGCGGCATCATCAGCAACATCTCCCTGCTCAAACGGGGGGAGAATACCGAAAGCCCCCGCTACTCCATCCTCGATACCGTCGAAAAGGCGGGATTCCGCGCCGCCGATCTCGTCCAGCAGCTGCTGACCTTCGCCCGCCAGGACATCGCTTCTGTGCAGCGGGTCAACCTGAATCAGCAGGTCAACAACGTGCTCAAACTCATCCAGCCCAGCCTTGCCAGGACCACCCAGACCACCCTCGACCTGCAGAAGGATCTGCCCATTTTCCACGGCGACCCGGCCAGGATCGAGCAGGTGATCATGAATCTGGCGATCAACGCCCGCGACGCCATGCCCGAAGGCGGCAAACTCACCTTCCGCACCCGCGGTGTCCATCTTGACGAGGGATTCGTCGCCGATCACCCGGAGGCCACGGTCGGCGACTACGTCACCCTCGATGTGGCCGACACCGGTTGCGGCATCGAAAACGTGGTCCTCAACCGGATCTTCGAACCTTTCTTCACCACCAAGCCTTTCGGCAAGGGCACGGGCCTGGGCCTGGCCATGGTGCACGGCATCGTCAAGAGTCACGAAGGCTTCGTGATGGTGGACAGCAAGGTGGGGGAGGGCAGTCGTTTCTCGGTCTTTCTGCCGATAAACTCGTCGCTCTCGGCCAATGCGGGACGGAGCGGCATCATCGCTCCGGAGATGATGATCTGACGGAGCCTTCAGCAGAACCGCTGCGGCCCCGGTCATGGCCGCCCTGTTCTGGCCCCTGGTGAACGATTACGATCTGGTTCCGAACGCTCCGGGAAAAGACGGGCGCAAGGCTGTCCGCTGCCGGATGATCTCGAACAGGAGGATGGCGGCGGAGGTCGCCACGTTGAGGGAATCGAGGCTGGTCTGCATGGGGATGCAGACCAGCCGGTCGCAACCATCGCGCACCAGCGGCCGTATCCCCTTGTGTTCCCCGCCCATGACCAGGCAGAGCGGCAGGGTGGCATCGGCATCGTAGATGCTGGCACCACCGCGGCTGTCAGCCCCCCACACCCATATACCGATCTTCCGCAGCTCCTGGAGACTGCGGGCGAGATTGGTCACCTGGCAGACCGGTACCATGGCCAGCGCCCCGGCCGACACCTTGTAGACGGTGGCGGTGAAGCCGGCGGCCCTGTCCCTGGGCAGCAGCAACGCGTCGACGCCGGCGGCGGCGGCGGAACGGATGATGGACCCGAGGTTGTGGGGATCCTGGATGCAGTCCAGGGCAAGCAGCAGGGGGGGATGATCGAAAGCGGGCAGTTGCGCGCACAGGTCGGCGAAATCGAGGGGTTGCACGGGCCGGATACGGGCCGCTACCCCCTGGGCAACCCCATCCCTGCCTTCCCCGGGCAGTTCGGCGACGGTGCGCGCCGCCACCCCGGCGGCCCGGGCATCCTCCATGAGAACGGCGAGACGGGGATTGCGCTGGCCTTCCCGGACAAGGATCTCCTCCACCTGTCCCGGGTGGTGGCGTAAAAATTCCGCAACCGGATGGATGCCGTGGATGTAGACGGATCGGGCCTCACCCCGGTCATCTCTTCTGCCGTCTCCCCGCGGCGGCCGCCGCTTACCCGCCATCGCTGCCGCAGCCCCCGTCCAGGACCGCCGGTCCGCCGCCATAGGAACGGCGACCGCGGCTGCGCCGGGCGAGTACCACCGCCCGCACCATGGTCACCGCTTCCCCGAGGTCGTCGTTGACCACCAGATGATCGTACAGATGGATTTCTGCCATCTCCCTGCGGGCATTGGCGAGCCGCAGGCGGATGACCTCGTCGGAATCGCTCGCCCTGCCCCGCAACCGCCGTTCGAGTTCGGCAAACGACGGCGGCGCGATGAAGATGAACACCCCGTCGATTCCCTGCTGCCGCAGCTTGCCGGCCCCCTGCACATCGATGTCGAGAACGATGTCGAGGCCGCGGTCGCGCGCCTGCTCCACCGCCTTGCGGCTGGTCCCGTAGTAGTTGCCGTGCACTTCCGCCCACTCGAGAAAACCGCCGGCGTCGCGGGTGGCGAGGAACTCTTCCCGGGTGACGAACCAGTAATCCGCCCCGTCCCTTTCCCCGCCACGGGGTTTTCTCGTGGTGTGGGAGATGGAAAACTCAAGATTGGGCGTTTCGGCGAGCACCCGGCGGAGGATGGTGGTCTTCCCTGCGCCGGACGGCGCGGACACCACGAAGAGATCGCCTCTCACCTGGGATCGTCCTCGGTTTTCTGCAGACCGGCCGGTGAAAAACGCTGGGTGATCGTGTCCGGATGCACCGAAGACAGAATGATGTGATTGCTGTCCAGCACGACGATGGAGCGGGTGCGGCGGCCCTCGGTGGCGTCGATGAGCATCTGCCGCTGCCGGGCCTCGTCCCGCAGTTTTTTCATCGGCGACGACTTGGGGTTGATGACGGCGATGATCCGGCCGGCGGCGATCATGTTGCCGAATCCGATGTTGACGAGACGCTGATCCATGGCTGAATGCATATCCCCTGTCCTTCCCGTGCCTTCCCCCGGTTCATACCAGGTTCTGCACCTGTTCGCGCATTTTCTCCACCTCGTTCTTCAGATCGACGGTACGGTGGGTGACCTCGACGGTGGAAATCTTCGAGGCAACCGTGTTGATTTCCCGGAAAAATTCCTGAAGCAGGAAATCGAGACGCCGGCCCACCGGCTCCTCCTGTTCGAGAAAGGCGGCGAACTGATCGATATGGCTGCGCAGCCGGACGATCTCCTCGCTGACATCGACACGG
This sequence comes from Thermodesulfobacteriota bacterium, assembly GCA_040755255.1. Taxonomy (GTDB): domain Bacteria; phylum Desulfobacterota; class Desulfobulbia; order Desulfobulbales; family S012-135; genus JBFLZZ01. The sequence goes on from JBFLZZ010000046.1 coordinate 24,717, forward strand.
TCGGCCAAGAGCGCCACCTCCTGGGCGAACCGGACGGGGTCGATCTCGATGTCGCCGAGCAGCTGGGTGATCCGCTCCCGCAGCTGATCCGCCTTCTGGGCGGCGACTCCGGCGGCGAGGCCGGCGATCTCCTCGACCACCCCGGCGAAATCGCGAAGGCGGCCGGTGAGGTCGCTCTTCAGTGCCTCCCCTTCCCGCCGGCGCATGGCGAGGCCTTCGGCAAGGGCCGCCTGCAGTGCGGGCAGCAGTGCCGCCCAGAGGGCATCGAGATCTTCCACCCGCTCCTCGACGGCGATCACGTCCCGGAAGGAGGCGAGGATGGCGAGGTCGGGGTCGCCGGCCAGGGCGAAGGTGTTTTTCAGCTCGACGAGGCAGGCGTGGTAGCGCCTGGCCAGTTCCTGGTCGACATGCAGGCTGACCGAATCCGAACCTTCGCCGCGGCAGTTGATCGACACGTCCACCTTGCCGCGGTTGAACAGAGCGGTCACCTCCTTCTTCACCCGTTCCTCCAGGCCGCCGCAAAAGCGGGGCAGACGCACGGAAACGTCGCAGTACCGGTGGTTGACGGATCGCACCTCCACCGTCCAGGTACGGCCGTCGACGGCGCTCTCGCCCCGCCCGAAACATGTCATGCTGAACGGAGCGCTCACCTGATGGCCTCCTGGAGTTCCGCGATGCTCACCGTCGCGGTGCCGAGCTTGCCGACCACGATGCCGGCGGCATGGTTGGCGAGATTGGCCGCCCGCCGCAGGTCCATGCCGGCGGCAAGGCCAAGGGCAAGCACCGCGACCACCGTGTCGCCGGCGCCGGTGACGTCGAACACCTCGCGTGCCTTGGTGGGAATGGTGAAGAGCTGCCGGCCGCGTTCGAGCAGCGCCATGCCGGCCTCGCCGCGGGTAATGAGCACCGCCTGCAGCCGGAGTTCCTCCAGCAGCCTGGCGGCGGCGGCCTGGAGGTCCGCCTCGCTGCGGATGCTCATGCCGGCCAGCTGTTCCGCCTCGCCGTTGTTGGGGGTGATGACCGTGGCGCCGGCGAACAATTGCATCCGCCCGGCCTTGGGCTTGGGATCGATGATCAGGGGTCTGCCGCCCAGGGAGCGCAGACGCGCATGCAGGGCATCCATCAGCCCGGCGCAGACCACGCCCTTGGCGTAATCGGAGACGACCACCGCGTCGAACTCGGCGAGATGGCGGTCGAGGAAGGCGATGACCCGAGCCAGCTCGCCGTCGTTGAGATCGTGGCGTTTTTCCCGGTCGAAGCGGACCACCTGCTGATGGTGGGCGATGACCCTGGTCTTCACCATGGTGGGCCGCGCCCCGCTCCGCACGATGCCCGCGGTCGGGGAACCGAGACCGGCGATGAGACCCGCCAGGGTATCGGCCATGGCATCGTCGCCCACCACGCCGCAGATGGTGGCCCGTCCCCCCAGGCTGCGGATGTTGCTGAGGACGTTGGCGGCACCGCCGAGGAGCAGGTCCTCGCGGCGGACATCCACCACCGGCACCGGCGCTTCCGGGGAGATGCGGTTCACCTCCCCCCAGATGAAATGGTCGACGATAACGTCGCCGATAACCAGAATATTGGCGGCGGAGAACTTCTCCAGCGGCGGCAGGGAAGAATCGTTCATGATGGGCAAACGGGGAAAACGAGGGACCCGGCGCAGCGCCGGCAGGGGGCGCTCCATCCGGGGAATTCTATGGTGCCGCGGCCTGTCGCCACAGCGAGTTCGCCGTTTCTTCTACCAGGTTTACCACCCCCTGTAAATCAATTTCCTGCCCCCCGGCCAAGGGCATGGCATGGATGCGGCCCACCGGGCTGACGGGACGCCAGCGATGATAAAATCGCCGGGATGGGGCGCCGCCGAAAATCACCGTGGCAGGGGTGCAATTGGCCGCCGCCAGATGCTGGCAGCAGGAATCGTAGCCGAAAAAGGCGGCGGCGCCGGCGATGATCGCCCCGATGGCGCCGATGGAGCCCTCGAACCCAAGCAGAAGCGGCCCGGCTGTTTGCGCTTCGGGCAACCCGCCTTCGCAGAAAAAACCGACGGGGTACCTCCCCCGCAAGGTCTCCAGATGCGCCTCTACCCGCTGGCGGCCGGCCGGGCTCTTGCCCGAGTCGAGGATGACGGTGACCGGCCCCCGGCGGAGCAGGGCGCCGATCAGCCGTTCCTCGAAGGGATCCCGTACCCGCTTGACCGCGGAGCCGCCGACCCCGAAATTCATCACCACCAGCGGTTGCGCCGGCAAGGTCAACATCAGGTGCCGCGCGTAGGCGAGGCAACGGTCGGGAAACCAGGTTCTCGGAAAACAGAAATCGCCCTGCCCCGCCCACTGGTCGAGCCATCGATTGGTCAATGCCACCAGCGAGCAGGTCTCACCCCCCACGGCGCGGGAAGGGAAATACAGGGTCTCCTCCGCCGCGGCGAGCGGCAGCAGCCCCAGCTGGGAGAGGCGGCTGTCGGGGTCCACCAGGACCACCTCGCCGGCGGCCAGCCCCTGCCGCTCCTGCTGGACGATGGCGCAGACCTCCAGACACTGGATGACCCGGGTCTGCAGGGAGCCGTGCCGGTCGTAGGAGATGTCGCGGAAGCGCACCGAGGGATGGGCGAACACCTCCCGCATGTGGGGCGGCCCGATGCAGACGATCTCGGCGCCGGGATGCAGCCGGCAGAGTCGCTGGATGAGAATGCCGTTGATCAGCACGTCAGCGCCGATGGTCACCCGCGACAGCAGCAGGATCCTGCGAAGCCGCCGGACTGCCGGCGCCGGCGGCCGGCGGACAAGCCCGGCGTGCCGGTTTCGCAACGCCTCGCCGGAGGCACACCCCTGGTGGCGGAGAAAACCCGCCAGCTCCCGTCCTTCCGGCAGGGTCAGCACCCGGCCCAGGATCCTGAGCAGCACCTCGTTGCAGACCAGCATGCCCCGCTCGGTGAAATCGTCGCACAACCCCTCGACGATGCCGCGATAGAGCGCCGCCACCGCCCGGCCGTCGGCAAGCGCCGCCTCGCAGATCCGGTCGACGGCGGCCATGTCGGGGTCCTTTCCCTGGAAGTACCAGGCCATGAAGGTTGCGGCCATCTGTGCAAAGGAGTCGCGCATGAGGCTGGCATTATAGACGCGGCAGCGGCGGAAAACAAGCGCGGGCCGGGGCCGTTCCCCGCTGTTTTTGCATTTGCCTTTCCTGCCGCGAGTGCGCTAACCTAGGGTCGCGTCGCCTGTATCTGTACGCGTCAAAAAAACAACGGATCACGCCATGCCCCGACTGGTTCTCCTCCGCCACGGCCAGAGCACCTGGAACCTTCTCAACAGGTTCACCGGCTGGACCGATGTCGATCTCTCCCCGCAAGGCATTCTAGAGGCGAAACAGGCGGGCGAACTGCTGCTGCGCCACGGTTTCTCCTTCGATCTCGCCTTCACCTCGGTGCTGAAACGGGCGATCCGCACCCTGTGGCTCGTCCTCGACGTCATGGACCGCATGTGGCTGCCGATCCACTGTTCCTGGCAACTCAACGAAAAACACTACGGCGCCCTGCAGGGTCTGGACAAGAGGGAAACCGTGGCCCGCTACGGCGAGGAGCAGGTACAACTCTGGCGGCGCAGCTTCGACGTCCCGGCGCCGCCGCTCGCCGCCGAGGCGGTCTCCCTCCAGCACGCCGATCCCCGCTACCGCTCCCTGCCGGTGGTCCCCACCGAATCCCTGGCCGACACCCAGAAACGGGTCCTTGCCTTCTGGGAGGAAAACATCGCGCCCGCCCTGCGTCAGGGCAAGGAGGTGCTCCTCGCCGCCCACGGCAACAGCCTGCGCGCCCTGGTGAAACATCTGGACGGCATCGACGACGGGGGGATCCGCGACCTCAACATCCCCACCGGCATCCCCCTGGTCTACCGGTTGGATCCCCGGCTCAAGCCCCTTGGGCGGGACTACCTCGGCGATCGGGAGCGGATCAGCGCGGCGATTGCAGGAGTTGCCGGCCAACTGGGTGGTGGTTCCGCCGCCGGCGCCGACCCGGCGGGGTGACCGCCACGAAAAATAACCACGGAGGTTCCATGTTCCGCTTCATCCGTCGCCTCTGCGTCCTGGCCTGCCTGCTCCTTGGCGCCGGCTGTGCCGCGACCACCATGACCGGCGTCTGGAAGAATCCCGACTACCTGGGCGGCCCGCTCCGCAAGGTACTGGTGATCGGGGTCGCCGAGAACGACACCTACCGGCGCATTTTCGAGGACGACTGCAGCCGGCGGCTGCGGGCCCGCGGCACCATCGCCGTGCCGAGCTACACCATGTTCACCGGCGAGGAACTGAAGGAGAAGGACGGGGTGGCGAGAAAGATCGGCGACCAGGGCTACGACGCCATGCTGATCGCCAAGATCCTCGGCCACCGGACCGCCACCGAGATCCTGCCGGGCCGCACCTATATCACCCGGGACCGGGATCTCTTTTACGAGCCCCGCTACTACCGCCGCGGCTGGCACGATTACTACCTGCGCAGCTACGAAATCGTCCACGAGCCGCCGCAGGTCATCCAGTACGACCTGATGACCGCGGAAACCAAAGTGTTCGACCCCGCGACGGAACGGCTCATCTGGAGCGGTTTGTCCGAAACCAGGATTCCGGAAACAGCGGAAGCCCTCTTCCAGTCCCTGACCGACGCTCTGCTGAAAAGCCTGGCCGAGGCGGGGCTGCTGCGATGAAGCGCGCTTCCGGCAACAACACCATGGGAGGAAACAGCATGACATCCCATCCGCAACAGCCCGCCGGCATCTCCATCGTCCTCGGCGGTGAGGCCGGTCAGGGCATCCAGACCATCGAGGAGCTGCTCACCCGCATCCTCAAACGGGAAGGTTACCACGTCCACGCCACCAAGGAGTACATGTCCCGGGTGCGGGGCGGCGCCAACTCCACCTCCATCCGGGTGGCGGCAACAAGGGTGCAGGCGCCGCTGGAACGCATCGACCTGCTCCTGCCCCTGGACAGGGAAGTCCTGCCGCGCCTCCGCCCGCGCCTGTCGGAAGGGACGATCATCGCCGGCGACAGCGAGGTGCTGGCCACCGACCTGCCCATCCTGGACGTCCCCTTCGGCCGGCTGGCCAAGGAGATGGGCAACAGCCTGTTCGCCAACACCATCGCCCTCGGTCTCATTCTCGGGCTCCTGGCCACCGACCGCCGGCACATGGAAACGCTGCTCACCGAACGGTTCTCCGGCAAAGGGGAGGAAACCGTGGCCGGCAACCTCAGGGCGGCGGGGCTGGGATATGAGCGGGGGGAAGAACTGCGGCGGAGCGCCTCCATCTCCCTGCCGGAGATCGCCAGGGCGGAGATCGACGACGAGATCATGCTCAACGGCTCCGAGGCGGTCGCCCTGGGGGCCATCGCCGGCGGCTGCCGCTGCGTCACCTCCTACCCGATGACCCCCGGCACCGGCGCCTTCACCTTCCTGGCCCGTTATGCCCGCGATTTCGAGCTGCTGGTGGAACAGGCCGAGGACGAGATCGCCGCGATCAACATGGCGCTGGGTGCCTGGTATGCCGGCGGCCGGGCGATGGTGTCCACCTCGGGCGGCGGTTTCGCCCTGATGACCGAGGGGATCAGCCTGGCCGGCATGCTGGAGTCTCCGGTGGTGGTCCATCTCGCCCAGCGGCCGGGGCCGGCCACCGGTCTGCCCACCCGCACCGAACAGGGCGACCTGCAACTGGCACTCTACGCCGGCCACGGAGATTTTCCCCGCATCCTCCTCGCCCCGGAAACCCTGGCCGATGCCTTCTCCCTCACCGCGCAGGCCTTCAACCTTGCCGACCGCTACCAGGTTCCGGTGATCCTGCTCACCGATCAGTACCTGGTGGATACCTACTACAACACCCCGGCCTTTGCCCTGGAGGGGATCGAGGTCGACGACCGGACGGTCGAGACCGACGATGACTACCGGCGCTATCGCATCACCGCCGACGGCATCTCGCCGCGCGGCATTCCCGGCCGCGGTTCCGGCCTGGTCTGCGTCGACAGCGACGAGCACGACGAGGCCGGCCACATCACCGAGGATCTCGCCCTCAGGGTGCGGATGGTGGACAAACGCCTCGCCAAGCTGCACCACCTGGACGACGAGATTGCCGCCCCCCGCCGCACCGGTCCCGCCGCCGCCGCAATCCTCGTGGTCAGCTGGGGTTCGGTCAACCCCATCGTCGCCGAGGCGCTCACCCTGCTCGACCGCGACGACGTGGCGCACCTGGGAATCCGCCGGCCGTACCCGCTCGCCTCGGACCTCGCCGGCCAACTGGCGGCGGCGCAGCGGACGATCATCGTCGAGGGCAACGCCACCGCGCAGCTGGGCGGCCTGATCCGGAGGGAGACCGGCCACCGTTTTGACCACGCCATCCTGCAGTACAACGGCCTCGCCTTCACCGTCGAACAGCTGGTGCGGGAGATAGGCGCGCGGCTGCAGGGATAAACCAGGAGAAGGAGGACACAACCATGCAGTTCGACATGCACGACATCGATATCGCCTGGTGCCCGGGTTGCGGCAACTACTCCATCCTCAAGGTACTGAAGCAGGCGCTCGCCGAGCTCGCCATCCTGCCGCGGGACCTGGTGCTGGTCTCCGGCATCGGCCAGGCCGCCAAGACCCCTCATTACCTGAACGCCCACTTCTTCAACGGTCTGCACGGACGCGCCCTGCCGCCGGCCACCATGATCCAGGCGATCAACCCGCGGCTGAAGGTGGTGCTCACCAGCGGCGACGGCGACATGTACGGCGAGGGCGGCAACCATTTCCTCCACGCCATCCGCCGCAACCCGGACCTCACCGCCATCGTCTACAACAACATGGTCTACGGCCTGACCAAGGGGCAGGCCTCGCCCACCAGCCCGGCCGGCTTCGTCACCCCGATCCAGACCGAGGGCGTCGCCGCCGAACCGTTCAACCCGCTGGCGGTGGCGGTGGCGCTCGACTGCTCCTTCGTCGCCCGCACCTCGATCCACGATCTCGACCTCAGCCGGGAGATCTTCAAGGAGGCGATCCGCCACAAGGGCTTCGCCCTGGTGGACACCTTCACCCCCTGCGTCTCCTTCAACAAGAACAACACCCGCCAGTGGTACAAGGAGCACACCGCGCTGGTCGGCAGTGACCACGACCCCACCGACCGCGCCGCCGCCTTCGCCCTGGCCACCGCCGGCGAGCCCTGGCCGCTGGGGATCATCTACCGGAGCCCGGCGAAAAAGACCTATGCCGAGACCCTGGCCGCCTACCGCGACAGCGACGAACCGCTCGCCACCCGCGGGGTGGATCGAGAAAAACTGCGGGATTTGATCGCGGGGAAATGACCGCCGCGATACACCTCCGCCGGAAGAACCATTGCAACAATTCGATACTTGACCTGCAGATCCCTTTCCTTTACCCTGGAGCAGCGTTTTCCGCCAGCGCATCGCTTCATCCTCCACCAGGGGTGACCGTTCACCACACTGGTACGGTGGTGCACAATCACCTACGTTGTAACCGTTCAGAAGTGCCACAGATTCGGACAAGCGGACCGGCGCCGCGTACTTCGCGTACGTAAGCCGGGCCGATCGTTCGAAGATGGGGTGCTGCTGAACGGTTACCACCAGGGAAAGGCCGCATGATCCAGGCACTCGTATTGTTCCTCGCCCTCTGCTGCACGACAAGCGCCCATGCCGGCCAGGCGGTTTCCCAGCTCAACGGCAAGGTGGACTTCTCCTCCGGCAGCATGGAGTCGGAGAGCGGCAGAAATCTTTCCGGCAGCGTCACCATGCCGGTGGCGCGCAATGTCGGCCTGCAGCTGGACGGGCAGTACACCCGGGTGGATACCGTCGATTTCCGCGGCATCGGCGGCCATCTCTTCTGGCGGGACTGGGACCTGGGCCTGGTCGGCCTCACCGCTGCCGCCCTCGACGGCGACTACCAGGACACCAGCCAGCTCGGCACCGAAGGGGAATACTACCTGGGGCCGCTCACCCTCGGCCTGCGGGGTGGCTGGACCCATCTCGAGTACGACCAGACGGCCCCCTTCATCGATACCGATGTTTCGAAAGCCTACCTGCTCGCCGACCTCGGCTGGTACCCGCTGGACGACCTGCTCTTCTCCCTCGCCG
>JBFLZZ010000047.1:0-31277 GCA_040755255.1 Thermodesulfobacteriota bacterium
TCATCCTTGTACTGCTTCGAATACCGTTTCCGTGACTTGCCCGATTTTCCCAGCTTGCTCATGATTCACCTCTGTCGCGAATTTTACTCGCTTAACAGAGTGTCTGTCGATCCTGGGCAAGATCAATCCTCGATACGTCTCAGCATGTGTGCAGTTGGGGTAAGTTGCACACCCCCAACACGTACCCGTTCGTCCGTTTCTTGCCGGGGGGGGAACATAGTAATATCAGTTAGTTAGAAGCAATTCTAACCCCTTTTTTTATGCCAAAAATCGGCCTGTGCCCAAAGTGTGACCAGCGGTTTGAAGTGCCTGCGGAACAAAGAAAGCCAGGATTGTGCTACAATGGAAGGAGGCGTGGGCCACGAGAGCCTTCGCCTCGGTGGATGAAACGATTTTTTTTGCGAGATGCACGGGAGGGCAGCCATGATTTCCCCGATCGGTTCCGCACCGTTTGCCGCGTTGCAGAGCGCCCAGAAAAAGATGGATTCCGTGGCCAACAACGTGGCGAACGCCGACAGCGACGGCTACAAGAAAACCAGGGTGACGCTGGCGGAAGGGCAGGGCGGAACGGTACAGGCACAGGTGGAGAGGGTGGAGACCCCCGGGCCGCTACTTCTCGAGCAGACGGCGGCGGGCGCCGAACTGGTGGAAAAATCCAATGTGGATCTTGGGGAAGAACTGCCAGAGATGCTGTTGACCAGGAGGTTTTTTCAGGCGAACGTCAAGGTGCTGCGGACCGGGGACGAGATGCTCGGCACCCTGCTCGATGTCAAGGGCTGATACTCGTTGCGATCACAGGGCACCCCATCTCCTTTGTCATTGACCTGTCCGCATACGGGGTGTATAGCGAGCAGGCCTCTTTCGCGGATCTGGGGTCCCGTGATCAGAGATTGATACTCTCCTCGTGGACAACCCGGCCTGCCACCATGGTCAGGACCGCCCTGCCGGTAAGGGTGCATCCCAGAAAGGGGGTGTTTCTGCTCTTCGAGCGGATCGTCTCCGCCTCGACCACATAGCGCCGTTCCGGCGCGATGACCGTCAGGTCCGCCGCCCTGCCGGTCGCCAGCGATCCGCCGGCGACGCCCAGAATCCGCGCCGGATTCACCGACAGTAATTCCACCATCCGGGCGGCGCTGATCGTGCCGTTGCGCACCAGTTCCAAGGTGAGCGGCAAGGCGGTTTCCAGGCCGATGATGCCGTTGGCGGCATTGTCGAACTCCACATCCTTTTCCAGCACTCCGTGGGGGGCATGATCGGTGGCGATGGCGTCCAGGCTGCCGTCCGCCAGGCCGGCCTTGATCGCCTCGACGTCCGCCTGGGTGCGCAGCGGCGGATTCATCTTGGCGTGGGTGTTGTACCCTGCCACCGCCTCTTCGGTGAGGGAAAAGTAGTGTGGGGCGGTTTCCGCGGTCACCCTGCAGCCGCGCCGCTTGGCCTGCCGGATCAGATCCACCGCGCCCGCGGTGCTCACGTGGGCGATGTGGAGCCGTTGGCCGGAATATTCGGAGAGGGCGATGTCCCGGTAAATCATGATCTCCTCCGCCACCCTGGGTATGCCCCGCAGGCCGAGGCGGGTGGACAGCGCCCCTTCGTTCATCACGCCGCCATGCGCCAGGCTCGCCTCCTCGGCATGGCTGATCACCAACAGATCGTGGTTGCTGGCATACTCCAGGGCGCGGCGCATCAGTTGGCTGTTCATCACCGGCAGGCCGTCGTCGGACACCGCTACTGCGCCGGCGCGGCGCAGTTCGCCATATTCGGCCAGTTCCTTGCCGTTGCTGCCCTTGCTGATCGCCGCTACCGGATAGACATGGACGCCGGTTGCCGCCGCCTGTTGGAGGATATAAGCGGTTACCGTGGCGCAGTCGTTCACCGGCACGGTGTTGGGCATGCAGGCCACGGCGACGAAGCCGCCGGCGGCGGCGGCCCGGCAGCCGCTGGCGATGGTTTCCTTGTACTCGTGGCCAGGTTCGCGCAGATGGACGTGCATGTCGATGAGGCCGGGGACGATCCAGCAGCCGCTGGCGTCGATTTCCCGGGCGCCTGCGGGCGGATTACCGCCAGCGGCGGCGATGCGGCCGTCGACCACCAGAAGATCGCCGACATCATCCCGCTTGTTCGCCGGATCGATGATCCGGCCGCCTCGGAACAGGGTGGCGGAGTGTTCTCCCATGTTCAATCTCCCCCTCCGATCAGGTAGAGCAGCGCCATCCGTACCGCGACGCCGTTGGTCACCTGTTCGAGAATCACCGATTGGGCGCTGTCCGCGAGATAGGGATCGAGCTCCACCCCGCGGTTGATGGGGCCGGGGTGCATGAGCAGGGCGTCCGGCCGTGCCATATCCAGGATGCGGCGATTGATGCCGAAACAGACCGCGTATTCCCGCAGGGAGGGCAGCAGGGGATCCTGGAGCCGTTCCCGCTGGATGCGCAGGGCCATCACCACGTCGGCGTCGCGTACCGTTTCCTCGAGGGATGCGCCGACCTTTGCCCCCAGGTGTTCGATCCCCGGCGGAATGAGCGTCGCCGGGCCGAATATGCAGACCTCCGCTCCCATTCTGGAAAAGCCGATGATATCGGAGTGGGCCACCCGGCTGTGGGCGATGTCGCCGATGATCGCGATTTTCAATCCGGCAATCCTGCCTTTTTTCTCCCGCACCGTCATCAGGTCCAGCAGACCCTGGCTGGGATGCTCGTGGGTGCCGTCGCCTGCGTTGATCACCGAGGCGGATATATGTTCGGCGAGCAGGCGGGGGGTCCCCGAGCAGGAATGGCGGATGATGATGATGTCGGGATGCATGGCCGCCAGGTTGCGGGCGGTGTCGATGAGGGTTTCGCCCTTGGTGGAGCTGCTGGTGGAGGCCGAGATGTTGAAGGTGTCGGCGCTCATTCTTTTGGCGGCGACTTCGAAGGAGAGCCGGGTCCGGGTGGAAGGCTCGTAAAAGAGGTTGATGACGGTGCGGCCGCGCAGGGTGGGAACCTTCTTGATCTGGCGGCCCGATATCTCCTTGAAGGAATCGGCGGTTTTCAGCACCGCCTCGATGTCGTCCCTGCTGAAATCCTCCAGGCCGAGAACGTGCTTATGTCTGAAAGCCTGCTGCATCGTCGCCTTCCGTCGTTGAAGAAACGGCCGCCATAACGGCAGGGTGGAGCATCCCTCACCGGGAGGTCAGTGGATCAGGTGACCGAGGCGGCTCCACCTGACGGCGAAGTCATCGCTGTTCCACGACCAGTAAAGGATGAATGCCTTGCCTTTCACCGCCTCCTTCCGGACGAATTTCCAGAAGCGGCTGTCGTAGCTGTTGTCCCGGTTGTCGCCCAGGACGAAGAGGGAATCCTCGGGCACGACCACCGGCCCGAAATTGTCGCGGGTGTTGACTTCGGCGGGAAAGATACGGGGATCGGTGAACTGGATGCCGTCGACCTCGACCGGCTGGTCGTTGACGAACACCTGCTTGTCGCTGATCCGGACTTTGTCGCCGGGCAGGCCGATGACCCGTTTGATGAAATCCTGATCGGGATTTACCGGGTATTCGAAGACGATGACGTCTTCGCGTTCGATCTCCCGCACCGGAATCAGCACCTTGCCGTTGAAAGGATTTTTGATCCCGTAGATGAACTTGTTGACCAGGATGTGATCGCCGATGAGCAGGGTGGGGATCATGGACCCCGACGGAATCTTGAAGGCCTGCACCACGAAGGTCCGGATGAACATGGCGAGGACGAGGGCGATGACGATCGCTTCCGCATACTCGCGAACGGTTGATTTCTTCTGTTCCTCGTTGTGGGGCACTCCCGTATCTCCCATGGTGACGCATGACCCTGTTGCTTTTCGCAAGACGATGGAAACGGGCGGACCGCGCCCCGTCCTTCCCGCTGCCGTTCGGCAGGGCGGAGGTCGGCGGCCGGGGTGCCGGCGTCATCGCCAGACTCTGTCCGAAAAGCAGATGCATAGGTACTCCAAATAGGGCGAAAACTCAAGGAGCTTTCCTGCGGGGTAAAGGATCATCCGGCTGCGCCGGAGAGGGTTTTTCGTCCGGATGGCTGTTGGGAAAATGCGACAGAATTGGCCGAAGTATAAGAAAAAGGTGAAAAAAAGAGGGAGATGCGAAAATATTTTATCCTCGGCAGCGGAAATTTTATACAATACGTTATGCCTGTTCCCAGCGAATTTCTAAGAAAGACAAGGAATTGCGGCGTGCTACCCCTGAATTCGCCCCTTGCCGGCGGGCAAATCGGTCCAGTCAAGAACTGTTTCCATCCGGCCGATATGAAAGGATAAAAACATGATTTATTCCGGTTGCCCGTTTTTCTTCGTTTCTGTCATGCGGTTTGCAGAGACCTGCTGCTCTGTCGGATCGGAGACAATCTGAAACAGCCGGGGAATACCCCCGGCGGCAGGAATGACCATCACGATGAATATGCCCAACCTTTCCCTGGCCAGCATCCTGTCCCGCAAGCCGCAGTACTGTCTGGGGCTTGACATCGGCTCCCACGCGGTCAAGCTCTGCGAGCTCGAGCGCAGCGGCGGCGGCTTCCGCGTCCTCAGCCTCGGCAGTTCCCGCCTGCCGATGGGCGCGGTGGAGGACGGTGTGCTGCAGAACCCGGAGGCGGTGGCCGCGGCCATCCGCAACCTCGTCAAAAATTTGAAGAGCAGGGTGAAGAAAGCGGCGATCTCCATCAGCGGCTACTCGGTGATCGTGAAGAAGATCAGCCTGGCGGCGATGAGCGACGAGGATATGGAAAAACATATCCATGCCGAGGCGGAACAGTATATCCCCTTCGATATCGACGACGTCTACCTCGACTTCCAGAATCTCGCCACCAACACCGCCGACGAGGAACGGACCGATGTCATGCTGGTGGCGGCCAAGAAGGACGTGGTCGACGCCTATCTCGCCATGCTGAAGGACACCGGACTTGCGGCCAGCGTCGTCGATGTCGACGCCTTCGCCCTGGAAAACTCCTTTGAAGACAACATGATGATGGAGAACGAAAACGTGGTGCTGGTCGATATCGGCGCCTCGAAGATGAACATCAACATCATCCACCGGGGAACATCCATCCTCGCCCGGGACGTGGCGGTGGGCAGCAGGCAGCTGAGCGAACAGATCGAGGCGCGGCTGGGAGTTGGTTTCGAGGAGGCGGAGAGGCTCAAGCTGGGCGAGCAGGCAGCCGGCGAACACAAGCGCGAACTGGAGGAGATTTTCGCCTCGACCTGCCGGCAGTGGATCAACGAGATCCGGCGGGCGATGGATTTCTTCACCTCCAACTACCAGGGCGAGGCCATCGCCCGGGTGGTGGTCAGCGGCGGCGGCGCCCGGGTGGCCGGCTTCACCGATTTTCTCGCGCGGGAGACCGATGTGCCGGTGGAAGTCTTCAACCCCTTTTCCAGGATCACCTATGACAGCGGCCGGATCGATCCGGAATACCTCGCCTACATGGCGCCGGAAATGGCCATATCCGTGGGGCTGGCGACCCGGCCGGTGGAGATCTGATTTACCATGATACGAATCAACCTGCTGCCTATCAGGCAACTCAAGAAGCGGGCCCGGGTCCGCAACCAGGTGATCGGCCTGTGCTGCGTTTTCCTGCTGGTGATCGCCGGGCTGATCGCCACCATGCTGTGGCAGTCGGCGCAGGTCGCCGCCCTGCAGGGAACGATCAGCGGGTTGAACGAACGGAAGAACAGTTTCAACAAGCTGATCAAGGAGATCGAGTCCCTGAAAAAGACGAGGGAGGTCATCGAAGCCAAGCTGAACGTCATCAAATCCCTGAAGCGGAACGCGGCCGTCGCCGTGCATATCCTCGATGAGGTTGCCCGGCGCACCCCGGAAAACAGGATGTGGCTCAATTCGCTCCAGCAGTCGGGTGACCGGCTCGTCCTCCAGGGGGTCGCCCTCGACAATTCCACCATTGCCCAGTACATGGTCGATATGAGCACCTCGCCCTATTTCAAGGATGCGGAACTGGTCGACTCCTCTCTCGTCACCGTCGCCGGCGAAAACCTGAAATCGTTCACCCTGAATCTCGCCATCGTCGTCCAGGAAGAAAAGCCGGCGTCTGCCGAAAAGAAGGGCGGTTGATCATGAAACTGGATGCAGTGAAAAACAAGTTCGAGACCTTTCTCGAGGCCAAGGTGGCGCCCCTGCCCGCCGCCCATAAGCTGGGCATCGCCGCGGCGGTGCTCCTGCTGCCGGTGGTCCTTTTCTATTTCCTCATGTTCGCCCCCAAAACCGAGGAAATCGCGCGCCTGACCCAGCAGCGCGCCGGCCTCGAGAAGGAACTGGCGGAGTTGGAACTGAAGACCAGGGATCTCCAGAAATTCCGGGCGGAGAAGCAGGAAGCGGAGGAGCGTTTTGCCGCCCTGGCGGTCCTTCTCCCGCAACAGAAGGAGATCCCTTCGCTCCTGACCAATATTTCCAGCCTGGGCACGGCATCGGGGCTCGATTTTCTCTCCTTCCGGCCCAAGGGTGAGATCGCCAAGGATTTCTACGCGGAAATCCCGGTGGATATCCAGGTGCGCGGCCAGTATCACAACGTCGGCGGCTTTTTCGATCAGGTCAGCAAGCTGCCGCGCATCGTGACGGTTTCCAACGTCAAGATGGGCACTCCCACCCGGCAGGGAAGGGAAATGATACTCAGCACCAGCTTCAACCTCGTAACCTACCGATTCATCGAGAAGAAAGATGAGCCAGCGAAAAAAGGCAAATAAAAAGCGGCCCGAAACGGTCTTGCGGCCGGGGCGACGCGCCGGGGTCCTCGCCGGCGGTTGCCTGCTCCTGATCCTGGCCGTGGGCGCCGGGGGCAATGCCCTCGCCACGGAAACGCCGGGCCAGGCAACGGCCGGAGCGGAGGGCGCATCCCGGCAGGAGATCCTCAGTGAGCTGTTCGGGGCGGAACGAGCCTTCAGCTATCAGCGGGAGAACCGCTTCGATCCCTTCATGCCCTTCATCCGTGAGAAGACCGTCGAACAGAAGATCAGCGCCGAGGCCGAGGAGATCCCCATGGAGGAGCTCACCGGCCTGCGTAAGTTCGAGCCCGGACAGCTCAATCTCGTGGCGATAGTGTTCGGCGAGCGCGGCGCGGTGGCCATGGTTCAGGATTCGGTGGGACAGGGATACCCGATCCGCAAGGGCGACAGGATCGGCCGCAGTGGCGTCGTCGAGGAGATCGCCCCCAATAAGGTGGTCGTCCAGCAGACTATCGGCAACCAGAACATCGAGGATGCCGGCGGCGAGCGGAAGACCCTCTACCGTCGGGTCGAAATGGTATTACGAAAAGAGGGGGGAGAGTGACATGACCCTTGGCAAACACGCATACTTCGTTCTGGTCTTTCTGCTTTCCGGCGTGGTTTCCGCCTACGCCGCCGGCGATTCGGCCGCCTCCGGCAGTGTCGACGCACCGGTGGCCCCCTACACCGTCCAGGCGGTGGAGACCTCCAGGGGGGCGGAAGGATACGAGGTACGGATCAAAGGGGACAGTGTGCCCACCTACACCATGCACGAGATGATCGATCCGCTGCGGGTCGTCGTCGACATCGCCCAGGCGCGACTGGCAAAGACCAGCGGCCTGCCCCGGGATTTTGCCGAGGGCCCGGTCGCTCGTCTCGCCGGCACCGCCATGGGCGGCGAGGAGATCAAGGGGGTGCGCCTGGAGATCTTCCTCGCCGAAGACCGCGAGTACACGGTGGAGCGTGGCGGCAACGACATCGTTCTCCGGCTCGCCGGGATGAAGATGGGAGGCGGCGCCCTGCCCGCCGCGGCCCGCAAGCTGGTGGGCATCGATGTGCAGAAGGGCGATGCCGCCACCACCGTCACCCTTATGGCGGACGGACCCGTGGAGAACTTCAAGTATGCCGACCTGCCCGCCTCCGACGGCCACCCGCCGCGCATGTATCTGGATCTGCCCGACCTGGCGATGGAAGGGGTCGAAACGCCGGTTGCGGTCGGCACCATGCTGAAGAGGATCCGCAGCGCCAGGAAAGGCGGCGGCACCCGCCTCGTTTTCGACTCGGCGCGCGAACAGCTTTTCGCCTACGAGGTGACCAGGGGCGACAAGGGAATCGTCGTCAGGATCACCGAACCCTCGCCGGTGGCGGCGGTTCTGGCAGGGATCATGGGGAAGGGTGGCGACGGCGGTGTCGAAAAGCCGGCCAAGGCCGCAGCCGCCGAGCCGGCGGCCACCGCTGCCGGCAGCGGCGACAATTTCGCCCTCACCAGCTACCAGGGCCAGCGGATAACCGTGGATTTCTACAAGATCGACCTGCACAACGTCTTCCGGCTGATGGGGGACATCAGCGGCAAGAACATCGTCATCGACGAGGGGGTCGGCGGTTCGCTCACCCTGGCGCTCGACAATGTCCCCTGGGACTTCGTCCTCGACATCATCATGAACCTCAAGGATCTGCAGAAGGAAGAGCGGTTCGACACCATCGTCATCTCGTCGAAGGCCAAGGGGTTCTCCTGGCCGCAGCAGGCGGCGGACGAGATCGCCTTCAAGGCCGATCCCATCGTCGTCAACCAGCGTATCGAAACCTCGCCGGAGGTGGTGGCCGGCAAGCAGCTGTTGAGCCGCGCCCAGGGTCTGGAGGCCAGCGGCGACATCAAGGGGGCGATGGCCGCCTACGAGGAGGCCTTCCTGAAATGGCCGGACAACAGCGCCATCGCCAAGCAGCTGGCAATGTTCTACCTCACCCGGGAAAACCTCAACGCCAAGGCGGCCCATTACGCCAAGCAGGCGGTGAAGCTGGACATCAACGACCAGGAGGCGGCGCTGCTGGCGGCGCTCAGCCTGGCCAACATGAAGAAGGATGCCGAGGCCAAGGAGTACTTCGACCTGGCGGTGGCCGGCAACCGGCCCGGCGGCGATGCCCTGATCAATTACGCCGCCTTCCAGGAAAAGGGGGGCAACTACGCCGCCGCCTTGTCCCTGCTGGCCCGGCATGAAGCCCTGTACGGCGACAATCTCGACACCTTCATCGGCAAGGCGCGCATCCACGACAAGATCGGCGAATCCAAGCAGGCGCTCAAGGAGTACGAGGCCGCCCTGCTGTCCGGATACGACATGCCCGATGACCTGAAGCAGTACATCAAGGGAAGAGTTGCGGCAGCAAATCTTGACAGTCCCGCAAGCAGCCCCCAACAGGGGCATTCGGCAAAGGGATTCCAATGAGATGCGAGATGCGCCGACGTCGGAATCGCAGGGTGCTGCGATTCCGACAGATCTTCAGTAACCTCCAGCAGCCAGGACGATGACCATGAAGAGAAGAAACCCGAGCCTCCTGCTCCTCATCCCGCTTGTAGCCCTGCTCGCCGGGTGCGCGGCGCAGCCGGCCATCCCGCCCGACCACCCCCTGAACAGTCCGCGGGAGCGGGCGGCCGACCTCATCCGCCAGGAGCAGGCAGCGTCCGGTGCCAGGATCAGCGAACCGGTGACCCAGCTGCCGGTCCGCTTCCAGCAGCCCTCCTACGTCCTGAGCGGCGGCAGGGAAGGCATCGCCGCCGCCGGCGCGGTGCCGGTGGGGGCGGACATCTCCACCAAGACCGGGCCGGTACCCCTGCGCGACATCATCAAGAAGCTGGCGGCGCTGAAGAACATGAACATCAGCTGGGCGAGCGACGTCGACCAGGGGGCGCTGGTGGACGTCGACATCCGCGCCGAGGACGACTTTTTCGGCGCCCTCGACCACCTGCTCCGCCAGCTCGACTACTTCCACCAGGTGGACGGCAACACCATCGTGGTCAAGTACAAGGAGGTCCGCAAGTTCCACGTCGCCATGCCTTTCGTCGCCTCCACCTACAGCCATGGTATCGGCGGCGACGTGCTCGGTTCCGGCTCGGATGCCGGCAACATGAAGGGCAAGCTGGAGCTGACCAGCGACTCCAACTCCTTCGACATCTGGAAGAACATCCAGGAGAACCTGGACAAGGTGCTGGAGATCTGGACGGCGCCGACGCCGCAGACCGTGGCCGCGCCGGCGCCGGCCCCGGGCGCCGAGGGCGCCCCGGCGCAAGCCGCCGCGCCGGCCCCGGCGCCTTCGCGGCCGCCGGTGGGCAAGGGCTACTACACCATCGACCGGCCCATCGGCCTGATCACGGTTACCGCTCCCCGTTCGCTGCTGGAGAAGATCTCCTCCTACATCGAAAACCTCAAGGGCGAACTCTACCGCCAGGTGAGCATCGAGGCCAAAATCGTCGAGGTCTCCCTCAACGACGACAACACCAGCGGCATCAACTGGGAAGGACTGCTGCAGGACATGGCCACCGGCTTCGACTTCAACATGGATTTCCAGAAGCTCAATCCGACCTACCCCGGTTACGGCCGCTTTCTTACCCTGGGCGACAAGTCGTTCACCCTGTTCCTCGACGCCATTCAGGAGCAGGGCACCACCGACGTCATCGCCAACCCGCGGCTCAGCGTGATGAACGGCCAGCCGGCGATGATCAACATCGGCGCCAACGTCACCTACATCGATTCCGTCACCTCCAGCGCCAACGACAACGTCATCACCTATACGGTCAGCACCTCCAGCGTCATGTCCGGTCTCGGCATGTCGGTGGTGGCCACCATCATGGACAACAACGAGATCATCCTCACCCTGACCCCGGTCACCTCCAAGCTGGAGGAACCCATCGAGTACCGCAACTTCGGCACCGGCAACACCGTCGGCCTGCCCAAGGTGAACATCCGCGAGATGTCCACCATGGTCCGGGTCAAGAGCGACGAGATGCTGGTGATCGGCGGCCTGATCGACAATACCGAGGCCACCAGCGACAGCAAGGTCCGCGGCCTCGGTGATCTGCCCGGGATCAAGAAGCTGTTCAGCAACGGCGGCACCAACGTCCAGCGCAAGGAGCTGATCATCTTTTTGAAACCGAAGATCATCTCCTGACCCGTGCAGGGGAGCCGCCAATAAAAAAGGAGCCGAAAAGGCTCCTTTTTTATTGGCTGACACAGCAAGGACCGGTCAGCCTTCCGCGTCCTCCCCCTTCTTGCCGAGGACGCGCTTGTAGGCACAACTCTGGCATTTCAGGGTGGTGCCCCTGGTCTTCGAGGTCTTTTCGACGAGGAAGGGGGCACCGCATTCCGGGCAGGGCTCGTTCACCGGTTTGTCCCACAGGGCGAGCTTGCACTTCGGGTAGCGGTCGCAGCCGTAGAACACCTTGCCCCTTTTCGACACCTTCTGGATGATTTCGCCGCCGCAGCCGGGCTCGGGGCACTTGACGCCGGTGGTCGGCGCCTTGACGTTCTTGCATTTCGGATATCCGGAACAGGCGAGGAACTTGCCGAACCTGCCCATGCGCCAGACCATGGGTTTGCCGCACTTGTCGCAGGCCTCGCCGCTTTCCTCCGGTCCCTGGCGGGGGGTGGGCACCACCTTGCCCTCGGCGTCCCGTTTGAAATCCATGGTGTTGCGGCAGGCGGGGTAGGTTTCGCAGGCGAGGAACTCGCCCATCTTGCCCCAGCGGATGACCATCTTCGCGCCGCACTGGGAGCAGGGGATGTCGGTGGGGACGATGGAGCGCTTCACCGATTCCATGTTTTCCCTGGCGCGGGCCAGGGTTTCGGCGAAGGGGCCATAGAAATCACGGAGCACCTTGCGCCAGGGCGCGGCGCCGTCGGCGATCTTGTCCAGTTCCTTTTCCATGGAGGCGGTGAACTCCACCTCCATGATGTCCGGGAAATGCTTCACCAGCAGCTCGTTGATCAGCATGCCGAGGTCGGTGGGGAAGAACTTGCGCTGCTCCAGACGCACGTACTCCTTCTCGACGATGGTGGAGATGATCGAGGCGTAGGTGGAGGGTCGGCCGACGCCGTTTTCCTCCAGTGCCTTGACGATGGAGGCCTCGGTGTAGCGGGGCGGCGGCTGGGTGAAGTGCTGCTTCGGGGTGATCCCCTGCCGGTTGAGAATTTCCCCTTCCTTGAGGTCGGGCAGGGGCGCGTCGCCGCCGTTCTCGCCGTTGGCGGGCTCGTCGACCGCCTCCTGGTAGAGGGAGAGAAAACCGGGAAAGCGCAGGATGGAGCCCACCGTCTTGAGTCCGTGGCGGCTCGCCTTGATGGTGATGGTCGTCTGGTCGAAGAGCGCCGGCGCCATCTGGCTGGCGACGAACCGTTTCCAGATCAGGGTGTAGAGGGCGAGCAGGTCGCGGTCGAGAAAGGCGGCGACCTTCTCCGGCGTCCGGCTGACGTCGGTGGGCCGGATCGCCTCGTGGGCATCCTGGGCCGACTTGCTCGTCTTGTAGTGGACCGGTTTGGCGGGGAGGAAGTCCTTACCATAGGAGGTGCCGATGAAATCGCGCACCAGGCCCATGGCCTCGTCGTTGATCCGGGTGGAATCGGTACGCATGTAGGTGATCAGACCGGCCGGGCCTTCCTTGCCCAGTTCGATGCCTTCGTAGAGGCGCTGGGCGAGGCTCATCGTCTTCTTGGCGGTGAAGCGCAGTTTGCGGTTGGCGTCCATCTGCAGGGTACTGGTGATGAAGGGCGGGCTGGCGTAGCGCTTTTTCTGCTTCTTTTCGACGGAACCGACGACGAACTCCGCCTGTTCCAGTTCGCCGCAGATGGCCCTGGCCACCTCGCCGTTCGGGATCTTCGCCTTATGGCCGTCGATTTTTTCCAGCTGGGCGGTGAACCCGGGCGGTAGCCTGGCGGTGAGGGCCACGTCGATGGTCCAGTACTCCTCGGCGACGAAGCCGCGGATTTCCGCTTCCCGGTCGCAGATCATCCTGACCGCCACCGACTGGACGCGGCCGGCGGAAAGGCCGCGCCGCACCTTTTCCCACAACAGCGGCGAAATCTGGTAACCGACCAGCCGATCGAGGATGCGCCGCGCCTGCTGCGCCTCGAACAGGTTCTGGTTGATGTCGGCGGCGGTGGAGATCGCTTCCAGGATCGCCTTCTTGGTGAGTTCGTGGAAGAGGGCGCGGTGGATGGGCTTACCCACCGAACGCAGGCTTTCGGCGATGTGCCAGGCGATGGCCTCCCCCTCGCGGTCGGGGTCGGGGGCGAGGTAGATGTCGGAGACGTTCTTGGCCGCGGCCTTCAACTCGGCGAGCAGCTTGGATTTTCCCTTGATCGTCGCGTACTTGGGGGTGAAGTCGTTGTCGATGTCGACGCCGAGATCCTTGACCGGCAGGTCGCGGACATGGCCGACCGAGGCGCGGACATCGAAACCCTTGCCCAGGTATTTCTGCAGGGTCTTGGCCTTGGCCGGTGATTCTACGATGATGAGTGCGTTTGCCATTGTGCTCTGTGGGTTCGGGGCGGGGCGTGGGCCCTGCCGTATTTCAGGTGCTTTTCCTGTACTGCTGACCCGGCTGCGCGCAGACCAACCCCGCCATTTCAAGATGGAGCAGGATGTCGCCGACCCGGGCGGCAGAGAATCCAGAGTTGCGGATGATCTCGTCCACCGCGACCGGATAGACGTCGAGGCAGTCGTACACGCGCTGCTGGGCCGCATCCAGCGGCACGGGGCCGACCGATGCCGGCGCGTCGCCGGCGGCCTGCCCTGGCCGCAACCGTGGGGGCAGTTCTTCAAGGATGTCGTCCAGGCATTGTACCAGCTTACCGCCCTGCTGGACAATCCGGTGGGTGCCGGCGCTCTTCGGCGAATCGACCCGGCCGGGGATGGCAAAGACCTCCCGGCCCTGTTCCAGGGCCAGTTCGGCGGTGATCAGCGAGCCGGACCGTTTCGCCGCCTCCACCACCAGAACCCCCAGTGACAGGCCGGAAATGATCCGGTTGCGGGCCGGAAAGCGGAAGGCGTCCGGCTTGGTGCCGAGCGGGTATTCGCTGACCAGGGCGCCGGACTCGCCGATCCGCCGGTAGAGTTCCCGGTTCTGGCCGGGATAGACGATGTCGAGGCCGCAGCCGAGTACGGCGATGGTCCGGCCGCCCGCCGTCAGACAACCGCGGTGGGCGGCGGCATCGATCCCCATCGCCATGCCGCTGACCACGGTGAGGCCGGCTCGGGCCAGCATGGCCGCGTATTTCTCCGCGACTTCGAGGCCGTAAACGCTTGCCGCCCGGGCACCCACCACCGCCAGGCAGTCGCCCGCAAGCAGGCCGGAATCACCCTTGACGAACAGGACCAGGGGCACGTCCGGGCTGTGACGGAGCAGATCGGGGTAGCGCTCGTCTGCCATCGTGACGATGGCGATCCCCGCCCGGCGGCAGCGGTCGGCTTCTTCCTCGGCAGCACGCAGGCCGCGGCCGTCTTTGATCTCCTCCCGAACCGGCCGCCGTACTCCGGCGACCTCGGCCAGTTCCTTTTCCGATGCGGAAAACACCGCCCGGGCGGAACCGAACCGCTGCAGCAGTCGCCGGCAGCCGGCATGGCCGAGGCCCGGCGTCAGCGCAAGCGCCAGCCAGGCGATGGAGGTCTCGCAACCGGTCACGGTGATTCCTTTGCGGAAAACGAAACGGGAACGGCAGGTTACGGCCGCCGGTCACGGCGGGCCGGCCTGCCGGGTAAAGGAGCAAACTATAGAGTCGTCCCGGTGCTGTCAACAGTTTTTCTGCCGGCCGCGGACGGGAGACGGGGAAGGGCGGTGTCAATCCATGAGGAAACTGAGCAGTTGTTTCTTGCGGTTGGGGTGCTTGAGCTTCTTCAGCGCCTTGGCCTCGATCTGGCGGATCCGCTCGCGGGTGACCGAGAAGCTCTTGCCCACCTCCTCCAGGGTGAAATCGGTCTCGGTGTCGATGCCGAAGCGCATGCGCAGCACTTTTTCCTCCCGCTCGTTGAGGGAGGCGAGCACCTTGCCGATGTTCTGCTGCAGGTTGCGGCGGATGGTCACCTCCTGAGGGTTGGGGGTGGAGTCGTCCTCGATGAAGTCGCCGAGGAAGCTGTCCTCGCCGCTGCCCACCGGCGTGTCCAGGGAGATGGGCTCCTTGGAGATCTTCATGATGCTCTTCACCTTCTCGACGTCGACGCCCAAGCGCTCGGCGATCTCCTCGGCGGTGGGCTCCCTGCCGGTCTGGCGCTTGAAGTCCTTCTTGTCCTTGATCATCCGGTTGATGGTGTCGATCATGTGCACCGGGATACGGATGGTGCGGCCCTGGTCGGCGATGGCGCGGTTGATCGCCTGGCGGATCCACCAGGTGGCGTAGGTGCTGAACTTGTAGCCGCGCCGGTACTCGAATTTCTCCACCGCCTTCATCAGGCCGATATTGCCTTCCTGGATGAGATCGAGCAGTTGCAGGCCGCGGTTGGAATACTTCTTGGCGACGCTGACCACCAGCCGCAGGTTGCCCTGGATCAGGTCTTTTTTCGCCTCCTGCACCTGGCGTTCGGAGGCGCTGATCTGGTCGAGGGTCTGTTTCAGGGTTTCCTGGTCGATGCCGAACTTGTCTTCCAGCCGTTTGATCAGTTCGGGACCGAGTCCCTGCTGGTTGGCGGCTTCGAAGGCCTTGAGAATGTCCTTGGCCTTTTTGAGGATGGTGGAGGTGTGTTTGGTGTAGAGCCGGTCGTCCTCGAACAGGCGGCTGATGGCGAAGCTGTTGCGCTCGATCCTGACCAGCAGGCGGACGGCATCCTCCTCGGCGAGGTCGGGATCCTGCAGGTCGGCGCGCAGGGCTTCCCGTTCTTTGCCGAGCCGTTCGGCCTCGCTGTGCTGCCAGAGGAAGCGGCGTTTGATCTCCTCGTTCACCGAGGCCGGGTTGTCGTCGCAGCCCTTGACCAGATCGGTGATCACCAGGGTGCCGTTCTGCAGCCGTTCCGCGAGTTTCTGCAGGCAGGCGAGGGCGCAGGGCAGGGCGAGGGCGGCTGCCTGCACCTGTTTTTCGCCGGTCTCGATGCGCTTGGCGATATCGATTTCCTCGGCGGGGGCGAGCAGGGAGACGGCACCCATTTCCTTCAGATAGGCCTTGACCGGATCGACCGCCTGGCTGTCGAGGAGGGTGGCCTTGGCGATCTTGCCGCCATAGCCCTTGTCGGCGGCTTCCTCGTCGTCGCTGCCGTCGTCGCCCTCGGCGGCGGCTTCCTCGTCGCCCTCGAAGATGTCGGTAAGTTCTTCGAGGGCTTCCTCCTCGATGTCATCGGTGAGGGCATCAAGTCGCTGATCGGCACTGGCAGCACCGCCGCTTTCCGGCGTGCTGTTCCTGCCGTGGGTGTTTCTGGATTTTTTCACCTGGCAACCTCCTTTGTCCTCCCTGGATCTGGAACAACAACCATATATATTCACTATTATTGAGAATTGAAAGATTTTTCTTCGAGCGTCTCCTGTTCCAGCCGGAGCTTTTCCTCCATCAGTGCCAGCAGCAGACGGTCGTCGCCGGCCTGTTGCGCCGCCAGGATACGTTCCTGGAGAAGCTCACGTTTCCGCCGGCCGGCAGCCGCCTGCAACTGGGCGAGCATCCCCTGGCCGACCGCCGGGTCGAGCATCAGGGGGGAGGTGAGGATGGCGGTGATCAGGGGGCGGCCTGGGCCGCTGATGTGGGAGAGGAGTTCCTCGGGCGGCATGGCCGGGTTGCGGGAAAAGGCGGTGATCACGGTGGAGAGCAGCGGTTCCCAGGGGGTGCTGGCGAACAGGTCGCCGATGCCGGCCGCCCGGAAGGGTTCGAGGAAGGAGGGGAAGTTGATGAGAAATTCGAGGAGCTCCCGGTGCTTTGCGGGCAGTTCCGGCAGGGCGGCTTCGTCCTGTTTCGCGGATACGGCCGCCTGCGGCCTTCCCCTGGCCTGGCCGGAGGCAAAGAAGTCGGGCGCCACCCCCAGTTTCTGGCTGAAGAAGTTGGCCAGGAGCGTGCGTTCCGCGCCGTGCTTTTCCAGCGGCGCCAGGAGCCGGCGGATCTCGGCGCCGATTCTGGCCCTGCCGTCGACGGTGAGGCCGAACTCCTCCGTCAGCCTGGCGAAGGTGAAATCGGCCAGCGGCACGGCCCGCTCGATGAGTTCCCGCAGACCGTCGGCGCCCCGTTCGCGGATGAAGGTGTCGGGGTCGTGACCGGAGGGCAGGAGCGCGATGCGGGCGGTGACCATTTCGGCGAGAAAGAGCGGCACGCTGCGCATGGCGGCGCGGATGCCGGCGGAATCGCCGTCGAACAGCAGCAGGATCTCCTCGGCGAATCCCTTGAGGACGCGGATGTGCTGCCCGGTCAGCGCGGTGCCCAGGGGGGCGACCACGTTGCCGACGCCGCGGGCGACCAGGGACAGCATGTCGAAATTGCCCTCGACGACGATGCAGCGGCGCTCCTTGCGGATCGCCTCGCGGTTCTGGTAGAGGCCGAAGAGGGTGCGGCTCTTGTCGAACAGCTGGGTCCGGTCGGTGTTGAGGTACTTGGGCTGGCCGTCGCCCAGGATGCGGCCGCCGAAACCGGAGATGGCGCCGGTGAGATCGGCGATGGGGAACATGATCCGCTTGCGGAACCGATCGTACCAGCCGTCCTTGTCCTGCCGTTTCACCAGAAGCCCGGCCGCCTGCAGCAATTCTCTGGACTGGCCCGGCAACCGGCGGCCGATGAAGTTCCACTCGTCCGGGGCGTAGCCGAGCTGGAAGCGGACCGTGGTCTCCTCCGGCAGTTCCCGGGAGGCGAGATACTGCCGCGCCGCCGCGGCGTCCGCCCGGGTCATCAGGTAGTCGTGGTAGGCGCGGGCGGCCAGGCGGGTGATTTCGGTGAGAGCCTTGCGACGGGAGGCGAGGGCCTGTTCCTCCCTGGAGAGGGAGCGGGTCGGCAACGGGATGCGGTAGCGATTGGCGAGCTCCTGCAGCGCCTCGGGGAAGCTGATGTTGCGATACTTCATCAGGAAGGCGAAGACATCGCCGCCTTCGTTGCAGCCGTAGCAGTGAAAGAGCTGCTTGGCGGCGCTGACGTGAAAGGAAGGGGTCTTTTCGCTGTGGAAGGGGCAGAGGCCCTTGAAATTGGCGCCGCTCTTGATCAGCGTCACATGCTCGCCGATGATGTCGACGATATCGGCGGCCTGTTTTACCTGGAGGACGGTTTCACTGGACATGGCGGGCGGCGTCGTGCCGCGGATGATTCCTGTTGAGAATGATGGGAAAAACCAGCTGCGTATAGTACAGTCAGTTAGTATTTCTGACAACGGCAGCGGGGAAAAACCCGGGGCCGTCCGAAAAACGATGGGGAGCGGCCCGGCCGCGGGGACAGGACAAGCGCCGGCAATGGAACACGATATCTCGCAATTCCTCGCCTTCGAGGTGAAAAAGGAAATCGCCGATCGCTATTTCGGCTTTCGCCACCTCATCGAGGAGGACAAACGGGCGCTCATCGCCAGGGTGCGCGAACAGGAGATAACCGGCGAACAACGCATCTGCTTCGATCTGATCCGCATCTACCTCCTGCTCCACGACCAGGAACTCATCGGTGAATTTTTGCAGCTCGCCGGCCTGTCCGAGGGACTGTTCTTCGATCCCTACTTCCTCGACTCCCCCACCATCGGCCGGCGGGTGTTCACCGGCATCCGGGCGCGGGGGATGACCGAGGCCGGCCGGTTCAAGCGCCTGCTGCTGGAAAGCTACGAAAGCCTGGAGCACCATGTGGATGTCTACCGGGAAAAATACGGCCAGCTGCGGGCGGAAGAGGAGATGATCCGGGAGGAGATCGACAGTTTCGAGCGCAGGCACGACCTGGGCTCCATCCTCGATTTCCTGCACCGGCTCGACCCCGGCGCCGCCGAGGCGCCGGTGCCGGTCGACCGCGCCGCCGTCAACGGCGAGCTCGCCCGGCGGATGCGGATGGCGCCGCCGCCGTCGGTGGAGGCGCTGCTGGCCACGGTGCCGCCGATCACCCCGCTGCCCAGGATCAAGCGACAGATGAAACGGCTTGCCGACCGGGCCTATACCCTGCACGGCAGCCGGTTCTTCGCCAGCGGTTTCGTTTCCTGAAGCGGCGCCGGTGGCGGCCGGCTAAAGTCCTCGTTTCCGCGGGACAAATACTATATGATGGGAACCGGGCGGCCGGGCCGCTCCGCCAATAGCGGAGACCGGCGCCAACCAGTCTCGGACGGTGAGGGAAGTACACGCGGATCTTGCGATCCCGACCAGCTGCGGGGAACATCGATGGAAAATCTGTACAACGACGACGAAGCACGCGACTATGCCGGCCGCTGGCCGCAGGTGGAGGCGGCCGTCGGCCTGCGGGTCTATACTTCGCGGCTGCTCGGCCGGGAACCTTCCCTGGTCCTGCACGGCGGCGGCAACACCTCGGTGAAGGCCACGGTCGTCAATCTCCTGGGCGACGAGGTGGAGATCCTCTACATCAAGGGCAGCGGCTGGGATCTGGCCACCATCGAACCGGCCGGTTTTCCCGGGCTCGATCTCTCCTGGCTGCGCAGGCTCCGCGGGCTTTCGACCCTGAGCGACGAGGAGATGGTCAATCAGTTCCGCACCCATCTGCTGAACGCCTCCTCGCCCGATCCCTCCATCGAAACCCTGGTGCACGCCTTTCTGCCGCACCGGTTCATCGACCATACCCACGCCGACGCCATCGTCGCCCTTACCAACCAGAGCGAGGGCGACCTGCACGTGCGACGGGCCCTGGGCGACCGGGTCGGTATCCTGCCGTTCATCATGCCAGGCTTTCCCCTGGCGCAGGCGATCGCCCGCCTGTACGAGGAGCGGCCGGAGATCGACTGCATCGTCCTGATGAACCACGGTATCTTCACCTTTGCCGACGACGCCCGTGGCGCCTACGAACGGATGCTCCACTACGTCGGGCTCGCGGAGGACTATATCGACGGGCGGATGAGCGCCGCCCGGCCGCGCCCCCTTGCCGGCGGCAGGACGGCGCCGCTGCCGGAGCGGCTCCTGCCTCTCTTGCGCGGCCGGCTGTGCCCGGACGCCGGCGATGCCCCCTTCCTGTTGCGGCAGCGGACGAGCGGCGCCATCCTGGCGGCCCTCGCCCGCCCCGATGCCCGCCAGCTGTTCACCACCGGCGTTCTCACCCCGGACCACGTCATCCGCACCAAGAACCGGCCGGTTTTTCTCGATCTGCCGCCAGAGCCGCCCGACGACCGGCTGGCGGCGGCGGTGGCGGCGGCGGTGGCGGATTTCCAGCGGGACTACGACCGCTACGTCGCGGCGCAGGTGGCGGTCAAGGGCGAGCGGATCAGACTCGACAACCTGCCCCGGGTCTTCCTCGTGCCGGGCCTCGGCATCGTCACCGCCGGCCGGACGGTCAAGGAGGCCGAGATCAGCGCCGACATCACCGAGCACACCCTGGCCGCCAAACAGTGGGCGGCGGCGGTGGGCGCCTACCGGGAACTGGGCGAGGCGCACATCTTCGACATGGAGTACTGGAGCCTCGAACAGGCCAAGCTCGGCAAAAAGAAACCGCTGCCGCTCACCGGCCGGGTCGCCCTGGTCACCGGCGGCGGCGGCGCCATCGCCGCCGGCATCGGCCGCCAGCTCCTGGCCGCCGGTGCCCAGCTGGTGCTCTCCGACATCGATGCCGGCAGGCTCGACAAGGTGCGGCGGAAGCTGGCCGGCGAGTTCGGGGAGAAGGCGGTGGCGGCCGAGGTGATGGACGTCGCCGACGCCGAGTCGGTCGCCGCCTGTTTCCGGCGGCTGGTCGCCGCCTACGGCGGGCTCGACATCCTCGTGCCCAACGCCGGCGTCGCCCATGTCGCCCGCATCGAGGAGCTCGACGCCGACCGTTTCGACCGGGTGCTCAAGGTCAACCTCCACGGCGTCTTCCAGGTGATCAAGGCGGCGATCCCGGTGTTCCGCGCCCAGGGATACGGCGGCCAGATCGTCATCAACAGCTCGAAGAACGTCTTCGACCCCGGCGCCGCCTTCGGTGCTTATTCCGCCTCCAAGGCCGGCGCCCACCAGCTCGGCAAGATCGCCGCCCTGGAACTGGCCGAACTGGGGGTGCGGGTCAACATGATCAACGCCGACGCCATTTTCGACGACGGCGAAATCTCCTCCGGCCTCTGGGACGTGGTCGGTCCGGACCGGATGCGGGCCCGCAACCTCGATCCCCAGGGACTGAAAGAGTACTACCGGCAGCGCAACCTGCTGAAGACGACGGTGACCGCCGACGACGTCGGCCGGGCGGTGGTCTTTTTCGCCACCGGCCAGACCCCGACCACCGGCGCCACCCTGCCGGTGGACGGCGGTATCGCCGCCGCCTTTCCCCGCTGAACCAACACAAGGAGGAACTCATGAAAGCGTGCAGTCTCAACGTGTTTCTCGAAGAACTGAAGCCCTGGCTGGACCGGGATCACATCCGCAACATCGAACGCGGCGACAAGGCCCGCCTGATCGTCCACTTCCTCGACGGCACCAAGCACGTCTACTCCATCGACGACTGCAATGCGGCGCAGGTGGAGGCGGCGCTGGCCGATCTGAAGAAGAAGGGGATCGCCATCGAATAATCCTGCCCTTGCGGAGGAGTCATGCCTGAAAGCGTCTACAGTTTCGTCTACGACGAATTCGGCAACACCAGGAAGATCAAGGTCCACACCCGCGGGCTCGGGGTTCTGTCCCACAACTTCACCAACAAGGGGACGTCGTTCACCGGCCGCGAGCGCCGCGACCTGCAGCTCGAAGGGCTGCTGCCGCCGGCGGTCCGCTCCATGGCAGGCCAGCTGCGGAACAGCCGCCGGGTGTTCGATGAAAAGGGTTCGGACATCGAAAAGTTCATCTACGTCCGTTCCCTCTACGACCGCAACGTCACCCTGGCCCACGCCCTGATCGCCAGCGACATCCGGACCTTCATGCCGATCATCTACACGCCGACGGTGGGCTACGCCTGCCAGCACTACTCGTCCATGTTCCGGCGGGCGGCGGGTCTGCACTTCTATCCCGGCAACATCGAGCAGGCCGAGGACATCCTCACGGTCTACGGCCACCGCGACATCCGCGTCGCGGTGGTCACCGACAACCAGGGGATACTCGGCATCGGCGATCAGGGGGCGGGCGGCATCGCCATCTGTCTCGGCAAGCTCATGCTCTACACCCAGGGGGCCGGCATCGCGCCCTGGCACTGTCTGCCCATCTCCCTCGACGTCGGCACCGACAACCGCGACCTGCTCGACGATCCCAACTATCTGGGCTGGCGGCACGCGCGCTTGAAAGGAGAGGACTACATCCGCTTCGTGCAGCGCTTCGCCAAGGCCTTCCGCACCGTCTATCCCAACGCGCTCTGCCAGTGGGAGGATTTCTCCAAGCAGAACGCCTTTGCCATCCGCGACGCCTACCTCCATGACCTCATCTCCTTCAACGACGACATCCAGGGCACCGGTGCCATCACCCTGGCGGCCATCCTGTCGGCGATGAAGATCAAGAAGGAAAGGATCAGCGATCAGGTCTACCTCATCCATGGCGCCGGCGCCGGCGGCGTCGGCATCGCCGAGCAGATCCGGGTTGCCCTGGTGGAGGAAGGCCTGAACGATGCGGAGGCGGCGGCCAGGATCTTCACCCTGGACAGCCGCGGGCTGGTGACCTCCGATCGCCGGATGGAACCCTACAAGGAGAAGTTCGCCAAACGGCCGGAGGACTGCCCGTGGCTGCGGACGCCGGCGGACGGCGGGCTGCTCGGGGTGGTGAAAAACGCCGGCGTCACGGTGCTGATCGGCACCTCGGGGCAGCATGGCTGCTTCGACCGGGCGGTGGTGGAGGCGATGCTGGCCAATACCTCCCGGCCGGTGATTCTGCCGCTCAGCAATCCGACGATCAACTCAGAGGCGACGCCCCAGGATCTCTCCGACTGGACGGCCGGCCGCGCCCTTACCGCCACCGGCAGCCCCTTCGCGCCGGTGCGGAGCGGCGGGGGCGAGCGCCGGGTCGGCCAGTGCAACAACGTCTTCATTTTTCCCGGCGTCGGCTTGGGCGTACTGGCCTCGGGGGCGCGGGAGGTGCTGCCCGAATTCTTCACCGCCGCCGCCCGGGCCGTGTCGGCTGCCGTCAGCGGCGCCGATCTGCGCCGGGGCATCCTCATGCCGCCGGTCAACACCCTGGCCAGGGTGAGCGGCGAGGTCGCCTTCCGGGTGGCGATGACCGCAGTGGACAAAGGGGTGAGCGGCCTGTGCGTCTACAGCAGTTTCCAGCATGACAACGATCCCGAACGGATGCGCATCCTGATCGACGGCATGCGCTGGAAGCCCAGGTATCTGCCGCTGGTTCCCATGTGAGCCTTCCGGCGGGACGTTGGATTTTCCCTGTTTGTTCAAGGGCGAGAGTGAGGATGCGGCTGTCCGTCCCCCGGTCTTTGTTGTTGACTTGCTGCTGGCTGTCGCTGTTTTTTCCGGCAGCGGCAGGGGCGGCGGCCCTGGTGGTGCGGATCACCGGCATCGACGGGCCCGCCCTGGAGAACGTCGGCCGCGCCCTGGCGCTGCCGCCGGCGCTGCAGAAGGAAGAAAAGGCCAACCCCCTCTGGCTGCGGCGGTTTGTCCGGCAGGCGCCGGCCAAGGTGCGCCGCGCCCTGGAGCCCTTCGGTTACTATCGGGCCGGGGTCAGCGTCCGCTACGACGACAAGTCTTCGCCGCCGCAGCTGGCGGTGACCATCCGCCCCGGCGATCCGATACGCATTTCCCGCCAGCGGATCGCCATCGAGGGCGATCGGGAAACCGTGCAGGGGAAGCGGAGGATGTTCCCCCTGCAGAAGGGGGACATCCTCCGCCACGACCTCTACGAGCAGGGCAAGGCCGATCTGCTCGGGGTGGCGGTGGATCTCGGCTATCTCGATGCCGAGTTCCTCCGCCACCGGGTGGAGGTCGACCCCGAGCGCAACAGCGCCGACGTCGATCTGCTCCTGGCCACCGGTCCCCGCTATCAGGTGGGCGAGGTGCGCTTCTCCGGCGCCCCCGACTATAGCGAGGACTTCCTCGCCCGCTACCTCACCCTGCGGCCGGGAAAGTATTTTTCCTACCTCGAGCTGGGCAAGACCCGGCAGAATCTCCTGGACAGCGACCGATTCCGCACCGTCACCATCCTGCCGCACAAGGACCGGGCGGAGGCAGCCAGGCTGCCGGTGGAGATCGTCCTCGACCCGGCGCCGCCCCGGCGGCTGCGGCCCGGCATCGGCTACGGCACCGACACCGGCGTCCGTTTCAACCTGCGCGGCCAGGATCTCAACGTCAGGCACCGCGGCCATGAACTCTACGGCGATCTGCTCATCGCCCAGCTGCGCCAGGACATCAGCCTCTCCTACGTGGTGCCGGACAACCGCAACATCGACACCATGACCGCGCTGCGCGGCGGCTACCGGGCCGAAAATCTCAACAGTTACGACACCAGCTATTTCTTCACCGAGGCGGAGAGGATCCACGGCTTCGGCCCGAAACGGATCGGCTCGGTATTTCTCCGTTTTCTCTCGGAACGGTCGGAGCTGGGCGGCGAGATGGTCGCCTCGGAGCAGATCGTCCCCGGGGTCCGCTACCGGCAGTCGAAGCTCGACAACCCGGTGCGGCCGAGCGAAGGTTACAAGGTGTCGCTGGAAGGGCGGTGCGGCATCGATCTCTCCCTGGGGGGCTTGCCGATCTTCCAGGTGCTGGGCGACGCCCAGTTCATCCGGCCGTTGCCCTGGGAAAGCCTGCTGCTGCTGCGCGGGGCCGGCGGCGCCACCCTGCAGAAGGATGTGTTCACCGACCTGCCGGCTTCGCTCCGTTTTTTTACCGGCGGCGACAATTCGGTGCGCGGCTACCTGTACCAGTCGCTGGGGCCGCAGAACGAGCAGGGCGAGGTGGTGGGCGGCCACCATTTCCTTGCCGGCAGCGTCGAGGTGGAGCGCAGCGTGGCGGCGGACTGGAGCCTGGCCGCCTTTTTCGACATCGGCAACGCCTTCGATGAGTTCACCCGCATCGACGCCAGGAAGGCGGCCGGCGCCGGCATCCGCTACTACACGCCGGTGGGGCCGGCCCGCCTCGACGTGGCAAGGACGGTCGCCGAGGCCGATCCCCATTTTCGCATCCACATCGGCCTGGGGGTGAACTGGTGAAGAGATTCCTCACCTTCTGCCTGCTGCTCGCGGTTCTGCTGGCCGCTGTCCTCGCCTGGCTCGCCGGCAGCGTCGCAGGCAATCGCCGCCTCATGGACCTCTGTTCGCGGTTGACCCCACTGCAATTGCAGGGAGAGGTCCTCCGGCCGCTGACCAGGGGTTTCATGGCAACCGGCCTGCGGGTGGGGTGGCCGGCGGGGGAGATCCGCGCGGCGCGGTTGACCCTGGACTGGCTGCCGCTGGACATGGCCGCGCGGTGTCTGTGCATCGAGCGGTTTGCCGTCGACGATCTGGAGATAACCCTCGCCGGCGTTTCCCCGGACCGGGCGGAAGAGAAAAAAAAGCCGGCGTTTCCCGCCCTGCCGGAGCTGCCGCTGGTCATTGAACTGCGCCAGCTCGCCCTGAGCAACCTCACCTTCGACGACGGCGGCGACCAACCCCTGCACCTCTCGTCGGTGCGCGGCTCCTTCCGTTTTGCCGGCGGCCGGCTTGGAGTGGAGAGGGTGGAGGTGGCCGGAGATTTCGGCAGGGTCGCCGGCAGGGCCGATCTCGACCGCAGGGAGGGGCTGCGGGCGGCGCTGGGCTGGCACTGGCCGACGCCGGTGCTGGGACTCGACCGGGGCGGTCTGGCGTTGGCGCTGCATTCGATCGAGGAAGGGATCGCCGGGCCGCTGCACCTGGTTGCCGGTGACGGAGAGGCTGCCCGCTTCGATCTGAGCGGCGCCCTGCACGGGAGCGCCGCCGCCATCGATCTGCGCGAGCTCCTGCTCCGCCGGCGCGGTGCGGACGACCGCGTGAGCGGCCTCTGCCGGATCGAGTTCAACGGGCAGGGGCCGGCGGTGGAGGCGGATCTTGCCCTGGCCGCGGTGAACCTCCTCGCGGAAAGCGGCTGGGCCACCGACCTGAACGGCACCGTCCGCGGCACTTATGGGGAGGAAGGCTACCGGGCCGAGGTCGATCTGCGCAACGATCTTCCCGACTGGCGGCAGGCAGGGCTGCGGACCACGGTGACCGGCGGTCTGCAGGGCCTGCGCTTGCAGGGGATCGAGGCCGAACTCCTGCACGGCACCGCCACCGGCGAACTCGCCGTTTCCTGGGACAGGGCGGTACAGATTTCCGGCCGGCTCACCGGCAGGGAACTCGACCTGTCCCTGGTCGAAAAACGGCTGCAGGGAACCTTCAATCTCACCGCCGAGGCGGAGCTGATCGCGGCTGAGGGTGACCGCGGCCCGGTCGCCCGCTGGAACATCGACTTCGACGATTCGGTTCTCCAGGACCACCACTTTGCCGGGACCTTTGTCGGCGGCTGGCAGGAGGACGACCTCACCATCACCGATCTCGATCTGCAGGGAGAGGGAATCCATCTCAGCGGCAAGGGACGGCTGTCGCGGCGGGTGGAGGTCGAACTGGCGGTGCAGGATCTCGGCCGGATCGTTTCCGGATTCCGCGGCGAGATCGCCGTTGCCGGCTGGATCGCCGGTTCCGGCGACGAGGTGCGCGGCGAGGGGAGCGGCGAATTCAGCACCATCGGCTTTGCCGACCTCAGCGTTGCCGGCGGCCGGCTGGATCTCGCCTGGCCCGGCGGGGGGCGCGCGGGGCGCGCCGAGCTGGCCTTGCAACAGGTCAGCAAAGGGGACATCACCCTGCAGACCCTGCAGGTGAACGCCGCCGGGAGACCCTCCCGCCACACCCTTGCCGCCGAGGTCGGCTGGGACGGCGGTGACCTGCGGATCGAGGGCGGCGGCGGCTGGAACAAAGACCGCTGGCAGGGAGAAATGCAGCGTTTTGCCGGCACCGAACGCACGAGTGGCGGCTGGCGGCTGCTGGGGCCGGTGGCGGTCAGCGGCGGCGGCGGCCGGCTGGCCCTCGGCGATTTCCTTCTGGAAGGCGAGCGGGGCTGGCGGCTCAAGGGCAGGGCGGAGATCGATCCCGGCCGGGACAGATACGACGCCGAACTCGTCTGGAGCGATCTCGCCCTGTCCCTGCTGCAGCCCCTGACCGATGCGGTGCAGCTGGCCGGCAGCAGCAACGGCGCCGTCAGCCTGCGCAGCGAGGGCGCCGAGCGTCTGACCTTCACGGTGGACGCGGCCGCCCAACCATTGCTCACCGTGGGGGGCAGGAAGGTTGCCTTTTCCACGGCAACGGTGGCGGGCAAATGGACCGACGGCGGGCTTGCGGTGGACGCCCTGCTGCGTCCGGAATTCGGCGGCAGATTGACCGCGGCGCTCCGGTCGCCGGAGCCGGGCAGACTGGGCCTGCCCGGCCGGTTTGATCTTTCCCTCGACTGGAAAAATCTGCCGGTGGAAAAGCTGCCGATTCCCTCACCACCGGAGGCGGAGGTCTCCGGGCGCTGGCAGGGCAGCCTGCAGCTTTCCTGGCCCGGGCCGGACCTGCCCTTTACCGTCGGCGGCCGCAGCTGGATCGAAGAGGGGGAGCTGCTCTGGGAAAGCAAGGAGGGCGAGGTGAGCGCCTCGCTGCGCAAGGCGGAGGCGCGTATCGACTGGCGCGACGAAACCGCCGGTGCCGCCATCGATATCCTGCTGGCGGAGGAGGGCAGGTTGCAGGGGCGGCTGTCGGTGGTCCTGCCGGCCCGCTGGCCTGTATCCCTGCGGAACGATTTGCCGCTTGACGGTGATTTCTCCTTCGCCTTCGGTGAATTCGGGGTGGCCACCGTCCTCTTCCCGGGGATGGTCGACGAGGTGCGGGGCAAACTCTCCGGGGAGATCGCCGTCGGCGGCGTTCTCGCCCTGCCGTCCCTCTCCGGTCGCTTTGCCCTGGAGAAGGCCGGCGGCGTGGTGCCCGATGCCGGTCTGCGCATCGAGGACCTGGAACTGCAGGGGCGGTTCACCGAGAACCGTCTCACCCTGGAAGAGTTGCGTCTCAAATCGGGCGGGGGAGAACTCGTCGGCAGCGGCAGCCTCGCCCTTGCCGGCTGGCTGCCGGAAAGGTGGAGCTTCGACGTGAAGGGCGACAGGGTGCTGCTGGTCGATCTTCCCGAATGGACGATGCGCATCAGCCCGGACCTGCACCTTGCGGGCAACGCTGCCGGGACGAAGGTCACCGGCGTCATTGCGGTGCCGGAAATGCTGCTCACCGGCATTGAAAGTCCGCCGGTGGCCGCCAGCCCCGACGTCGTCCTGGTGGGGGAGGCGGAGAAGGAAAATGGCCGGGGCGGCGGGCCGGAACTGGCCGTGGACGCCAAAATCACCCTGGGGGATTCCGTGGTGGTCAAGGCGCAGGGCCTGGACGCCCGTCTGGAGGGCGAGGTGACGGTGCGCAGCGACGACAAGGGTCGTTACACCGGGCAGGGGGAGATCCGGATCGCCAAGGGCCAGTATGCCGCCTACGGCCTGCGGCTGCCCATCTCCCGGGGGCGGCTGATCTTTGCCGGCGGCCCGGTGGAGGAACCCTTGATCGACGTGCTGGCGGAGCGGAGCGTCGGCGAAGTCAAGGCCGGCATGCAGATCGGCGGCACCCCCCGCAATCCGCGGATGAAGCTGGTTTCGACGCCGGCGATGCCCGATACCGATATCCTTTCCTACCTGGTGCTGGGCCGCCCCATCGGCAAGTCGGCGGGGCAGGAAGGCGCCCTGATGATGGCGGCATCCGCCCTCATGGCCCGCGGCGAGTCGGCGGCCCTGCAGGAGCAGCTCAAGCGCCATCTCGGCATCGATGTCCTGCAGGTGGAAAACGGCGGCGGCACCGTCGAGGAATCCATGGTCACCATCGGCAAGTACCTGACCCCGGATCTCTACCTCAGCTTCGGCCAGTCGCTGTTCTCGCCGGTGAGCCTCGCCACCCTGCGCTACCGGATGACGGATCGCTGGGAACTGGAATCCCAGGTGGGCACGGTGAGCGGCGTCGATCTCTCCTACCGGCTGGAGTTCTGGTAGCGGCGCCATCGGTTTTTTTCTGGGGCAAAGAAGGCGCCGGGAACCGGAAGCCGGAATCTCTGTCTACAATACTGCGATGGCATGGCCGGGGCAGGATCTGCTATCATGGAAGGAGCGGACCCTGGCAACGGCCCGGCCAGGAAAATTTTCGAGACCGTTTTCCCGTGGAACATTCCGTGAAAAAACCGGCGACAACCGCAGCGATCATCATCCCGAAGCAGGCGTTTCTGCTGCTGCTCTTCTCCTTCTTTTTTCTGATTCCCAGTGGCCTGCGCAGCCTGCAGGCGGCAGAGGACGTCTGCCGGGTGCGGCCCGGCGCCTGTCCCTGCTGCGCCGGCTCCGGCAGCGTGATGCCGGCTTCCCATCACGAGCCCGCCGGCGATGGCGATGGCGATGGCGGCTGCTGCGGTTTCGGCTCCCCCTGCGGCGATATCGGTCTGCCCGAGGCACCCGCCCTCCACCGGCCGCGGCCGGCCGGCGTCCTCAGCCAGCAACTGCCGGCGCCGGCGCCCGCGATGGTGGTGCCCCCATGCCGGCAAGCGACCGGGGCAGCCCTCGCCGTCTCCCGCCATCCCCATCCCTTTCCCCGCTCCTCCCTCCTGCAGCAGCGCACCGTCGTCCTGCTGATCTGATACCATTATCCCCCATTTGCAGTCGGCGTTCGGCTCGTGGCCGCCACGATGCCGCACGCCGCCGGGGCCTGCTGTCGGTTGCGTCCGGCAGGAGCGGCCTCGCGCCAATGTATTTTCAGGGAACTAACCTGGTTGCCGGCGGCAGCGGGGTCGTTCTGGACTGCTTCGTCACTCCGTTTCTCGCAATGACGGGAAAAAGAGGGCTTGCCTCCGCTGTCATCGCGAGGGCCGCAGGCCAATGGCGATCCGATCCGCGTCACCGTTTCGCCCCGTGCGTGGCGACCCAAACGAAGAACAGAGGTATGCGCTATATGAAACGATTTCTCACCATGCTGCTGCTTGCCGGAAGCGTTTTCCTGCTGGCCGGCTGCGGCGGCGAAACGTACGGGACCGGCGTCGACCGTAAGGCGCCGGTGGTCAAGGTCAGGGACATTTTCATCCGCCCGGATCTGGAGGGAAAGAAGGTGACGGTGAAGGGTGAGGTGTTCACCCAGTGTCAGTCCAACGGTTGCTGGTTCGTGATCCAGGACGACACCGGCCAGGTGTACATCGATCTGTCCCGCCACCAGATGACCCTGCCGGCGCGGCTGGGGAGAAAGGCCACCGCCAGCGGCGTGGTGACGCGGGCCAGAGGCAGCTATCTGCTGGTCGGCGAAGGGGTGGTGATCAAATGACGGGATTCATCAAACTCGCAGTGAAAAACCTGGAGCGGCACCGGACCCGGTCCCTGCTCACCATGCTCGGCATCGGCGCCTCGGTGGCGGTGCTGTTCGCCATCCTCTCCTTCAACCGCGGCTTCGAACAGGGCCTGTCGCGGGAGCTGCAGCGGACCGGCATCCACTTCATGGTGGTGCCTTCCGGCTGCGCCCATGAGGTCGCCTCCCTGGTCCTGCACGGCGCGGTGATCCCCAAGTTCCTCGATACCGGGGTGATCGGCCATCTGCGGAACGTCGAGGGAATCGATCTCATCGCCCCGCTGCTGGTCGCCCAGGTGGCCAATCCGGCCAGGGGCGGGGTCGACCTCGTCTACGGTATGGAAATGACCGCCCTCACCGCCCTCAAGCCCGGCTGGCAGATCCGGGGGGCGGTGCCGGCCTCCGGCGACCAGATCCTGCTCGGCAGCGAAATCGCCGAGCATTACCAGGTCGGGGAAGGGGACCGCTTCGACTACCCCGATGCCGGCGTCACCCTCACCGTGGCCGGCGTGGTGGAGCCTACCGGCAGTCAGGACGACGCCTTCGTCTACATGGAGCTCGCCACCGCCCAGAGGCTCCTGGGCAATCCCGGCGGCGCCACCGCCATCGGCGTTCGGGTCGGCGAGCCGGAGGAGATGCAGACCATCATCGACCGGCTGAGCGAAAAGGTGCCGGGCATTCAGATCGTCACCATGGGGCAGGTGATGAACTCCATCTCGAATCTGGCGGCCTCGGCCAAGTCGCTGAGCCTGTCGGTGGCGCTGATCGCGGTCCTGATCAGCGCGGTGGGGGTGATGAATTCGATCCTGATGGCGGTGTTCGAGCGCACTCAGGAAATCGGGATGATGCGGGCCATCGGCGCCTCGCGCCGGGATGTCTTCCAGATCATCCTCAAGGAGACGGTCATCCTCGCGCTGGGCGGCGGCCTGGCGGGGCTGGTCGCCGCCGGTCTCGGCGCCCGGCTGATCGAGGCCTTCGTCCGTGCGGTCATGCCCTACGTGCCCGACGGCCGGATGGTCTCTTTCGCTCCGGACCTCGCCCTGGTGAGCGTCGGCTTCACCTTTGCGGTCGGCATTGCCGCCGGAATCTATCCCGCCTGGAAGGCGGCGAAAATCAACCCGATGGAGGCGATACGCGGATGATCCACCTGCAGAACGTCAGCAA
>JBFLZZ010000048.1:0-29953 GCA_040755255.1 Thermodesulfobacteriota bacterium
ACCCTTCCTCCTTGATATTGTTGGATAAGTTGTTTGACCCAATATACCAAGGAGCGAAGGGTTTTTCACGTTTAATCTAATGTTTTCGATGTGTTACGCAAAAATTTCTAGTCCGAAAGTTCAGTCAACATCAAGGGTCACAGTTACCGACTGCGAGGCCACTCGATAACAAAATCAACTGTCAAAGATCAGAGCGCTAGTCAATTAGCCAGCGCATCCGCATGAACTACACGCGTCGCCACAGGTCGGAGGGGCCGCTTCGATTCACCCTGGAGGGGATACCCTCCACCAGGGCTTCGAACCCCTCTGCGCTACAGGGGTGGTACACTTTTCATTGCCATTGACACCAGATCTCCTACAATGCCAATCGCTACCTGGTCCCTCACCAACTGGTGGGCAAGCGGGTGCTGCTGAAGATCAAGCATGGGGTCATTCGGATTTTCCACGACCACGATTTTATAGTCAGCTACCGGCTCGCCGCCGGTAAACATGAGTTGGTCGGCAACCGGTTGTTTTACGAGCAGCTGCGCCGGGATCAGGAGATGCTCGGCCGTAAGTACGGCAAGGCCAAGCCAAGGGCAAGGCGACCCGTGGTCTCACCTCTGGCAGTCTGTTCCCGCAGGTCGCCCAGCGGCCGCTCGCCGAATACGACCGGTTCTCGCAGGGAGGTGTCGCATGGAACAACTGACCGGCGAACGTCTCCAGGACAACCTCACGCGACTGAAACTGGGCCGGGCGGCCGAGGTGCATGACATCATCGTCCGCGAGGTCGAGGAAAACAAGAGTTCCTACATGGCCTTCCTCGACCATCTGCTGGAAGAGGAGGTGGCATGTTGCAGCAATCCTGAGAGGTCGATTCCTGCTTGTTTCGGCCAAGAATGAGATCCCGGATAGCTGCTAATGATCAAATAGAAAATAACGTCCCCTTTCTCACTTCAGTAGCTGGAATAATCAAATAAGGGGGCGCAGGTGGAGAGCAGGTATTTATTTTTTTCTTTTTAGGGATATGCCAGTAAGAGAACCAATCCCAACTGTTATCACGCTTAACACAAAATAGATTGGAAATGTGATTCTCAGTCCTGATATACCTCCAAAGTCAACAGTCGCACCAAGTTGACCAGAGAAGAAATGGATAATCGGTCCCAAGATGCTAAGTATTGGGATATAAGATAATCCGAGAAGCAGGCTGTTTTTTGAGGAAAAGAATGCAGCAATAAAAGAGGAAATAGCGGGAAGGAGCCACAATAAAGACAATATAATATTTCTATTTAACCCTAATCTTGAGAAAATATAACTATTAAATATAATTACAAATTCGCTCGATAAAACAAAAAAAGCAATTATCAATAAACCTATCCACCACAATTGAAGCTTGCTCATATTAATCTCCTAACGTCGGGCCATAAGTTGGAGTTGGACTATAACCAGATTCTCCGGGTTGCGGACCAGGATTTATTGGGTAATTAGGCCAATCGCCCGCTGGTATAGGCGCTACGCCACATTCCTTCATAGCTTCTTCAAGGCAGTGACAACAATTAAATTTAGTAAAAGAATAATCTGAACCTTTACATTTTTTCATCGTCTTTTTGATACAATCATCTTTTTCGGGTTGTTTAGGTTCTGTACAAATTGTCCCCTCCTGGTTTGGGTCTGGATCCGGGTGCACCCCTTTTTGATCATAGCTTGAAGTAGTGCCATCATCAAATCTTGCATAGCAATGCCTCGCATAAGGAACGGGCAAAAGCAAATCTCTGTGACACATCTGAGACAATCCCAACGGATCGACCCAGTCGACCGGATCATTTGAGACATACCCATACAAATTCACCCCACCCCTCTCCCCAATCGGATCGCGGCTGGTCCACCTGCCGATACCGGCGGCGTAATACCGGTAACCGAAGTACGACAGGCCGGTGGCCGCATCGTAGCGTTTGGTGGAATACTGGAAGGGTTGGCTGAAACCCGTGGGGCTGGAGAGGAGGCGGCCGAAGGCATCGTAACGGTAGCTTGCCACCGGGGCCTGGTTGCTGTCAATGATCCCGGTCACGTTGCCGCGGCCGTCATAGAGGTAGGCGTAGTCCTGGTCGTCCTGCCGGAGGGCGAGCAGGCCGCCGATGCCGCCGCCCAGGTGCTGTCCCCAGGCATATTCGCGGACGACGGTGTTGTCCCCGTCGCGGTCCTGCAGGGCGAGAAAACCGTCCCGGACGATGCGGGTGTCGCTGACCAAAGTGGCGTTCTCGAACTCCTGTACCCTCGCCAGCAGGTTGTCGGCGGTGTAGGTGTACTCGTTGCGGTGGGCGATTCCGGCGCTGTCGGTGAACGTCAGTGAGGAGAGACGGTTTTCCGCGTCATGGGCGGCGGTGAAGCGATACCCCTCGGGCGTGTAGCCCTGGGTCATGTTGCCGGCATCGTCGTAGAGAAAGGGTTGCACAGGCGGCGTGGAGGCGAGCAGCTGGTTGAGTCGGTTGTACTGGTAGATGATGGTGCCCGCCTGGAGGGACTCGACGGCCGGGCCGTTGGTGACGGTTTCGCTGTCCCGCTGGTCGGTCTGGTTATAGGTATAGGCATAGGTGCTGATCACCTCGCCGGTGGAGTTGCGGTGGGCGATTTCCGTCAACCGTTTGAGGGGATCGTCGTAGCGGTAGGTGGTTCTGCTGCCGTTCGGCCTGGTGAGGCTGGCGATCAGCGGACCAGCGCCGGGCGGGGTGTAGCCGCAGGAGAACGTCCCGCCACCGATGACCACCCCCGCCAGCCGGTCAAACCCGTCGTAGTGATAGCTTCGCGGCCGGCCGCCCTGCGGGGTCACCGTCGTTACCCTGCCGAGATCGTCGTAGGCATAGGTGATGGTGTCGTTTGGCCAGGGCCCGTCAACCGTTTTGATGCTGGAGTCGGCGAAGTACCGGTAGGTGGTCTTACCGGCGCCGTCCCGGATCGTGGTAACCCGGTTGAACTCGTCCCGCTGCAGGGTGACGGTTGCGGTGGAGTCGGAGTATTTCCTTCCGGCCGGCAGGTCGTTGGCGTC
Source organism: Thermodesulfobacteriota bacterium (assembly GCA_040755255.1). Classification (GTDB taxonomy): domain Bacteria; phylum Desulfobacterota; class Desulfobulbia; order Desulfobulbales; family S012-135; genus JBFLZZ01. The sequence goes on from JBFLZZ010000048.1 coordinate 3,023, forward strand.
GTAGTAAAACTCGGTGACGACGCCCCGGGCGTCGACGCGCCGGACGGGCAGCCCCGCCTTGTCGTAGGAAAAAAGCGTCGCCTTGCCGTCGGCGTATATCCTTTTCACCAGCTGATCCCGGTCGTCGTACTCGAAACGGGTGGAGTTGCCGTTCGGATCGGTAAATTCGGTGAGATTGCCGTTGGCATCGTAGCCGTAGCGGTTCCTGCCCCCTTCGCTGTTGGTTTCCTCGATCAGCCGCTTCATGTTGTCGTAGAGGAAGGTCGTGGTCCGGCCGGCCCGGTCGGTGATGGAGGAAAGCAGTCCGGGGCAGCAGGTTCCGTAGACGAATTGCTCGAATCTGCCGTCCGGATAGGTGACCCTGGTGATCTGGTCGAGGTCGTCGTATTCGTAGGTGAGGGTAACGCCGGCTGCGTCGGTATGGCTCGCCACCCTGCCGACCGGATCGTACCCGAACGACTCCAGCACCATCCCGGAGCGTTGCACTTCCTGCAGCAGATGGGTGCCGGTGTCGTAGACAAAGGAGGTGGTCTGCCCCAGGGCGTCGGTGACCGCGGTGATCTGGCCGTAGGCGTTGTACTCGATGGGCCCGGTGGTCTTGCCCAGGAGATTGGTGACGGAGGTGATGCCGTGGCTGTCGTTATGGGTCAGGGATGTGGTGCCCAGGCCGTTGGTTATCGAGATCAGGTCGACTCCGTTGGCGGCGTAGGTGTAGGAAGTCATGGTCCCTTTCTGGTCGGTGGACGAGGCGGCGCGGCCGTTGTCGTTGTAAGTGAAGGATCGGGCATGGCCGTGGGCATCGGTGATGCTCGCCACTTCATGGCTGAGCGGGTCGAAGGTGTATTTTACCGACCCGCCGTCCGGGTAGGTGATTGTAGCGATTTCGCCGCCCTCGGTGCCGTATTTGTAATGGTACCTCGTTACGGGAACATCGGCGCGGTAATTGTTTTGATAGGGGTTCCGCCAGGCGAGATAGTGTTTCGGGCTGATGTAGCGCCCCTCGTTGTCAAAGGTGCCGTTGTATTGATATTCTTCCATTCCCCCTTCCGGATTGGTGATGGTGATGCGGTAATTTTCGGCCATCGGATCGCCCGGCGCCGGATACGGGATGGAGTGGTTGATGATGTCCGAAGGTTCGATATAGAACCTGTATTCCCCTCTGCTGTTGCCGATGCCGGCAAGGTAGACGTCCCGGTCGTAGCGGAAGCTCGACCAGAACCCGCCCATGTCGGTGATCCTGGTAAGGTTCCGGTCGGTGTCGTACTCGAAGCGGGCGGAGCGACCGAAGGGGTCGTCGACCCGCTCCACCAATCCTTCCGCGTTGTACACCAGGGTGGTCACTCTGCCGGTGGCATCGGTGATGGTTTCCAGCTCCACCTCTGGGTTGTAGCCGAAGGTCAGCGCCTGGCCGTAGGCATCGCGGATCGACACCAGAAACGGCTGCAGGGAGTCGGTGCCGGCGGGGATGTCGTACTCGTATACCGTGCCGTTCTGCAGGCGGAGTTGGTAATGGTTGTCGCCGATTCTGATCAGCTCGTCGTACACCCGGTAGGGGCGGTCGTAGCTGCCGGCACCGTTGTCGGTAAAGAGATGGCGTTGCCCTTCCGGCATGAAAACGAGCACGTCGCCGCCGGGATCGACCACCAGGTAGCTGCCGTAGTTGAACTGCCATTTGTTGCCGAAGGTTTCGTTGCTGGCGATGGCGGATTGGGAGTTGTAACTCAGGGCGATGCGGACCGGCGGGCCGATGGGTGGGGTATACCAGAGCGGCGTGTCCTTGACGTACAGGTTCATGTTGACCATGTTCACCTTCCAGACCGGAGCGCCGCAGCTGCTGCAGCCGCCTGTGGGGGTGCCGCCGTCCGGGCAGGGCGGTGGGCCGAGATCGCTTTCCGGCCGGGGCACCCCGCAACAACCGCCGAATATCCGGCCGGTATCGGCGTCCGGGAGCACTGACCCGGGGAGTTCCCCCGATCCGCTGTCGGCCAGGGCGACCCCATCCCAATGCTTGGCGAATTCCGCCGGGCTCTGCTGGAAATGGCGGCGGCTCTGCGGGTCATACAAAGTGAGCTGACTGTCGGTAATCTGTTCCAGAACCCAGTAATGACCGCTTTCTCCCAGCTGGCTGCCGTTGAGTTGGAGGATGGCAGGCAAGGGGAGGTGGGAAAGTTCATGCGGCTGCAGCAACAGGCCCTCTAAAGAATAGCCGTAGCGGCCGGCGATATCCATGAGGTTGGCCAGGCTGTGCCCCTTTTCCGATCCGGGCGGGAGATCGAGAATCTGCCGGGCCGCTTCAGGCTCGCCGTCTTTTTCCAGGATGTAGGCCAGGGCCTGGACGCCGCATTTCAGCAGGGACAAGCCCTCTGCCTTGAAATGCCGCAACCGCTGCAACCAATGAGCGGCGTAGGTTCGGCTGCGCCAATCGGTTCCCTCTTTCTCCAGTCTGCTGAAAAGCTGCGCTGCCGCCGGAAAATCGTTACGCAGTACATGCAGCACCCCTAGCCGTAGGTTGGCCTTGTCCACCAGTTTCACAGCGCCGGGATAGGGGTTGTTGCCGAAAGTGGAGATGATCCGGTTGAAATGCTCTTCCGCTTCCGCATACCTGCCGTTGTATCGTGCCTCGCAGCCCAGGTGGAGATCGGCCTCCGCCGCCCACGGACTGTCCGGATGGGATGCGATATGCTTTTTGAAGAGTTGCACCGCCTTTTTGTATTGGTGCCGGTTCCATGCTTGGATGGCGACACCGAAGGACTGGTTGATTTCGTTTTGTTTTTCTGTCTCGGCTATCTCACCGGTGGGGTACAATTGCCCGCCCAGCTGGCCGGCTGACATCAGTTGTTCCACGGTCGGCGTCTTGGTCAGGTCTAGGGGGCGGACTTCCGGGCGGACGTTCGGGACATGGCGGCCGGCGCCGCTGCTGTTGCCAGGGACAAGCAGCAGCACAACGAGCGCGGTGAGGATTGCGCGGGAGAATCGCATGCGGTCTTTCCGGGATGAGGTTGGGTAACATTGCATCATGGATGGGCGAATCCGGCTGCGGCGGCATGACATGGCGTACACGGGCCGCCCTCATGGGGTGCGCCGGACCCGTCGGCGCGGTAGTAGGCTGTCTGCGTATGGCATACCTGGCAGATGCCGGTGGGGGTTGGGGTAGCGCCGCTGTCGACGAAGTCGGTGGCCGGGTCGAAAAACTTCACGCTTGCCCGGGGAAGGGAAGCACGGGAAAGCTCATAGCGGAGCATCTGGCCGTAGATGAGACCGAAGGTCTTACCGGGGAGGAAGGTGCCGACCACGTCCCGCACGAGAATCGTGTCGCTGGTGGCGGCAAGCACCTCGAAGGTCCTGCCGGGCTTGCCGGTGTCGGGGATGAAAAGCAGGCCGCGGTTCACGCCGGTTTTTTCCGACCAGGAGGCCGGGTCGGACCAGTTGCCGTTGCTTCGGGACAGGGAATACGTGATTTTGGTGATCCCGGCCTGGCTGGCGGCCGAGATAACGGTGCCGGTGACCAGGTAGAGCCGGTCCGGGTCCGTATCGGTCCACTGCAGTTGGGCTTGGAAGTGGGGGTCATGGCAGTCGATGCACTGGGTCGTCCATTCCGGATGATGGCTGGCGGTTGCCTGGCTCGAATGCATGGCCTGTTGCAACCCCGGTCCGTTTCCCGCATGGCAGCGGAGGCAAAGGTAGTTGGCGATGGTGTCGTCTTGGTTAGCCGGGTCGGGTTGGTATTCCGGCCAACTGGAGAAGGGATACTCGTGGCAGGTCCTGCAGGTGATGCCGTTGGGTTCGTTGTGGGGCGCGTGCAGGAAAGATGCACTGCGGGGGAGTTCGGTCTGCACAGGATCGAACAGGGTGGGGTCGGCGCCGGCGACGAATTCTTCGTAATTGGTCAGGCCGTCATGATCGGCATCCCCGGCGTCGTCCGCCAGAATCGGGTTAAGGTCGTGGGTATATTCCCACCAGTCCGGCATGCCGTCGCCGTCGAAATCGGAACCGCTGTCGGCAATGCCCAGAAAGGAAAAATGGATCATTTCCCAGCTGTCCGGCAGATTGTCTTCATCCACGTCGCTCGTGTCGCTCAACCATGGCGAGTAATCGATGCCGTCGCTGACCGCCTGGCCTGATCCGTCGGGGTTATAGAGGCCGCCGCTGCCGGTGTCGTCGGAGGGATCATGGGGACCGGAACTGTCCCCCCACCAGTTGTTCTCGGCGGTTACCGGACTGGCGGCGGCATTGGTCATCCCCTGGGTGGCATTGCCGGTGATGGCGGTGAAGGTGATGGCGGGTGCTCCGCCGTTTATGTAGACGCCACTGCCCAGGCTCTTGGTGATGACCGAGTTGCGAATGGTCGGCGACGATTGGAGAATGGCAAGATTGGTCTTCTGGGGATTGGGATTGCGCCCACCATATTCGATTTCACAATACTCCATGATCGTACTGGCGGCAGCCGTGGGTTTGATGAGAATGCTCGCCCAGTCACCCTTTACCGGGGAGGCGGAATCGCTGGTAAAGCGGATCCGCTGTGCCGGCGTACCCACGGCAATCAAGGCGCCAGGATCTCCTGTGTCGCCGCCAACGGTGAGGCCGCTGTAGGAGTAACTTTGATATTTCAGTTCCACGCCGGGGTCCAGGGTCAGGGAGGTTACCCCGTCCGGGCCGTCGGTGCCTTGCACGAGCAAGGCATTGGCCTTGTAGGAGTGAGGTCCGGGCCACGTGGCATCCTTGCTTATCAGGCCCCCGGTGACCTTGATGTAACCAGTGCCGTTGGCTTGCAAGGTGTTGCCATTCAGGAAGCGGACTTCGTTGGCGTCGAGGGTAATTGGGAACGTGGTGCTGAACCCTATGGTGTTGCCGCTGAGTTCGTCGAGGCCGGCATAGGGATGATGCATCCCATTGGTGATCGAATTTCCGGTGATGACATCGTTGGAGGTGTTGTAGAGACGAAGGTCATCGGCGCCATTGTTTTCAAAAACCGAACCGGAAACTGTTGCCGAGCCTCCCAGGGCATAGATGCCATATCCCTGACTGTTGCTGATTTTCGAGTGGGAAATCGATGCTGCAGATCCTTCGATATAAACGCTTCCGAGACCATCCCCCCAGGTGCCGCTGTTGCCAGCGTACGATATTTCGCAATGGTCGAGTGAGACGTTGGTGGCGGTGGGCAGTATGCGTATACCGGACCAGTCGCCCCGCGCCGGAGCGGACAGGGCGGAGGTGAATTTGATCGGCTGATCTTCTGTACCCATGGCTTGCAAAGCCCCTGGTTCGCCGGCTGCGCCGCCAACCGTGAACTTCCCGTCTGACTTGATGACGCTCCCCGGCGCTATGGTCAGGGTCGTTACCCCATCAGGTCCATCCGTTCCCTGGATTACGACATTGCCACGGTTGCCAAATTGCATTGGCACAGGGAAATCCCAGGTTGTGTCTTTTGATATGATGCCTCCGCCCTCGACTTTTATGGAACCGTCAGGCGCGCAAGCCAGGAGGTTGTCCGCAAGAAGGGGGAGGTCGCCGGGGGAAAGCCAGACCGGAAGTGCTCGGGAACAGCCGATGGTATTGTCGGAAAACTGGGCAAGGCCGCTGCCGCTGAGGTGCAGACCGTCAGCGAAGGTGTTGCCGGTGAGTATCCCTCCTGGAAAATCCTGCATATACCAGACATCGTGATTGGCATTTCCGGTGAACAGGTTGTGTGTCAGTGTCACGGGACCGCCGCTTACGGTCATGCCCCAGGAGGAAGATCCTGTAACGGTATTGTTTTCGAAAACCGGAGAACCACCGGCCCCGATGATGATGCCATAGGTGATTTGTCGTATGAACGAATTGCGGATGGTTGGCGAACTTGCATGGGTTTCGATGCCCTGGGCGTATTCGATGATCACGTTGTCAAACAGCGAAGCCGCGGCCGATCCCGGTTGGAAGGAAATCCCCACCCAGTCGCCAGCGGCGGGCGTGATGTTTTTGCTGGTAAATACCACGGGGCGTTCGTTGCTTCCCAGGGCAACCAACGCGCCGGGCTCTCCCGCGACTCCCCCCACGGTAATGTTGCCATGATACGCCGAAGCGAGGTGCATCCGCAGTGTTGTCCCTGGGCCGAGCTGCAGGGTGGTTATCCCATCCGGTCCGTCATTGCCTGCAATGGCGAGGTTGCCGGAAATGTCGTAGGTCAGGCCCGGCGGCCAATTGGCGTCTTTGGTCAGGGTGCCGCCGGGGTAGAGAATGCTGACGGTGCAATCCTTGCTGTTGTGAATGACATTGTCCGAGAGCAAGCTGACAGTGTTTAAGGGCAATAACAGGGTCATCCCTGGCTGGCAGCTGAAGGTGTTGTCGGAAAAAGAGGTGATCCCCTCTTCGTCAATTTCTATATCGTTATTGAAGTAATTATTAACCATGTTTCCGGTAGTGTTGCCGGTGATTACCAGATCTTTGTAAGAATTTTCCGTGAATGAGTTGTCGGAGATGAGAGGATTTCCCGATAATACACGAATGCCATAATACAATGAGTGGTTGATGGAAGAGTGGCTGATCAGTGGTGAACACTGGTTGATCATGATGTTCTGGCTGCCCCTGCCGCCGTAGCTGACCTCGCAGTGCTCCAGGATGGAAATGCCGGAAGCGGGTGAAAAAATGATGTCGGACCAATCTCCCGGCTTTGCCGCCGAGGCGGCTCCGTCTCCGTTGGTATCGCCGCCATGGCGGTCATCCCTGAACGAGGTGAAGATGATTTTTTCGGTCGGTGACCCTTGCGCCAGCAAGGTTCCGTTCACGGTCAGGGAAGCGCTGTCCTCGAATTTCAGGACCGTCCCGGCCTCAATGGTAAGAGTGATTCCGGCGTTGACGGTCATCCCGCCGCGGACAATGTACGGCCCGCCGGCTTTGGTCAGAGTGGTATCGGCGGCATGGACCACATTGTTCAGCACCGTGGCGCTGCCGATGGTGGTGAAGCTCCACACTGGCCCCGGCGTTGTACCACCATGGCTGTCGATCGCCACAATCTGCCAGAAGTATGTGTTCCCGACGATGAGGTCGCCGGGTGTATAGGCGGTTTCGGTGATATTGTCCGCCGCCAGGGAGAGAGTGGGTGAGGAGCCGAAATAGACGTTGTAGGAAACGATGTCTTCCTCATCCGGGTCGGTTGCCACTGCCCAGTTAAGGGAGACGTTGTCCTTGACAATGGTGGCGCCATCGGCTGGCACGGGGCTGGATGGAGAGAGCGGAGGAAGGTTGGCGGTGGTGAAACTCCACACCGGTCCGGCGGTGGTCGCCCGGCGACTGTCCACCGCAACAATTTGCCAGTAGTAGGTTTGCAGTGCGTTGAGCTGTGGAAGGGCGAGAGCCGTATCCGTCGTTCGGAAATAGAATTCTGGATCCGGCGTGGTCCCGAAGCGGATGTCGTAGTATACCAAATCAGCGCTGTCCGCATCGCCGCCGGCCCAGGAAAGAGTGGAGGAGGATGCGGAAATGTCCGAGGCGCCATTTCCCGGGGAAGGAGTGTTTGGAATGTGAGGTGGGGTGTTCTCCGAAGCAGCGGGGGAAGTTGTCGTTTGAGAAAGACGGTTACCCAGCAGATCGTAGGTGTAGGAGACTTCGGTTCCGTCAGCAAAACTCTCCCGCACAAGGCGGCCGGCATTGTCGTAGGAATAAAGGGCTGTTTCCGATGCAGCGCGGCAGCAAGGATCGGGGGACAGGATGAACAATGCCAGAAAGCATAGTGTGCTGATACTTGCAGTTGCTTGCCTTGCGATCATAAGTTCGGCTTGTTTTAGGAAAATCGGGAGAATCCCAAGGTTGGCATCATGATCGCCCGCTCCGGGGGGCATGGAGATGATGACTGGATAGACACAGCAGTCGGGGAAAACATTGATTGTGCCAAAATATCTGGCGTCCTCGACCTCCAGGCAGCATAGCACCTCCTCCTTTCGGGAGATCGTTGTAAACGATCAGGCGGAATTTGCCAATAGACATTCGGGCCTTTTTTCCAAAACGATCCACTTGCTTCTTTTTCAACACTGCCTCGGTGATCGCCCACACCCACGGAACCTAGCATCGGTGCCAGCAATCCATTGATGATTTGCTGCTGGAGGCACATGGAGGTGAGGTCGGCAGAACCCTGTCTTTGCCGCCAATAATTTGGAAAAACCTTCCATGGCTTTTTCAAGGAACTGCGGGAGTGGCACCTTTTGCCGGCGCCATTCCGACAGAGACCAGGCGGCACGAGCAGCGACGGGCAGGGCTGCCCGGACGGGAAAAGGTCTTGCTTCTTTCGCCAGAGGTTTATATTGTCGAAGATTCGATTTCGTATGGACTGCGGATTTTCCTCCGGGGATTATTACGGCGAGGCTTGCAGACTGCCGGAAGCCGCGGCCGGCCCGGGCAAGTCCTCTGCCTCCGCCCAACTTTCTTGCCCCAGCACCAACGGGAGAGCCTATGAACACAGCAACCGACAAGACCAAGACCATTGATGCCGCCCTGTTCCAGATCCAGCGCCAGTTCGGCAAGGGGGCCATCATGCGGCTGGGCACCGATCAGGTCGAACGGGTGCCGGTGATCTCCACCGGTTCGCTCAGTCTGGATATCGCCACCGGCATCGGCGGCATCCCCCGCGGCCGGATCACCGAGATCTACGGCCCGGAATCGTCGGGCAAGACCACCCTCGCCCTGCACGTCATCGCCGAGGCGCAGCGCCAGGGCGGCGCCGTCGCCTTCATCGACGCCGAGCACGCCCTCGATATCCAGTATGCCGCGCGGCTCGGGGTCAACATCGACGACCTGCTGGTGTCGCAGCCCGATTACGGCGAACAGGCCCTGGAGATCGCCGAAATCCTCATCCGGAGCGGCGCGGTGGACGTGATCGTCATCGACTCTGTGGCCGCCCTGGTGCCCAAGGCGGAGATCGACGGCAACATCGGCGACGCCCACGTCGGCCTGCAGGCGCGGCTCATGTCCCAGACCATGCGCAAGCTCACCGGTATCCTGAAAAGAACCAACACGGCGATCATCTTCATCAACCAGATCCGCATGAAGATCGGCGTCATGTTCGGCAACCCGGAAACCACCACCGGCGGCAACGCCCTCAAGTTCTACGCCTCCATCCGTATCGACATCCGCAAGCTGGCGGCGATCAAGGACGGCACCGACATCGTCGGTACCCGCACCAAGGCCAAGATCGTCAAGAACAAGCTGGCGCCGCCCTTCAAGGAGGCGGAGTTCGACATCGTCTACGGCGAGGGCATCTCGCGGGCCGGCGACGTTCTCGACCTGGCCAGCGGCCAGAACATCATCGAAAAGAGCGGTGCCTGGTACTCCTATGCCGACGAGCGCATCGGTCAGGGCCGCGAGAACGCCAAGAACTTTCTCAAGGAACATCCCGAGATGCTGGCCGAGATCGAGAAGAAGGTGAAGATGGGCTTCGGCATCCCCACCGAGCCGGTAACAGCCGCGCCGGTTGAGGCCGACTAGAGGCGCCGATAACCATCGTCCGCGGCCGCCGGCCGCGTTCCCAAGCAAACAGATATCCACAGGCCGGGGCCGCAGGTGCGGCTCCGGCATTTCCAATCAGGGGCCAGCATGCTGACAGGCAACGACATCCGCAGAAAGTTTCTCGAGTACTTCGCCAACCAGGGCCATACCGTGGTCGAAAGTTCCGCCCTCGTTCCCCACGACGACCCGACCCTGCTGTTCACCAACGCCGGCATGGTGCAGTTCAAGCGGGTGTTCATGGGCGAGGACAAGCGCGGCTACGTGCGCGCCGCCACCGCCCAGCGCTGCGTCCGGGCCGGCGGCAAGCACAACGACCTGGAAAACGTCGGCTATACCGCCCGCCACCACACCTTTTTCGAGATGCTCGGCAACTTCTCCTTCGGCGACTATTTCAAGGAAGAGGCGATCCGCTTCGCCTGGGAATTCCTGACCCGGGAGCTGGGTCTGCCCAAGGACAAGCTGTGGGTGTCGGTCTTCGAGGAGGACGACGAAGCCTTCCAGCTCTGGGAGAAGATCGAGGATCTGCCCGCCGGCCACATCATCCGCCTGGGGGAGAAGGACAACTTCTGGGCCATGGGCGACACCGGCCCCTGCGGCCCCTGTTCGGAGATCCTCATCGACCAGGGTTCGGCCATCGGCTGCAATCGGCCGGACTGCAAGGCCGGCTGCGACTGCGACCGTTACCTCGAGTTGTGGAACCTGGTCTTCATGCAGTTCTACCGCGGCGAGGACGGCACGCTGACGCCGCTGCCCAAGCCGAGCATCGACACCGGCATGGGGCTCGAGCGGATCAGCGCCGTGGTCCAGGGGGTGTACAGCAACTACGATTCCGACATCTTCTCGCCGCTGATCGAGACCATCGCCGGCCTCGCCGGCAAGGCCTACGGCAGCGACGAACGCCTCAACACCGCCATGCGGGTGATCGCCGACCATGGCCGCGCCACCGCCTTCCTCGTCGCCGACGGCGTCCTGCCCGCCAACGAGGGCCGCGGCTATGTGCTGCGACGGCTGATGCGGCGGGCGATCCGCTACGGCCGGGTGCTCGGCTTCGACCGGCCCTTTCTGGCCGCGGTCACCGGCCGGGTGATCGAGCTGATGGCCGGGGCCTACCCCCATCTCAGCGATGCCCGCGAGCTGCTCGCCAGGGTGGTGAACCACGAGGAGGAACGCTTCCTCACCACCATCGACAACGGCATCGAGATGCTGCAGCGGGAGATCGACCGGATGCGCGCTGCCGGCGAGACGGTGATCTCCGGCACCTTCATGTTCAAACTGTACGACACCCACGGCTTTCCCGTGGACGTGGTCCGCGATGTCGCCCTGGAACAGGGATTCACCATCGACGACGCCGGCTACCGGCAGGCCATGGCCGAACAGCGCCAGCAATCGCGCAAGTCCTGGAAGGCGGCCGCCATGGCCGAACTCGGGGAAGGCGCCCGCCGGCTCGCGGCCTCCGGCGCCCGCAGCCTGTTCGTCGGCTACGACACCACCTGCTGCGAGGCCACCGTCACCGCCCTGCTCGACGCCGAAGGCCGGGAGATTTCCCGGGCGGGCGGCGGCGAGCCGGTGGTGATCGTCTGCGACCGCACCCCGTTCTACGCCGAATCCGGCGGTCAGGCCGGCGACCACGGCGAGATCCGCTGGCAGAGCGGCCGGGCGGAGGTGGTCGATACCGTCCTGCTCGGCGACGGTCTCTATCTGCACAAGGCCCAGGTCGTCGAGGGCCTGCTGACCGAGGGGGAGAGCGTGACGGCAAGCGTCGCCGAGGGGCGGCGGACGAAAATCGCCGGCAATCACACCGCCACCCACCTCCTGCACGCGGCGCTGCGCGGGGTGCTGGGCGAGCATGTCAAGCAGGCCGGCTCCCTGGTGGAGCCGGAGCGGCTGCGCTTCGATTTCAGCCATTTTTCTGCCCTCACCACCGAAGAGCTGCTCGCGGTCGAGGACTGGGTCAACCGGCAGATCCGCGCCAACGTGCCGATGGCGACGGCGCTCCTGGGGCGGGATGAGGCGAAGCAGAGCGGCGCCATGGCGCTGTTCGGCGAAAAATACGGCGAGACGGTGCGGGTGGTTTCCATCGGCGACATCAGCCGCGAACTCTGCGGCGGCACCCATGTGCCGGCCACCGGCGACATCGGTTTGTTCCGCATCGTTTCCGAAAACGGCATCTCCGCCGGGGTGCGGCGCATCGAGGCGGTGACCGGCCAGGCGGCATTGGACTACAGCCGTGCGGCCGAGGCCGAGCTTGCCAGCCTGGCGGCGCAGTTGAAGACCTCGCCGGCCGATCTCGGCCGGCGGATCGCCAGGATGGTGGAAAACGGCCGGCGGCTGGAGGCGGAGGTGGCACAGCTTTCCGCGAAGCTTTCCCTTGCCGATCTCGATTCCCTGATCGCGGCTGCGCCCCTGGTTGCCGGGGTGAAGGTGATCGGCATCAGGGTGGCCCTGGATTCTCCCAAAACCCTGCGGGAAATCGGCGACCGCATCCGCGAGAAAATGGGGTCGGCGGTGGCGGTGCTCGGCGGCGAATTTCAGGGCAAGGCCGCCCTGCTCGTCCTGGTGAGCCAGGATCTCGCCGGCCGCTGCCCGGCGGGCAGGGTGGTCAAGGAGGTGGCGGCGGTGGTGGGCGGCACCGGCGGCGGCCGCCCGGAGATGGCGCAGGCGGGCGGGCCGCTGGTCGAAAAACTGGACGCTGCCCTGGCCGGGGCGCCGGCCGTCGTCGCCGCCATTCTGGGGGCTGCTGAATAGGAATTCATCGAAAAAAAATCCTGGGTAGTTCTGCCTATTGCCGGGAAATACCAGGAAATTAGAGGGATTGCCGGTGGGCAAAAAGTGTTGACACCGGTGAGTGAATGCAGTAGATACCACTACATTTGGCTTAATGAGGCGTCATTCATTTCGGCCGACCGAGGGATATGCAAGGAGCGTTTCTATGATCACCATCGACCTGACGATGCCCATTCAGATTATCAATATTCTGATTCTCATCGTCATTCTCAACGCGGTGCTGTACCGGCCGGTACGCTCCATACTGGAGCTCCGGGCCAGGAAACTCGCTGAACTGGAATCCGGTATCGAGACCTTCAAGCGCAACGCCGACCTGCGCGCCAAGGAGTTTGACGCCAAGGTGACCGATGCCCGCCGCAAGGCCCAGGCCGAACTCGAAGGTGTCCGGCAGACCGCCCAGAAGGCGATGAACGACAAGGTCGCCGAGATCCGGCGCGAATCGGATACCGCCAAGGCGGAACAGCTGACGACGATCAGGAGCGAAATGGCCGCGGCCCGCAAGGAGCTGCAGGCTCAGGTCGACGGTTTTGCCGCGGCCATGGCGGAAAAGATACTTGGGAGGGCGCTCTAGGATGAAACGGAGTACCGGAAAGAAAACCTATGCCATCCTGCTCGCCGGTCTGACCGTGCTGGCGGCGGCGGGCCTGGCCTGCGCCTCCGGCGGCGAGGGGCATGGAGGCGGCGGCATCCCTGCTGCCAAGTGGTGGGATCTGCTCTGGCGGACGATGAACTTCGCCGGTCTGGTCGCCATTCTCATGCTGACCCTCAAGAAACCCATCGCCAACGGTCTCGCCGCCCGGCGCCAGGGGATCATCGACCAGTTCGAGGATCTCGAGGCCCGGCGTGCCGAGGCGGAACGCAAGTACCGGGAATACGAATCCAGACTGGGACAGATCGACGCCGAGGTGCAGCAGATCCTCTCCGCCGCCGTCGCCCAGGGTGAGGTGGAAAAGACGAGGATCATCGATGAGGCGACCCGCGCCGCCGAAGACATCCGGCGCCAGGCGGAAATGGCGGTCCAGAACGAACTGGCCGAGGCCAAGCGGGAGCTGCGCAACTCCATCACCGAGCAGGCAGCCAAGGCCGCCGAGGAGCTGGTGAAGAAGAGCATGCAGCCGCAGGACCAGACCAATCTCATCAATCAGTACCTTGCCAAGGTAGGAGGTTGACAGCGTGAAGAACACCGTGCTTGCCAGACGGTACGCCAAGGCGTTGTTCCTTGTCGCCAAGGAAACGGACGCGGTGGCAGCCTACCGCAAGGAGCTGGAAGAGATCGCGGCCGCCTACGCCGCCGAGCCGGCCCTGCGCGACGGTCTCAACAACCCCATGTACCCCGTCGACGTCCGTGCCAAAGTCATGGAATATCTTGCCGACGGGCTCGGGGTCGACGCGGTCATGCGCCGCTTTTTGCTGCTGCTCGTCGACAAGAAGCGCAGCGCGGTTCTCCCGGACATCGCCGAGTCCTTTGCGGCGATGGATGACGCCGACCGCAAGGTCTGCAAGGGCACGGTGACCACCGCCGTGCAGCTCGACGACGAGCTGGCCGAGCGGGTTCGGCTCGCCCTGGAGAAACTCACGGGGAAAACGGTCATTCTGGAAAGCAAAACCGATCCGTCAATCCTGGGCGGCATCGTTGCGAAAGTCGGCGATCTGGTGCTGGATGGCAGTCTGAAGACCCAGCTCCACGAACTCAAGGAATCCATAACCGGGAGAGATTAGGTATCATGCAGATAAAAGCGGAAGAAATCAGTCAGATCATCAGGGGCCAGATCCAGGACTACGAGACCAAGGTCGATCTCAAGGAGACCGGCACGGTCATCTCGGTCGGCGACGGCATCGCCCGCGTGCACGGCGTGGAAAACTGCATGGCCATGGAGCTTCTCGAGTTCCCCAACGGTATCCTCGGCCTGGCGCTCAATCTCGAGACCGACAACGTCGGCGTCGCGGTTCTCGGTGATGTCGAGCACATCAAGGAAGGCGATACCGTCAAGCGCACCGGCCGCATCGCCGAGGTGCCGGTCGGCGAGGCCATGCTTGGCCGCGTCGTCGACGCGGTGGGCCTGCCCATCGACGGCCAGGGCCCGGTCAACGCCAAGGAGAGCCGCAAGATCGAGGTGCTCGCCCCGGGCGTTATCGCCAGGAAGAGCGTGCACGAGCCCTGCTACACCGGTCTCAAGGCCATCGACGCCATGACCCCGGTGGGACGCGGCCAGCGCGAACTGATCATCGGCGACCGCCAGATCGGCAAGACCGCGATCGGCATCGACGCCATCCTCGCCCAGAAGGATTCCGGCGTGTACTGCATCTATGTCGCCATCGGTCAGAAAAAGTCGACGGTGGCCCTGATCGTCGAGGCACTGCGTAAGCACGGCGCCCTCGAGTACACCACCGTGGTCGCCGCCTGCGCCTCCGACCCTGCGCCGATGCAGTACATCGCCGCCTACGCCGGCTGCACCATGGGTGAGTACTTCCGCGACAACGGCAAGCACGCCCTGATCATCTACGACGATCTCTCCAAGCAGGCGGTCGCCTACCGGCAGCTGTCCCTGCTGCTGCGCCGGCCGCCCGGACGTGAGGCCTACCCCGGCGACATCTTCTTCAACCATTCCCGTCTGCTGGAACGCGCCTCCAAGCTGAACGACGAACTGGGCGCCGGCTCGCTCACCGCCCTGCCCATCATCGAAACCCAGGCCGGCGACGTTTCCGCCTACATCCCCACCAACGTCATCTCCATCACCGACGGTCAGGTCTACCTGGAACCGAACCTGTTCTTCGGCGGCGTGCGGCCGGCGATCAACGTCGGTCTGTCGGTCTCCCGCGTCGGCGGCGCCGCCCAGGTGAAGGCGATGAAACAGGTCGCCGGCACCCTGCGCCTCGACCTCGCCCAGTACCGCGAACTGGCCGCCTTCGCCGGCTTCGGTTCCGATCTCGACAAGGCCACCCAGGCGCAGCTCACCCGCGGCGAGCGGCTGGTGGAAATCCTCAAGCAGCCTCAGTACCAACCGCTCAGCATGGAGAAGCAGGTTTCCATCCTCTTCGCCGGCACCCGCGGCTTTCTCGACACCCTGCCGGTCAATACCCTGGCAGAGTACGAGAAGGGCCTGTACGACTACATCGCCGGCAACGCCGCCGATGTCTTCGACACCCTGAAGGAGAAGAAGGTCATCGACGCCACCCTCGAGGAGAGGATGAAGGCGGTGATCGGCGATTTCACCAAGACCTTCAAGGCCGCCAAGGGCATCAACTAACACGGAGGCCATGGGAAAATGCCCAGTCTCAAAGATGTGCAGCGCCAGATTTCCGGCGTCAAGAAGACATCGCAGATCACCAAGGCGATGAACATGGTGGCCGCCGCCAAGCTGCGCGGTTCCCAGCAGCGGATGGAGAACTTCCGTCCGTACAAGGAACAGTTCAACAAGGCCATGGGCAATCTCGCCGGCAACATGTCCGGCAGCGACTTCCCGTTGATGGAGGAACGCGACGTCGCCACCGTCGATCTCCTGGTCATCACCTCCGACCGCGGCCTCTGCGGCAGTTTCAACGCCAACATCATGAAGATGGCGGAGAAGAAGGCCATCGCCTACAGGGCGGAGGGCAAGAAGGTGCGGTTCGTCTGCGTCGGCAAGAAGGGCGCCAGGTACTTCCGTAAGCGGTTCGATGTGCGCAAGGCCTATCCGGACATCATGAGCACGTTCCAGATGTTCAACGCCCGGGAGATCGCCCAGGACATCGCCGCCGAATTTCTCGCCGGGGCGACCGACCGTTGCGAGATCGTCTACGGTCGGTTCCACAGTGTCGTTTCCCAGAAGCCGGCCGCCGAACAGCTGTTGCCCATCAGTTCTCTCGAAGACGGCGGCGCCGGGCAGAAGGGCGATTACATCTACGAGCCCGATCCGGCGGAGATCATGGAGGTCATCCTGCCGCTCTACCTCAACGTCATGGTCTACCACACCATGCTCGAGGTGAGCGCCAGCGAGCATGCGGCGCGGATGACCGCCATGGACAACGCCACCAACGCCTGCCGCGACATCATCAACTCCCTGACCCTGCTGTACAACAAGGCACGCCAGGCGGGCATCACCGCCGAGCTCATGGATATCGTCGGCGGCGCCGAAGCCCTGAAGGGCTGATGACAATAAAGACCATCTATTGCAAGATTAGCAACGAGGAGGCTTGCGGCCAATGAGTGCTCAGAATGTAGGAAAAATCACCCAGGTTATCGGTCCGGTCGTCGACGTCGAGTTCGAGCCGGGACAACTGCCCGCCATCATGAACGCCCTGCTGGTGAGCAACAAGGGCATCGACGACAAGGAAGACAATCTGGTCATCGAGGTTGCCCAGCATCTCGGCGACAACGTCGTCCGCTGCGTCGCCATGGACCAGAGCGACGGCCTCGTCCGCGGCCAGGCGGCCAAGGACACCGGCGCGCCCATTATGATTCCCGTCGGCAAGCCTTCTCTCGGCCGGATCATGAACGTGGTCGGCCGGCCGGTGGATGGGCTCGGCGCCATCGACAACTCGATCCAGCGGCCGATCCACAAGCCCGCCCCGGCCTTCACCGAACAGGACACCGAGGTCAAGGTTCTCGAGACCGGCATCAAGGTCATCGACCTGCTGGTTCCCTTCCCCCGCGGCGGCAAGATGGGCCTCTTCGGCGGTGCCGGTTGCGGCAAGACGGTCATCATGATGGAGATGGTCAACAACATCGCCATGCACCACGGCGGTATCTCGGTTTTCTGCGGCGTCGGCGAACGGACCCGCGAGGGCAACGACCTTTACCACGAGATGAAAGAGTCCGGCGTTCTCCCCAAGGCGGCGCTGGTCTACGGCCAGATGACCGAGCCGCCCGGCGCCCGTTCCCGGGTGGCGCTCACCGGGCTGTCCGCTGCGGAATACTTCCGTGACGAGGAGGGACAGGACGTGCTCTTCTTCGTCGACAACATCTTCCGCTTCACCCAGGCCGGTTCCGAGGTGTCCGCGCTCCTCGGCCGGATCCCGTCCGCGGTCGGCTACCAGCCGACCCTGGCCACCGACCTCGGCGCCCTGCAGGAACGGATCACCTCCACCAGCAAGGGCTCCATCACTGCGGTGCAGTGCGTCTACGTCCCCGCCGACGACCTCACCGACCCGGCGCCGGCGACCACCTTCGCCCATCTCGACGGTACCGTCGTTCTTTCCCGGCAGATCGCCGAGCTCGGCATCTACCCGGCGGTGGATCCGCTCGATTCCACCTCGCGCATCCTCGATCCCAACGTCATCGGCGAGGAGCACTACAAGGTTGCCCGCGGCGTGCAGATTACCCTGCAGAAGTACAAGGATCTGCAGGACATCATCGCCATTCTCGGCATGGACGAGCTTTCCGAGGAAGACCAGGTCACCGTCGGCCGCGCCCGCAAGATCCAGCGCTTCCTGTCGCAGCCCTTCCATGTCGCCGAGGTCTTCACCGGCATGGCCGGCAAGTACGTCAAGGTGGCCGAGACCGTTCGCGGCTTCAAGGAGATTCTCGAAGGCAAACACGACGAGCTGCCGGAGGCCGCCTTCTACATGGTCGGCTCCATCGAAGAGGCAGTGGAAAAGGCGGCCAAGGAGGCTGCTAAGGCCGCATAAGGCACCTGGAGTCCTGTATCATGGCTGAAAAGATCCATATGGAAATTGTGACCCCCAAGGGTGCCGCGGTGAAGGACGATGTCGACATCGTCACCGCGCCGGGCTATGCCGGTGACTTCGGCGTACTCGCCAATCACGCGCCCATGCTGTCCACCATCAAGACCGGCGTGCTGGTCTACAAGAAGGACGGCAAGGAATTCGCCATGATGGTGAGCGGCGGCTTCTGCGAAATCTCCAACAACCGCATCACCTTTCTGGTGGAAAACGCCGAGTACGGCCAGGAGATCGATGTGGATCGGGCCATCCGCGCCAGGGAACGGGCGGAGAAGCGGTTGGCGCAGGCGCAGCTCTCCCAGGAAAAGATCAACCGGGCCCGGGCCGAGGCTGCTCTGCAGCGTGCCATGGCCAGGCTGCGCGCCGCCAAGAACGAACGGCACTGAACCCCCAACCGACATAAAAAAAAGCCGCATATCGCATGCGGCTTTTTTTTTGCGAAGGGGAACCGCGGATGCACTCCGAACGGTTTCCGGCAGGAGGTTCCGTCATTCAGGCGGCCGACCGGCGAACGGTTACCGCGGCGGCGGAGGTCACATCTTGAGGTTGGCCTCGACGACGAAGGTGCCGACCTCGGTCTGGAAGGGGATGACCAGGGTGGGGGCTTCCGAATAATAGTCCATGGTGATGCCCTTGCCGAGGACCATGGTCGGGGTGGCCATGTCGAAGGTGGTGTCCAGCTTGGACAGCTGCGCCTTGGCGCCACCGCAGATCATGTTGGTGAGTTCGCCGACGGCATCGACGATCTCGTCGTCCACCTCGCGCTTGGGATCCTCCATCAGCATGTTGGCGACGATGTTCAGGATGCATTTTTTCTCGAAACTGAGAATCATGCAGCCGCTGATCTTGTCGGAGTGCATGGCGATGACACCGGTAACGTCGCCGTAGGTTTCCCTGCCCGTTTTCAGCGACGGCTTCTGCGGTGTCGCCTTGATCTGGCACATCGTCTCCACGACATTCTTGGCTGCCTGCAGAAACGGGTTTATGAATTCGACCTTCATCGCGGCCGCGTGCTTCCGGTGGTGACTCGTCGATTTATTGAATAATTTTGAAGGGTAGCGGCTTGGTTGACACCATGTTCGCCTGTTAGATATTCTCCTTGAATCCCTGAGAAAAGTCAAGCACCAGGGTGGTCGCGCCGCGGCAGATTTCCTCGGAATCACCCTGCGCTGCCGCCGGCTCTGTCGGGCGGAACGCCCGCCGAGTCTCCATATACCATCGAGCTGATAGGGAGGAACGACAATGGACCAGAAGGAACGACTCGCCATTCCCCGCCAGGCGACCAGGGAACTGGCGCCCGCGGATCGGATTCGCAGTTTCGACGAGGTGGTGGCCGGGTTCGACGAGCAGACCGCCATCCGCGAGGCCAATCGCTGCCTGCAGTGCAAGAACGCCCCCTGCCGGGAGAAGGGCTGTCCGATCCACAACGACATTCCCCGCTTCATCGGCCTGTTGCGCGAGGGCAAGGTCGAGGAGGCCTACTGGGTGGTGCGCGAAACCAGCTCGCTGCCCGCGGTCTGCTCCCGGGTCTGCCCCCATGAATTCCAGTGCGAAGGCGCCTGCATCCGCGGCAAGAAGGGCGAACCGGTGGCCATCGGCATGCTGGAGCGCTACCTGGTCGACTGGATGGTACAGCAGAACAGGAACATCCTCACTCCCTGCGCCCTGCCCAAAAACAAGAAGGTGGCCATCGTCGGCTCCGGGCCCGCCGGGATGACCGCCGCCTACCACCTCGCCCATGCAGGGTACCACTGCACCATCTTCGACAGTTACCCGATGTTCGGCGGCATGCTGGTGGTGGGTATCCCGGCCTACCGGTTGCCGCGCGCCATCATCCAGGCGGAATTCGACGCACTGCGCAACTGCGGCGTCGAGGTGGTTCAGAAGACGGTGGGCAGGGACATCTCCATGGAGGAGCTGCACGCCCAGTACGATGCCGTTTTCGTCGGCGTCGGCGCCCACCGCTCGCGCAAGCTCGGGGTCGAAGGCGAGGACCTGGCCGGGGTGATGCACGGCGTCGATTACCTGCGGCGGGTCAACCTCGGAGAGAAGCTGCAGCTCGGCAAAAGGGTGGTGGTGGTCGGCGGCGGCAACGTCGCCATCGACGTGGCCAGGACCGCGCTGCGCACCGGCTCCACCGACGTGTTCATCCTCTATCGTCGCTCCATCAAGGAAATGCCCGCCTCCAAAGCGGAAATCCACCACCTCCAGGAGGAGGGGGTGCGCATCGAGGAACTGGCGGCGCCGGTGAAGATCCACGGCGAAAACGGCAGGCTCACCAGAATTGAATGCGTGCGGATGCAGCTCGGCGAATGCGATGCCTCGGGACGCTGCCGGCCGGTGGTTATGGAGGGTTCCAATTTCATGATCGAGGCCGACGCCATCATTCCGGCGATCAGTCAGGACGTGGACGCCACCGCAACGGAGGGAGTCGAGGTGGCGATGAGCCGCTGGGGCACCTACGAGGTGGATCCGGTGACCCAGCAGAGTTCGGTACCCTGGCTGTTCGCCGCCGGCGATGCGGTCCTGGGGCCGCAGACCGCGGCCAAGGCGGTCTACCAGGCCAAGGTGGCCGCCGAGTCCATCCGCCGCTACCTGGAAGGAGAGGATCTGCATGCCGGCCGTGAACCGGCGGAAACGGGGAAAGGCTGATCCCGCTCAGCGGATGACGGCGGCGGCCCGGGGCGTCCCGGCGTTTGCCGCCGTCAGGGTGGAGGAGTAGCCGGAGATGCCGCGGACGATCTTGTCGGCGGTGGTGTCGAGATAGGCGATGTCCCGCAGCCGCTGCGCCTCCACCGGGTTGCTCATGAAGGCGATTTCGATGAGGACCGCGGGCATCTGCGCGCCGATCAGTACGATGAACGGCGCCTTTTTCACCCCCAGATTGGTGATCCCCGGATACTGGCGGCCGAGTCCGGTGACCATGTTGTCCTGAATCGATTCGGCCAGCCGAGCCGATTCGTTGATCTTGGAATTCATCATCAGATCGGAGAGGATCGCCTGCAGATCGCTCAAGGCCCCCTGGGCGGTGGCGTTCTCCGTGCTTGCCGCCCGCATCTCCTCGGGGCTGGTGGCGAGACTGAGATAGTAGGTCTCGATGCCCCGCAGATCGGGCGAGTCGGCGGAGTTGACGTGCAGCGACACGAAGATGTCCGCCTGCTTGCGGTTGGCGATTTCGGTGCGCGCCTCCAAGGACAGGTACTCGTCGCAGTTCCTGGTCAGAAAGACCTCGTAGCCTCCCTGCGCCTGCAGTTTCGCCGCCACCCGTTGCGCCACCGACAGAGTGATGTCCTTCTCCTTCATCCCCTGGCGGTTGATGGCGCCGGGGTCCTTGCCGCCGTGGCCCGGATCGAGGATGATCCTCCTGGCCTGCAGCCCCAGCTGCTGCACCAGGGACGGCTGCTG
Source organism: Thermodesulfobacteriota bacterium (assembly GCA_040755255.1). Lineage (GTDB taxonomy): Bacteria > Desulfobacterota > Desulfobulbia > Desulfobulbales > S012-135 > JBFLZZ01. The sequence continues at coordinate 24,347 of JBFLZZ010000048.1, forward strand.
CTGCGGTACCAGTTTGCAGACCTCGCGCTGCAGTTGTTCCTTGCCTTTTCCCTCCCCCCAGACATCGACGAAGATGCGGAACGGTTCGTTCTCCGTGGTGATCCGGTAATCGGAAAACGAGGTGGTGTCGAACACCACCCGCACCGTGTCCGGTGAATGCTGGGCGCTTCTGATCTGCTGCAGCAGCCCGTCGTTGACCGGGATGGTGGCGGCGAGCCGGTTCTCCAGGCGGCTGCCGGCAAGGTCGAGATAGAGGCGCTGCCGGCCGTCCGCGGTTTTCGGCAGGATGTTTTCCTGGAAGGAGACCGGGGCGGTGGTCTCGATGGTGACCCGGCTGTAGTAGGCGGTGGTGCCGTAGCGGATATCGGCAACCCGCGGCGGACCGTCGCTCCTGGCGGCCGGCCGCTGCCCCGCCATGCGGTCTTCCTTGATCCGCTGGATGCGCTCGCGGGCGGCGGCCGCCATGTCGCCTTCCGGGTAGAGGACGAGGATCTTGGCGAAGTTGCGGCTGGCCAGGCGGGTGTCGTTTTCGCGGGCAAGCGCCAGTTCCCCGAGAAGAAAGAGGGCGTCGTCGGCAAGGGAACTTTCGCCGTGGCGGCTCACCACCATGTCGTAGCATCTGCGGGTATGGCTCAGATCCTCGCCCCTGCCGGTGAGTTGATACAGGGCCTGGTGCTGCCGGCAGCCGGCAAAGAGGGCCCGGGCGGCGAGCTGTCCCTCGGCCCGGTCGCCGACCGTGGCGAAGGCGGCGATGCTGCGCTCCAGATCCTGCACCGTGACATCCCGGCGCATTTCCAGGTTGTGACCGAAGGCGAGGGCGAGGCGGAACCGCTTCTCCAGCCGGGCCGAACCGTCGGCCGCCCGGCCGTCGCCGGCATCGAACAGGGCGAACAGGCCGGCGGCAAGGAGCAGGCAAAGGCAAAGCAGGCCGGGCCGCACACGCGGCAAGACGGCCACCCGGCGGAAATCCTGCCGCCGCGGGGCGGCCTGCTGCTGTCTCAACCCTCGCATAAGGCCTTCATTTCGTAGAGCAGACTCAGCGCTTCCAGGGGGGAAAGGGCATCCGGCCGCACCTCGGCAAGACGCCTGAGTACCGGATGCTCGGGCTCGCCGAACAGTTCCAGTTGATTGGGTCCTCCCCGGGGGGCGCCGCTTCCGCCGGCGATGCGTGGCGTTCCCTTGCGGTCGAATTCCCCCTTTTCGATGTTGGCCAGCAGTTCGCCGGCGCGGCGGATGACCCGGGCGGGAACCCCGGCCAGGGAGGCCACCTGGATGCCGTAGCTGCGGTTGGTGGCGCCGGGCAGCAGCTTGTGCAGAAAGATGATGGTGTCGTTCCACTCCCGCACCGCGATGTGGAAGTTGCGCAGGCGGGGGAAGAGGCGGGCGAGATCGGTGAGCTCGTGGTAGTGGGTGGCGAACAGGGTCTTGACTCCCTTGCCGTCCTTGTTGACCAGATCCTCGGCCACCGCCCAGGCGATGGCGAGGCCGTCGTAGGTGGAGGTGCCGCGGCCGATCTCGTCGAGGATCACCAGGCTGCGGGGGCTGGCGTTGTTGAGGATGTTGGCGGTCTCGTTCATCTCCACCATGAAGGTGGACTGGGCGCGGCGCAGGTCGTCCATGGCGCCGACCCTGGTGAAGATGCGGTCGACGACGCCGATGACCGCCTCGGCCGCCGGCACGAAGGAGCCGAGCTGCGCCATCACCACGATGAGCGCCGTCTGGCGGAGCACCGTCGACTTGCCCGCCATGTTGGGGCCGGTGATGATCAGCACCTCCTGCCCGCATTGATCGAGGTGGACGTCGTTGGGGACGAATTTGCCCGGCGGCAGGGCCTTTTCGATGACCGGGTGCCTGCCTTCGCGGATGAGGATCTCCTCGCCGTCGTTCACCCGCGGCCGGCAGTAGCGGTTGGCGGCCGCGGTTTCGGCGAGGCAGCAGAACAGGTCGATCTCGGCGACGCGGCGGGCGGAAGCCAGCAGGCGGGAACTGTGGGCGGCGGCCTCGCCGCGCACGGCGGTGAACAACTGGTACTCCAGGGCCAGCCGTTTTTCTTCCGCCCCCAGCACCTTGTTTTCGAATTCCTTCAGCTCCGGGGTGATGAACCGTTCGGCATTGGTGAGGGTCTGCTTGCGGATGAAGTAGTCGGGGACCTTGTCCAACTGGCCGCGGCTCACCTCGAGGTAGTAGCCGAACACCCGGTTGAAGCCGATCTTGAGGTTGGCGATGCCGGAACGGACCCGCTCCTCCGCCTCCAGGGCGGCGATGAGTTCCTTGCCGTCGCGCCCGATGGCGACCAGTTCGTCCAGTTCCGGGTGGTACCCCCCCTTGATCAGATTTCCCTCGCGCAGGCTCACCGGCGGTTCCTCGTGGATGCTCGCTTCCAGCAGATCGTGGAGATCCGCCAGCGGATCGAGTTCCCGGCCGAGGGGGTCGAGCAGGCCGCCGCCGCCGGCGAGCAGTTCCCGGAGCCTCGGCAGGTTGGCGAGGGAATACTTGAGAGCGAGCAGATCGCGGCCGTTGGCACTGCCGAGCACCACCCGGCTGTTGAGCCGTTCCAGATCGTAGACGCCGGCGAGGATCTCCCTGAGCTGCCGGCGCAGTCCCTGCTCTTCCACCAGATGCTCCACGGTCGTAAGCCGCTGGTTGATGGCGCCGACATCCCGCAGCGGAAAGAGCAGGGAGCGTTTCAACAGCCGCGCCCCCATGGGGGTGACGGTGGAGTCCAGGCAGGCGAGCAGCGAGCCCTCTCGGCCGCCGCCGATGATGGTCTGGGTGAGCTCCAGATTGCGGCGGGAGGAGTCGTCGATCATCAGGATGTCGGCAAGATCGATGACCGCGAGCCTCTCGATGTGGCCGAGGTCGCACTTCTGGGTTTCCTCGATATAGGCGAGCAGGCCGCCGGCGGCGCCGACCCCTTCCCGCATCTCCTCGCAGCCGAAGCCGGCGAGGTTGGCGGTGCGGAAGTGTTCCAGCAGCCGCTCCCGCGCCGGCGCATGGGCGAAATCGCCAGCCGGCCGCGCGGTCAGGCAGATCTCCCGCGCCAGCGGCCCCAGCAGGGCGGTGAGCCCGGCGCGGTCCGCCTCGCCATCCTCGGCATAGAGCAGTTCCGCCGGCTGCAGCCGATTGAGCTCGTCGGCGATGGCCTGCGCTTCCCGGCGCTCGGTGACGAGAAACTCGCCGGTGGACAGGTCGAGCAGGGCGAGACCCCACAGGTTGCGGTGGACGACGGCGCCGAGATAGCGGTTGCTCTTGTCGTCCAGAACCTGTTCCTCGGTGATCAGGCCGGGGGTGACGATCCTGACCACCTCGCGGCGGACGACGCCCTTGGCCTCGCCGGGATCTTCGATCTGTTCGCAGATGGCCACCCGCTGCCCGGCCTTGACCAGCTTGGCGAGATAGGAGGCGGCGGCATGAAAGGGGACGCCGCACATGGGGATCGAGATGCCGGCGTTCTTGTGGTTGCGGCTGGTGAGGGTGATGCCGAGGATGCGCGACGCGGTCTTGGCGTCGTCGAAGAACATCTCGTAGAAATCGCCCAGCCGGTAGAAGAGGATGGCGTCCCGGTGCCGTTCCTTGATCTCCAGGTACTGCTGGAGCATGGGGGTGATCTTGCCCGGGTCGATCATCGGCTGATCCGGCAGCCCTGATCCGGCATTCTCGGCGCCAGCCGCGGCACATGGTGGATCCGGGCAAGCAGTTCGTCGCCGATGGTGAGCAGGGCGTAGGTGCCGCACGCGCCGTGGCGGCCGGTGGCCTGGAAACTGCCGGGGTTGATGTACAGCACGCCGCCGCTCTGGTGGCAGACCGGCCGGTGGGTATGGCCGTAGACGATGCAGTCGACCATCTCGTCGAATTCGGGCAGCAGCTGGTCCTCGAAATCGTAGGACCAGCCGGCGCGGTGGATGAGGCCGATCTTGAACCGCCCCAGGGTGACTATTTTACGGTCGGGCAGCCGCTGGCAGGCGCTGGGCCGGCACATGTTGCCGCGCACCGCGTGCACGGTCCGGTCGTCGAAAACCTCGAGAACCGACAGGTCGGTGAGGTCGCCGGCGTGGAGGATGACCTCCGCCTCGGCAAAGCAGATCTCCACCAGGCGACGGAAATGGTCGTCAGGTTCGGTGAGGTGGGTATCGGAAAGTATGCCTGCGATCAGTGGCTGGGTCATGGCGGCTGTCCGTGGATGGCGACAGCCCATGATAAACGACTGCCGGGTAAAACACAACGGCGGCCTGCGCTGGACGGGGGGTGGCAGGCGGCAAGGGCGGCGGTTTGCGGTGGCGATGAAGTGCTCGTGCAGCCGCTGCCGGCAGGTTGACGCATGGTTGGTCACCATCGGTCAGCGCTAAGCCTCCCTCCGTGCGCCATGCGAACCACCAGCACCAGGAGCTGCTGTCCGACAATCTCGTAGCTGATTTTGCCTGTGCGCCCCTGATCCCGTATGCCGTAGCCGATCGCCGCTGACAGTCAAACAGAAAAGAACATTCCCACCGTCCCGTCCCTGCAACCCGATCTCACCTCTCCGTGCGTTCCAGCCAATTTTCGACCTGCAGATCGGGGATGCGGGCGAATTCCGTGGTATTGGCGGTGACCAGGGTGAGACCGAGGGACAGGGCATGCGCGGCGATGAGCAGGTCGTTGGGCCCGATGGGTGCACCCCTAGCCTCCAGGTGAATCCGGATTCTCGCGTACGCTCGGTCGGCTTCGCCATCCAGAGGGAAAACTTCAATAATCGAAAGGAGTTCCTCGACTCGTTCCCGGAGAGGCGTCGAGTTCTTCTTTTCGGCCCCGAATCGCAATTCGCAGGCAACGACAATGCTGGTGCAGACCGTCTCCTCCCCTGCTTCGGCCAGCCGTTGTGCCGCACTCCCGGCTGGATTTCTGATCAGGTCGGAGAGAATGTTGGTATTGAGCAGATGGAGAAAACCCATCTCACAACTCGATGTCGTCCAGCGGTTTCAGCCCGGCGTCGATGTCGGGAAATTCGTCCGGCAAGGGTTGCCAGGTGGCCAGGGTTGCCAGAAGGGAACGGTGTTGGACCGCTTCGACAATGAGCCGGTTGCCTTCCTTGCGGATAATCGCTTCATCTCCCGGCAACTCGAATTCCCGCGGGATGCGCAGGGCCTGGTTTCTGCCGTTTTTAAACAGTCGCACATGTCGTTCCGTTTGCATGCCATCCTCCCATGATAAGCATATGCCTGAGCATAGGCTAGCACTTCAGGATACATTTGGCAAGATGCAGGGACATGGGGACATGGCGCAACGGGGGGTAAGGAAGTCCGATAGGTTTGGGGCAGGGTCCCGTCAAAGTCGTTGGGCACGATTTTTGGCAATATCGCAACGCTTGATATTCATTTCAGAACCTGATTACCAGTGAAGTTCAGCCAATCTGCGGCACATGCGACGGAGCACTTTTCGACAGGCTCAGAGCGAACGGATGAGATGAAGTCGTGCTCTGCTCGCAATTTCGGATGCCATTTTCATGTCAAGGGTCAGCGTTATTGAGCAGGGGCGGGGTCAGTTTTATTGAGCAGTTTGACCCTCGCTGAGTCCTGTTGGTGTGAGTGCCGGTTGCTTTGATTGCGGGCGCATTCTCTTCCGGTACGACTC
>JBFLZZ010000049.1:0-29480 GCA_040755255.1 Thermodesulfobacteriota bacterium
ACCCTTCCTCCTTGATATTGTTGGATAAGTTGTTTGACCCAATATACCAAGGAGCGAAGGGTTTTTCACGTTTAATCTAATGTTTTCGATGTGTTACGCAAAAATTTCTAGTCCGAAAGTTCAGTTAGCAAGTTATTTTATCGTATCAAAAAGTCGAAAACAACATGGACATTTTTTTCGCCTTCCCGTCGTCCTGGCCGGGATCGATACACGGCCCCGGCGGCGAAGGGGTCATCGGCACGCCGGCGAGCGCCTGTGAGAATTTTCCCCCGGGCAGGAATCTTCCATTGACACACAACCTTACTGCCTTTAGAATAGCGCGTTTCCGACGCAAGAGACGCCCGGCGGACAGGATCCTTTCCTCTGCCGGAACCAAAACGGGCGTCGCAGGGTCGGAGGCAATGGGATCGCAGGCGCCGCCACCCGGCGGCGCCAGGGTTGCGACAAGCACGTATCCAGCAACAGTTGACCGGAGCGCCTCCGGACACCGAACATATTCAACGCACCAACACCAGCAACACAGCAGGAGGAACGACAATGGCCGCATCAGCTGCTGAAGCCATCTCCGAGAAGACCCTCACCCAGATCAACAGTGGCGCCTTCGCCCCGATCATCGATCGCTGCATCGGTTGCGAGCGCATCGTAACCGTGAACGACCAGCAGTACTGCAAAACCTACGCCGCGCCCGCGGCCAAATGGAAACTCGGCATCTGCAACTTCGCCACCCACGAGAAGCCGGAGATCGTCACCGCCCAGACCCGGGTCAACCCGCTGAAGGCATCCAAGCGAGCCGCCGGCAAGAAGAAAAAATAAGTTCGCCGGATTTTCTCCCGGAAGGGTCCCGCCCCGGCAGGACCCTTCCACCCCCGCCTCTCCCTAGCCCTTCGCCTTCGGGTACAGTTCCGAGAGGAACTCCTTGTCCCGTAATTTCTCCACAAAGCGCGCGTACGCATCAGCGAACCAGGCCGGCCGGTTGTCCCCGGCAAGGAGGATCGCCGCCGCATGCTCCATGACCTCAGGAGCTCTGGCGTGGAAGGTGTCGTACAGCCGCTCGATTTCCTGTTCCGGATGATTTTCGTACGGAGGCGGCTCCTTGCGCAGGATGATCAGGGCCTGCTCGGAGGTGATTTCCGGCATCCGCTCGAGCAGCGCCGGCAGGTCGCAGAGATCGGCGGCCCGCAGCAGATGGTTCCAGTCACCGCCGGGAAGGGCCGCCATGATCGCGGCGAGTTCGTCCCGAACCTCCGGGTCCTCGTTGGCGAGCAGCAGCCGGACGTAGGGGGTGATTTCGGAATCGGCAAGCGCGCCTTTGCGGCACGCCCCCACCAACCAATCAAGCTGTTTTTTCGGACTCCTGGCAACGAACGGATAATATTTTTCGATCCAGCTCACGATGGTTGCCCCCCCTGTGCGGGGCTGGCCGAAAAAAGCCGCCGCGATACGTTCATCTGCCGACACATACCGGTGAACCGCTGGTCTGCCCGTTTTTGCCAGGACTGCCGTCCGTTGGATTCCGTCATTGATTTTTCCCCATGCCGCTGTTATGAATTTCCTTGCCTGCGGACAGGTGCAACGGCCTGGGAACCCCCTTGCCGCATTTCTTCCGTCCATTTTTCCTGAGGGAGGCCATGACGACATCCCATCGCTCCAGAGAATCGCCCCCCCGGCAACCGGTGTTGCTGCTCATCGTTCTCCTCCTGCTGCTCGGGGTGGCGGCCTTTTTCCTGCTGGGCAGGAAGGGAGACAGGAAGGCCATCGACACCGCCGAGGTTCCCCCGGCTGCCACCGGCATGCACGCCGGCAGGGTCGGGGAGCCGGAGAGACCGGAGCTGCCGGCCGTGCCGGCGGAACAGTCTCCGGCCACGGCTCTGCCGCCGCAACCGCCGCCATCCCCGCCGCAGGATCTCCCCGACGCACCGGGGACCACCCCGGAAAAAAGGGACAGGTGTCTGGAGGCGGGCAAGGCGATAGCCGCCATGTACGATTATCTCGACGGACAGCCGTACATTCGCGAGTACCGTCTGCCATCGGGAATTGCAGGGGAACTGCCCGCCCTGTTCGGCAGGCTTCTCGCCACCCCCCCCGAGGTGAGCTTGGCCGGCGGCGATCCGCTGGCCACCGCCAGGGCCATGGTGCATCTGTTCCAGGTCTTGGGTCCCACCGACATCGGCCTTCTGCAGAGTCTGCTCACCAAGGAAACCGGCAGGCTGGAATTCGACCTCGACAATCTCTACGCCTGGCATCTGCAGCCGCCGTCCTGTCCCGATCCGACCCTGACCGTCTCTCCGCGGCAGGCCTACGAATACGCCGCCTTTTTTCTTGCAACCCCGGCCGGCAACGCCTACCTGGCGCGTCGTGACGGCCGCCTGAACCTGCTCGCCCGCTACTACTGCCTCAGAATCGTCGACCTGGCCAACGATCTCGCCATCAACCGCTACGGTATCGACATCATGAAATATGCGACGCCCCTGCGCAAGGAAATTGAACAGAGCGCCACCCTGCAGTTTCAGGCGGAATACCTGCGCATCCTCGATGGGTTCGCCACCAAATATCCCCAACCTGCGACCGCGATGCCTTAGCCCCTGCCATGCACCACCCCATGATACCCACATCCGCTGTCCGTCCCCTGCTGCTGACTCTTTGCTGGCTCCTTTGTCTCTGCTGTCCGCCGTCGGCGTTCGGCAAGGAATTTTTCGTGGCCGGCAACGGGGTCAACCTGCGGCAGGCGCCCGGCACCGATGCTGCCGTTGTCGCCCGCCTTTCCCGGGGCACCATCCTCCGGGAAGTTGAGGACAAGGGGGAATGGCTCCGGGTGGAGGAGAACCTGTCCGCCCGGCTCGGCTGGGTGCACCGCTCCCTGCTTGCCGAACTCCGGGCGGCGACGACCGCAACCGACAACGTCATCCTGCGCGGAGGGGCAGGAAAATCCCACCCGATCCTGGCCCGGCTCGACCGGGGTACCCTCGTCAGCAGGGGCGAACAGCAGGGGGAATGGGTGCGGGTGACCGTTCCCGGTTCCGGCCAGAGCGGATTCGTCCATGTCTCGCTGCTGGCGGAGAACACCTCCACCGCCAGGGACCCGGACCGGCTGCGGGGCAGCTGGCAGGGACAGCGGACCATGGCCGACGGTTCCCGATACATCGGCCAGTTCAACGGGGGAGTCTTCGATGGGCAGGGCATACTGCTCTTCGCCGACGGCCGAAAATACACCGGCGGGTTCAAGGACGGCCTGTTCAACGGCAGGGGGAAAATGGAAATGGCCATGGGGGGCTACGACGGCGAATGGCAAAACGGCCAGTTCCACGGCCAGGGCACCCTGACCCGCTTCGACGGCTCTCGGCTCATCGGCAGGTGGCGGGACGGCTCCTGGGTCGGCGACGGCAAATATGTCTCCCCGCAAGGGGACGTTTACGAGGGAGAATGGCAGGGCACCCTTTTCCACGGCCAGGGAACGATGACCTTCCATGACGGGCGGATTCAGAAAGGCCGCTGGGAAAACGGTCAGTACCTCGGGCCGTGATCAGGCCATTTCCCCCAATGAGAAAGGCGGCCGTGAGCCGCCTTTCTCATTGGGTGCCGGGACGCAAGCTCACTCGCGGCTGCTGCCGAAGAAGCGCAGCAGCATCAGAAAGAGATTGATGAAATCGAGATACAGGGTCAGGGCGCCGACGATGACCGTCCGCCGGATGACGGCCTCGCCGCCGGCCATGACGCCGCTCGCCCCCAGCTGGCTCAGCTTCTGGACGTCGTAGGCGGCGAGTCCGGTGAAGACGATGACGCCGATGCCGGAGATGAGCCAGGAGACCATCGGACTGCCCAGGAAGAGATTGACCAGGGAAGCGAGGATGATCCCCACCAGCCCCATCATCAGAAAGGAGCCGAGGGAGCTGAGATCCCGCTTGGTGACCAGGCCGTAAACCGCCATGCTGCCGAACATCGCCGAGGTGACGAGGAAGGTGGTGGCGACGGAGGTCATGGTGTAGTAGAGCACGATGGAGGCCAGAGTCACCCCGTTGAGCAGGGCGTAGCCGATGAACAGACCGGTGGCGGTTCCGGCCGACAGTCGTTCGGTCCTGCCCACCAGGGAGAAAACCACCGCCAGCTCGGCGGCGATGAGACCGAAGAACACCAGCCGGTTGCCGAACACCAGGTTGACGATCGCCGGCGAATTGGCGGTGACGAAGCTGCTGGCCGCGGTCAGCAGCAGGCCGATGGCCATCCAGTTGAAAACCTTGGCAAGAAAGACGGTCTGGGCCTCGACCGCCGGCCGGGTCGCGGTGAGAATTCTCGGTTGTTCCATGGCACGATACCTCCGGTGACGTTGACGGTGACGGATTGACTGGGGAGCACGCGGGGCGGGGACAGTCGGGTTCGGACGGACCAGGGCCGCCGCAGGGGTCAACTATCGCATCCCGCCTCGAAAAAGACAAGGGGCAGGCGTAATGGTTCATGTTTTTTTTCTGCCCTTCCTCGCCGGCAATCGCCGGGCCGTCATTCCAGCACGAAGAGGTCTCCATCAGCGGGAATCTCCACCTGCAGGCCGGCAAAGGACTTCCTGCCGGCATCCACCGCCGCCGGCAATGCCGCCCTGGCCTCCGGCGCCACATGCAGCAGCGCGAGCCGACCGGCGCCGGCGGTTGCGGCAAAGGCCATGCTTCCCTGTACCGATCCGTGCCCGGGCGGCGGTTCGCCGCTGGCAAAGGCCTCATGCAGGATCAGGTCGCAGCCCCTGGCAAGGGCGTTCCCGGCCGCCGTGGGCCGACCGTCGCCGCTGTAGTAGACGGCGAAACGGCCATCGTCGACCCGGATCGCCAGATTCGTCCGGGAGTGTTCGGTGAGAGCGGCACCGCATCGATACCCGGCCAGTTCGAACGGGGTATGAGGCGTGATTTCCACGGTCTCCAGGGAAAAAGCGAAGCGGGCGGCGAAACCTGGATAGGAGAGCTCCAGCAGCTGCCGCACCTGTACGTTCAGCCCCGGAGGTCCGGCGACGACCAGCGGCCGGGTCCGCCGCCGCTCCCACAGGCCGAGGAGCAGCAGCGGCAGGGCGAAACAGTGATCGCCGTGGAAATGGGAAATCCATACCCCTTCCAGATCGTCGGCGGCCGGATGCCGGCGAAAATAGGCGTGAGCAGCGGTGAAACCGCAATCGAGCAGCAGGCGGTTGTCGAGCAGCAGACTGGTATTGCCTCTGCCGGGATCGCAGGCGGCACCGGTACCGAGGCACAGAATTTTCATTTCTTCCTCCCTGAGCTGAACAATGACGGCAATGCAGAAGGCCGCACAAGGCAGCATCCGGTGATGAGATATGGAGATGCTGCGCGAGAGGGCAGGCCGGCGCCGGAATCGCGTTTGTTGCGATTCCGGAAAAATGTTTTCCGGTCTAACCAAAGCCCTTGTTTCAGGCTATAGTACCGGATGACACGATGGCCGGCCATCGTTTCCCGGAACAGCGCCGCGCCCCGGCATCTTTCCGTCAACACCGTATACCGCTAGCCCAATGGACGACGCCTTTTTGCCGACAGGCTCCCCCTATCCTCTGCTGCTCACCTGCTGCGCCCTGCTGGAGAGACCAAAAAATGTGGGCGAGATCGCCGCCTGCCTCGCATCCGCCGGCTGCGTCCGGGAGCCATCCGCGCTGCGCAGCCAACTCGCCGCTCTCGTCGGCAGGGGGCTGCTTGCCCCGGATCTCACCTGCCCGGAGCAATCCCGGGAATCCATCGCCAGGGATGCGGCCAGCTTCCCCTGGTTTCCCGGGATCAGCAACGCCATCGACCTCCTCGACCGACAGGGCGATCGGGCCAGTCCGGTGACCATCAAAAGACAGCTCCGTCTCGCCTTCCTCCATCGGGACCCCGATCGCTTCAACCGGGCGCTGCTTTCCTATCTGGACAAGGAAGGCGGCCGGCCCGCCCAGGACCCGATCGTCGCCATCTGTTCGCGCCCCTTCGATTGCGCCTGGCTCCGTGGGCTGCCGCCAGCCATGCTCATCTATGCGCTGCATCGTCTCTACCTCGATGCCCTGTCGGGCAACACCTCCCTCGAACCGCTCCTGGCCTGCCTGCGGCAGATCGCAGCCGACGGCTCCTTTCCCGAGCTCGGCCGCCCTTCGGTCCGGTATCTGCTCACCGCCTGCCTGCTCCACCGGGGACAACTGGCAGAAGCCGTTGCCCTGGGCACCGTTGCATCCGGTCCGTCGCCGCCGGGGATCGCCGGCTGGCTGCAATTCTGCGGGGGAGACCCGACGGGAGCCATCCTCCGTTTCGATGAAGATCTGCTGCGGCTGCGGCAGGAGCAGGGCCAGAAATCGGCCTTTTTCAGCGGTATGGAAGGGGTGCTGTACGTCCTCGCCCAACTGCATGCCGGCGACTACCGTCGTCTGCCGGCGTTGCGCTCTCTCCTGCACGAGCAGTGCATCGCCCGCCCCAGTACCCATTTTCAGAAGGAATACCTGCTGCTGAAGGATCTCACCGAATTTCTCGAGCAGCCCGGCGGGACACGACCGTTCCACATCCTGTCGAGACAGCCGCAGCGGCCGCTGACCACCTATTTCCGCCTGCTCGCCACCTACTGGCTGCAGGGCTCACTGGCCGAGGAAGACCGGGCCTCGCTGGCAAAGCTCCGCGGCGACGCGGCCGGCCGGGGCAACGACTGGCTCGCCCTGGAGTGCGACGGCCTGCTCTCCCGGCTGGAGGACAACCATCCCGGCTCGTTTCCCGGAAAACTCGAAGCAAAAACGGGGATGATCCCCTTCAGCAGCGTGATCCGCCACGAGGAGCCCTGGCAACTGGCATTGAAGGCCCTCTCCCTGCCGGCAGAGACGGAATCATCATCCGGCGAGGGCCACCACCGGCGCCTCGCCTGGTTCCTCAGCCTCGACGGCGAAGGTCAGGTTCTCAACATGGCAGCGAAGGAACAGAAACTTTCGAAAAATGGTTCGTGGAGCAAAGGGCGGGTCGTGGCCCTCAAAAAGATCGGGACACTCTCGTTTCTCACCGAACAGGACCGGCGGGTCTGCGCAAAGGTCACCGTGAAAAACGCTCCATGGGGAAACAGCCACACCTTGGATCCCTCCACCGCCCTGCCCCTGCTCATCGACCATCCCCATCTGTATCTCGAAAACGGCGGCGGTCACCCGGCCAGCCTCGAAAAAGGACAACCGGTCCTCTCCGTGAGAACCGACGGCGACCATGTCCTCGTCCGTCTCGATCCCTTCCCGGCAACGGCCCGCTGTCTGCTGCAACGCCAGCCGGCAAATCGTCTCGTCCTGCTGGAGATGAACCGCTACCATCGGCGGATTTCCCGAATTCTCGGCCCCAACGGCCTGCGCATTCCGCTGGCGGAAAAGGAAAAGGTTTTCTCCGCCATCGCCACCATCCGCCAGCATGTGGACATCCGTTCCGATTTTAAGGAACTCGCCCTGCAGCAGGACGAGGAACAGGGGAATCCGGAAACCGTGGTGCAGCTGGTTCCCCGCCAGGGCGGCATCGAGGTTTCCCTCTATGTCCGCCCCTTCGGCGACAGTGGCCCCTACCTCCATCCCGGCAAGGGAGGCGAGCTGCTGATCGCCGATATTGATGGCCGACAGCGGCAGGTGCGGAGGGATCTGGCGGAAGAACAGGCCAAGGCCGCCGCCGTGCTTTCTTCGTGTCTGTCTCTGCAGAATCTGGAAAGGGGGGTGTGGAACTGCCAGTTGCCGGATACCGAGGAATGCCTGCAGCTCCTTTCCGAACTGCAGCAGCTCGAAACCCCGGTCCGGGTGGAATGGCCGGAAGGGAAAAAATGGGACGTCAGCCCGCAACTTTCCTTCGAACAGCTGTACGTCAAGGCGAGAAGGAAGAACAATTGGTTCCTGCTGGAGGGAGAATTGCGCATCAACGAGGACCTCGTTCTCGACATGCGGCATCTCCTCCACCTGCTGGACGCCGCGCCGGGGAGATTTCTGCCGCTCGGCCGCGGCCAGTTTCTCACCCTCACCACGGCCCTCAGGCGCCGTCTCGAGGAGATCCGCGCCTATGCCCAGGAACAGGACAGCGAACTCCGGATCGCCGCCGTCTGCGCCCCCCTCATGGACGAGGTGCTGCAGGAGGCGGGAAGTTTCCAGGCGGACCGGGACTGGCTGCTCCTCAGGGAGCGGCTCCATGCCTCCGCCGCGCGTCCGGTGCCGGTGCCGACAACCCTGCAGGCCGAACTGCGCGGCTATCAGGCGGAAGGGTATCGCTGGCTCTGCCGGCTGGCCGCCTGGGGCATCGGCGCCTGCCTCGCCGACGACATGGGACTGGGCAAAACGGTACAGACCATCGCCCTGCTGCTGCAGCGCGCTCCGGAAGGCCCGGCCATGGTGGTCGCCCCCACCAGTGTCTGCGGCAACTGGCTGGACGAACTGCGCCGTTTCGCCCCCACCCTCAGACCGATGGTGCTGGCAGGCGTCAATCGCGGCGAGACCATCGCCGGAGCCGCCGCCTTCGATGTCCTGCTCACCAGCTACGGCATGATGCAGCAGGAAATCGATCTCCTGCGGCAAAGGAGGTGGCATACCATCGTCCTCGACGAGGCGCAGGCGATCAAGAACCTCCATACCAAACGCAGCCGGGCGGCCATGGCCCTGCAGGGCGATTTCCGGATGTTGACCACCGGCACGCCCATCGAAAACCACCTGGGCGAGGTCTGGAACCTTTTCCATTTCATCAATCCCGGCCTGCTGGGAACCCTGGCCCATTTCAACGCCCGCTTCGCCGTCCCCATCGAACGCAACGGTGATGCCGGGGCCAGGATCAGGCTGAAAAAACTGCTGCGCCCCTTCATCCTGCGCCGCATCAAGGCGGAAGTCCTCGACGAACTGCCGCCGAAAACCGAGATTCTCGTCCACGTGGAACTGAGCGAACGGGAGCGGGCCTTCTACGAGGCCATCCGACAGGAGGCGATGACCAGGATCGCCTCGGCGCCGGCCCTGGATGCGCGCAACCATATCCGGGTCCTCGCCGAACTGACCAGACTGCGGCTGGCCAGTTGCCACCCGCGCCTGGTCCACAGGGATATCGATCTCGCCAGCTCCAAGCTCGAACGGTTCAGCGAGATTGCCGAGGATCTGCGGGCCAACAAGCACAAGGCCCTGGTCTTCAGCCAGTTTGTCGGCCATCTGCAGCTGATCGCCGAGTTTCTCGGCCGGCACCGCATCCCCTTCCAGTACCTGGACGGCTCCACCCCGGCCCCGCTGCGGGCGGAAAGGGTAAAGGCCTTTCAGGCCGGTAATGGCGATTTCTTTCTCATCAGCCTCAAGGCGGGCGGGATGGGGCTCAACCTGACCGCGGCCGATTTCGTCATCCACATGGACCCCTGGTGGAACCCGGCGGTGGAGGATCAGGCCTCGGACCGGGTGCACCGTATCGGCCAGACCCGGCCGGTGACCATCTACCGACTGATCGCCACCGGCACGGTGGAAGAGAAGATCGTCCGCCTCCACCAGGACAAGAAGGATCTCGCCGAGGACTTACTGGAGGGCAGCGACGTCAGCGCCAGGATTTCCGCCGAGGAGCTCCTGGAGCTCATCCGCGGCTAGAAACCCGTTCCGCCAGGCCTCCCGGATGCCCCCTTCGCCGTCGAGACGGCAGGCCTGCATGTAGGGATCGTGATAGAAGGTGAACCAGCTGTTCTTCCGGCGGCCCTCGTCGATCAGGCGGACCTTCTCCTCCACGGAATCGAGGGGGAAATTGTCGAAAGCGGTGACCCAGAGGGGATTGAAGTGGGCATGGTTGGGCAGCAGATCACCCAGGTGCAGGGCCGATTGCCCTGCCGACGCCAGCCGAAAGGCCTGGTGGCCACGGGTGTGGCCGCCGGTGTGCACGGCACGCACGCCGGTGACGATATCGCTGTCCCCCTCCAGCAGGCAGAGATTGTCGCCGGGGCGGAGGCCCGCGAAATTTTCCGGCCAGTAGGTGCTCTTCGAGCGCAGGTTGGGCTGGATCGCGTCCCGCCATTCACCCGCCTGCACGTAGTGGCGGGCGTGGGGGAAGGAAAGTTCGAGACCGCCGTCGCCGCCGTGGCGGGTGATGCCTCCCGCATGATCGAAATCGAGATGGGTGAGGAGAACGTGGGTGATGTCGTCGCGGCGGAGCCCCAGGCCGGCCAGATCCTCGTCCACCCGCCAGTCGCCGGTGACCCGGAAGATCTTTTTCTGTTTGGCGGAAAGCTTGTTGCCGAGGCCGGTGTCGATGACGATACGATCGTTGCCGGCGATGATCAGCAGCAGGGCGTTGACCAGGGTGAGGTGTCCGTCGGCGCGGCCGGGGTACTTCTTTTCCCAGAGCACCCTGGGAACAACGCCGAACATGGTGCCCGCATCGAGATCGAAGATCCCGCCGTCCAGCCAGAAGAGCCGGAAATCGCCGATCTGCAGGGGGGAAGGAACGAACTTCATGCCGGATACTCCTGTGAGAGGGCAGGCGCCGCCGGACAGGACGGCAACAAGCAGTTGCAGGGGAGGAAGCGGTACTCTATTATAGGTGGCCGCCCATTGCAAGCCGGCCCCGCGCCGGCAACGGTGGTGAAGTCCGCCCGCCTCCCGTGAACGGGACCAACCTTGTGTGCGTATGACGACAAGCTATTCCTTTCTCAATCTGCCGACCGCGACCGATCTGGGGCAGATCATCGCGATCTACCGCGCCCAGGGGTGGTGGTTCGTCGACCGTGACGCACCGGAGATTGCCGAAGGCATCATCAGGGGCAGCCACTGTTTCGCC
The DNA here is from genome assembly GCA_040755255.1 of Thermodesulfobacteriota bacterium. Lineage (GTDB taxonomy): Bacteria > Desulfobacterota > Desulfobulbia > Desulfobulbales > S012-135 > JBFLZZ01. The sequence continues at coordinate 10,740 of JBFLZZ010000049.1, forward strand.
ACCGCCCGCGACAACGGCCGGATCGTCGGCATGGGGAGGGCGATCAGCGACGGCGTCAGCGACGCCTACATCCAGGACGTGGCGGTGCTCGAACCCTTCCGCAACACCGGAATCGGCGGCCGACTGATCGCCTGTATCGTCGAAAGACTGCGCGCCGACGGCCTCGACTGGATCGGTCTCATCGCCGAACCGGGAAGCCACCGGTTCTACCAGCGGCTTGGGTTCTTCCCCCTCCAGGACGCCCAGCCGATGCTCTGGAACCCCGACCATGAATTCCGACGGACAGACAACAGTCACAAATCATGACATGCGGGACGAAATTTCAATGAATCACAATGCAGGCCAGGCTTGGCATCGCGGTCCTTGCGACCCCGACAGTCCTGGCGCTTTCAAATTGCTGGAACCCGCGGACTTCCGCGTCTACGCCGAGTATTACCGGCACCAGCCCCATGAACTGTGCGAGTTCTGCCTTGCCACCCTGATCGTCTGGGCCAACGACGAGTACCGGCCGAAAATCGGCACCGACGGCCGTCATGTCTTCATCGCCGGTGAATTTTACCACACCCGGGAACTCAACCATCTCATGCTGCCGGTGGGACCGGGGCCGGAATACACCCCGGCGGAGCTGGCCCGGCTCGCCGATCGCCTCGGCTACACCGCCTTCTGGTTCGTCCCGGATTCCTACATCGAACGGCACGGCCACGCCACGGTCGCGGCCCTGTTCACCGTCAGCGAACAGACCGCCTACGCCGACTATGTCTACCGCACCCGTGACCTCGCCGAACTCGCCGGCAACCGCTACGCCAAGAAACGAAACCTCATCAACCAGTTCCTGGCCAGCGGACCCGACCTCTCCTTCGATTCCATCTCGCCGGCCAACAGCGGTGAATGTCTCGATTTTCTGGCGGAATGGTGCCGGTCGCGGGACTGCGACGAGGGCCTCGAGGACAGTCTCACCTGCGAACGGCTGGCGGCGGAAAAGATGCTGCGCCACATCGACATGTTCGATGCCAGGGGACTTCTGCTCCGGATCGACGGCAAGCTGTGCGCCTTCGCCGTCGGGTCGCCGCTCACCGACGACATGTGGGTTCTGCAGTTTCAGAAGGCCTCGGAACAGATCAAGGGGCTGTACCAGTATTTCGACCGGGAATGCGCCCGTCGCCTCTTTCCGGCGGGTACGGTGTACATCAACAAGGAAAGCGACATGGACAACCCCAACCTGGCCAAATCGAAAAAATCCTACCACCCCTGCCGGAGGGTGAGATCGTTCCAGCTGCAGCTCCGCTGACCGTGGCGGCGAGCCGCCGCAAAGTGCTTGAGAAACGGACTGGATTCGGTTATGAAACGACGATACGCCAGTAGCAGGGGGGAGTTATGGCAACCATTCTCATTATCGACGACGACGTCCAGATTCTTTGGGTGATGCGCAAAATGCTCGAACAGGCCGGGCACACGGTGATGAGCGCCTCTGACGGAGAAAAGGGCTTCAAGCTCTACCACGACTCGCCCACCGATCTGGTGATCACCGACATGATCATGCCGGGCAAAAGCGGCATGAACATCGTCGCCGACCTGCTCCACGATCAACCCGACGCCAAGATCATCGCCATTTCCGGCGGTGGCGCCATCGAGGCGGAACGTTACCTCAACCTCGCCAGGACCCTGGGCGCTCAGGCAACCCTCAGCAAACCCTTCTCCATGCAGGCGCTGCTCGATACGGTACAGAACGTCCTCGCCAGGCCGGCGAGAACCGTCGACCTCTGATACCGCCTTCCCGGAGCCGAAGCGCCGTCGCCAACGGTGACGACTGCCCGCAATCCGGAACGAAACATCCCCTCCGCAACCCAGGCCCCGTCCCATGAATCCCATCCACGCGGCGCTGTTCGATTTCGGGGGAGTCCTCGCCGAGGAAGGCTTTTCCCAGGGACTGCATCGCATCGCCAGAAACAACCGCCACGATCCCGAAGCCTTTTTCGCGGCTGCCGCGCGCATCGTCTACGAATGCGGCTACGTCACCGGCGCCACCGACGAGGGTGGTTTCTGGTCAGCGCTTCGCGCCCTGTACCCGTTGCGGGAAAACGATGGGGAGCTGAGTGGCCTGATCCTCGATCTCTTCCTTCCCCGTCCGGCCATGCTCGATCTGGTGAGCGAAATGCGTGCCGCCGGGATCAGGGCGGCGATCCTCAGTGATCAATCGGACTGGCTCGACCGCCTCGAGGCCCGCCATCACTTCTTCCACCTTTTCGATCAGGTGTTCAATTCCTTCCACCTCGGCAAATCGAAGAAGGATCCGACCCTGTTTGCCGACATCCGGAAACGTTTCGGTTGCGTTCCCGCGGCCACCCTGTTCGTCGACGACAATCCGGGCCACATCGCACGAGCCCGATCCCAGGGCTTTCTCACCCATCTTTTCACCGATATCCCCTCCTGCCAGGCCGCCTGCCGGGCCTTGCTCCCCACCTGAACCCGGTTTCCCAGGGGAGGTGGGAACATCCCACAGGGAGCTTCCGCCCCCACCGACGCAGGCAGGATCACCCTGACGCGGGGGCTGATCTGCCGTTGGGCGTGTTCCGGGGCTGCCAGTGGAATATGGTGTGACCGGCTGGATCGGTGAGCAGATGGGCGAGCAGTCGTTTTTCCCGGTCGTCGAGGACAAAACGCAAACCGATATCCCAACCGTCCCGGGTCATCAAGGTGTTGCGGACGATCCTGGCGGAGGATACGGTCACCTCCTTCACCGTCCGTCCATCCTCGGCGAGGATGGAAAAGGTCGCCGGGCCGATGGTCCGGTCGATGTCCAGGTCGTAGCGGGGCACTCCCGTCAACCGCGCGCCGCCCATGCTTATGTCGGCAAGGGTCATGCTGCACAGACGCGGCCGGTCCGCGAGGAAAAACAGGGCGAGACCCGACTTCCTCACAAAAAAGCGGGTATGCCGCCGCCGCTGCAGAAAAAACAGGCAGGAGGGCAGGCGGCAGGCGAGCAGCCGGTCGGTCATCCGCGTGATCGCGGTCGGGAAATAGACGAAGGGGCGGTTGTCGAATTTGTAGACCATGTGGTCGACGCGGGTGAGTTCCTCATCGAGCTCACCCGCGTTCCGTTTCGACAGGATCAGGTACATGTCGATGCCATGCGCGACGATCTGCCGCAACCGTGCCGAGGCCAGGTGGCGGGCTTTGCTCTGCAGGGATACCGGCAGACCTTTTTCGGCCACCAGCCGCAGTTCCGCGTCGATGTTCCGCGGATCGCAACTCCAGATTTCGCTCATTTGTGCCGCGCTCCCGCCGCGACAGGCGAGCCGGTGTTGGCGGCGCCGGGGGCGTCGCATCTTGACGAAAGGGCAGCCGATGGGGTTTTATGGAAGGACTGCCGTGCGCTTGCGGCCCACCGGCCGGCTGCACCGGCAATCGGATTCCCGGGCCGGTGGATGGCGCATGCCGTCCTCCGAGGTTTCCCCAATCGTGGTGATGGATCATGAAAAAAACGGGCAGGTGCATCGAGGGAGATTGCCGCAACGGATACGGGACCATGGTCACCGACGACGGCGTCAAATACACCGGGCATTTCCGCAACGCCACCCCCAACGGTGAGGGGATCGTTTCCTTCCCGGCCGGCAGCATCTATCGCGGCCAGTTTGCCGACGGTCTGCCCCACGGCCGGGGTACGATGACCACCGCCGACGGCAGCACCTACACCGGTGAGATGGCGGCGGGATCTCCCAACGGCAGGGGCAGCATCGTCTTTGCCGACGGTCGCAGACAGGAGGGGATATTCAGGGACGGTCTCCTGCACGGCAGGGGCCGGGCGTCCTTTCCGGACGGCACCGTGTTCGAGGGCAGCTTCGAGCACGGCATCCCCAACGGCGAGGGCAGCATGCGCAGCCCGGACGGCAGTGAGGTTTCCGGCAGATGGCGCAACGGCGAACTGGAGAAAAAAGACGGGGGTTGAAAGTGGGCGCATCGCCATTCAGCGCGCCAGCGACCGCAGGTAGAGGAGCAGGGACTGCATTTCCGCACTCGTCTCCGGCAACGCCCGCCCCTGCAGGGGCCGGCTCAGGCAGTCGTTGACCATTTTCGCCAGATCCTGACGTTTTGCCGCGTTCTCCAGCCCCTTCCCCCCGGGGTGGCAGGTTGCGCAGCTGGTGGGATTGCGCGAGCCTCCCAGGGCAGGGTCCCCGAACAGTGCCGCCCCGGCGGCAAGCGATATCTCCCCCGCCCCCGCCGGGACGGATCCTGCCGGCAGGCAGCATGCCAGCAGGAGCATGCCGCCGAGCACCCTTGCCTTGCCGCCCTTTCTCCCCGCCTGCATGGGTATTCCCTCAGCCGCGGCCATGGGGGGCGCGGCGCTCATGGTATCAGGAGCGGAGATCGGCAAGGACACGGATCGATTCCTGTACATAAGGGTCTTCCTTCACCCGCTGCATCCAGCGGTCCAGCTTCTGTTTGGCGTCCAGTTTCGCGGTTTCGCGGTCATCCATCTCGTCCATGCCGCCATGGCTGGTGAACCGGGCCCCCTCCTTTTTCAGTTCGGCCCTTTTTTGCCGCATGTCGTCCAGGCGCAGGGAGAGCAGGGTGTTGTCCCGGCTTTGTTTCATGAGCCGGCTGCTCTGCTCGATTTCCTTGAAGGCTTCGTTCGCCCCCACCCGTGCCAGGCTGGCCTCCTTCGCCCTGGCCAGGATCGCCGGACTCACCTTGTCCACCGGTTTGAATTCACAGGCAGGGATGGTGTCCCAGGGCATGGCGTTGTCGGTGTACTGCTCGCCGTACTCCAGATAGCGAAGCCGGTCCGGCAGCGGGATATCGGATGCCACCCCCTTCGCCTGGGTGGACTGGCCGGAGATCCGGTAGAATTTCTGGATGGTCACCTTGAGGGCGCCGAGGGGTTTGTATTTCTGCATGTTGGGCCACAGCATGGTACGGTCGAGGTCCATCATCGTCTGCACGGTTCCCTTGCCATGGGTCTGCTCGGAGCCGACGATCACCGCCCGGCGGTAATCCTGCAGGGCGGCGGCGAGGATCTCCGAGGCGGAGGCGCTCAGTTCGTTGACCATGATCACCACGTCGCCGGCAAAGGCGATGCCCGGCTCATCGTCCCTGTGGACGCGGATGGAGCCGTCGTCCTCCTTGATCTGCACCACCGGCCCCTGATCGATGAACAGGCCGGCGATGGCAACCGCGTCGATGAGGGCGCCGCCGCCGTTGTTGCGCAGATCGATGATCAGCCGGTCGATGTTCTGCCGCTGGAAGTCATCGAGGGCGGCACGGACATCGTCGGTGACATTGCGGCCGGACTCGCCGAGATGAGGCCCGTCGAAATCGCGGTAGAAGGAGGGAATGTAGACGTAGCCGGTGGCCCCGCCGCCTTCCTCCCCTGCGCCGATGACGAAATGTTTGGCAAAGGTCTCCTCGATCTGGACCACGTCGCGCACCATGGAGATGTCCAGGGTACGGCCGTCGGTCTTCTTGACGGTGAGCACCACCCGGCTGCCTTTCTTCCCCCGGATCAGGGCAACGGCCTCACGGATCCGCATGCCGACGATATCCACCGGTTCGTCGTCGGCCTGGCCGACCTTGAGGATGATGTCGTCGGGCTCCAGCTCGCCCTGCCGGGCGGCGGCGCCGCCGGGAATGATGCTGACCACCTTGATCATGCCGTCGGTTTCCTGGAGGCGGGCGCCGATCCCTTCGAGAGATCCCTTCATGTGGATGTCGAAATCCTCTTTTTCGGTGGGCGGCATGTAGTTGGAATGGGGATCGAAGGCGCGGGAGATGCTGTCGAAGTACTGGTCGAACTGTTCCTTCTCCTTGATGTCGCTCAATCTGCCGAACACGGTTTCATAGGAGGCCTTCAGCTTCTCCCTGGCCTCGGCAAGCAGTTCTTCCGGTTTTCCCGGCCCCTTCCCTTCCTCACTGCCGGTCTCGACCAGGGTGAGATAGCGGGAGGCGATGTCGTACTTGAGCATCTTTCGCCAGCGGTCGCGCAACTCCGCCGCATCGGCGCAGAACCGTCTTTTTTCCGGGTCGGTTTCCAGGGATTCCTCTTCGTTGAAATCGAACAGCGGCCCGTTGAGCAGTTCGTCGATCATCTTCTTGACCTCCGGCACCCGGGCCCGCATCAGGGCGGCGGCGACGACGGGCAGCCGGATGTTGCCGGAATTGAGTTCATCGTCGATGCTCTCGCGAAAGGATTCCAGTTTGGCGACATCCTCGGCGAGCAGAAAGCGTTTGCTGGGATCGAGCTGGGTCAGGTAGAGCTTGAAGGCCTTGCGCGACAGTTCGTCGTCGATGCGGGTGTGGTTGTAGTGATGGTTGATGAACTGGCGCCGGATGAGACTGCTGATCAGTTTAGCCCGCCAGGCCTCGTGGTTGCGCCCGGCGTCGCCGGTATCGACCCCGGCCCGCGAACCGGCCGCGGCAAACAGAACGACGACGAGAAAAAGCAGAATGCGCAGGTTTTTTTTCCGAAAGGGTGTTGTGATCATGATCGATTCCGAAAGGCATGCGGATCGGGGAACCCCGATGGGTGATTGGTTGCGGGATGATTCAAGTGCACGGGAACCGGGGAGCGGTAGGCCGGAACCATAGTCGGCGAAAGGGCCGGGGCGGACGTTCCGGATGTGTTCCGGGGGAATTTCCCGCCGGCAGGAGCGCGCCAGGCGACCTGCTGGCCGGCCGCGAAACGCAGCCGTGGTGTTTACTTAACAAATTTCCGACCCACTTTCCCGTTTTTTTTCATTTTCCCGCCTCGGCGGTCAGGGTGTTTCTTCACAATGTGCGGGTCAACTCCTTGGGCATGATGACCTCGATGTTGTCGCGATTGACACTCAGAAAACTGGTGGTGAGGAGGACGTTGCCCCGATCGTCCTTCAGTTCGACATCGGTGACCGGAATGAACCGGCCGGCGACCATCAGAAAATCGGTGACCCTTGCCCGGGGGGCAACGGAAATCCTGCCTTCGATGCGGTAAGATCTGGTAAAGATGATAACCGGCGTCCGCTCATGCTGTTCCGTCATTTGCCCCTCCTTCCATGGCCAGCAATCTTGTCGGATCACCGCCCGCGAGGGCGTTCATCCGGGCTTTGCGACACGTCGCTTACCAGTATAGCATGAAGATCGGCAACGGAGCGCATCTTTGTCGTCGCTGGGATTGCGGCAGACCGCCGGCCAACCCCGGCCGCCGCTGCCCTGAAATTTCGCTAACCTATTGCATTGGGACAGTGTCACGATGAAAAAAGTTCACCGGCCCCGGGCCGCGATGCTCACGATTCCGGAATCGGCGGCCGGATGGACCCTCATCCGCTATCTCGGCCACCGATTCGCCACCGTGCCGCTTGCCGCCTGGGAGCGTAAGCTGCAGACCGGCGGCATGCAGTGGAACGGCAGGACGGTCGCCGGCGACCTGACGCTGGCCGCCGGCGACCAGCTTCGCTTTCTCGCCGACGACCTGCCGGAGCCGCCGGTGGCCAGCGAAATCCAGGTGCTCTACGAGGATGAAGTCCTGCTGGTGGTGGACAAGCCCGCGCCCCTGCCCGTCCACCCCCACGGCAGCTACTACCGCCACACCCTCTGGTGGCTGCTCGCCGGCAGCCGCCCGGATCTCGACCTGTTTCCGGTCAATCGTCTGGACCGGGAAACCTCCGGCATCGTCCTGCTGGCCAAGGACGGGAAAACCGCGGCCCGCCTGCAGCTCCAGTTCGCGGCCGCCACGGTGCGCAAAGGGTATCTGGCCATCGTCGAGGGAGATTTCCCCCAGACCGATCGCCTCAGGGTGGAAGGCAGCATGGGCGAAGACCCCATCGGCGCCGTCCGCTACCGCAAACGGTTGTTGCCCGCCCCGGCGGCCGGCCCGCCGTGCAGGACCGATTTCAGCCTGCGGGAAAAACGCGGGGGCAGGAGCATGCTCTGCATCCGCCCCCACACCGGCCGCCAGCATCAGATCAGGGCCACGCTCAAATACCTCGGCCATCCCGTCGTCGGCGACAAGCTCTACTGCCGGGACGAGTCGCTGTTCCAGCGTTTCCTCACCGAGCGGCTCACCGAAGCCGACAAACGGCTCCTCGGCATGCAACGTCAGGCCCTGCACGCGGCGACTCTGGAGATCGATCACCCCGGCGGCCAGGGGAGGATCGGCTTCGAGGCGCCGTTGCCGGAGGACATGCGCCTCTTCTGGCAGGCCCTGCCGACCGCGGCAAGAGCTGGCCTGCCGTTCGGCGCCGCCGGGGTGGAATGATCTCCGCCCGCGTATCTGATCACGGGGCAGGTGCCTGCGCAACACCCCTGCACAAGGTTTTGTATGCGGGTCACGACCGCGCAAGGCGCGCGGCGAGCGATGCCGAAGAGATTCGCCGGCGAGGGAGATATCGTTCAGTGGACCGTAGGGGACCGCTCCCGACCGTCGTCGCGGCGTTCGGTCTGTTCGATCACCTCGGCGAGTTCCTCGACGGGAAGGCCCAGGGCGGCGGCGAGGGATTCCAGGGCATACACGGGTTCCCCGCCAGGGGAATAGGAGGTGGGAACGAGGTCGGGGAATTGCCGGCTGGTCGCCGCGATGGAGGCCTGCACCAGCACATGCCGCACCTCGGCCGGGCCGTAGAGCAGCAGCCAGCGCACCGCCTCCACCCAGGTGTCGGCGGCGACGCTTTCGCTGGCGAGAATGGCGACGGCCATTTCCGTGTTCCATTTATCCCTGAAATCCATGGCGGTTCCCGGCGCGGTAGGCCGGCGGTCTCCTTCGGTAATGAGGGCAGGCCGCCGCGGTCCCGGTCCTGCACGAGGCGGATCGGTAAGACCCGGCCTAGACCGCGATCCGCACCCCGCGGCGGCGGAAGGTAGGAATATCCAGAAAGTCCTCCATTGTCAACCTCCTGCCCGCACCGCCGGCGAAATTGGGCGGCGTCCCCGTCATCATTCTCGTTTCCGGCCGCACTTCCCGCCGCGCCGCCGTTGATGTTCCGCTCTTCTCCGCTGGGCTTGACATGATTTCCTCCTTGGCTGGGTTGATCTTGACCGGTATGATACCGGTGCGACCAGGACAGGCAGTGTCCTGGTCTCCTGCCCGGAGAAAAAAATGCGTCGAAACAAATCGCAGCTCCAGCGCCTGGTTTTCATCGACCAGCGGATCCGTGCCGGCATGCAAAGCGGCAGGCTGGCCAACTGCCGGTCCATGGCGGCGGAATACGAGGTCAGCTACAAGAGCATCCAGCGCGACATCGACTACCTGAAACACCAGCAGAACGCGCCCATCGCCTATGATTACGCCCGCCAGGGCTTCTATTACGAGGAGGAGAACTACACCCTGCCGGCCATCACCCTGTCGGAAAGCGACATCTTCGCCATGTTCCTGGCCGAACAGGCCCTGCAGCAGTACCGCAACACCCCGATTTTTCCCACCCTGCGCAAGGTGTTCAACAAGCTCGCCGCATCGCTCCCCGACGATCTCTCCCTGGACCCGGGACTCCTGGACCACCATTTCTCCTTCAAGGAAACCGGCCATACCCTGGTTGACACCGGCCTGTGGGAGATGGCCAGCACCGCCATCCGCAACCGCCGGGTGCTGGCGATCAGCTATCGCAAGCCCGGCTGCGCCGCCACCGAACAGCGTCACATCGATCCCCGCCGGATGATCCACTACCAGGGAGAATGGTACCTGCACGGTTTCTGCAGGAAACGGCGGGCGGTCCGCACCTTCTCCCTTTCCCGCATCAAGGCGGCGCACCTTTCCGAGGAAGTCTTCCCTCCACCACCTGCAGACGAACCGACTCCCGCTTCCGGCTTCGGCATCTTCCACGGCAGCCGGAAAATGACGGTGACCATCCGCTTCGGGGCTGCGGACGCCCCCTTTGTCCGGGAACGGATCTGGCACGAGGAGCAGCGGATCGAGGAACAGGACGGCGGCGGCCTGTTGCTCAGCTTCCCGGCCAGTCATCTCCAGGAGGTGAAGCGCTGGGTGCTGTCCTGGGGAAAAGGAGCGGAGGCGGTGGAACCGGCTGAACTGGTGGAACTGCTCCGGCTGGAGCTGGAGGAGACGGTGAAAAAGTACCGGAAAGGACGGGAAGCGGGAGGCTGAGGGAGCTCGGTCCTCGTCTCAGACGATCAGGCATCGGTCGGCAAGGGCCACCGGAAGCCGGCGCAACCCGCCGAATTGATACCTGTCCTTCCTTTACCCCTGCGACCGCGGAGCCCTGCGGCATCCCCCGCGCCGATCTCGGAATACAGGGCTTGCCGATCGCCATTTTCGCCAGGTCATCGCGCGCGAAGCGTGGCGATCCAGCCTGCATCCGCGGTTCGTCCATCCGGGTGTGCGCCGCCCATGGCGATTCAGAATTCCTCGCCGAAATTCTGCCGCACCACCAGTTTGCCGCCGGCGAGGCCGCCTTCCTCACCTTTCAGCTCGTAACAGATCTCGAATTTTCCGAAAGGCAGATTGTCGGGATGCAGTTCCAGCCGCTCGCCGCCGCAGAGCACGACCAGTCGCGCGCTCGGACCGAGGAAGCGGGGATTGTTCATCTCCACGGACAGGGAGGCAGCGGCGTCACGCAGTTCGGCAAGCCCCGCCTCCGCGCCGGCGATGCTGTCATGAAACACCTTGAACTGAGCCTGCGCCCCTTCGAGTTGCTGCAGCGTCCGAATCACCACCTCCACCTTGCGGATGATGCTCTCGTGGGCGTTGGCGTCGCCGAGGGTGGTCTGCAGCTTGCGGCAGGCGGCCACCAGGGTAGCCGGCACCGGCAGATGGAAATGGCGCACCGCGGCGGCGAACTGTTGCCGGATCGCCGTCAGCAGGGCCTGCACCGCCTGCGGCCGGGAAGGCAGCGCCTTGCCGATCAGCTGTTCCGTGCTGGTGAGCTGCTCGGCCACGGTGGCGACCGCCTCCTTCACCGCTGGCAGACATTTTTCCATGCCCTGCCGGGCCGTGTCCCGCTGGCGCAGCAATTCCTCTTCCCTGGGGAAGATCTCCCCGCCGAGGTGGACCGTGGTAAGACCGGCGAAACGGTTTTTCAGCGAGACCAGCTTGTTGGTGTGCAGGGTCAGCCCCAGGCAGTTGGCGCCGTCCAGCAGGCTGATCTGTTCGAGGCCGGTCAACTCCGATTCGTTGGCGTTTTTCCGGAGGATGACGTGACGGGCCCGAATCCGGGCGCTGATGATGCTGCCGGCGACACAGGAAGAGGCCGCGAACACGCTGCAGCCACGGGCGATGATGTCGGCCACCACCTCTTCGGCGCTGATCTTCTTCCCCTCGATGGCACCGGAAACGTGGATGAACCCGTCGGACTGCAGGGTGAAGACGCCGAGAACGTCGCCCCTGACCACGATGTTGGAGCTGCAGGCCAGACTGCGGTCGGTTTCCGACCCCTGATCGCCGACGTGATAGTCGACGTTGCCGTTGATGGTGATCGTGTCGAGGATCTCCAGTCGGGTCAGAAGGGCCGGGTCGTCCCGTCCGGCGAGGCGGAAATCGACGATGCCGCCCCGCCTGGCCACCAGCTTTTCCGCGTTTCCGTCCTCCTGGCGATCGATGGTCTTGTCGTCCACCTTTACCTTGAGCGCCTGACCTTGGCGCTGTTTGATCCGCTTGCCGAGCGCGGTCACCCCCGGAATCCCCTCGGTGCGGCGATGGATGACGGCGAGCACCTCGCCGGCCCGTGCCGACGGGAAGACGTTCAGCCGTTTGAGATCGATGTTGCCGCGCTCGTCCAGGATCCCGGCCTGTTTCTTCCAGTCGAAAAACAGTTCCGACCAGCCGTCCCTGCCGTTTTCCGGCGGGCATCCCTCCACCTCCATCAGCCGCCGTTCCGGCGACAGGTGGATGGCGATCCTGCGGGCCGGCAATTCACCGTCTCCGGTTTCGACGAAACCGGTATCGCGGCCGGCGCGCACGAACATCATCTGGCTGGCGGGGAAATGGAGGTTGCACTCCTTCTCCAGGAGCAGCTGCAGGGCAAGGGCGAGGGTTTCGTTGTCGATCTGTATCCCCTGGGGCAGGGCGAAAGAAGCGCGGATCTTGTCTCCGTCGAACAGCACGCTGTCGCCGATCTCCTTTGCCGCCGCCAGCACGTCGCGGCGGACCTGGTCGCCGGTAAATGTGTCGTCCATCATTTGCCCCCTTGCCAAAGACTTTCATTCATTATACGTTCTCAGCGTTCCATTTCACAGGAGAGAGACATGCACGCCAACATCGCGGTACTGGAAGGAGACGGCATCGGCCCCGAGATCGTCAGGGAAGGCATCAAGGTCCTGAACGCCATCGAACGGCGGTTCGGACACCGCTTCGACCTGCACTACGCCCCCTTCGGCGCCGCCGCCTACTTCAGCGAAGGCTCGCCGTTTCCGGAAAAAACCAAACGGATCTGCGACCAGGCCGATGCCATTATCAAGGGACCGGTGGGGCTCGCCGTCGAGGAGATGAAGAAGATACCCCAGGAACACCGCCCCGAGCTGGGCGCCATCCTGCCCCTGCGCAAACGCTACGACACCTACGCCAACTACCGGCCGGTGCGGCTGCCCTCTTCCCTCGCCTCCTTCTCGCCGCTTCGGCCCGAGGTCATCGGTGACGGCGTCGACATCCTGATGATCCGCGAACTGGTGGGCGGCATCTACTTCGGCAACAAGACCGAAGGACCGGCCACCGGCATGAAGTACGCCCACGACGACTGCACCTACACCCGCGAGCAGGTGGAACGCATCGCCAGGCTCGCCTTCGACGAGGCCCGCGGCCGGGGGACGCAGATGACCAACGTCCACAAGGCCAACGTGCTGGCCACCTCGCGCTTCTGGAACGAAATCGTCGAGGAGGTGGCGAAGGAGTATTCCGACGTTCCCTATGTGTCGATCCTGGTGGACAACGCCGCCTTCCAGCTGATGAAACGGCCGACCCAGTTCAACGGCGTCATGCTGCTGGAGAACATGCAGGGCGACATCCTCACCGACCAGGCCGGCGGCGTTCTCGGGTCCCTCGGTCTCATGCCTTCCGCCTGCATCGGACCGAAAAAGGGCTATGTCGAACCGGCGCACGGCTCTGCCCCCGACATCGCCGGCCAGAACAAGGCCAACCCCTACTCGATGATCGGCAGCGTCGCCTTCCTGCTGGAAAAGTGCCTCCGGCTCAAGGAGGAATCCGATGCCATCTGGCAGGCGATGTTCGCGGTGCTCGAAGAGGGTTTCGTCACCGTCGAACTGGCCGGTCCTTCCACCGACCGGGCCAGATTGCTCGGCACCGATGGTTTCGGCGACCGGGTGGTCGAAAAACTGCGCTGATACTCCCCCGCCGTCCGCCCGGGCCGGCGTGCGGCCGGTCTGTGTGTGATCCCTGTCACTGACGGAGCATGGGCATGGAACTGTCGTTGACAACGCCGGCGCTGCTGTTTCCGGCCATATCCCTGCTGATGGTGGCCTATTCCAACCGCTTCCTCGCCATCGGCTCCCGCATCCGCAGTCTGCATGCCCAGTACCGCAACCAGCCCGACGTCAACATCGCCTCCCAGATCAAACACCTGCGGCAGCGGGTCAGCCTGATCCGCAACATGCAGGCGCTGGGGGTCGGCTCGCTGTTCACCTGCGTCGTCACCATGTTCGCCCTCTTTGCCGGCAACCCTCTGCTGGGCAAGTACCTGTTCGGCCTCAGTCTGGTGATGATGATGGGCTCGCTGGCCCTGTCCCTCCGGGAGATCCTGATCTCGGTGCGCGCCCTCAATCTCGAACTGAGCGACATGGCCGGCGAGGAATGACCCGCACGCCCCGCCCGGCCGGAATGGTGCCCCGGTGCACGGCCCTCGGCAGTGAGCCAATGGCCCTGTGCCGTACCCTCCTTGTCCTGCTTCTTGTCTTCCGCCCCGGCGCGGCCTGCGGCGCTTCCCCCTCCCCGCTGCCGATACCGCGTCTCCCCTGCCGGATTCTCCACCGGCATCCCCACGCGGCGGACGCCTCCACCCAGGGGCTGCTCCTCCACCGCGGCCTCCTCTACGAATCCACCGGCGGCTACGGCATGTCCGAACTGCGAATCAACGACATCGCCACCGGCAGGACGATTTCCCGCCACCACCTGGCTCGCCGCTATTTCGGCGAGGGGCTGGCCCTGCACCGGGAAAGTCTCGTCCAGCTCACCTGGCGGGAACGTACCGGTTTTGTCTACGATGCCGCCACGCTGCGCCAGACCGGAACCTTCACCTACACCCATGAGGGATGGGGAATCACCTCGGACGGCGACAATCTGCTGGTCTCGGACGGCAGCGCCACCCTGCGCTTCCTTGATCCCCACAGCTTCGCGGTGCGAGGCAGGATCGCAGTCCACGCCGGCAACCGGCCGGTGACCGAGCTCAACGAGCTTGAATACGTTTCTCCGTTTATCTACGCAAATGTCTGGCATTCCGATCTTATTGCCAGAATAGATCCAAAGAACGGCGCCGTCGTCGCCTGGATCGACTGCGCGCCTCTTGCCCGCGAGGCGACCGCCTCGCCCGGCGCCGGCGTGCTGAACGGCATCGCCCATGACCCGGCGGACGACACCCTGCTGGTCACCGGCAAGAACTGGCCGGTTCTCTTCCGCATCCGCCTCGTCGAGGATGGACCGGAACCCCTTCAGGAGAACGATCATGGCGCCGCCCCCTGACCCGTCCCGCAGTGAACGGCAGGACCAGCTGCTGGCGACCCTGGCGGAACTGCCCGGCGGCATCCCGCCCATGGCGGCGCGGCTGCTCGACGATGCCGCCGCCTTGTACCGGGGCGACTGGCCCGGTCTGCAGGCCTGCCAGGTCGGCTACCACACCTTCGGTCACGCCCTCGATGTCGCCATGGCCACCGCGAGGATGATCTGCGGCTTCAACCGTTCCGGGCGCGGCAACCTCGACGCGGGTCTCGCCAGCGCCGCCCTGGCCGCCGCCCTGTTCCACGATGCCGGCTACATCAAGGACGCGGGCGACCCGATCGGCACCGGCGGCAAGTACACCTTCACCCATGTGCAGCGGTCGATGGACCTGGCACGCGCCTACCTGCGGCGCTCCTTTTCCGGGGCCTTGTCCGGCGACACCGTCGAACTGGTCGTCGCCATGATCGCCATGACCGAATTCAACCGGCCACCGGAGATCCCAACCGGACTCCGTGAGTCGGAGCGGACGGCGGCCTGCATGGTGGCCTCGGCCGACATCATCGCCCAGATGGCCGATCCGCTCTATATCGAGCACCTTGCCGACCTCTTCGCGGAATTCCGCGAGGGCTACGACCACGAGGGCATCGATCTCCTTGCCGGAAAGGGGGTGCATGTCTTCGCCTCGGTCGAGGAAATGGTCGCCGCCACCCCGCAGTTCTACGAACGGTTCGTCGTGCCGCGCCTTGAAAGCCTGGGCTCGATGAGCCGCTATCTTGCCGTCTACTACGGCGAGCAACGCAACCCCTACCTGGAAAGCATCGCCGCCAACCTCGCCGGCGAGGGGGCGGCCGGCAGGTTGTCCTGGCAGCGGCTCGGCGAAATTCTCGTCGGCATGGGCCTGATCTCCGCTGAACAACTGACCGCCGCCCTGCTTCGCCAGAAACAGCCGGTGGCGGAAACCGGCAACACGGACGGGGCTAGGCGGCGGGGGATATCCTGGCTCGACGGCAGGCTGCGCGGTGGTCTGCTGGGCGATGTCCTGCTCCGCAGCCAGGCGCTCAGCGCCGAGCAGCTGCGGCGGGCGCTGCTCGCCCAGGTGATCCCGGAAGGGCTGGCGCTGTCCGCCGCCGACCGCCTGCACCTGTTGCACCTGCTCCTGCTCCTGCAGCATATCGGCAACGGCGACTGGCTGTTCGCCCAGGTGGTGGAACTGCTGGCGGCGATGCTCTCCTGCCGGGACTGCGCCATCCGCCTTGCCGACAGGGACCGGATGACCACCTTCGCCGCCACCGGCGAAACCGACATCCATCCGGCAACGATTGACAAAGGACTGGCCGGCTGGGTATATCTGCACGGCGAGTCCCGGATTATCCGCCAGCGGGAGGGCATCGCCCCGGAAACGAGAATCGCCGCCCCCCTGCGGATCGACGGCCGCACCGTGGGGACCGTCGAGGCGGCCGGCCCGGACCTGGGCGACCATGACCTCGATCTGCTCACCGTGGCCGCCGCCATCATCGGCAACTCGCTGGCGGCCGCCCTCTGGCTCGACCCCACCAAGGAGAAATGATGCGCATCCCCACCCTGTTGCTCGCCACCCTGTTCCTCTGCCCAGGCGCCGCCCTGGGCGGCCACGGCATCAGCATCGACGGCAAGCTCAAGTATCCCGCCACCTTCACCCACTTCGACTACGCCGATCCCGATGCGGTCAAGGGCGGCACCCTCGTCCTCCACGACCTGGGCAGCTTCGACAAAATGAACCCCTACACCCTGAAGGGCACCCCGCCTGCCGGCCTGGAGGAACTGGTCTTCGAAACCCTGGCCGTGGCCAGCGAGGACGAGCCCTTTGCCGAGTACGGCCTCATCGCCGAGGACATCGAACTTGCGCCGGACCGGATGTCGGCGACCTTCCGGCTGCGGCCGCAGGCCCGCTTCTCCGACAACACGCCGATCACCGCCGAGGATGTCCTGTTCTCCCTCCATACCCTGAAAAGCGACAGCGCCAACCCCTTCTACCAGAGCTATTTCCACGACATCCGCACCGCCACCGTCCTGGGCCCCCGGGAGATCCGTTTCGAATTCGCCCAGAAGAACCGGGAACTGCACCTGATCGCCGCCCAGATGCCCATCCTGTCCAAGACTTTTTTCGAGAAACATTCCTTCGCGGAGCCGGGGATGACGGCGCCGGTGGGCTCCGGCCCCTATCTGGTCGATCAGGTCGATCCGGGCAAGACCATCAGCTACCGTCGCAATCCCGACTACTGGGGCAGGGACCTGCCGGTGCGCCGGGGGTTGTACAACTTCGACCGCATCGTCTTCAAGTACTATAAGGACCAGATCGTCGCGGTGGAGGCGTTCAAGGCGGGCGAATTCGATTTCATGGCGGTCAACATCGCCAAGCAGTGGGCCCGCGACCTGGAGGGGACGAAATTCGACCAGGGCGTGCTGAAAAAGGAGATGCTGCCCCACGGCAACAACGCCGGCATGCAGGGCTTTGTCTTCAACACCCGCAAAAAACTCTTCCAGGACCGGCGGGTGCGGCAGGCCATCGGCCTGGCCTTCGATTTCGACTGGACCAACACCACCCTGTTCTTCGGCCAGTACAGCCGCGCCGACAGCTACTTCAGCAACTCCTATCTCGCGGCCCACGGCCTGCCGTCACCCGAGGAACTGCGCCTGCTCGACCAGGTGCGGGACAAGGTGCCGGCCGAGGTGTTCACCGCCGAGATGGGGGCGGCGGCCGGCAAGGACGAGGACCTGCGCGGCCGGCTGCGCCGGGCGATGCAACTGCTGGCCGAGGCCGGCTGGCAGGTTCGGGACGGGGTGCTGACCGACGGCCGGGGCGAGCCCTTCGTCTTCGAGATCCTCCTGGTCAGCCCCTCCTTCGAACGGGTGATGGCCCCCTTCGTCAACAATCTCGCCAAGCTGGGGATCAAGACCAGCTACCGGACCATCGACCCGGCCCTCTACACCCGCCGGCTGCAGAAGTTCGACTACGACATGATCGTCACCGTCTTCGGCCAGTCCCAGTCGCCGGGCAACGAGCAGCGCGACTACTGGCACTCCTCGGCGGTGGACCGCGAGGGCTCCCGCAACTATGCCGGCATTCGCGATCCGGCGGTGGATTTCCTCACCGAGAAGATCATCTACGCCGAGACCCAGGAAGAGCTCATCGCCGCCTGCCGCGCCCTGGACCGGGTGCTCTGGTCCCAGCACTACGTGGTGCCCAACTGGTATCTGGCCCAGCACCGCATCGCCTACCGCAACGTCTTCGGCAAACCGGAAACCCTGCCGGTCTACTATTCGCCGATGCAGCTGCTGATGAGCTGGTGGCTGCTGCCGCAGGACAAATAGGATGCTCGCCTACGTCGTCCGCCGGCTGCTGCTGATGATCCCCACCCTGTTCGGCATCATGCTGGTCACCTTCGTCGTCACCCAGTTCGTCCCCGGCGGCCCGGTGGAGCGGCTCATCGCCCAGATGGAGGGACACGGCAGCGGCGGCGAGGTGCGCACCACCACCAGTCTCTACCAGGGGGCCCAGGGGCTCGACCGGGAGCGGGTGGAACGGATCCGCAGGATGTACGGATTCGACCGGCCGCCGGCGGAACGTTTCCTTTCCATGATGAAGAACTACGCGCTCTTCGATTTCGGCGAATCCTACTACCATCAGCGCAGCGTCGTCGACCTGGTGGTCTCCAAGCTGCCGGTGTCGATGTCGCTGGGGCTGTGGTCCTTCGTCATCGTCTACGGCACCTGCATCCCGCTGGGAATCAGAAAGGCGGTGCGCGAGGGCTCGCGCTTCGACGTCTTCACCAGCACGGTGATCCTGGTCGGCTACGCAATTCCCGGCTTCGTCCTCGGCATCCTGCTCATCGTCCTCTTCGGCGGCGGCAGCTTCTGGAACATCTTCCCGCTGCGCGGCCTGGTTTCCGACAACTGGCAGGAGCTGAGCCTGATGGGCAAGGTCCTCGACTACCTCTGGCACATGGTGCTGCCCATCGTCTCCAGCACGGTGGGCAGCCTGGCGGTGATGACGCTGCTCACCCGCAACAGCTTCCTGGAGGAGATCCGCAAGCAGTACGTGCTCACCGCCCGCGCCAAGGGGCTGGGCGAGGAGCGCATCCTCTACCGCCACGTCTTCCGCAACGCCATCATCCCGATCATCA
>JBFLZZ010000050.1:0-29344 GCA_040755255.1 Thermodesulfobacteriota bacterium
GCGAGGACGGCTAGGGTGGTTTTTCCTCTGCGTCATTGCGAGGAACGTAGTGACGAAGCAATCCAGTCGGAGCCGCCAATTCACCGCCAGTAATGCCGACAGCCAGAATTTCGTTCTGCCGCCGCCGGACTCCTGGATCGCCACGGCCCTGCGGGCCTCGCGAGGACGGCACGGGTGGTTTTTCCTCTGCGTCATTGCGAGAAACGCAGTGACGAAGCAATCCAGTCGGAGCCGCCAATTCACCGCCAGCGATCCCAGCAGCCAGAATTTCGTTCTGCCGCCGCCGGACTCCTGGATCGCCACGGCCCTGCGGGCCGCGCGATAACGGCGGGGGGTGGTTTTTCCTCTGCGTCATTGCGAGGAACGCAGTGACGAAGCAATCCAGTCGGAGCCGCCAATTCATCGCCAGCGATCCCAGCAGCCAGAATTTCGCTCTGCCGCCGCCGGACTCCTGGATCGCCACCGCCCTGCGGGCCTCGCGATGACGGCGGGGGGTGGTTTTTCCTCTGCGTCATTGCGAGGAACGCAGTGACGAAGCAATCCAGTCGGAGCCGCCAATTCACCGCCAGCAATGCCAGCAGCCAGAATTTCGTTCTGTCGCCGCCGGACTCCTGGATCGCCACGGCCCTGCGGGCCTCGCGATGACGGCGAGGGTGGTTTTTCCTCTGCGTCATTGCGAGGAACGCAGTGACGAAGCAATCCAGTCTTTCTCCCGATTGCAGGGCTGCGGACCATCTGCCGATGTTCGGGGATTTTCCATAGATTTCGAATGCACCCCGCGAGGACGGCAATAAAGTCGGGTGGCGACAGCTTCGCTCACCGCGCCGTAGGCGATCACAGGGTGGATACATTGGGTGCTCCCCCGTGATCAGTTACACCGCGTCACCGCACGCGCAACGAGATGATCCTTCCTTGCCCTCCCCTTTCAATCCGACAGGGTCACGGAAAAGGTGCTCCCCCCTTCGCCCGCCAGCATCTCCAGGCGCTGCAAGCCGGCGGCGAGCGCATCGCGATTGGCGGCCTGATCGAGCTGCGCCGCCCCCCCTTCTGCGAGCATGGCCTGCCTGGTCGGCTCAGTCTCCGGAATTGTCGGCGCCTGCAGCGTTTTCCACTGCGACTGGTTGAGGTCGAATTCCGCCAGATCCTGGCTGATGCCCATGGTGCGGCTGACGGCGACCACCCGCTCTTCCGGCGCTTCGCCGGCCGGTTGCCGCCGCCACTCCGGCCGGCTGCCGGACAGGAAGGTGCCGGGGGCGGAGTGCTGCGGCGTCGTTTGCGACGCACCGCCCGCCGGCAGGTTTTTCCTTGCCACTTCCGCGGTCTTCGCCATGGGATTGACTCTTGCCAGGTTCTCTCCGCGCCGGCCGCGCTGGTACACCTTGACCAGGCGGATGTGTTCCCCGCCCTCGCCGGTCCTGCCGAAGGAGGCGACGAAATCGTAGGGGCGGAGCACCTTGGTCAGAATCTTGTCCACCGGCTGGGCCGGCAGGGAAATATCGACGGGATCGTTCTCGATGGACGGCGCGATGAAGAGTTCGGCCTCGGTGTGGCCGGCCAACGCCGCCAGAACCTTGAGCAGCGGCGCCTGCCTGGCCTCGACGCGAAAGCGGCCCTGGCCCTCGTCAACCAGCGAGAAGGCGGCATCGCCGGCCCATGCCGTTCTCCCCCCCGGCAGCAGCAGGAGGAGAGACAGCGTGAGGATGCAGACGGCCATCCGCCCGCATGCACCGAGGCGTTCCCCTGCGGCGAGTCCTGTTACCTCTTGGTCGCTTGCCGGTTTCTGTGATTTTCCGGATTGCTTCGTCACTTCGATCCTCGCAAAGACGACATTTCCTGCCCGCCGGTCATTTCAACAAAGCGACCTGCTTGTTCGACGTATTCGAGGAAATCGCCCGATACCTCCTCGGCCCGCTTGAGATCGACAGCGATATCCTGAAACCCTTCCAAATCTTCCAGCGCCTGAAATGCGGTTTGCCAGGCCTCCAAGGGCAGACCGTAGACGCGCAGATCGATATCCGAGTCAAGACGAAACCGCCGGCCCTCCTCCTGTACGAGCGAACCGTAGATCAGCAGACGATCCGCACCAAGCCCCTTACGAGTTGGGCGATGGCAGGAAGAATGGCAAGGATCCGGCAACGTTTGGTTTCCGCCTCGGCTGCCCGCTGCAGGAAGCGTTGTCGATGTTTTTCGCGGTATGCGGCCAATTCCTCAGGTTGCATCGAGGTCCTCGAGAAACCTTCCGCTCTCACTGTCCGAACGTAATCCGGAGCGCGGCGCCTCCGGGGGTGATCGGGGTGGCGGTCTCGAAGCTGTTGCCGTTCTGGTACCACTTGGGCGCCATGCCGCCGGCGGAAATGACCAGCCGGTAACTGCCGTCGGCCAGGTTGTCGAAGGAGAACATGTAGTCGCCGTTGCCGTCCTTCGCGCTCAGTATCTTATAATCCACGAATTTGTTGTTGGCGTCAAACAGGACCGCATACGCCTGGGAAGCGACATTGACGAGACTGACCGCGCCACTGATCGACTGACCGCAGGCAAGCTGCACGTCGCGGGTGACGATGGCGGCACTGCTGCCGTCGATGGCCTCGTAGACCACGGAGCGCAGATCGCCGCCCGGCACCACCGCCAGGGAATAGTCCGCGTGGGCCGGCATGTCGGCCAGGGCATAGGCGCCGGTGGCGTCGGTGGTGGTCACCTTGAAGAAGCGCGCCCCGGCATCGGCGAAGGCGGCGACGATCCTTGCCCCGGCCACCGCGCTGCCGTCGCAGGCCAGGGTGACCTTGCCGGCGATGGCAACGGTCTGGGCGACCGTCTGCAGCACGAAATCGACGCTGATGCCGGCCACGGTCGGATGCACCGCCGCACCATGGAGCTGATACCCCCGGGACTGCCCGCGCTGGGCCATGACCACATAGGATCTCTCCGGAGCAAGGCCGCCGATCCGGTAAAAGCCGCTGGCGTCGGTCCGGGAGAAGACCGGTTCGCCGCCGGCACTCTGGGCCACCACCAGGGTGTTCGCAATCGGCGCGCCGGTATCGTCGGTCACGCTTCCCATGATGCTGCCGCCCTGGGTAAGGGCGAGATCCTGCACCAGATCCTGATGTACCGCCATTCCCTCCCGCACCCCGTTCTGATAGCCGGACTGCATGGCCGAAAGGGTGTAGGTGCCGCCGGGGATGTCCCGGATGAGATACTTCCCGTCCGCATCGGTGCGGAAATAACGGTAGCCGAAGATCTGGCCGGTCGTGCCGTTTCTGAGGACGACGGTGGCGTTGGCGAGCCCGCTGCCGCTGGTTGCGTCGGTGATCTTGCCGGACAGGGTGACGCCGCTGTTCAGGAAGAAATCGAGACCGGTCTGTGAGGTCCCGCCGGAAAGATCGGCCGGTCGTTCCTGGACCGGGTAGTCTCCTGCGGCCGGAGCGAAAAAGACCTGATAACGGTCGGCGCAAAGTTTGTCGATGGTGAAGTTGCCCTGCCGGTCGGTAAAGGCGCTGGCGAGATTGCTGGCCCCTTTGGCGGTCATCAGGGCGCCGGCCACCGGTGCATTCGAGGCAAGGTCGATGGCGGTGCCGCTGATGCTGAAGCCGCAGGTGGAGATGGCCAGATCCATGGCGGCCAGACTGGCGCCGTCGGTGACCCGGACCTGGTCGGCGGAGTTGATGTTCTGGTTGACCCCGGCAGCGGCGTAGTAGTAGATCCGCCCGTCCCTGGCCGCGAACAGGATGTAGTTGCCACCGGCAAGCGACAACCGGTAGTTGCCGCTGCCGTCGGTGAGGGTCATCAACAGGGCGGAGGTGTCGGTCTCGTAGGCGTACATCGGAATGGCGGCCGCCGGCGCGCCGTTGACCGTGACCGCACCGGTCAGCGTGGCTCCCGCCTGCATGGTGAAATTGAAATCGATGCCGCCGGCGTCGGCGGCGGAAAGATCCACCGGCGTGGCGCCGTCCGCGGTCAGCGCCTTGTCGAAGTACTGCACCGGCCGGTCGAGAGTCACCGCCGAGACGATATAGTCCGAGGCGGGCAGCAGGGTGGTGAAGGAATAGCTGGCCGGGCTCACCGCCGGCAGCCGGATTCCCTGCATCAGCCTGGCGGTGTTGGACAGGGCGATCACCACCACGTTGCCGTTGTTGACCAGACCGTTGATGGTGCCGGACAGGGTACGGAAAGTGAGCTGCCAGTCCACGACCTGACCGGCGACGACCTGCCGGGCCTGGTTGCCGTACACCGCCCAGAAGGCATAGGTCCCTTCGGCGAGCGGTTCGGTGGTCCAGGTGCCGTTGCTCACCGGGTAGGTAGCGAGCACCGAGTTCGCGCCGTCGACCACCTTGAGCAGCATGCCGTCGAGGGGCGCGCCGTTGACGGTGACGCCGCCCGAGTAGGTACGGGTGACCGGCGCGGCGGCCTGGACGACGATCAGGGTGGTGGTTTCCGCGGTCGCGCCCAGATCGTCGGTGATGGTCAGGCGGACGGTGTAGGTGCCTTCGATATCGTAGGTATGCTGGACAAAGGAACCGGTGGCGGTGGCACCGTCGCCGAAATTCCAGGCATAGGCAACGATGCTGCCGTCGATATCGCTGGATGCACCCGCGTCGAAGGAAACCGCCAGAGGACCGGGACCGGAATTGACGTCGGTTTCCAGAATGGCGATGGGCGGCGTATTGGCCGCGCCGGCGCTGGTGACGGTGATCACCACCCCGGCGATACCGGTGCCGCCCTCGTCGTCGGTGACGGTCACGGTGGCGCCGTACACCCCGGCGGCGGCATAGGTATGATCGACGCTGACGCCGGTGGCCGTGCCGCCGTCGCCGAAGTTCCAGGAATAGGAAACGATGCTGCCGTCCCCATCCACCGAGGAGCCGGCATCGAAATGCACCGCCAGCGGCGCCTCGCCAGCAGCGACGCTCGAGGTCAGATGGGCGACGGGCAGCAGGTTGCCGGAGGCTGCTGCGCTGGTGACGGTGATCTGCTGCCGGGCGGTGGCGGTGGCGGCGGCGCTGTCGGTGACGGTCAGTTCCACGGTATACAGGCCGGCGCCGCTGAAGGTGTGCTCCACCGTTTGACCGGTGGACGATCCGCCGTCGCCGAAATTCCAGGCATAGGAGGTAATGGTCCCCGAGCCACCGGACGAGCCGGTGCCGTTGAAACGGACGACGAGAGGGGCCTCGCCGGAGATGACGTCGGCGCCGATGGCCGCGGCAAGGGGGGAAGGCAGGGTGACCGTGTAGGGAGCCGAATGGGGGCTTTCAATGCCCTGGGCATCGTAGGCGGTCATGGTGAAGGAGGCGGTGTCCGTTGCGAAGGTAACGGAAAAATCGGCGGAGAGTTGGGCCGGGTCCGGGACGGTATGCACCGGCTGGGCATTGCCTTCCTGGTAAATCTTGTAACCGGCAAGACCTGGCAGACTGGTGTCGTAGGCCCATTCCACATGCAGGTTTTTTTCCACTGCAGCGGAACAGAAATCCGGAAACAATCCCGGAAAAACGGAAAAAACCAGCGCCAGACCGGCTGCCTTTACAAAAAACTTCATGACACCTGATAAATACTTGGGAGCAGGAGAGACTCGCATGCGGCACCTCGTTCCGATTGTGCCGTGCGGAAATCAGAGGGAAACTGACCCCACCCGGCAGCCCCGCTGCCGTGTCCGCGTGTCGGATGTAGGCCGGTGGCTTTGCGTCCCAGGCTTTCGCCTGGTTTGCCCTTTGCGTTTGCGACTGTAGCTTTTAGCAATAGCGGTGCCACGCTGTCAACCCCGGCGGATTCGCCTGCCGCCGTCAGGGTAACCTGGCCAGCATGCCGCTGCCTCCCCCGCTTTTCTCGACCCGGCGGAGCACCCAGTCGAGCCATTTGCGCTCCTCTTCCGAAAAATGCTCCTCCTTCGTCGCCAGAAACTGTCGCAGACCGGTGACAGCAGGGAAGGAGACCGAGTAGAAGCCGGGGGCGTGGGCGCCCCGGCCGCGCAGGGCGATCTGTCCGGCGCTTTCGATTTCCACCATCAGATCGTAGTTCTTGAACACCACCAGTTCCTGGGTGCGGGTGACGGTGCCGTATCTCTCCACATGCCAGTAACGCAGGGCAAGCCCGCCGATGACGATGGCGAGCACCAGGGCCACCGCGGTCATCGCCTTGGCGGCCCAGCCGAACACCTGCGGGTTGAAGAGATCGTTGGCGGAAAAGGGGATGTATTTCGAAATCGCCGCGTCGATGGCCGACTGCCTCGCCAGTTCCGGCTTGACCGCGCAGCCGGAATAGCGCTCGATATCGGCGATGGCCTCGTCGTCCATGGGGTTCATCATCGCGAGGCGGAGAACGTTGTTCGCCTCTCTGGACAGGGGCAGCACCCCGTACTTGCGGCACAGATATCTGGGAATCGTCCGCTTCTCCGCCCCGGAAAACTCGCCGGCGACATCGACGATGGGCATCCCCAGCTGCTCGGAGAGCACCTCCAGCAGCTGGTCGCCGCCGAGCACCCCCATGGTTATAAGGATATGCCCCAGGCGCCGGTTGCCGCCCACCTGCAGCCGCAGGGCGGCCTCGATGACGTCCTGGGTCACCAGCCCCCTGGCTACCAGCAGTTCTCCCAGCCGTTTCTTCATTTTTCCTTCCCTCCCTTGATCGATACCCGGATGACCCGTAACCGTTCAACAGCACCCCAGCTTCGGACGAGCGGCCCGGCCCACCTATGTGGAGTACGCGGCGCCGGTCCGCTCGTCCGAAGCTGTGACACTTCTGAGCGGCTGCGACGCCCTTTCTCCAGCCATCTGCGGACCACCGCGTAAGCCGGCGATCCCGTAAAAAGAACATGCCGCATTCATTCTATCATTCCGCCCCCGCATCGATACAGTACAGAATGCGCCTCCTTCAGTAACCCGGATGGTCCGCCAAAAATTCTTTGCGTCCCACCCCTTCTCTTGAATTTATTTTCATGCCTGCCAGGAAGCGGATTTCCCGAACACCACCCATCTCCCTGTGTTCCTTGCCTTTTTCCGACCGACCGACGACGGCACAGCTCTTGCCATATCGAGGGAGGAATGCCCGTTGAGGGCTTCACGTTCAAAAAAACATCCCCGCAACAACTCTCCCTCTTTTTCCCGTGGAGGTCATATCCATGCTTCGCCGCTTCTCTTGCCCCCTGACCGCCTTGCTCGCCCGCCCGCGCCTGCTCCTGCTCCTCGCGGTCCTTGCCCTCCTGCCGGCAATGACCGCCACCGACGCCGCGGCGCTGGAGAAAAATCTGCACATCGAGTGGTCCTACGACACCAGTCTGCCGGGTCTTGCCGGTTACAAGATCTACCAGGACGGCAATCTGGTGCAGACCGTCGCCAACCCGGCCCTGCTGGCCACCGACGTCACCATCACCATCACCGCCGACACCAACTTCACCATGACCGCCTTCGACAGCGAAAACCTCGAATCGCCCCAGTCGGCGCCCTATCTCATCCGCTACAGCGAGATCAACGCCGCGCCCCAGGCCGCCCCCATCAACATCACCCTGAACGAGGACGCCTCCCACAGCGGCACCCTCACCGCCAGCGACGCCGACAACGACGCCCTCACCTACAGCATCGCCGGCCAGCCCGCCCACGGCGCGCTCACCCTCGTCAATCCTCAGACCGGCGCCTTCACCTACACGCCGGAGGCCAATTTCAACGGAGCGGACTCCTTCGTCTTCAAGGCCTCCGACAGCTGGGCGGAATCCAATGTCGCCACCGTCACCCTGACCGTCGTGCCGGTCAACGACGATCCGATCTCCTCCGACATCTCTCTGGCCATCGACGAGGACACCCAGGCCACCGGCACCCTGGCCGGCGCCGACGCCGACGGCGACACCCTGACCTTCGCCATCATCACCTCCCCCGCTCGCGGCCAGCTCTCGCTGGACGCCGCCACCGGCAACTTCACCTACACCCCGGCTGCCGATTACAGCGGCACGGACAGCTTCACCTTCAAGGTCAACGACGGCACGGCGGACTCGGCACCGGCCACTGCCACAATCGCCGTCCGCGAGGTCAACGATCCGCCGGTGGCTGCGGTGATCGATCCCGGCAAGGCCGCCCCCGGCGCCGCCGTCACCCTGGACGGCTCCTCCTCCACCGATCCCGACGACGGCATCGCATCGGTCGTCTGGAAACAGATCGCCGGCCCGACGGTGCAGCTGGGCGCGGCCAACACCCTGACCCCGACCTTCACCGCGCCGGCCACCGGCCCCCGCGGCACGCCGCTGGTCTTCGAAATCACGATCACCGACAAGGGCGGCCTGGCGAGCACCGGCACGGCAAGCGTCACGGTGAACTGGCCGCTGCCCACCCCCGAGATCAGGATCCTCACCGCGGCACGCTGATCCGGGACACCCCGCACCTTTCAGCCAACGCCCCTGCGCCGCGCAGGGGCGTTGGCTTTTTTCGTTCCGGCGAACAAGTTCCCCCGCGCCCCAACACCGCCGCAGCTTTTTCCGGCAAATCCCCGGAGGATGTGGTATTTTCTCCGCCATGGAATCCGGCCCCCGCGGGGCCCTCATTCGCACCCACACCCTGACGCGGAACACCGACAATGATCACCCTCCTCGACTACGGCGCCGGCAACGTCCGCAGCGTCCGCAACGCCGTCAAAAAACTTGGTTACGACATTAAAGATGTTGCTACACCCGAAGATATTTTACGCGCAGAACGACTCATCTTTCCCGGGGTGGGCAGCTTCGGCAGCGCCATGGAGATGCTGCGACGGAAAGGCTACCTTGCCCCCCTGCTCCGCTACCTGGGCGACGACCGGCCCTTTCTCGGCATCTGTCTCGGTCTGCAGACATTGTTCGAGGGCAGCGAGGAATCCCCGGGGGTGGCCGGACTCGGCATCATCAGGGGCATGGTCCGCCGCTTCGAGACCACCTCGCTTTCGGTGCCGCACATCGGCTGGAACGAGATCGATATCCGGAAACCTTCTCCGCTTTTTTCCGGATATCGGAACGAACGGTTCTATTTCGTCCACTCCTACCGGGCGGTGGCCGAAGAGGCCAACCGCAGCGGCATCCTGACCACCACCACCTACGGCGACGATTTCATCAGCGGCGTCCAGCAGGGACGGATCGCCGCAGTGCAGTTCCACCCGGAAAAAAGCGGCCAGGCCGGTCTCGACCTGCTGCGCAACTTCCTGGCCGGAGACGCGCGCCCCTGCGAAATCCGCCCGGAGGGGACCACGCGGAAAACAACCCTGGCAAAAAGGGTCATCGCCTGCCTCGATGTCCGCACCAACGACCAGGGCGACCTGGTGGTGACCAAGGGCGACCAGTACGACGTGCGGGACAAGGGGGAGGTGCGCAATCTCGGCAAGCCGGTGGAACTGGCGGGACGGTACTACGAAGAGGGGGCGGACGAGATTACCTTCCTCAACATCACCGCCTTTCGGGACTTTCCCCTGGAGGACCAGCCCATGCTGGAGGTGTTGCGGCGGACCTCGGAAAACGTCTTCGTGCCGCTGACCATCGGCGGCGGCATCCGCGAGTTCACCGACGCGGCCGGCCGCCGCTACACCGCCCTGGAAGTGGCATCGGAATACTTCCGCTCCGGGGCGGACAAAATCTCCATCGGCAGCGACGCGGTGCACATCGTCGAACAGTATCTGGCCACCGGCAAAAAGACCGGCACCAGCTCCATCGAGCAGATATCCCACGTTTACGGCAACCAGGCGGTGGTCATCTCCATCGACCCGAGACGGGTCTATGTGGACTCGCCCGCCGCCACCGGCCACCACACCATCGAAACCGCCTTTCCCGGCCCTGAAGGCGAACGGTACTGCTGGTACCAGTGCACGGTGAAGGGGGGGCGCGAAGGGCGCGACGTGGACGCGGTGCAGCTGGCCCAGACCTGCGAGATGCTGGGCGCCGGCGAGATTCTCTTGAACTGCATCGACAAGGACGGCACCAACTCGGGCTTCGATCTCGAACTGATCGCCATGGTGAAGCAGGCAGTGACCATCCCGGTGATCGCCTCCTCCGGGGCGGGCTGCCCGGAACACTTTTCCGAGGTGTTCGACAAGACCAACGCCGACGCCGCCCTGGCCGCCGGCATCTTTCACCGCCGCGAGGTGCCGATCAGCGCGGTCAAGACCCACTTGCGGGAGAAAAACATCCCGGTCCGGTGAGCCGGCGGCTGGTGCCGGCCGCAAGACTGCCGCCGGACTCCCGGCACAGCAGGAGAAAGCGCATGACCACCCACCAGAAATGGCTCTATCCCCTCGTCTTTTTGTTGCTTTTTGCCGGAAATGCGACGGCGGACCAGATCCTCGACGTCCCCCTCGCCGGCGTCGACTACGGCGATGCGGAAGTACAGTTCAGCCTGGGGCTGATGTTCGACACCGGCAGGGACGCGCCGCAGGATTACGCCGAGGCCCTGCGATGGTACCGAAAATCCGCGGCGCAGGGATACGCGCAGGCCCAGTACGCCCTTGGCGTCCTGTATGCCAACGGGCATGGCGTCCCTCAGGACGACCGGGAGGCGGTGCACTGGTACACCAGGTCGGCGGAACGGGGGTTCGCGCCGGCGCAGTACAATCTCGGTTTCATGTACCACAAGGGCCGCGGCACGGCTCAGGATTACCGGGAGGCGCTCAAGTGGTACACGAAGGCGGCGCTGCAGGGATACGCCGATGCACAGAGCAACCTGGGGACGCTTCATTACCATGGCCAGGGCGTGCCGCAGAACTACGTGCAGGCCTATGCCTGGCTGAGTGTTGCCGCCGCCAACGGGGATGAAGTCGCCGCCACCAACAGGGACGCCGTCATGGAAGACATGACCGCGGAGCAGATCGCCAAGGGGCAGGAAATCGCCAGGGAACTGTTCGAGAAACTAGGGAAAAAGGATTGAACTGCCCTTCCAACCATTGAAGAACATCCGGGGTAAGTCGGGTTGCCGTCCTGGATCGTTTCGTCACTTTGTTCCCCGCGAAGACGGGGGGCCCGCCGTCGTCGCGAGCGAAGCGCGGCGATCCAGGCCTCGCCTTCTTTGCGATCCTCCCACCAATTCTAAAAAAAACGGCGCGGCCCAGCAGGGACCGCGCCGTTTTTTTACCTGTCGGCGAGAGCGATCACTCGCCTTTGCCCAGACTCTGGATGTACATCTTCAGAGAACGCATCTCGACGGTACGGCCGTCGATCTTCTGCCCGCCGAGCGGGCCGGTGACGCACTGATTGATGATCTCCGAGAGATTGTCCTTGGCTCCGGCCTTCTCCAACCCCTTGCCGTCGGCATGGCAGCTGTTGCAGCTCTTGTCGTTGGTTGAGCCGCCGAGAGTGGGGTCATTGAAAAGTTTCTTGCCAAGTTCCACCGACGATTCGCCGCAAAAACCCGCCCCGGATGAGAGCAGCAGCGCGGCAGCACTGATCAACGCCATGGATTTTCCTTTCACTGGTTCCTCCTTTTGTGTTTGTTGCAGGCATGTTGCCACAATAAAGATGAACCCCTCCATCAACGGTGAATGCTATAGAAAGCTCATGGTCGTGTCAACCAAAAATTGGCAAAGCAGCAAATCGTCACCCATTACCAAGCGCAAATACGGCGGCCAGGGTCGCCTATCTCACTGTAATCGTAATCAATACGCTAACCTGATCGATATTCACGGCCCTGCCGTCAACCCTCACTTCATGTACCAGGCCGCCGCCTTCTCCAACCCTGCCCGCACCGAGAATTCCGGGGCATAGCCGAGCAGGGCCCGCGCCTTGCCGATGTCGGCGAGGGAATGCCTGACGTCGCCGGCCCGAAAATCCCGATAGGAAGGTTCCGCCTCTCCGGCCCCGGGATTCTGCCGGGCGACCAAGTCGCGGATCAAAAAAAACAGCTCCTTCAGGGTGGTGCGCTCGCCAAAGGCGACGTTGTACACCTGGTTCACCGCTTCCGCCTCTGCTGTCGCGGCGAGCAGGTTGGCCTGCACGCAGTTGTCGATGTAGCAGAAATCCCGGCTGGTGTCGCCGTCGCCGTTGATATGGCAGACTTTGCCCGCCAGCAGGCCGGCGAACCACAGGGGAATGACCGCGGCATAGGCCCCGGACGGATCCTGGCGCGGCCCGAAGATGTTGAAGTAGCGCAGGCCGATGGTGGGAAGGCCATAGGCGCGGCCGAAGACGTCGGCGTAGAGTTCGTTGACGTACTTGGTGACCGCGTAGGGGGACAGGGGACGGCCGATTACGTCCTCGACCTTGGGCAGGCCGGGATGGTCGCCGTAGGTGGAACTGGAGGCGGCATAGACGAAACGGGTGACGCCGGCATCGCGGGCCGCCACCAGCATGTTGAGAAAGCCGGTGATGTTGTTCTCGTTGGTGGTGATCGGGTCGTTCACCGAGCGGGGCACCGAACCGAGCGCGGCCTGGTGCAGAACGTAGTCGACCCCGGCGCACGCCCCCCGACAGGTGTCGAGGGAGCGGATGTCCCCTTCGATGAGGGTGAACCTCCCCCACTGGTCGGCAGACACCTGTGACCGGACTTCCTCCAGGTTCTTCCGAAAGCCGGTGGAAAAATTATCGAGCCCCACCACCCGCTGACCGAGCCGGAGCAGGGTCTCCAGCAGATTGGAGCCGATGAAGCCGGCCACGCCGGTTATCAGCCAGTACCGGGGGGTGGACTGCAACTGTTGCCTGACCTCGCTGCATCGGGTCATCTCGTTTTCCTCCTGACGGGTATGTGTGGTTGTGGAAGCAGAGTTTCCCCTACACCGGCCCCACGACGATGTCAAGGAGATGATCGGTCCGAGCGGGACAGGGGATCAGGGCATTTCGTCGGAGAGCAGGGCGGCGCGGATGAATTCGCGGTTCATCCGGGCGATGTTACGAATGGAGATACCCTTGGGGCAGGCGGCTTCGCAGAGGCGCTCGTTGCTGCAGTTGCCGAAACCGAGCTCCGCCATGACGGCCACCAGTCCGAGAGCCCGCCGGGAGCGTTCCGGATGCCCCTGGGGCAGAAGGGCGAGGTGGGAGATCTTGGCGCCGGCAAACAGCATGGCGGCGGCGTTGGGGCAGGCGGCGACGCAGGCGCCGCAGCCGATGCACTCGGCGGCGTCCAGCGCCTGCTCGGCGATTTCCGCCGGAATCGGGATGACATTGCCGTCCGGGGCGCCGCCGGTGTTCACCGACACATAGCCGCCGGCCTGGATGATCCGGTCGAAGGCGGAACGGTCCACCACCAGATCGCGGAGGATGGGGAAGGCCCGGGCGCGGAACGGCTCGACGACCAGGGTTTCCCCGTCCCGGAAATGGCGCAGGTGCAACTGGCAGAGGGTGGTCTTCTTCTCCGGCCCGTGGGCCTGACCGTTGACCACCGCCCCGCACATACCGCAGATCCCCTCCCGGCAGTCGTGATCGAAGGCTACCGGCTCGCGGCCTTCCAGGGTCAGCCTTTCGTTGAGCACGTCCAGCATTTCCAGAAAGGACATGTCGGTGGACAGGGGGCCGGTCGGGTAGGTCTCGAAACGGCCGGCGGCATCGGGGCCCGCCTGCCGCCAGATCTTGAGGATGAGGGAAATCTTCCTGTTCTCGTTCATGGAAGTCGATCCGGAAGCGGCTGCACCGCTTTCACTTGTAGCTGCGCCGGGACGGCGTCACATTTTCGAAGGTCAGCTCTTCCTGATGGCGCCGGGGCTCGCCATCCTCGCCGCGGTATTCCCACACCGCCACATGGCTGAACCGCTCGTCGTCGCGCCTCGCCTCGTGCTCGGCGGTCTGCGATTCCTCGCGGAAATGGCAGCCGCAGGATTCGGTGCGGGCAAGGGCGTCCCGGACCAGCACCTCGGCGAACTCGAGGAAATCGGCGAGGCGGCCGGCCCGCTCCAGGGACTGGTTGAGATCGGCGGCCGCGCCGGGAACGACGACGTTGCCCCAGAACTCCTCGCGGATCTCCGGGATCTTCGCCAGGGCATGTCGCAGCCCCTGCTCGTTTCTCGCCATGCCGCAGCAATCCCAGAGAAGCAGGCCGAGCTGACGGTGAAAATCGTCCACCGTCCGTTTGCCCCGGACGGCGAGCAGCCGGCCGAGACGGGAGGCCGCCTCCTCCTCGCTCTCCCGGAAGGCCGCGTGACCGGTGGTGATCCCGGCGAAGCCGCCTCCGGCGAGATAGCCGCCGATGGTGGCGGGCAGGACGAAATAGCCGTCGGCGAGGCCCTGCATCAGGGCGGAGGCGCCGAGGCGGTTGGCGCCGTGGTCGGAAAAATTGGCCTCGCCGAGGACGAACAGGCCGGGCACCGTGCTCATCAGCTCGTAATCGACCCACAGGCCGCCCATGGTGTAGTGCACCGCCGGATAGATCGTCATCGGCACCTGCATCGGGTTCTCGGCGGTGATCTTTTCGTACATGTGGAACAGGTTGCCGTACTTGCGGGACACCGTCTGGGCGCCGTCGCGGCGGATGGCCTCGCCGAAATCGAGATACACCGCCAGCCCGGTCTCCCCCACCCCCTTGCCCTGGTCGCACTGCTCCTTGGCGTTGCGCGAGGCGACGTCGCGGGGCACCAGGTTGCCGAAACTGGGGTACTTGCGCTCCAGGTAATAGTCACGCTCCTCTTCCGGGATTTCGGCCGGCGGCCGCCGGTCGCCGGGGGTCTTCGGCACCCAGACCCGGCCGTCGTTGCGCAGGCTTTCGCTCATCAGGGTGAGCTTGGACTGGTAGCTGCCGTGCACCGGAATACAGGTCGGATGGATCTGGACGAAGCAGGGATTGGCGAAGCCGGCGCCGCGCCGGTGGGCCCGCCAGGCCGCGGT
The DNA here is from genome assembly GCA_040755255.1 of Thermodesulfobacteriota bacterium. Classification (GTDB taxonomy): domain Bacteria; phylum Desulfobacterota; class Desulfobulbia; order Desulfobulbales; family S012-135; genus JBFLZZ01. The sequence goes on from JBFLZZ010000050.1 coordinate 14,732, forward strand.
GACGTTGGAGGCCATGGCGTTGGTGGAGAGGAAATAAACGTTGCCGTAACCGCCGGTGGCCAGCACCACCGCATCGGCCAGGTGACGCTCGATCTCACCGTCGGTGAGGCGGCGGGCGAGGATGCCCCGCGCCCGTCCGTCGACCAGCACCAGATCGAGCATCTCCCGGCGGGGCAGCAGGGTGACCCTGCCGAGCTGCACCTGCCGCATCATGGCACCGTAGGCGCCCAGCAGCAGCTGCTGGCCGGTCTGACCGCGGGCGTAGAAGGTGCGCGACACCTGGGCGCCGCCGAAGGAGCGGTTGGCGAGCAGACCGCCGTATTCGCGGGCGAACGGCACCCCCTGGGCGACGCACTGGTCGATGATGGCGGTGGAAATCTGGGCGAGCCGGTAGACGTTGGCCTCGCGGGCGCGGAAGTCGCCGCCCTTGATCGTGTCGTAGAACAGGCGGAACACCGAGTCGCCGTCGTTCTGGTAGTTTTTGGCGGCGTTGATCCCGCCCTGGGCGGCGATGGAATGCGCCCGGCGCGGGCTGTCCTGGATGCAGAAGGAAGTGACCTGGTAGCCGAGTTCGGCGAGACTGGCGGCGGCCGAGGCGCCGGCCAGCCCGGTGCCGACGACGATGATCCGGTACTTCCGCTTGTTGGCCGGGTTGACCAGTCTGCGGTCGAAACGGTACCGGTCCCATTTTTCGGCAAGCGGCCCGGCCGGTATCTTCGGATCAAGATTCATGATCGGCGCGCTTCTTCGGAATCATTGCAGAAATCCCCGCAGGCAGAGGGCAAGCACCGGGATGAGGAAAAACACCGCGGTGATGATGGCGGCCATGCCCTGCGCCCCCTTTTCGATACCGCGGTCGTATTTGCGGTGACTGATCCCCAGGCTCTGGCACAGACTCCAGACGCCGTGCCACAAATGCACGCCGAGGGCGGCCACCGCAGCCATGTAGAACAGGGCGAAGCCGGGCCGGGAAAGAAGGTCGCGGACCAGGTCGGCCGCCGGCTTCCCGCCACCGGCGAAATGAAAATTGGCGAGATGGACGATGAGGAACACCAGGGTCGCCGCGCCGGTGTAGGGCATCAGCCGGGCCGGCCAGCTCACCCCGGCGCCGCTGCAGGCGACATACCGCTCCGGTCGGGCGCGCAGATTCTCCAGGTAGAGAACCACGCCGGTGAAGACGTGGAGGAAGAACAGCAGCAGCAGGCCGGCTTCCAGCAGCGGAATGACCGGGCCGAGGGAATGCAGGCGGTCGGCGTAGGCCAGAAAGGCCTCCCTGCCCAGCAGGGCGGTGGCGTTGCCCAGCATGTGGACGAAGGCGAAGAGAACCAGGCCGCCTCCGGTCAAGGCCATCACCACCTTCTTGCCGGTGGAGGTTCTGTAGAGACGCAGGGGCCACATGTCGTTCTCTCTCTTCCTCCATCCCCGGCAGCAGCTGCCGGCCGCGAGGTCGGGCGGCTCTTTTTTCTTTTTTTCCGATGAGATGATGATATACAATAACTTCGGAGCCGCAGCCGGAACCCGCCCGACACTCCGTACAACTACCTATCGCGCACCTTACCGAAGAGTAACGAAAAACGCAAAGCAAAAAGCACCATGAATCCCGCCAAAAATCAGCAGAATCCGCAGGAAACCGGCCACAAGGCCTCCACCATCGGCACGGTCATCCAGCTCGTCAAGGAGGGTCGCCACTTCTTCCGGCGGGGCGACTGCGCCTCCGCCAAGCGAAAATTCAAGGAAGCGCTGGAACTCGACGGCCAGAACACCTACGCCATGGTGGGGTTCGGCGACTGCTGCCGCAAGCAGGGCGAGTACCAGGAGGGCGTCCAGTGTTACCGGCGGGTGCTGGACATCGACCATGCCAATCCCTACGCCCTGCTCGGCCTGGGAGACTGCAGCCGCGGCATGGGCCGCACCGATGACGCCATCGCCAGCTGGAAGGAGCTGCTCAAGCTGCAGCCCGCCAACGTCCAGGTCCTCACCCGTCTCGGCGATGCCTACCGCCGGACGGAACGCTACGAGGATGCGGTCCGCTCCTACCAGGGCGCCCTCGAATTCGACCCCTACAACCCTTACGCCCTGCGCGGTCTCGCCGACAGCTTCCGCGGCATGCGCCAGACCGAACAGTCAATTCAGGTATGGGAAACCTACAACATGTACCATCCCGACAACGCGGCGGTGCTCGCCCGCCTCGGTGACGCCTACAAGCAGACCGGCTCCCACGACAAGGCGGTGGAAGTGTACCGCAAGGCGCTCGAGGTGGAAAGGAACTATGTCTACGCCCTGCTCGGCCTCGCCGATGTCGAGGTGCAGCGGGAATCCCTCGAAGGCGCCGCCGCCTTCTGGAAACAGGCCATCGACTCCAGCGGCGGCGACCTCGCCCCCTTGTGCCGGCGCGCCGACATCTACCGCAAGCAGGGCAAGGATCTGCTCGCCGAACGCCTCTACCTGCTTACCCTGGCGACCCAGCCGGAAAACAAGTACATCCAGACCGGCCTCGCCAGCCTCTACATCGAACGCGGCGACTACGAAAAGGCCCATACCATCTTTGCCGAGCTGGCCCACCGTTTCACCGACGACGAATTCGTCTTCACCGGCCTGGGAGATGCTTTCAGCGGCCTGGGCTTGTTCTCCGAAGCCATCGACGCCTGGAAAAAGGCCCTGACCCTGATCAACGGCAACACCTTCCTCTACATCCGCCTCGCCGAAACTTATTACAAAATCGGAGAGATGCAGCAGGCGGCCGACTACTTCGCCAAGGCCATCACCGGCGGCGATCTGTCCTACCGGACGATCAACGGCCTGTTCAAGATCCTGCAGAAGTCCGAACCGGGCCTCGCCGTCGAGGACCGCTGGGTGGCGGAAACAGCCGAATTCGCCCGCAACAACCGCGGCGACGAGGCGGCGCGCACCATCCTCCGCCACCTTTCCGCCCATGGCCGCCATCTGCTGAAAGCGGAACTGCAGGCCCTGCTGTAGCCCGCGCCACCTGCCCCACCGCCACCCCCACGGTCGCCGGCGATTTCAGGGGTGGTTGTCCAGTACCTCTCTGACCTCCCGCATGACCATTTCCGGGGTGATCGCCTGCATGCAGACGTTGTCGTCGCAGGCGCTGCGGCGATGGTTGAAGGCGGAAACGCAGGGCGAACAGGCAAGATTCGCGCGAACGAAGCGGGCATTGCCCAGTGACCCGTAGAGCGCCGGGGTCTCGGGGCCGAAGAGGACGACGGTCGGCAGCGGCGTCACCGCCGCGAAGTGGGCCGGCCCCGAATCGTTGGTGACGAGCAGACTGGCGAGGAGATAGAGGGCGGGCAGCTGGGCGATGTCGAGCCGGCCGGTCAGATCGACGCAGCGCTCCCCCGGAATTTCCGCGGCGATCCGCCGCGAATCCGCCTCCTCCCCGGGCGCGCCGGTAATCACCAGCAGCACGTCGGGATAGTTCTCCAGCAGCAGGCGCATCAGCTGCACGAACCGGTCGGCCGGCCAGCGGCGGTGGGGCAGCATTTCGCTGGAGTTGGGGTTGATCAGGACCAGCCGGTCGCCGAAGGGGTCCCAGCCGGGATGGAGGCTGCGGATCACCTCCCGCACCCCGTCGAGTTCCGCCCCGCTGCGCTGCACCTGCGGCAGGGTGAGTTCGGCGTCGTCGATCACCGTCTTGGAGTAGGGAATCTCCCTCTGCGGCGCGAGCAGGGCGTTGACCAGCGCCAGAAAATTCTTGGCGATATGCTGGTGGGGGTTGTAGGCGACCCGGTGGGTCAGCAGATCGCCCCGGTAGAGTCCCTCGCCGTAAAAGCGGTGAAACCCGGCCCGCAGCCCGGCGCCGCTCAGCAGGGAAAGCAGGGCGGAAAACCGTGAAAACAGTTCCAGATCGATGGCGGTATCGATCCGCATCCGCCGCGCCCAGATCGAAAACCGGACCACGTCGCGGCAGAGGGTGAGGATCCCGGCCGGGTCGATGACGAAAACGTTCGCCGCCGGCACCGTGCCCAGCAGCTGGAGACTTTCCGCGTTGCCGCGGAAGATGACGAAGAAGAGATCGGCGCCGAAACGATCGCGCGCCTTGCGCATGGCCGGGTCGGCGAGGATGGTGCTGCCCATTTCGGAAAGCTCGATGAACAGGATGCGGGCCGGCCGCGGCGACCATCCGCGGCCGCGCCCCATCGCCTTGGCCAGCCGCAGCAGCAGGGTCGCCAGGAAGGTGAGCGGAATCCCCGCCAGCCGATCGATGGTCCGCATGGTGTCCGGCTTCATTTCCCTCACTCCCTGCCGGCCGCGGCCTTCGCCTCTTCGAGCAGTTCCCCCACCCCGGGGAAGCCCGGCTCCAGTCGCAAGGCCTGCTCGAAATGGGAAATCGCCTCCGCCGGCCGGCCGCTGCGCAGGAGGGCGGCACCAAGGGCGTTCCGGCCGTTGGCCGACTCCGGATCGAGCCGGACGGCGGCGGCGAACTCCGCCGCCGCCTCCGCGAATCGACCCCGGCCGTAGAGAACCCCGCCCAGGTTGCCGCGCACCTCGGCATCGTCGGGCGCCAGCGCCGCCGCCCGGCGAAAATTCGCCTCGGCACCCTCCAGATCACCCGTACCGACCAGCAGCCGGCCGAGGGCGAAATAGCCGGCGGCATCGTCGGGCCGGAGTCGCACCACCTGCCGGTATTGGCCGATCGCCTCCGCGATCCTGCCGGTTTCCTCCAGCAGCCGGCCCTTGTTCCGCCGGGCGAGATGATAGTCCGGATTGACCCGCAGCGATGCATCCACCTCCTGCTCGGCCAGCTCGAGCTTCCCCTGCTGATAATAGAGCCCCCCCAGGTTGTTGTGGGCGATCCAGCTGTCCGGATTCACCTGCAGGGCATGGGCGTTGAAACTGGCGGCGTCCTGCCAGACCGGCACCAGGAGCGCGCTCCGCACCGCCAGCGCGGCGAGAATCAGCCCGGCGGCCCAGGCCCCGCCCTTGCCCGCCCGGACGAGAATTGCGCCGGCGGCGAGGCCGAGGCCGAAGAGCGGCAGATAGAGATAGCGGTCGGCCACCGTGGAAATGTCCTGGTGGGGAAAAGGGATGAAGCCCGACACCGGCAGCAGCAGGAGCAAAAAGAGCAGCAGCCCCCCTGCTGGCCGGCTGCCCCGCAGTTTCCAGAAGACGATGGCGGCGCAGAGCCACGGCAGGATGCCGGTGAGCAGGAACGAGGGCTTCGCCGCCAGCAAGGCCGGCGTCCGTCCGTAATCCGGACCCAGTTGCAGCGGCAGGAGCAGCTTGCCGGCATAGAAGGCCAGGGCGTCGCCGGCGATGAGCGCCCGCTGCCACCATGGCGGCGGGACGAAGTACTGCAGCTCCGCCCCGGTGACGGAGGTGGTGATCCATATCAGGGGCAGCGCGACGGCGAGCCAGGGCGCCACCTCGACAAGGGAACGGCGCGGCGTTTTGCCGAGAAAGACCACGCCCAGCAGGGGGGGGGCCGCGAGGATCGCGATGCTGGTCGGTTTGGCGAGCACGGCGAGGAGATAACAGACGAGGGCCAGGGACTGCCGCCGCCAGCGCGCCGGTCCCGCGCCGGCATCGGCCGCGCGGAGGTGGCAATGGAGGGCGGCCAGGGCGAAAAAACCGGCGAGCACGTCCTTGGTCCCGGTCACCCAGGCGACCGGTTCCACCTGGACCGGGTGCAGACCGAACAGCAGCGCCCCGGCCGCCGCCGGCCAGTCCCGGCCCACCAGCCTGCGGCAGAGCAGAAACACGATGTACGTCGCGGCCAGATGCAGCAGCAGTCCGGCCGCGTGGAACAGGCGGGGATCGGGACCGCCGCCGGCCTCGCCCAGCCGGGCGAGCAGCCACCACAGGCTGTAGGTGACCGGGATGTACAGCCCCTCGTGCGGCCCGGTCCAGAAGGCGAGGAGATCGGCCACTGAACCGCGCAGGATCAGCCCGTTGGCGTAGACGTTGATGTTGTCGTCGTAATTGACGAAATCATGGCCGCAGATCGGGGCGAACACCGCCGCCACCGCCAGCAGCACGAGGAGCGATGGTGCCTGCCGGACGAACCGTTGCGCCACCGCCGGGCCGGAAGGAGACGGCGGCGCGGCAGACGGCGGGAGCGGCGGCGCCTTTTCCGGACCAGCCACCGGCCGCACCACATGTTGGCGGCGTTTCTTCTTCATCTCTCCCTGCGGGCGAGGCAGCAGACGCTCCAGGTCTCCTCGCCGGGCGGCCCCCCTGTCGGCCATTCGGTCATCGCCAGGGCCTTCATCCCGACCCCTTCCAGCAGTCCCTCGATTTCCGGGACGAACAGAGGGCGCAACTGGTGGGTTTCCCGCAGTCGGCGGCGCAGTCGGCCATCCTCCCTGCCGAAAACCTCCAGGGTGAACTCGACCGCGACGACATGGCCTCCCGCCAGCACTGTCGGCCGCGCCGTCCGCCGCACGAGGGCGTCGGCCAGCACCGCTTCCCTGCTCCGCACCGCCGGCCGCAGATGCAGCACCGCCGGCCCGTACCAGAAGTCGAACAGGAACAGCCCCCCCGGCCGCAGATGGGCGGCGGCGGTGGCGAACACGCCACGGAGATCCGTGTCGGTGATCTGGTAGCTGAGCACGTGGAAAAGCGAGAGCACCAGATCGAAACGGCTGCCGAGCCGCAGTGAGGTGATGTCCCCCCGGTGAAAGACGGGCGGTGCCGCCGCCCGGTCGAGGGCCTTGCCCGCGGCGACGGCCAGCATCGGGGCGGACCGGTCCACCCCGGTCACCCGGCAGCCGCGCCGGGCCAGGGGCCAGACATGGCCGCCGGTGCCGCAGCCGAGGTCGAGAATCTCGCGGCAGGGGTGGCCCGCGTGCCCTGCGGCCAGCTCGAGGGCGCGTTCGGCTTCGGCCTCGTAATCCTTGCCGGCATTGAGCGCGTCGTAATAGTCCGCGTAGGCGCCGAACACCGCCGTCATCCCATCAGCCTCCGCACCGTTTCGGCGACATGGACGATTTCCGGGTCGGAGATGCCGAGGCCGCTCGGCAGGTACAGGCCGCGACGGCCGAGCATCTCGGCGACCGGCAGGCTCGCGCCGGCAAACAGCCCCATGGCGCGGAACACCGGCTGCTGGTGCATGGGCCAGAAAAACGGCCGCGAGCCGATGCCGAGCCCGAAAAGGGCGGTCATCAACTCATCCCGGTCAAGACGGGATTCTTCGGGCAGGACGATGCCGTAGGCCCAGTAGAGGTTCTCGGTCCAGGGCGTCCGCTCCCGGGGCAACTGCACCGGCACGCCGGCGAGCAGTTCGCCGTACAGGGCGCCGATCCGCCGCTTTCTCTCCAGATGCGCGTCGAGGCGTTCCAGCTGAGCGCAGCCCAGGGCGGCCTGCAGGTTGCTCATCCGGTAGTTCCAGCCGAGTTCCTCGTGGACGAAGCGCCTGCCCTCCTGAAAGCAGAGGTTGCGCAGACTGCGGCACCGCCCGGCCAGATGCGGATCGTCGGTGAGCAGCATGCCGCCCTCGCCGGTGGTGAGGTTCTTGTTGGGATAGAAGCTGAATGCGCTCACCGCCCCGAACCCGCCGCAGGGTTTGCCCGCCACGGTCTGGCCGATGGCCTGGGCCGCGTCCTCGATGACGGGCAGGCGGTGGCGGGCGGCAAGGGTCTGGATGGCGTTCATGTCGACGGCAAGTCCGTAGATATGCACCGCCATGATCGCCCTGGTGCGGGGAGTGATGGCCTTTTCGACCTCGGCGGCCGCCATGTTCCAGTGGGCCGCATCGCAGTCCACCGCCACCGGCGTGGCGCCGGCCCGCACCACCGCAAGGGCGCAGGAGATGATGGTGAAGGAAGGCAGGATCACCTCGTCGCCCGGGCCGATACCGAGGGCGGCGACGGCGATATCCAGGGCGCCGCTGCCGCTCGACACCGCGATCCCGTAGCGGCGGCCGCAACGGGCGGCGAACTCGCGCTCCAGCCGCTCCACGAAGGGACCCTCGCCGGAGATCCAGCCGCCCGCGACGCATTCGGCCAGATAGGCCGCCTCGTTGCCATCCAGCAGCGGCCGGTTTACCGGGACCCGCACGGGCTTCCTCCTTCCGGACCTGCCCCGCCCGCCCCTTCGGCGGATCCGGGCACGAACCGCCGTTTCTCCTCATCGCCCCCGTACGGCCCCTGCTTGACCTCGAACATCTCCACCTCCTCCAGCACCGTGAAGCCGTGGCCGCCGGCGGCGAGGAGAATGACGTCGCCCGCCTCCAGCACCTCGCTCCGGAGGTACCGCTGGCCGGCGTCGTAGAAATCCACCTGCAATCTTCCCCGGCGGAGAAAAAGCACCTCCTGGGTGAAGAGGACCTCGCGGGAGGCCGGGAGATGGACATGGGGTTCGATGACATGTCCGGCAGGATGGTGCAGAAATCCCAGCTGCTGGGACAGATGCTCCGGGGTGAAGAAGGTGGTGCCCTGCCGCTGAAAATCGCGGCGGACGATGATGGCCAGCAATGTGCCCTGATGGATTATCTGTTCCACTCAACCAACCAGATTGAAATCTGCATATTCACGAATCAACAAGAAGGTAACGAACGCAGTTCGATTGATGATTGCGATCATCAGCACACAAACAAGACAAAGACACGAAACTCTCCCCGGCAAATGTCGACAACACAACAATCATGACCGCCACCAGCGTCAGCAGACAAAGGACCGCCACCACCAAAATATTTCCATCATCCCGGCCAGATTTTCATTCTACCGGCAAGCCGCCGAATTCTCAATTTATTATTGACAATCATCGCCCACCCCTTACACTGACCGGAGCAGACCGCGCCCCGCCGGGCGGATGCGGCATCAGGCCCATTCCCCCACATGCGACAATTTTTCCTATCGCGCTCGTCGCGCAGCGCGGAAGTGATGTGCGCCCATACCCCATGACCCCGACAAGCCATCGGCAGCCCCCCGCCCCGCCTTCCCGCCTCGCCCGCACCCTCCCGCTGTTCCTGCTCGGTCTGCTCGCGGTTCTCTTCTTCGCCCGCTTCCTCTTCACCGGCCGCTTCTTCCTGCTGCGCGACCTGGTCTTCGACTTCCATGCCCGCCAGATCTTCTACAAGGAGCACCTGCTCCAGGGAACCCTGCCCCTGTGGAACCCCTATACCGGCTGCGGCGAGCCTTTTCTCTCCAACATCGAGTCCGCCGTCTTCTACCCCCTGAATCTTCTCCACCTCCTGCTGCCGGTCACCAACGCCACCGTGGTTTCGGTCACCTTCCACCTGTTCCTCGCCGCCGCCGGGGTCTGGCTCTGCTGCCGCACCTGGGACATATCTCCCGCCGGCGCCCTCCTGGCCGCGGTCGCCTTCGCCTTCTCCACCCACACCGTCACCCGGATCGAATTCTTCTCCTTCATCTGCAGCTACGCCTGGTATCCGCTGGTGGTCGCCCTGTTCAGCCGCTGGCTGCTCGACCCCACCCTGCGCCGTTTTCTCCTCGTCGCCATGGCGCTTGCCCTGCAGCTCCTCGGCGGCTATCCCGAGGCGCTGCTCTTCACCAGCGGCACGATCACCCTCCTTGCCTGCGGCTGGATCATCGCCTGCCGCGGGGGCAAGGGCTTTTCCGCACGCTCCCTCCTGCCGCTTGCCGGGCTGACGGGAATGCTGGCCCTCGCCTTTTTGCTCACCGCCGCCCAGATCCTGCCGGTCATCGACATCGTGCCGGACTCGCTGCGCGCCGACACCCGCCCGCTCACCGCCATGGCCTCGGTCAATCCCGGCATGCTCTGGGGCGTTTTCTTTCCTTTCCTCTACGGCGGCAGGGGGTATCTCGGCAAGTACTGGGCGCCGTCCTGCTACGAGTTCTGGCTCGGCAACCTCTACATCGGCATCCTGCCGGTGCTGCTCTGCCTGACCGGCGCCGTCTGGTTTCTTTGCCGGCGGCGGCGAGCCCCCGCCGAGCCCGACACCCCCCCCATCCCCCCGCTTGCCCGGCTCCGCACCCCCTTCCTCCTCACCCTGCTGGCTGTCTCTCTGCTCTACGCCATGGGCCACTACACCCCGTTTTTCAAGGCGCTCTGGCAGGTCATCCCGCCGCTGCGCCTGTTCCGTTGGCCGGCAAAGGCGCTGATGTGCGCCGTTTTCGCCGGATGCTGCCTGGCCGGCATCGCCTTCGACCGGCTCGGCAAATCGAGCCCGACGGCCGGCCCCGGCCACCGGCTCCTGCTCTGGGGGCCCTTTGCCGCCTGGCTTACCCTTGCCCTTTTCGCCTTTGCCTGCCTGCTGGACGGCGGCCGGCTCGGTAAATGGCTGCTGCTCGAATTCTTCCACCTGGACACGGTGGATGGCCGCTACGCCCATCGCATCCCCTGGCCGCTGATGACCCGGGACTGCCTCAAACTGGGGGCGGCCACCCTCGTCTCGACCCTGGTCCTGCAGGCGTACCTCCTGCGGCCTTCCTGGCGCCGCCTGCTCCCCTGGGCGATGGCGGCCCTGCTCTTCGCCGACCTGTCGGTCACCACGGCGCCGCTCCTGCCTTCCTCCGCCATGGACATCCTCAACAACCGCGGCGCCTATCTGCCGCTGTTCACCAGCGGCGACCAGGAAGGACGCTTCTACCGCTTCGACAGTCAGCAGTATTTCTACGGCGAGACCAACGAGGCCAACCTGCGCCTCGCGCGGGACAGCATGGAATCGAGCTGGCCGATGGCCGACAAGGCCCATGCCGTCAAGCCCATGGGCGACTTCAAGCTGCGCAATCTCGCCGCCGTCCTGTCGCTCTTCGAGAAGAACCTGGTGGCGCGGGAGCGGGGCGCCTTCCTCCTCCAGCTCATGCACTGCCGGACGATCATCACCCCCGGCCTGCAGCAGGGTTATTTCGAGGGGGAAGGATTCCCCCCTCCCGCCGTCTACGCCCAGGAAACCGCCTATCCGCGCGCCTTCGTGGTGGGAAGGGTGCAGACCTATCCCGACGACCAGGCGGTGGTCCATGCCCTTGCCAATCTGCCTTTCGACCCGCTGGAAGTGGCGCTGGCCAACCGGCACACCTTTGCCGGCGCGGAAAAATACCAGGGAAGGGCGGGAGAGGGACGCATCGACCACCGGATCAGCCGACTTGCCGACGGCCTCAACAGCCTGACCGTCGAACTGACCAGCGAACGGTCGGGCCTGCTGGTGGTGAGCGACACCTTCTATCACGGCTGGGAGGCGATGGTAAACGGGGAATCCGCGCCCATTTTCGAGGTGAACCGGGCGTTCCGGGCGGTGCCGGTTCCGGCCGGAACTTCCACCGTGGTGATGCGCTACCGGCCGCAGACCCTGGCCGCCGGGCTGCTGCTCAGCGGGGCTGGCTGGCTTGCGACGCTCCTGCTGCTCTTTTTCCCGGCCCTCTTTCCCCGAGGGGCGGAACACGGCGGCGATTCAGGCGCCGCGGCCTGATTTCAGCCGCCAGGCAAGATAGACATGGAACAGATACCGCCCCCCCCGCCGCAGCAGACCGAAAAAGCTGTCCGCCGTCTTCGAACTGCCCCTTTGCCGCGGCACGTTCCGGTAGGGAACCTCGACCCAGCGCCGGCCGTCCCGGAGAAGAACGGCCATCAGCAGGATGAAGTACTCGCCGTAATCGCCGCGCAGGGGTATGGTGCGGATCACCTCCGAGCGGATGGCGATGAAGCCGCTGGTCCAGTCGTGAAAGGGCGCCCCCATCACCAGACGGGTGAAACGGTTGAGCAGGCCGGTGGCGAGCTTCTGGAGAAGGACCAGCGGCCCCCTGGCCAGGCCGGTCTCGTCCCCGCCGCCCTCGACATAGCGCGAGCCGATGGCCGCGTCCATCCCCGCCTCCAGCACCGGCCGGACCAGCTCCGGCACCGTTGCCGGCGGCAGGGAGAAATCACAGTCCATCCAGACGACGATCCGCCCGCGGCTTTCGTCGATGCCCCGCTGGATGGCGCTGACCAGGCCGCGCTCGCCCCGCCGCCGGATCAGCCGGATCTCCGGGTGGGTTGCCCGCATCGCCGCCACCGCCGCCGCGGTGCCGTCCGGGGAATCGTCGTCGACGACGATGTATTCCGCCGGCCAGGGCAGACATTGCCTGAGGGCGGGAATGAGGCGTTCGATATTGCCCCTCTCGTTGTAGGTGGGCAGCACGACGCTGATCAGAGGGGCGACGGGCGGCCGGGGTATGGGCTCCGATAGGGGAAAATCCTTCATGGGTCGGTTGCGGTCATGAAAAAACGCGGAAAAAACAAGCGGGTCCGGCTCGAAACCGGGGAAAAGGAGGCAATCACCCTGCCCGCCCCGCCGCCCGGCGAACGAGCGCCCCTCCTCCTCGGCTGGGGACTCGTCGCCGTCCATTTTCTCATCTTTAGCCGGTTCTTCCCCAATGCACAAGGGTGGCTCGGCCACGACCACGCCTACAACCTGCCCATGCTGCTGGACGGCTACTACTGGTTCCTGAACAACGGCCTCTTCGCCGTGCCCTGGTTCAGCCCCGCCTTCTGCGGCGGCGTGCCGCTGCTCGCCAACCCGGCCACCTACTTCTATTCCGTTCCCCAGTTCCTCACCTTCGTCACCGATCCCCTCACCAGCCTGCGGCTGACCCTGCTGCTCTTCGCCGCCGCCGGCTTCTGGGGCACCCATCTCCTGCTCCGGCGGGTTTTCGGCTGCGGCCGCTGGAGCGCTCTCCTGGGCGGCGGTCTCTTCCTCTTCAACGGACTGTTCGCCTACCGCTTCATCATCGGGCACCTGGAGTTTCACGGATTCATGCTGGTGCCGCTGCTCGCCTTCCTTCTGCTGCAAGAGCACGGCGGCCAGGGGCGGCACTGGCGGCGCGCCCGGAACACGGTCGCCGCCGGCCTCGCCCTCGCCTACATGTTCCTGTCCGGCATGGCCCAGCTCATCGTGCCGTCGCTTTTCGGCATCGTCCTCCTGGCCCTGGTCCGCTCCCTCGCCGGCGACGAAGCGACCCCGGCGCCCGCCGTCTTTGCGGCGCGGCTGCTGCTGGCCGGACTGCTGGCCCTCTGCCTGTGCGCCGCCAAGCTCGCCGCCGCCTTCGCCTTCCTCTCCGAATTCCAGAGAACCGGCTATCTCCTCCCCGGCGTCGACAGCCCGGGCAAGCTCCTGCTGCTCCTTCTCCGCATGACCGCCCTGGGCGGCGCCGGTCTCGATTCGGCCGGGTATCTGGTCAACGTTCAGTGGCAACTCGGTCGCCACGAGTTCGAGTACGGCCTCTCGGTGGTGCCCTTCCTCCTCATCGCCATCGCCACCGCCGCAAAGCTGCCGCGGCTCCCCCAGCTGCTCCGCGCCGCCCGGCGGCGCGGACGCCCGGTCGTTCTCGCCGCCTGCCTGCTCGTGTTCGCCCTGCCCATCGCCCTCAACTACTACACCCCGGCCTGGAACCAGACGCTGAAGTCGATCCCCTTCGTCAACGTCCTCAGCAACTACCTGCGCTGGTTCGCGATCCACCTCCCCCTCCTCGTCCTGCTCGCCGCGCTCGCGGTGGAACGGACCGGCTTTCTGCGCCGCAACCGCAAGGCCGTGGTACTGGCCGGGCTGGCCCTGCTCCTCGGCCAGAATATCGTTGCCGACAGATCCTACTACCATGCCGAGGAGTATGATCCGGCACCCATCCTCGCCGCCTACGCCGGGGCGAAGGAGCGCGGCGCCCCGCCGGAGATCGCCGACATCGCCGTCGCCACCGATGGATACGGCCGGCCCGCGCTCTTGCTCGACCGCAACGACGCCCTCGCCCACGGGGCTTCCCAGCTGCTCTGCTATGAGCCGATGTTCGGCTTCAACCTCGAATTCTTTCCCTTCCAGAGCCTGCATCCCGGCCCCGCTCTCAGCGTCGAAAACGATCTGCTCAATCTGAAGAATCCGGCATGCTACACCTACCCGGACGAGAACCGCTGCCGGCCCGGCGATCACTTCACCGCGGCGCAGCGGCCGGCAGCCGAACGGTTCCTGCGGTACCGGCCCTTCCCCTTCGCCATGTCGACCACCCAGCGGGCGGCCAACGCCATCAACCTCGCGGCCTTGGCCGCGGTGGTTCTCTTCGGCCTGGCGCTGCCCTGGGGACTCAGGTCCCCCTCCCGGACCGGGGAGGGTTCCGGCAGCGGCATTTGAACGCTTGCCGCCCGCCGCTCCGGCATCGCCGCCAGTTTTTTTCGCCGCCGACTTGTCCGGCCCCGGCAAATGTTCTATTGTCTGGCCATCGGCGAACGCGCCGTATGCCGTGCCCGGCGGCCGCATACGGAACGCTTTTTCCGGGCGTGGACCCTTACCCGGTGATCGGTCGCGAGTCACCTTCCTTCCTCGACCCCGATGCCCCGGCCGAATACCCGGAACATCCCGCAAGCTACCCTGTGGAGGACATCCCGATGGCGGAGATCAGAAGCACCATGGACCTGGTCATGGAACGGCTCAAGAAAATGGACCTGGACAGCGCTCCGGATCTGGACCGGGAGGACGAGGTGCACGAGGGCATGCGCCTGGGCGCCGCCTTCATGCGCGGCGACGACGTCGATCTCGCCCGGACCCTGGCCGACCGGAGCGATCCCGGTCGGGACTTCCTGAGAAAGGGGATCGTCCAGTCCCTGCTGCGCAACATCGCCCTGCCCCGCGAGGAGGACCAGAAGGAAGCGGCGGCCCGGGCGGTGGACGGCCTGCTGGCCGTGGGCGGCAAGGATCGCGAACTCGCCGAG
>JBFLZZ010000051.1:0-28309 GCA_040755255.1 Thermodesulfobacteriota bacterium
GTCAGCCAACCCTGCCTTTTCTGTCATCGCTCGGGGAAGGAACAATCATCAGAACAAGGTGCGAACAACATGCAACACGGTAGGAAAGTCTTTTCAGTCGTACGATTGGCCGTCGTCGCCGCTGCAACCGCTGTGTGCTTCGCCGGAACCGGCGCGGCGCAAACCGAAGAGGTCCACCTGCAGCCCACCGACTGCATCAAGTGCCACAAGCAGCAGCCTGCCGAAATCGCGGGCAACGGCGGCAAGCACCAGACCGAAATCACCTGCCTCGACTGCCATGTGGAGCACCCGCCCTGGGGCACCGACACCATTCCCCAGTGTTCCCGCTGCCACAACGACGAAACCGTCACCCATTTCAAGCTGGACAACTGTCTGAGCTGCCATACCAATCCGCACATGCCCATCGCCTCCCTGCAGCTTCCCGCCGACGCCAAGAGCCAGTGCGGCACCTGCCACGCGGATCAGCTGGCCACCATCGAGCAGAACGCCAGCAAGCACGCCCTGCAGTCCTGCGTCTTCTGCCACGACGCCCACGGCAAAATCCCGGACTGCAGCAAGTGCCATCAGCCGCATCTCGCCGGCCAGACCATGGAGAACTGTCTCACCTGCCACCGAGACCCCCACAAGCCGCTGGACATCCTGCCGCCGGAAGACACCTCGGTCGCCTACTGCGGCGCCTGCCATACCGAGGTGGCCGCCAATCTCGGCAAGACCAAGACCAAGCACGGCCAGCTGCTCTGCGTTTACTGCCACAACGGCCAGCATCCGACCGTGCCCAAGTGCCAGCAGTGCCACGGCGAACCCCATGGCACGGAAATCCATCAGCGGATGCCCAACTGCGTCGACTGCCACATGGATCCGCACCTGCTGGTCAAATGAGCACCCGTGCCGTAACCGCGACAACCTACGAGGAGATTTGAGAAAATGATCCGCAACAGCCTGATGATATTCCTCGGCGCCGCGCTCCTGCTGTTCCAGGCCGGTACGGCGGCAGCGCAGGACAATGCCGACAACATCTACAGCGTCCAGCCGAAGGAGCTGACCATCGCCGACTGCGGCGGTTGCCACAAGGCCCACTTCGGCTGGCTCAAGGACAACGGCGGCCGCCACCAGAAGGTCGCCTGCTGGGACTGCCACGAGAAGTTCCACCTCTACAATCCGCTCAAGAACAACTATGCGGAGATCATGCCCAAGTGCAGCCAGTGCCATGAGCTGCCGCACGGCAGCGCCGAGCCGGTGACCCAGTGTCTGACCTGCCACAGCAACCCGCATCAGCCGCTGGCCTCCCTGCCCGATCCGGAACAGCTCTTCCCCAACTGCAAGCTGTGCCACGACGCCGTCGCTCAGGAACTGGTGGCCAAGCCCAGCAAGCACACCGAGCGCCGCTGCTCCGAGTGCCACTCCAAGGTGCACGGCCGCATCCCGGACTGCAGCGAATGCCATCAGTCGCACAGCCCGATGGTGGCCATGGAGACCCCGGACTGTCTCAAGTGCCACCCGGTGCACACGCCGCTGGCCATCTCCTATCCCGAGGACCAGGCCAAGGAACTGTGTGCCGGCTGTCACGGTGAAATCTTCACCATGCTGCAGGCGAGCAAGGCCAAGCACTCCGCCCTCACCTGCGCCAAGTGCCATCCCACCCACGGCGAAATCCCGCCGTGCAGCCGCTGCCACGGCGACGCGCCGCACAGCCCGGCCATCCATCAGAAGTTCCCGGTCTGCCTGACCTGCCACAGCAACCCGCACGACCTGAAGATCTGATCCGGGCTGCCTGACCGCAACCGACGAAAAAAGCCCGCTGCGCTCACCGCGCAGCGGGCTTTTTCTTTTCAGATTCCGGATCGCTTCGTCACGCTGTTCCCCGCGAAGACGATGGAGTGCCGGCAGCGTCATCGCGAGCGCAGCGCGGCGATCCAGTCCGCGCTACGGTTGCACTCAGCTGGTGCGCGCCGCCCATGGCCAACTTAGTCGATCAGGCCGTTCGGGCGCCGGCGATGGAGGAACCCGCCGGGTTTGGCGATTACGATTACGACAACGACAACGAGAAAAAAGGCGGATGCCGCCCATGCCGATGGCAGACTGACGGCTCCGACTGGATTGCTTCGTCGCTGCGCTTCTCGCAAAGACGAGGAGGGAGAGACCGCCCCGGGGGCATCGCGAGCGCAGCGTGGCGATCCAGTCCGCGCTACGGTTTCACCCATCCGGTGCGCGCCGCCCATGCCATTTTAGTCGATTGAAAAACCATCCTGGCCTGTTGCGCAGGGAAAGGGGGGCGGGGATGGCCGTTCCGGATCGCTTCGTCGCTTCGCTTATGGCGGTGACGCGCCGCAGCAACCAACCCAGGCCATAGCGGGGCAGCGGTACGTTGCCCCGGCAATCAGCAGGCGTTGGCGGCGATGAACGCCTTGACCTGTTCGACCTCGGGATCGAGGATCCGGCAGCGGCTTTCCTTTCCTTCCAGACCGGCCAGCGGCGGCGGCAGCTCCGGGTCGCGGCCGATGGCGGCATGTACCGCCGTGGCGAATTTGGCGGGATGGGCGGTGGCCAGGCAGACCATGGGAACGCCTTCCTGACGGCAGTCGAACCCGGCGCGCACCCCCACCGCGGTATGCGGATCGAGCAGGTAGCCGGTGGCGGCGTGAAAGTCGCGAATGGTGGCGATGGTGGCGGCCTCGTCCACCGCCGCGGCGGCGAAATCCCGCTGCACCGCGGCGACCTGTTCGGCGGAGAAGAGCATCCGGCCGCTGGCGGCGAAGTCTTCCATCCGGCTGCGGGTCAGGGCCGCGTCGCCGCCGTTGAGGTAGTAGAGGTAGCGTTCGAAATTGGAGGCCACCTGAATGTCCATGGACGGGCTGCTGGTCGGCACCACCCTGCCCACCGAATAGTCGCCGTTCCTGACGAAGCGGCTGAGCAGGTCGTTGGCGTTGGTGGCCAGGACCAGCCGGCGGATGGCGCACTCGGGCAGCAGCCGGCGGGCGACGTAGCCGGCGAAGATGTCGCCGAAGTTGCCGGTGGGCACCGAGCAGTCGATGGAACCGCCCTCCGGCGCGACCCTGAGCCAGGCGTGGACGTAATAGACCACCTGGGCGACGATCCGCGCCCAGTTGATCGAATTCACCGCCCCCAGCTGGTACTTCTGTTTGAAGGGCACGTCGTTGAAGATCGCCTTGACGATGGCCTGGCCGTCGTCGAAGGTGCCGCGGATGGCGATGTTGAAGACGTTGGGGTCGGTGACCGTGGTCATCTGCAGTTCCTGCACCCGGCTGGTCCGCTTGTGGGGATGAAGGATGAAGATGTTGATCCGCTCCTTGCCGCGCACCCCGTAGATGGCGGCGCTGCCGGTATCGCCCGAGGTGGCGCCCAGGATGTTCATGCAGCCGCCGCTTTTCACCAGCAGGTATTCGAAGAGATTGCCGAGCAGCTGCAGGGCGATGTCCTTGAATGCCAGGGTCGGGCCGTGGAACAGTTCCATGATGTGGACGGGGCCTGCCGCCACCAGCGGCACGATCTCCGGATGGGTGAACCCCCGGTAGGAGCGGTGGACGAGCTCGCGGAGATCGGCGGCCGGGATGTCGTCGACGAAAAGAGCGATGACCTCCACCGCCAGGTCCTGGTAGGAGAGGCTGCGCCAGCGGGCGACGGTGGCACCGTCGACGGTGGGGATCCGTTCGGGCAGCAGCAGGCCGCCGTCGGTGGCCAACCCCATCATCACCGTTTCGGAAAAGGGGATGGGCGCGATGGAGCCGCGGGTGCTCAGGTAGCGCATGATGAATCCTCGTTGTGAAGGGGTTCGGTTCCGCCGCAGTCCAGCAGATTGTCGCCTTCCATCTCCGCCGGCACCGGCAGGCCGAGGAGAAACAGGATGGTGGGGGCGATGTCCTTGAGCGCCCCGCCCGATCGCAGTCGGCAGGACTTGAAGCGATCGGCGACGAGGACGAAGGGCACCGGATTCAGGGTGTGGGCGGTGCAGCGTTCGCCGGTTTGCGGATCGACCATCACGTCGGCGTTACCGTGGTCGGCGGTGATCAGCGAGACGCCGCCCCTGGCCGCCACCGCCTCGACCACCCGCGCAACGCACCGGTCCACCGCCTCGCAGGCCGCAACCGCCGCGGCCATGTCGCCGGAATGGCCGACCATGTCGCCGTTGGCGAAGTTGAGCACCACCAGGTCGTGGCGGTCCGCATCGAGCCTGCGCAGCAGCTCGTCGGTGACGGCGTCGGCACTCATCTCCGGCTTGAGATCGTAGGTGGCGACGTCCTTCGGCGACGGGATCAGCACCCGCTCCTCGCCCGGATAGGGCTCCTCCCTGCCGCCGTTGAAGAAATAGGTGACGTGGGCGTACTTCTCGGTCTCGGCGATGCGCAGCTGGGTCATTCCGGCACGGCTCACCTCCTCGCCCAGGATACGGTCGAGGGCCGCCGGCGGAAAGGCGACGGGAAACGCCCAGCCGCGGTCGTATTCGGTAAAGGTGACATATCCGCCCAGCCGCGGCCGGCGGCGGCGGACGAAGCCGTTGAACTCCGGTTCGGTGAGGGCGCGGGTGAACTGCCGCGCCCGATCGGCCCTGAAATTGAACGAGACGATGACGTCGCCGTCCTCCACCCGGGCCAGCGGCCGGCCGTCGCCTTCCACCATCACCATGGGTTTGATGAACTCGTCGGTTTCGCCCCGGCCGTAGGCCGCCTCGACGGCGGCCACCGGATCGACGGCGGGGATCCCCTCGCCGTCCACCAGCGCCTTCCAGCCCTGCTCCACCCGTTCCCAGCGGTTGTCGCGGTCCATGATGTAGTAGCGGCCGCAGATCGTCGCGACCATGCCGACGCCGATCCGGGCAATGGCGTTCCGCAACCGGCGCATGTAGCCGCCGCCGCTTTCGGGCGGCGTGTCGCGGCCGTCCATGAAGGCGTGCACGTAAACGTTTTCCACCCCGTTGTCCGCGGCCATTTCCAGCAGGGCGACGAGATGATCGATATGGCTGTGGACGCCGCCGTCGGAAAGCAGGCCGAGGAGATGGACGGCGCGACGGTCGGCGGCGGCGGTGCGCATCGCCGTCTGCAGCACGGGATTGGCGGCAAAGGCCCCGGTTTCGATGGCGCGGTTGATCCGGGTGAAATCCTGGTACACCACCCGCCCGGCGCCGATGTTGAGGTGACCCACCTCGGAATTGCCCATCTGGCCCTCCGGCAGCCCGACCGCGCCGTTGTGGGCGACGAGGGTGGTGTGCGGGTACTCCCGCAGCAATCGGTCCATGGCCGGGGTGCGGGCGACATGCACGGCGTTGGCCTCGTTTGCGCCGCCGATGCCCCAGCCGTCGAGAATCAGCAGGACGAGCGGCTTAGGAGGCACCATCGCTCTGCACCGCATCGGCCGGTTCCACCTGCGGCGCATCGTGCCACAACCGTTCCAGCTGGTAGAATTCCCTGGTTTCCTTGTAGAAGACGTGGACGACCACGCCGATATAGTCGATCAGCACCCAGAGGCCGTCGTTCAAACCCTCGATGGAGGACTGCTTGATCCGTTTGTGGCCGAGGGCCTCGTCCACCGCCGACGCCAAACCCTGCACGTGCCGGGTGGAGCGGCCGCTCATGATCACGAAATAGTCGGCGAACGAGCACAGGCCGCGCACGTCGAGAATCACCACGTCCTCGGCCTTTTTGTCGAGGGCTGCCCGGGCGATGAGCCGCGCCACTTCGAGTTCCGACTTGTCCTGCATTTTCTTCGGTATCTTCCGCATCTGTCCTTCCTGTCTGGTACGAGCCCACCGCTGCCATTCCGCTGGATGGCTGGCCTCTTTCCGAGTCGGCTGCCTTCGGCGGCGCGTCCATGTGCCGCTGGCGGCCTGTCATGCACCCGCTTGCCAAATTCCGGCGGTGGGCGGAAACCTTGCAACATAGTGAAGGAAGGGCAAACCCGCCACTCTTTTTTCTTGCCGCCTCAATAGAGGTAGCGGACGCGGGCGGAGATGGCGGTGGCGGCGCCGGCGGGCAGAGCCACCTGCCAGGCGGCGACATCGGCGGATTTGCGCGCATGCGCCGCCGATTCCTCGACGATCTGCCAGTCGCCGGGAAGCTGGACTTCGACCGCGACGGTCTCCGGGGCGAGGGAGTGGTTTTCCAGCTCGATGCGGAAGGCCGATTCGGTGGTCCGCTTGTCGATGCGCCGATAATCGACATCGACCCGGCGGGCGAGGAGATCGAAGGCCTTGCCGAAGACGAGGCGGACATCGCCGCCCACCGGGGTGTGCGGCAAACGGTTCTCGCCGAGCAGCACCGGCCCGCCGTCCGATGCTCTGCCGTAGAGCTGGAGAGTGCCGGCCGGCAGCGGCTGCCCGGGACCTCCCTCCGCATTGCGGAAAACGACGGCCATCTCCACCGCGAGATCGGTGGAGGCGTCGGACCGGCCGCCGCCGATGGCGCTGCGCACCGTGTACCGCCGGGAGACCGGGATATCGCTGCTGTCGAGAAAGGGCAGCATGAGGCTGGTACCGGCCAGGAGTCTGGCCCGGCCGGCGTGCCGGTACAGATGATGACCACCCACCGGCTCCGCGGCCATGACCGCATCGCCTGCCGCCAGCATCCGCACCTGCGCCTCCATCATGGGCATCGGTGGGGATGGTTGCGGCCGGAGGATCTCGCCGGCCACAAAAGACAGCCCGGCGATCTCTCCGGCGAGCGACGACCGGTTGTCGAGGACGAAGCGGCCGGCAAGGTGCAGCCGGTCCCCCTCCAGCATGCCGACATAGCGGCCGTTCCAGCCGATGGCGCGGGCGAGATACTGCAGGGTGATTTCCGACCTGCCGGCGGCCGGGCTGACCAGCCGCGCCGTCAGCCGGCCGCGGCCGCTCAGCTCGCCGGGCGCCCCGGGAAAGAACATACGACCGGTAAATCCGGCAAGAACGCCGCCGTCCATGCCGAGCAGCGGCTCGCCGCCGTCCATGCCGAGCAGCACCGCTTTTTCCAGCGCCCCGTCGTCGCCGCGCCCCACCGCGATCTCCCTGCCGATAAATCCGGCCGCCAGCCTCTCCCGGCTGAGAGAGGGCGGCGTATAGGCGAGTTCGGTCAAGCGCACCTGACCGTCCGCCGGGATCAGCAGCAGGCTGTCCGCTTCGATGCTGTCGGGCAGGTCATCGAGGACGACCGGATTCTCGCCGGCCTCCAGACGCAACAGGCGGGTTTCCCGCACCAGGGCGAAATCGGCATCGTAGACCGTGAGAGTCCTCGCCACCTCCCCTTCGGCGGCGTACCCCGGTTCAAAAGGCAGCAACAGAAAAAAAAGCAGGAGCATCGGGTATCTCGGCATGGCGGACCTCCCTGAGTTGTCCGGCACCTTCCGGCACCGCCACTTCAGCATGCCCGGCCGTCCGCGCAAACACAAGGGGAAAAGCCGTTCCAGCGGAATTTCGGCCGCTTTTGCCGTTTGACATCTCGGGGCAGTGGGGTATAATCACGCCGCTGTTTTGTGCCTTCCCCCGGCGCGAACATCCGCCGCGCCGGTTCCTCATCCTTTCCAGGAGTATTCGATGAACAAGTCCATCAAGTGGAAGCTGCTTCTGCTGGTATTCGTCATCTGCTATGCCGGCATCGCCCTCCTGCCTTCCCTCAAGGTCAACGTGCCCTCCTGGTGGACCAAGTACCTGGCGCCCGGCAGCCTCAACCTCGGCCTCGACCTGCAGGGCGGCATGCACCTGGTGCTCAAGGTCGATCTGGACAAGGCCATCGAGAATTCCCTGGACTTCGCCGCCAACGACCTGAAGGAATCCCTGCGGGAGAAGAAGATCACCATCGTCCGCACCAGCGGCGCCACCGAAGGCAACAAGGTGGTCTACACCCTGCCCAACGCCGGCTCCCTGGCCGCGGTGGAAGAGCTGATCAAGGAAGAATTTTCCAACCTGGAGGCGGAAGTCGACGCCACCCAGGGCAATTTCCCGCGGATCACCCTGACGTTGAGCGCTGAGCGGGTGGAGTCGATCCGCAAGAACGCCGTCGACCAGGCGCTGGAGATCATCCGCAACCGGATCGACCAGTTCGGCGTCGCCGAGCCGATCATCGTCCGCCAGGGCGCCGACGAAATCGTCATCCAGCTCCCCGGGGTCAACGACCCGGACCGGGCCATGGGCCTCATCGGCCAGACCGCCCAGCTCGAATTCAAGCTGGTCGCCGACGACGGCGGGCTTGATCTCAACGGCATGGTGGCCCAGGTGGAGCAGTCGGGGCAGTGGAAATACGGCCAGGACATCAAGGTGCTCAACCGGCTTCTGGCCGACAAACTCCCCGCCGGCACCCAGCTCTACTTCGAGACCAGGGTCGACCCCCAGACCATGATCGAGACGCGGATGCCGCTTCTGGTGCAGGGCCAGATCATGATGACCGGCGACATGGTGGCCGACGCCCAGGCGCGCATCGGCGGCTCCTTCAACGAGCCCGTCGTCTCCCTCGACCTCACCGGCCGCGGGAGCAAGATATTTGCCAAGGTGACCAGCGAGAACGTCAACAAACGCTTCGCCATCATCCTTGACGGCGTGGTCAAGTCGGCGCCGGTGATCCGCGAGAAGATTTTGGGCGGCAGCGCCCAGATCAGCGGCGACTTCACCTACGAACAGGCGAGCGACCTCGCCATCGTCCTCAGGGTCGGCGCCCTGCCGGCGCCGGTGGACATCATCCAGAATCTCACCGTCGGCGCCAGCCTCGGCCAGGATTCGATCAACAAGGGCATGCTGTCCGGCCTGTTGGGCACCTTTCTCGTCGTGGTGTTCATGCTGGTCTACTACCGCTTTTCCGGCTTCAACGCCAATATCGCCCTGACCCTCAACATCCTCTTCCTGCTCGCCGGCCTGGCCGCGCTGCAGGCGACCCTCACCCTGCCCGGCATTGCCGGCATCATCCTTTCCATCGGCATGGCGGTGGACTCCAACGTCCTCATCTTCGAACGGATGCGGGAGGAATTCGCCCTCGGCAAGACCCTGAAAACCGGGATCGAGGCGGGCTACGACAAGGCGCTGTCCACCGTCGTCGACGCCCATGTCACCACCCTGATCACCTCTCTCGCCCTCTTCCTGTTCGGCACCGGCCCGATCAAGGGTTTCGCCGTCACCCTCACCCTGGGTATCTCCTTCAACCTCTTCACCACCCTGTTCGCCTCCCGGCTGTTCTACGACATCCTCTTCGACAAGGGCATGCTCAAAAAGCCGCTCAAGTTCATCGAGTTCATCAAGAAGCCGAGTCTGGACTACATGCGGATCAAGAAGTTCGCCTTCGGTTTTTCCGCCTTCTTCGTCCTGCTCGGGCTGCTCGCCTTTGTCCAGATCCTCCGCGGCCAGGCCTCCATGGGCGTCGATTTCACCGGCGGCTCCATGCTGCTCTACGGCGCGGAAAAGCCGTTCTCCCTCGACGAGGTCCGCAAGGTGATGACCGACAACGGCCTGGCCGCCATCGAACTGCAGAAGGTCACCAGCGAGAACCGACTGATCGTCCGCACCAAGAAGGCGGAAGACAAGGTCAGCGACCTCACCGACCGCATTTCGGCACTGCTCCAGGAAAAACTGGCCGACAAGGGCTTCTCCCTCAACAGCCAGACCGAGATCGGCTCCTCGGTGAGCTCGTCGCTGCGGGCCAAGGCCCTGCAGGCCATCGGCATTTCGCTCGCCGGCGTACTCATCTACCTGGCCATCCGCTTCAACTTCCATTTCGGCCTCGCCGCCGCCGCCTCGACCTTCCACGACATCCTTGCCGTGCTCGGCGTCTGCTGGCTGTTCGACATCGAGATCAACCTTTTGATCATCACCGCGCTGCTGACCATCGGCGGCTACTCGCTGAACGACACGGTGGTCGTCTTCGACCGTATCCGGGAAAACCTGCAGAAAGGCGGCAATCTGCGGATCAGCGAGATCATCAACGCCAGCGTCAACGAGGTCATGTCGCGAACGCTGGTGGCCTCGCTCACCACCCTCCTGCCGCTGATCTCGCTGTTCTTCCTCGGCGGCTCGGTGATCCATGACTTCTCCTTCGCCATGATCTTCGGCATCGCCTTCGGCACCTATTCCTCCATCTTCGTGGCCGGCGCCTTGCTGACCCTGTGGGAAAAACAGCAGATATGACCGAACACGGCGCCAGCGAGGCTGACATCCGCCCCATCGCCATCGGCGAGTCTTTTGCCTTCTCCTGCACCCCCGAGCGCGCCTGCTTCACCGAATGCTGCCGGCTGCTGGATCTCGCCCTCTCCCCCTATGACGTGCTCCGACTGAAAAGGGCACTGGCGATCTCCTCCGGCGCATTCCTCGACCGGTATGCGGTGATCGAGGAGGGGGGGAACTTCCCGGTTGTCTACCTGGGCATGGTCGACGACGGCCGCGCCAGCTGCCCCTTTGTCTGCGAGGAGGGCTGCAGGATCTACGGCGACCGGCCCGCCGCCTGTCGTTTCTACCCCATCGGCCGCGGCGCCAGCATGACGCCGGAGGGTTGCCGGCAACAGTTCGTCCTCGTCCGCGAACCCCATTGTCTGGGGCACGAGCGCTCGACACCCCAGGATATCGACAGCTGGCAGCAGGGACAGGAACTCGCCCCCTATATCCGCGCCGGCGACCGGTTCGCAGGCCTGGTCCAGCATCCGGCGGCAGTCGGCAACTTCACTGCCGACCGGGAGCAACGACAACTCTATCTCACCTGCCTCTACGACCTGGACGGCCTGCGCCGGCGACTCATCGACGGTGACCCGTCGCTGACCGCTCTGGCGGCAGCAGGCGTCCCGGCCGACGACGAAACCCTGCTGGACGCGGCGATCGACTGGCTCGCCGCCACCCTTTTCCCCGACCGGCCGGAATGAACCCGATCCTGGACAGTATCGCCCTGTCTCCCCTCGGCGAGAAACTGACCCGGCATCTCTTCGACGAGGCGGCGGCCTTTCATCAGTTTGACGACGGCTGCCACGGACTCGACCACGTGCAGCGGGTCCACTCCCTTGCCCTGACCATCGGCAGGGAACTCGCCGCCCGGCCGGATATCCTCTCCGCCGCCGCCATCCTCCACGACATCGGCCGGCGCTTCGAAACCGAAAGCAGGGGCGCCGTCTGCCATGCCGCCAAGGGTGCCGAACTCGCCCGCCCCATCCTCCGGGAATCGGGTTTCAGCGGCGACGACGCGGATCAGGTGCTGCACTGCATCGCCTGCCACCGCTTCCGCGGCGACAGGATCCCCGTGTCCATGGAGGCGAAGATCCTCTTCGACGCCGACAAGCTCGATTCCATCGGTGCCACCGGCATCGGCCGCGCCTTCCTCTTCGCCGGCCAGGTGGGCGCCCGCCTGCACAACCCCAACAACGACGTTTCCGGTACCCTTTCCTACTCCAGGGACGACACGGCCTACCGGGAATACACCGTCAAACTCAGCAAGATCAAGGATCGCATGCTCACCGAACCCGGCCGCCGCCTCGCCAACGCCCGGCACCGGTTCATGGAGCGCTTCTTCCAGCAACTGCTCGCCGAAATCGCCGGCGAGGGGCACAGCCGCCATCACGAGGAGACCTGACGATGAACACCGCAAGCAAGGCGCTGGTTCTCACCGGCTACGGCACCAACTGTGAAACGGAAATGGCGCATGCCTGCCGCCTCGGCGGCTTCGACCAGGTGGACATCGCCCACATGAGCGAACTGATCCACGGGGAATTCCGTCTCGACGACTACCACATGCTCAACCTGCCGGGCGGCTTTCTCGACGGCGACGACCTGGGCGCCGGCCAGGCCGGAGCGCACAGGATGCGCTACGCGGTGGTGCATACCACCGGCGAACCACTGCTCGCCCAGATCATCCGCTTCATCAACAGCGGCAAACTCATCCTCGGCGTCTGCAACGGCTTCCAGCTGATGGTGAAAATGGGGTTGCTGCCCGGGTTCGACGGCCGGTACGACCAGCGGCTGGTGAGCCTCACCTACAACGACTCCAGCCGTTTCGAGGACCGCTGGGTCACCCTGACCCCGGATCCGCAATCCCCCTGCATCTTCACCCGGGGCGTGGAAAGACTGTACTACCCGATCCGGCACGGCGAAGGGAAATTCGTCACCGCCGGCGAAGCGGTGCTTGATCGGCTGCTCTCCTCCCACCAGGTGCCGCTGCGCTACGCCGACCCGGCCTCCGGCGAACCGACCATGACCTATCCCCTGAATCCCAACGGCGCCGAGGCGGCCATCGCCGGTGTCTGCGACCCGACCGGCCGCATCTTCGGCCTGATGCCCCACCCGGAGGCCTTCCTGCACCGCACCAACCATCCGCGCTGGACCCGGGAGGAACTGCCCGAGGAGGGCCAAGGGGTCATCCTCTTCCGCAACGCCGCCAACTACGTCCGCGAGCATCTCTGCTGAAGCGGCCGTGGAGTTCCACGTAAAACTCGTCGCCGGCGTCGTCCGGTTGCGCAGATCCCTGCTCCTGTGCGCCGGGGCGCTGCTGGCGAGCTCGGCAGCCATCTTCGCCGTCTCGCCGCGGCTGCTCGCCATGCTCCAGGCCCATCTCCATCAGGAACTGGCCTTCTACACCGTGGCCGAACCCTTCCTGGCCCACGCCAAGCTGTCGTTCTTCACCGCGATCTTCCTGTTGATGCCGCTGCTGCTGCACGTGCTGTGGGGGGCGCTCGCCGCCCCCTTCGCCATTGCACCGGCGGCGCGGGCGGCCTTCACTCTCGCCACCAGCGGCCTGTTCTACGCCGGCGCCTCCTTCTGCTACCTGGTCACCCTGCCCTTCGGCATCGACTTCCTCCTCGGCTTCGGCTCCGATTCCCTGAAGCCGCTGATCTCCATCGAACGCTTCGCCGGTTTCGTGTCGCTGTTCATCGTCTCCTTCGGTCTCATCTTCCAGCTGCCGGTGTTCATGTTCTTCACCGCCAGAACCGGCATCTTTCCACGCCGCCGCTTCGAACAGCACCGACGCTACGCCGTGCTGATCATCAGTATCCTGGCGGCCCTGCTGACACCGACTCCGGATGTGGTGAACATGGCCCTGATGGGTGTCCCGCTTTATCTCCTCTATGAAGGCGGCATTCTCGCCATGCGTTTCTCCGGCATCGATTGAACGGCGCCCCCGTCGCCGGCGGGGTGGTTATTGCGACGCCGGCTGCGCCTGCCGCTTGTCATGGTCCGGTGAACAAGGTATGTTGTTGCGCAAGCACCATGCCGTGACGCACGTAAGCCAGCGGCCGCCATGCCCCCGTTTCGCTCGCACCGGCACACCCTGATGGACAACGCCCCCTCCAACCCCGAGAAATGGCTCCTGCTGGGCAGCATCCTCCTGCTTGCCCTGCTCGCCGGCTGGCATCTTCTCTCGGATCGCGGGCTCATTCACTACCTCGCCCTCCAGCGCCAGCTCGCTGCGGTGCAGCAGGAAAACGATGCCCTGCAGGCGGAAAACCGGTCGCTCAGCAAGGAGATCAACCAGTTGCGCAACGACACGGATTACTTCATCGACCGTGCCCGCAAGGAATACGGTCTCATCAAGAAAAATGAAATCATCTTCGATTTTTCCAAGCACTGAGCCGGTTGCCTCCCGGTCGCACCATGGCTGAACGCCTCTTCCTGCGATTCATCCACTGGCTGGGCGATGATCTGCGGATCACCCCCAACCAGATCACCGTCGGCCGGGTCTTTTTTTTCGTGCCGGGCTGGCTGATCTGGCTCTTCCGGCACGACATCGAAACCCTCACCGGCATCGGCTGGCGGCTGTCAGGTTCCTTCGCCTTCGTCCTCGTCACCCTGGTCATCGTCTTCGACGTGGTCGACGGCGCCCTCGCCCGCGCCACCGGCCAGGTCAGCCAGCGGGGCAAGGCCCTCGATCCGGCGGTGGACAAGATCATCACCTACTCCACCTTCGCCCTGTTCTGGAACACGGTCAACCATGCCGCCTTCTTCGCCCTGCTTTCCCTGGACGTCGTCTCCACCCTGCTGCGCGGGGCCTCGGTGCACGGCGCCAACGAGTTCGGCAAGAAGAAGGCCCTGTCCCAGAATCTCGCCAAGATCTTTTTCGGCATCGCGGTGCTGGCCGAACTGCCGAAGCTGAATGTCATCGGCAACCTGCTGCTCTGGTTCGCCACCCTGCTCGCCACCATCTCGGTGAGCATCCGCCTGCTGCCCGAGCCCGACAGGCGCCACCGCCTCTTCACCCTGCTGCCGCAGATGCTCACCCTGGGCAATCTCCTCTGCGGCGTCGGCGCCATCCGTTCCGCCGCCGACGGCCAGGTCCGCTTCGGTGTCCTGCTGCTGTTCATCGCCATGTCCTGCGACATGGCCGACGGCGCCGTTGCCCGGCGGCTGGGGGTGACCACCCGCTTCGGCAAAACCTTCGATTCCATCGCCGACCTGGTCAGTTTCGGCTTCGCCCCCGGGGTACTGGCCGCCGGTGCCGGCGGCTGGACCGCAGCGGCCATCGGGGCCGGCGTTCTCTACATCCTTGCCACCGCGTATCGCCTCTACGATTACGGCAGATCCAAGGATCGCACCCCGGCCGGCTTCTTCCGCGGCCTGCCCAGTCCCGCCGCGGCCTGGCTTGTGGCGGCGGCCATCCTCAGCCTGCCGGCGACGCTGCTGCCCGCACTGCTGCCGGTCGCCGCCATTCTGATGATCAGCTTCCGCTACCACTGGCAGCATTTCAGCGCCATTCTTCCGACCCTGCGCATCCTCGAAATCGCCGCCAGTTTCCTCATCGGCCTGCTGCCCGCCCTGCTGGTTCACCCGGCAAGCTTCATCGCCGGCCCGATCGTCCTCTACTGTTTTTCCCCGCTCTGGCGCAAACCGGCGGTTACGTGAGCGTGGTCCCCCACCCCTTTCCGGAAAAGCCGACATTGCCCCCCAACTGATGCCGAAGCCATGACAAGCCAGCAGGAGATGATCAAGATCGACGGCAGCGCCATCCGCAGGATCCGGGAGGAGAAGGGGCTGACCCAGCTCTACCTGGCGACCTTCATCGGCGTGACCACCGATACCATTTCCCGTTGGGAGAACAAGCGTTACGGCACGGTGAAACGGCTCAACGCCGAAAAGCTGGCCGAGGCCCTGGAAGTCGAGGTGGGGGAGCTCCTCGATCTGACCGATAAAAAAGAGGAAGGCATGGCGGACGCGGAAGCGGCGACGGTGGAGGCAACACCGCCGCCCGATGACGCCGGCGAGCAGCGGCCGGCCCTGTCGCTGCTCCTGCCCTTCATCGCCCTGTTGCTGGCCCTTGCCGGGGCAGGGGGCTGGTACCTGCTGCGCGGCAGCGGCGACCGGCAACCGGCCATGCTCGGCAGCCGCTCCTTTCCGGGGCACACCGCTCCCAATTCGGTCTTCCCGGTGGTGCTCTCCATCACCGGTCAGGACAATGAAGAGGTATCGCTCATCATCCGCGAGGATCTTCCCGAATCGGTCCAACCGGTGACCGCCGAACCCGGCTTCACCTCCCGGGACAAGGGGACCCTGAAGTGGATCCGCCGAACCGGCCTGCCGGCAACCATCCTCCTCCTCTGCCGAACCGATGATGACGCGATCAGCGGCCGCCGTCTGGAATTCAGCGGCTCGGTCACCCAGAAGGGAATGACCGCGATCCCCGTCACCAACGTCAGGCCCTACCTGGAGGTCGCTCCCTTTCACTGGGCGGACAGCAACCGCGACCACCAGATCGACGACGAGGAGATTCTGAGCGTCTACGACCGGTTCAGCGGGTTTGAAGCCATCGGTCTGGATTTTCCGCTGATCGAGGCGGTCTGGTCCGCGGGAGGGTACCGCTGGGACGAAAAGGGCGGGAAATTCATACCCCAGGTTCCAGCGGGGAATCAAGGCACATAGGAGGCTTTCATGATCGGCAGATGCTGCACCCTTTTATTCCTGCTCGTCGGACTGGCGGCGGCAACGCCGGCGTGGCCGGGGCAGGCGGTTACCGCCCGCTACGAGGAAATCAGCGGCACCCGGGTGACCCTGGTGGTCGAGATCGGCGATCCGCCTCCCGCCATGATCATCATCGAGCAGGAGATTCCCGCCGGCCTCACCCTGCTCGACGCCTCGCCGCCGTTCAACAAGATGAGCGGCGCCAGATCGTCGGCAAAGTGGCTGCTGAAGGATGCGGGTCCCGGAAGGCAACGGATCCTCATGCAGTTCTCCGGACCGGTCGACGCCAGGGACCTGCGCAGCGAACTGCGGTTCCGGGTCCGGGGAACGGAATCCTCGGAGATGATCACCGTCACCCCCTGATCCCCCTTCCGCCGATCCGCCCCAGCTCGCGGCGGCTCTCCGCGCCGTCATCCCGGACCGCCTCTGCATCCGGTTCGACCCGCGGCTTGTTTCCCACCGTCCAATTCACGTATAATGGTGCATCACGTTCTTTTATCCGCCCCGACAACGGTTGCGGACAAGGTGAGAACCAGAGGCCGCGCTCCCCATGGAATCCTCGGCAACCGCCGACCAGCCCATCTCCCTGCTTGACGGCAGCGATTCCCGGACCTTCAGCATCGTCGTCCGCGATCTCTTCGAAATCATGGATGAGATGCTGGCGAACCGTGACCACTACACCTTCGAACACGCCATCCGCGTCGCGGAGATCTCCCGCAGAATCGGCGCCCGGCAGGGACTGACTCCACGGGAACTGGAGATCATCGAACTCGGCTGCCTGGTCCACGATATCGGCAAGATCGCCATCCCCGACGATGTCCTGCTCAAACCTGGACGCTTCGATCGCGAGGACCGGGAGATCATGGAACTGCATCCGCAGATCGGCGCCAACCTCTTCGCCCAGCGGCTCAAGGAGGACAGCCTCACCGACATCATCCGCAGCCATCACGAACGGCTCGACGGCAGCGGCTACCCGCGGGGAATCCGGGGCGACGAGATCAGCGGTCTGGTGCGGATCGTCTCCGTCGCCGACGTCTACGAAGCGCTCGTCGCCATGCGACCCTACAAACGCCCCTTTTCCCGGGAAACGGCGATCCGCATCCTGCGGGAGGAGGCGGAAAACAAACGGCTGGACGAGCGGGCGGTGGAAACCCTCGTCTCCGTGACGGCCGAATGGGACCCTTTGGCCATCCAGCGGGATTTCGCCGGCGGCTACATGGGAAAGCTGGAGAGCTTCCGCTACAAGACCTATTTCAAGGAACCGCTCAGCGATTTCTACAACTACCGCTATCTCCTCACCCTGGATGCCAAGCAGATGCTCGAGACCTGCGGCAACCATTACCACATCATCATGATCGATTTCAGGCAGTTACGTCTTTTCAACCAACGGTACGGCTACGTCCGGGCGGACGAGTTGCTCAACGAAATCGGCAACGATCTCCACCTCTTCACCAAGCGGACCAACGAACAGATCGAGGGAGGGGGGGAGCGGATCATCCTGGTCCGTAAGGGCGCGGACTATCTGCTCTACAGCTGCTGTTCCGACGAGCATCTCCGCCATCTGCTCGGAGAAGTGCGGGAACGGCTCGATCATGCCAGGCAGCAGTGGAATCTCGACGCTCGCCTCGTCGACAAGACCTATCCCGCCGGTTTTCCGGTGGAAAAGGCCCTCAACGAGCTGTTCGTCACCGAGGAGGGCTGATCCCCTCCGCGGCCCTGCTCATATCCACTTCTGCAACGCCTCGACTATCTTCTTAGCCTGTTCGACGCTGGAAATGTTGAATTTGCCCTGGCTGCCGTACTCGCCGTCCTTCTTGCGGTAACGGCGGATGGTGAAACGGTCGGGACCGTATTCGCCCTTGCCGGCATCCCACTGCTGATACCGGAAGATGATGGTGGCCCAGGCCCCCTTGGACAGAATCTCCTTGTCGATCTCCTTGACGATCAGAACACCGTCCTCTTCGTAATTGACGGTCAACGCATCCACGTCGCCTGCCATGATCCCTTCTCCTTTGTGAATCGTAATATTTTCATCCGCCCGAACACGCACCCGTGATCGGAGCGACACCTGAAATCCTGCTGGCATTCCGGCCCCGGTTGGGGTAGCCTGCCCCGCACCCGAACATCTCCGGTAGGGCGCTCCCCGAGATCAACCCGCCGGGCAGCTCATCGGGCAGAGACGACCATGCATGATCCGTCCACCCA
Source organism: Thermodesulfobacteriota bacterium (assembly GCA_040755255.1). Classification (GTDB taxonomy): domain Bacteria; phylum Desulfobacterota; class Desulfobulbia; order Desulfobulbales; family S012-135; genus JBFLZZ01. Next base: position 18,038 of record JBFLZZ010000051.1, read on the forward strand.
TATCCGCCATATCTTTGTCGAAGAATGCTGCAGCGAGCTTGCCGACACCCGGGCCATTCTGGCGAGGGCGGCCGGCATCCCGGTCACCCTGCTGCCCGACCGGCAACCGCCGCCGGTGGGCATCGACGACTTCCCGCAAAATCTTACCGAAGGGAAACGGAACCTGTACCTCTGCAGGAACCGGGGCCGCTTCCTCAAGACCTGCCCCGCCACCCGCCACTACCGCTGCTGCGGCTACCACGTCCTCAATATCGGCGCGGGCTGCCCCATGGACTGCGTCTACTGCATCCTGCAGGCCTACCTCAACAATCCCTGTCTCTCCTTCTTCGTCAACAGCGAGGACCTGTTCGCCGAGCTGGACAGTGTGCCGCGGGACCGTTTTCTGCGGATCGGCACCGGCGAATTCACCGACAGCATGGCACTGGACCGACTCACCGGCCTCAGTGCCCGCCTGGTCGAATTCTTTGCCGACCGCGACAATATGGTGCTCGAACTGAAAAGCAAGGCGGTGGTGGTCGACCATCTCCGCCATCTCCGCCACCGCGGCCGCACGATCATGGCCTGGTCGCTGAACAGCCCCCGGGTGGTGGCGCGGGAGGAAATACGGACGGCGCCCCTGGCGGCAAGACTCGACGCCGCCGCCCGCTGCGCCGAATGGGGTTACCCGCTGGCCTTTCATTTCGACCCGATTGTGTATCACGAGGGATGGCAAGAGGAATACGAAACAACGATCGAGGCGTTGTTCGCCCGGGTGCCTGCCGAGCGCATCGCCTGGATCAGCTTGGGGGGACTGCGCTATCTGCCGCAATTGAGCGTCATCGCCGGGGGGAGATTTCCAGGATCAGCCATCTTTCATGAGGAGTTCGTACCCGGACTGGACGGCAAGCAGCGCTATTTCCGGCGGCGGCGCGCCGAACTCTACCGGCACATCGGCGCCTTGCTGCGCCGTCACGCCCATCCTCACACCTGCATCTACTTCTGCATGGAGAGCGATGAAATCTGGCGTGAAACCTTCGGCTATACACCGGAAGAACGAGACGGCCTGCCGGCCATGCTCGATCGGACGGCCCGGATGTTCCGCGCCTGACCCAGGGCTTCAGATGGTGAAATTGGCTTCTGCGGAGACCGTGCCCGGCGGCAACGAGGAGCCGGTGACTTCCATCCGGAAGCGCACCTGTTCACCGACGTGAATACTGCTCCAGCGTGTCACCCGGATCCAGCCGACTCGGTTTTCGCCGCGCAACCGCCGTTCGTTCCCCTGGCGCCGGTCAAAGGGCAGGCGGTCCAGTACATCCAGGTTGACCGCTTCCCGCCGCTCGTCACCGTCCCGCCGGTCAAAACCGGAGCGTTTGAAATATGGCTTTTCCATAGCTACCTCCCTACCCAGAAACTAACCCCGTGGCAAAGAAATGTCAACCCCCGCTCCCCAGGTTGCCGCCTACCACGTTGTGCCATAGTTGCCCATCGGGGGCCAGACGGGGTACTCCCGCGTCAGCCGGTTCCGTCGGCAATGCCGGCGATCACCACCGCATTGCCGCGCAACTCTGCAGGATACTTGCGCAAAGACCGGGGAGGCGGGCCGCCGATGACCTTGCCGCGCAGGTCGAATCTGCCGCCGTGTCCGCTGGCGCAGACAAGTACCCCGCCTTCCGGGGTGAGTACCTGATAGCCGGCATGGGGACATTCGGAGGAAAAGGCCGCCACCTCATCCTCGCCCACCCGGGTGACGATGAGCGGCTTGCGAGCGGAATCGACCACGAGGTACAGACCGTGGCCGACACGCCGCAGCCCGCGATAGCGAGGATCGTCAAGCGGCAGGAAGAGCTTGCCGTCCCTGACCATGACGTCGCCGACCACCCCTGGCCCCGATCCACAGCCGGCGAGGATGTCGAAACCGGCCACGGTGATCAGCAGCCGGCAGCCGTCGGCGAAAAATTGCCGGCGGCTGCTCCTCCCGGCAAGGTCATTTGCCTTGTTTGCCAAGCCGTTTCAATTCCTTGTCGATTTCCTGCTGGATCCCCTCGACGCTGCGGTTCTTGAGCAGGCGGCCGTTGATGAACAGTGTCGGGGTGCCGCGCACGTTGTTGCGGGCCGCCTCCTGCATGTCCCGATTGACGATCTGGCGGATGGTCGGATCGTTGCGGTCTTTCTGGAACTGATCCAGGTCGAGGCCCAGTTCCGTGGCGATCGCGGTGAGTTGTTCCTCGTTCAGCTTGCTGGAGTTGGCGAACAGCTTGTCATGGTATTCCCAGAACTTGCCCTGTTTGCCGGCCGCCATGGAGGCCAGTGCCGCCGGCATGGCGAACTGATGGATGCGCACCAGGGGGAACTGTTTGAATACCACCTTGACCGTTTGCGGGTTCTTCTTCAGCACCTCCTCGACGAGAGGGACGGTTCTGCTGCAGTAGGGGCACTGGAAATCGCTGTATTCGACGATGGTCACCGGCGCATCCGCCGGCCCCTTGACCGGGGAGCCGGAAAGATCGATCTGCGCCATGTAGCTCAATTCGACGATCTCAACCTTCTTCTTGCCGGCGTCGAGGAGAAAGAGCTGCGTCCCGTCCGGTGAAATTTCGAGGGAGGCAACGGTTTCGGCCACCTGCAGGGAATCTTCCGGGCTGCCGTCGCCGCCGAATACCTGCACCTTGCCGCCCTTGAGCAGGACGACGAAATGACGGCCGTCGCTGGAAAGGGCCGTGTCCAGGGGGTCACCGTCAAGGGTGATACTGCGGACGGTTTCAAACTCGATGGCGGCCCCGGCGGGCGCGACAAAGGTTGCCGGCAGGACGAGCACCGCCGCAGCAAGACCTAGCGCAACAGCATGACGCATGAGATACCTCCGTTTCGTGGGTGGAAAAAGGTGAAGAGGAAAGGCCGGTAAAGCCTGATTCACCGACGAGACAGCCACGACCGCAGGCCAGTGACTGCGCCGCCTTGGCGGCGTCAGATCACTAATAGCCCGCCGTCGCGGAACATGTCAATGATTTTGAGGAAAATCGAGGCAGGCAGGAGAGGAGCCGGCGATCAGAGACTGCCCTTGGCGTGGGCGCGGATGAACTCCCTGAGTTTTTCCATCTGCTCGTCATCCAGATCGACGAAGCGCAGCGACCGGCGCCGGACCACCACCGGATGGTGCACGGGGCCATGGGAGAGGATGCTGTCGGAGATGATTTCCACCGGCAGTTTGTCGAGATACTGACCGTTTTGCCCGAAAATGATGCCCAGTTCGATCTCTTCCAGATCCTCCCGCTGCATCTGCAGATAGCTGAAGGCCATGCCGCCGACGCTCATGTCCAGAACGTGGCCGAGACGTCTCTCGCCGACGACCGCGGCCACGTCGATCATCTTGTAGCGGGGCGTCTGCCGCCGATCCCTGTCGAAGTTCTCTTCCATCCCGTCCTCCCCGTTGCTGATGAAAAGATTATACCTCCGGCAAGGGAAGGAAAGTCAAACGAAAAAGCCCGAACGCGCACTCGATCCGAGCCGACGGCGCATCGGGCAGACTCCGCAGCCGACCGGGTCAACCGCGCCCCCCTTTTCAAGCCGCGCAACATCGAATACTCTGGGCGAATGCTCTACCGATTCCACATCGATCACCAGCAGCAGCAATTCGACCTCAGGGTGGCCTGCCATCCTTCCGAATCCCTCCGCCATCTGCTGACGCGGGTGCTGGCCTACGTGTTGCACCACGAGCCGGGAATGGTTTTTTCCCGGGGGGTCTGCGCCGGCAAGGAACCGCCGGTCAGTTCCAGGTCGGCGGCAGGCGAGATCGGCACCTGGATCGCGATCAACACCCCCGGCCCGCGGGACCTGCAACGGGCATGTAAATCGGCGGCGCGGGTGATCGTCTATACCTACCGGAATCCCGTCCTCTTGCTGCGACTGGCCCAGAGCATCGGCCCGGACGACAAGCTCACCATCTATTCCCTGTCCGGAAAAATCCTCGACCTGCTGGCCGCCGCCATCACCTCCCGCACCGTTCACTGGCGAATCGAACCGGCGGACGAGGCTGACTGCGGCGTCAACGGTCTCTCCCTGTCGCGCCGGCGCCTGTACCCCGCATGACCGTTCGCTCCCGCATCGCGCCGACTCCCAGCGGCCTGCTCCACCTCGGCAACGCGGTGAACTTCCTGCTCACCTGGCTCATCGTCCGTGATCGCGGCGGCGTCCTCAGGCTGCGCATCGACGATTGCGACCGGAGCCGCATCCGGCATCACTATGTCGAGGACATCTTCCGTCAGCTCGACTGGCTGCGCATCGGCTGGGACGAGGGGCCGACCGGACCGGACGATTTCACCCTCCGTCATTCCCAGGGCATACGGACCGAGCGATACCGGGCCGCCCTGGCAGAAATTTCCACCAGCGGCCGCACCTATGCCTGCGCCTGCTCACGAAAACAGATCGAGGCGGTGACCTCCCTGCCGGTGTACCCCGGCACATGCCGCCGGCGGGATCGCCCTGCCGCGCCTCCCCACGCTGTCCGACTCCACGTCGAAGAGGGAGTGCGCGTCGCGGTCAACGGCCGGGAGATCGACCTTGCGGGAGAGATGGGCGACTTCATCCTCTGGCGGCGCGACGACCTGCCGGCCTACCAGCTGGTCAGTCTGGTGGACGACGTCGACGACCGCGTCGACCTCATCGTCCGGGGTGAGGATCTGCTGCAATCCACCGCCGCCCAGATCCATCTCGCCGACTGCTGGCGGCGGCCGTGCTTCCGCGCTGTTCACTTCCTCCACCATCCGCTGCTTGTCGGCATCGACGGCCGCAAACTGTCCAAATCGGACAACGCCCTCTCCCTTGCCGCCATGCGGGAAAAAGGCACGAGCCCGACGGACGTCTATCGGCGGTTCGCCCGCCTGTTCGCTCTTCCCGACAAGGAGGTGGTGACCCTGGACGATCTCTTGGCCGTTTACCGGCAGAATCCGGCAGGAATCCTCCTGCCGGACCTGTTGCGGCATGCCCCGCCCCCTTCCTCTTCCTGCGCCTGAAAAAAAAAGGAGGGGGCACCCCCTCCTTTTTCGCCTTTCCGCCGGAACGCCGACTGCTACGGCAGGGCCGGCAGCACCGGCATGGTCTTGGTAGAGGAACCGCTGCAGCTGTTGTAGGTACCGCAGGGTATCGCCATCATCCGGTAACTGACCGCGGGATTTCTGTACCGGTCCGAATCATTCTTACAGCTTTCGCTGCCGAAGGACGATTCCTCCTGGCCGTGCCAGGTGGACCAGAACAGGTTGAAGGAGCCGCGGCCCGGGGCATAGCGCATCGAACTGCAGCGGTTGCGGCTGGCGGCGGAGGCCGGCTTGGCGTGGTACAACCCCACCCGCGTCGCCTTGATGCCGTTGTGGCAGGAGAAGCAGATGCCGAAGTTGTTGATCTTGCCGCCCGTTACCCCGCTCAGGGTATGCTGCACCGATTTGATGGGCGCCGACCCATAACCGTTGCTGCCGTAACGGATCTTGTCGATGTAGATCGTCGAGCCCACCACCCGTACGTGGCACTGTTTGCAGCCCAACTGGGTGGGGAACTGGCTGGAGCCGCCGTTGTCGCCCGGCCGCATGGCCGTCCAGGTGGAACGAGGGTCCACATGGCAGTGGGTACAGTTGCCGGCCACCGCCTGCGGCGAGGAATGGTGGCTGGTGCCGTGGCAGCTGGTGCAGTTGATGGCGGTGCCGTTCCTGCCGGCGGTGATTGCGGCCTGCACCGTTGCGTTGGCGCTGCCGTGGCAGGTGGTGCAGTTGCTGCGGTGCAGGGTGTAGACGTTGGTGAACGAACCGTTGCCGATGGCGTGACAGGAACCGCAGGAGGTGGTGGCGCTCAACCGGTCATGGACCACAGCCGCTTCCGCCGGCGTGGTGCCATGGCTGGCGGCGCCCCCGCTGGTCCCGTCATGACAGCCCTTGCAGTTGACGCCGGTGGTGTTGATGCCGGCCAGGATGGTGGTCACCACCGACGCCTTGGTGCTGGTGTGGCACAGGGCACAGGTTCCGTGCAGGCCAACCGTCCGGTCCATTTCGCTGGTCGCGGCGTGGCAGCCGCCGCAGTCGGCGGCCGGGGAGAACATGTCATGCACCGCGGTGCCGGCCGGGGTCGGCACCGGTTTCGCCGGCAGGACGGGCATCGTCTTGGTGGCCGAACCGGAGCAGCCGTTGTAGCTGCCGCAGGGAACCGCGATCATCTTGTAGCTGATCGCCGGGTTCTGGAAATTCCGGTCATTGCCCTTGTAGCTCTCCCTGCCGAAGGACGAATCCTCGCGGCCGTGCCAGGTGGACCAGAACAGATTGAACGAGCCGCGGCCGGGGGCGTAGCGCATCCCGTCGTAGCGGTTGCGGCTGGCGGCGGAGGCGGGCTTGGCGTGGTAGAGGCTGACCCGGGTGGCAGTGACGCCGTTGTGGCAGGAGAAACACATGCCGTAGTTGTAGATCGCCCCGCCCGTCACCCCGCTGATCACGTGCTGCACCGTCTTGGTGGGCGGCGAGGCATAACCGCTGCTGCCGTAGGTGATCTTGTCGACATAGATGGTGGTGCCGGAAACCCGGACATGGCATTTGGCGCAGGCGAGCTGGGTGGGATAGGGATTGCTGCCGCCGTTGTCGCCCGGCTGCATGGTGGTCCAGTCGGAACGCGGGTCGGCATGGCACCAGGTGCAGTTGCCGTTGGCGACGTTGGGGTTGGCATGATGGGTAACGCCGAGATTGCCGGTATGACAGGTGATGCACCGCACCGGTGAACCGGCGCGGCCGCTGGCAATGGCGTTCAGCACCGTCTGGCTGGTGGAGGCGTGGCAGACAGTGCAGCTCTTGTGCAGGGCCAGCCGCTGCTCGATGGAGCCGTTGGGATGACAGGTCGAACAGCCCGGGGTACCGACGAACTGATCGTGCACCGCCGCCGCCGTGGCCGGAGTCGTTCCGTGCGACTTGGCTCCGGTTGCGGTGTCACCGGTATGGCAGGCCTCGCAGTAAATCTGGCTGCCGGCGCGGCCACTGGTGATGGCGGCCGTCACCGAAGTTTTGGTGGAACCGTGACAGGTGCCGCAGCCGGATCGGTGCAGGGTGTCGATGGCGGTCTGACTGGAGACCGGATGACAGCCGGCGCAGGAGGTCGAGGGCAGCCGCTTGTCGTGGTCGGTGGTCGTATTGTGCGGCGTGGCATGACAGGTCTGACAGGTGATGTCGACCCCGGTCGTGCCCTTGCCGGCGGCGATGGCGTTGGCCACCGCAGTCGGATTCAGGTTGAGCCGCCCGCCGGTATAGCCGTGGCAGGTGGAGCAGTCGGAGCGGTGCACCACGTCGATGGCCGCCTGGCTGCCGATGGCATGGCAGGTGGCGCAGGAGGCGGTGGCGATGCGGTGGTTGTGGTCGACGGTCGTGTCATGGCCGGCGACATGGCAGGTCTGGCAGCCGATATCGATGCCGTCCGCCCCCTTGCCGGTGGCAATGGCGTTGGCCACCGTCGTCGGGTTCAGGTTGAGCCGCCCGCCGGTATAACCGTGGCAGGTGGAGCAATCGGAGCGGTGCACCACGTCGATGGCCACCTGGCTGGCCACCGAGTGACAGGTGGCGCAGGAGGCGGTGGCGACGCGGTGATTGTGGTCGACGGTGGTATTGTGCGGCGTCGAATGGCAGGTCTGGCAGGAAATGTCGCTGCCATCCACACCCCTGCCGGTGTTGATCGCCCCGGCGACCAAGGTTGGATTGAGGTTCAGCCGGCCGCCGGTATAGCCGTGGCAGGTGGAGCAATCGGAGCGGTGCACCACGTCGATGGCCGCCTGACTGCCGATGTCGTGACAGGTGGCGCAGGAGGCGGCGGCGATGCGGTGGTTATGGTCGAGGGTCGTATCATGACCGGCGACATGGCAGGTCTGGCAATCGATATCGGTGCCGTTCGGTCCCTTGCCGGCGGTGATCGCCCCGGCGACCACCGCCGGATCCAGGTTCAGCCGGCCGCCCGTATAGCCGTGGCAGGTGGAACAGTCGGAACGGTGCACGAGATCGATGGCCGGTTGACCGGCAACGGCATGACAGCTGGCGCAGGAGGCGGCGGCGATGCGATGGTCGTGATCGACCGTCGTGTCATGACCGGCGACATGACAGGTCAGGCAGCTGATGTCCGTGCCGTCCGGTCCCTTGCCGGTCTCGATGGCATTGGCAACCGCGGTCGGATCGAGATTCAACCGGCCACCGCCGTAGCCGTGACAGGTGGCGCAATCGGAACGGTGCACCACATCGATGGCCGCCTGGCTGCCCACGTCGTGACAGGTGGCGCAGGAGGCGGTGGCGATGCGGTGGTTGTGATCGAGGGTCGTATCGTGGGCAGCGGGACCGTGGCAGTGAAGGCAGTCGCCGCGGGACAGTCCGGCAACGAGGGCGGGAACCTGGGTGTGGCAATGGCCGCACTGGCCCTTGTGGGTAACGCCGACGACATCGGTGGCGTCGTGGCAGGTGATGCAGGGCTGAACGCGGACGACGTAGCCACCGGCGAGGTGATCGGGGAAAGACGGTTTGAAACCGTCGACGGCGAGATGACAACTCGTGCAGCGGCTGCCGCCGTTATGGTCGTTGGCGACCACATTGTTCCGCCGCCAGTAAGTGGTCTGGACATGACAGACCTGACAGATGCCGGTGGCAGGAGCGCCGCTGGTGAAGCCGCCGTTCGGTTCGAAAAACTTGACCTCCGCCAGGGACCCTGCCGGGGTCCGCACCTTGTTGCGGACCAGCATGCCGTACAGAAGGCCGAAGGTCCGGCCGTTGGCGCCGGCGTCAACGGTTCCGGAAATCACCAGCGAATTAGGGGTGGCGGAGAGGATCTCGCCGGTTCTCCCCGGTGCGGTCACGTCATCGACGAAAATCAGGCCGCGGCCGCTGCCGCTCTTGGCGGACCAGGTGGCGGGATCGCTCCATTCCGGGGCGTTGACGACGAGACCGCTGAAGCCGATGGTGGTGGTGGCGCCGGAATTGACCACCCCGGTAATCCTGCCGGTGGCGAGAAACAGCCTGTCGGTGTCGCTGTTCAGGTAGTGGAGCTGCTGCTGGAAATGGGGATCGTGACAATCCACGCACTGGGTGGTCCAACCGGGATAGGAGGATGCCAGCGCCAGGCTGGAGTGCATGCCCTTCGCCGGTGCGCCGCCGGCGCTGGCGTGGCAACGCAGGCAGATGAAATTGCGGATGGTATCGTCGGGGTTGTTGGAATCGGCAACGTATCCCGGCCACGAATCGAACGGATACTCATGGCAGTTCCTGCAGGCAAGTCCGTTCTCCGGCGAATGGGGCGCATGGAGAAAAGTTGCTCCGGCCGTCGCTCCCGCCTGCAGCGCGATCAGCCATACCATCAACATGAACAGGCGAAAACCGCCCCCCTTCGCCAAGAACCCTTCACCTCTGTTTCTTTCCATTTCGCTCGCCTTCCCCCGGATGTTTTTCCATCGATGGAAAAAAGCCCATCGACGCTCGAACCTGACTGCCCGCAGACAACACGCATGCTGTCGTTGCGCCCCTCGCCGCTGGCCCCCCCGGCCCGGCGAAGCGATATCGTCAACCTTCCCGCGAGTGGAGACCAAATCGCCATTTGCCGCCAAACCGGCGCCAAATGACCAGAAAAATAGCCATTCCACCCAGCGTGTTTCCTACACTGCACCCGAAAAGTTGTCAACGATATTATCCGGCAAAGTCCTTGTCCGAGCGGGTTCCCCCCCATCTATTACCGTCAGTTTTAAGCAATAATAATTATCGATAGCAAACTGAAGTCGTTAATGAACACCTTGCATCGCCTGGAATTGCAAGCGATCAATCCCAAGACCTGCTTAGGCGAGGTTCTTGCCGATTTTGTTCAGACTTACCACAACGTGGCAGCCGGATTTCGTTGCCGGAACAGGGATGCCCGCCGCCGCGCGAACAGTGACCGGCGCAACCCGCCTCTGCGTCCCGTCTTTCCGGCTGTATAAGAATGGTATCCCGGAAATGTGAACGGCTGGATTCCGGAAAAGCTGCCGCCGAATTGACTGAACTTCGCCGGCAATCAGATAATGCTTTGAAGCGGGCTGCCACGCCGTGCTATCATTATCATCGAAATCGCGACGGCCGCGACCATAGCGTCTGGTCCAGCTGCATCCCGTCGCATGACCGCCAGCGGGCGCACCTGCGCAACGAACTGTCAAGGGTCAGCGTTATTGAGCAGGGGCGGGGTCAGTTTTATTGAGCAGTTTGACCCTCGCTGAGTCCTGTTGGTGTGAGTGCCGGTTGCTTTGATTGCGGGCGCATTCTCTTCCGGTACGAC
>JBFLZZ010000052.1:0-28059 GCA_040755255.1 Thermodesulfobacteriota bacterium
TCGACGAACACCGACGGGCTGAAGTCGTGGGTGGTGGGGACCTCGTAGAACAGGACGTTCTTGACGTAGCGGGTGGCGGAAACCGTCGCCTTGGCCAGGTTGCGGTGGTCCTGGTGGGTGTCTTTCAGATAGTTGACGAAGATGAACTGCGGTTCGGTCTGGGCGATCACTTCCTCGAGGATGGTGATGACCCCCTTGTCCATGGGCAGCTGGGTGTCCTTGTAGCCGCCCCAGAAGGTCTTGCTGACGCCGATGATGCCGTGGGAAGCCATCTGCTCGCTGCGCCGCAGTTCGTTATCGCCGCCGGCCGAGCCGTCGGTCATCACCAGGGTGAAGATGCTGTGGCCCTGCTGGCGGTATTTGATCAGGGTGCCGCCGCAGCCGATTTCGATGTCGTCGGGGTGGGCCCCGATGGCGAGGATGTTCATGGATGCTCCCTGAGTATGTCCAGGCTTGCCGGACCGCAGTTGCAGAGGAGGTCGACGATCGAGAGATTGGCGGCGAAAGCGCCGAAAAGTTGCGGATAGACCGGGTGGCGGTATTCCTGGAAGCGGACCTCGATGCCGGCCCGCCGCCATTTTTCCAGGTCCATGTAGCCGCGACCGCCGCTGCCGGCAAGGTACACGTCGCCGCCCACGGCGCGGACGATGGCGATCAGCCGCTCGTCGGCGTCGTCGGGGAGGGCGCCGAGCTCCGAGGCCGCGACGATGCGGGTGGAAATGCCGAGCAGTCCGGCGATCTCTCTGACCACGAAGCCGTTGAGTTCGGCGATGGTCGCCCAGGGCCGCTCGTACACCGATTGGAGAAAGGGCCGCAGCCAGGCGAAGAAGGGCGCCCGCCGGTAGTTGGTCTCGATGCTGCGCAGATGGGTGGTGCGCCAGTTCTGCCGCTCGTCAACGGCAACCTCGCCGATGCGCATCGGGAAGCGGTAGGAGACAGGGACGGTGAGCCATTGCCAGCCCTGGCCGTTCTTGATCCTGTTCCGGTTCTGCCACTCGTTCTTCTTGTACTGGACCGAGTCCAGCAGAACGAAATGATCAGCCGCCGCGAGCTTGGCGAAGTAGCCGAGCCATGGCATGTACTGGGGCTGATGGACAGCCACAACCATGATGAGAACCCCTCCTTCCCATGGGTGTACGCCTTCCGTTGAATTGGCCGGAGCCCCGTGTCGGGAAATGCCGCCGGCGGGAACTCCGGTGTCTGCTGAAAAAGTATTTTATGCCACAATGTGGCAGTACTGCAAGAGCAGAAAAATCGAACTTGGGGAAAATTGCCGCTGATCGCCCCGGCGACGCCCTGGTGCGGCATGCCGCCCTGTGCACCGGAACTGTTGGCAGGCAAAGGGAAAGTCGCCGGTGGATACCGGCGGGAGCTTCCCGTCGGCCCGCTCCGTTGCCGTCCGGATCAGGGAGCGGGCTACGGCGCGGGTGGGGGAGAGAACCAGTCGGGCTCGTTCCCACCCTTGGCATGAGGCAAAATTTTAGCACATGAAAAAAATGATAACCAAGCGATATTTTGTCGGTAATATTTTTTTGCGCGGACAGGGAAAAGAAAAAGAACGACGAGTAGGTATTTTTGCCTAGACAAAAGGTTTGTGGTCGGATATTCTGAAGTCGTCTGCTTTCCTTCTTCCTTGTCTTCTTTTCCTTCCTGAACGGGGCCTTGCGGCCCGTTTGCTTTTTTCCCCTCCCGTTTTCCATTCCCGTCCGTTATGGGCTGAACTACGATATATTCCCAACCCGGAGGCGGAACCACCCGTACCATCGGCTGCCCGTGCGGCCGCATGCCAGGGACAGAGGGAATCCATCGAGGTTGAAAAAACACCGGCCCCCGGCCGCCGTTGTCCCTCAGTCGGCACTTGCCAAGTCGGTGGAAAAAATGGGAAGATGCGGGAGAGATCGGGCGCTTTCCGGGCGTAAGGCCAGGAAAGGGTTTCCGGCTGCTGCGGCGAGAAAGATCCTGGCATGGTTCGTGCCCCTGACTGTGGTGTTCGGCAACCTGGAGGGAGGACGATGAGCGGTTCCAGCGGCGATGACCTGTACGATTTTGCCAATCATGAGCAGCTGTTCTTCTGCGTCGACGCGCTCACCCGGGCAGTCGCCGCCCTGGCGCAGAACGATCCCCATCTCGCCGGGGAGCTGACCAGGATCACCAATTCGATCCTCGCCATGGCCGAGCGCGCCGCCGCTCCCCGGCGGCCGCCGCCCCCTGGCGCCGAGCCGGTCGACCTGCTCCGTCGGCAGGATGAAGATCCCGGGCCGGCGGCGGGAGACGGTGAGGGAATCATTGACGTGCTCACCGGCGAGCGGATCTGATGGCGGGCCGGCGCCGCCACAAGGAGGAGTGCCCGTGTTCATCAACATGAACACCCGCGAGGTCCAGGTCAAGATCGTCTACTACGGCCCGGGTCGCTGCGGCAAGACCACCAACCTCGAGTACATCAACGAGAGGTTCCGCGACCGGATCAAGACCGAGATGGTCAGTCTCAAGACCCAGGGCGACCGGACCCTTTTTTTCGATTTCCTGCCCTTCGACATCGGCAGGATCAAGGGGTATGACGTGCGCATTCAGCTCTACACCGTCCCCGGGCAGGTGAAATACAACGCCACCCGCAAACTCGTTCTCAAGGGAGTCGACGGGGTGGTCTTCGTCGCCGACGCCATGGCCGAGCAGCGGGCGCGCAATATCGAATCGCTCAACAACCTGCACGAGAACCTTTCCGCCTACAACCTGAGTATCTTTACCATTCCTCTGGTGCTGCAATACAATAAGATGGACCTGAAAAACAGCGGCGTCGAGCTCTTGTCCACCGAGGTGCTGCAGCGCGATCTCAACAGCCGCCTCAAGGTGCCGGCCTTCGAGGCCAGCGCCGCCACCGGCGGCAACGTCATTCCCACCCTGAAAAAGATCATCACGCTCAGTATGGCGTCCATCGAGCAGAAACTTGTGTAGGTGTCTCTTTGACTGTCGAGATCGAACAGGATATCAGCCGCGTCGGGCTCAAGGACGGTTTCGCCGTCGCCGCCGGGCAAGAATCGGCCGGGGTGATCGTCACCCTGCGCCGCGCCAAGGAACTGATGCTGTCGCTGGAATGGGATATCGCCCCGGCCACCCTGCGACAGCTGGACGGTGAAATCGACCGGCTCGAACAACGTTGGCGCGATGACCGGACCGCCGTTGGTCTCCTGCGCATCCTGCGCGCCCTCGGCCGCTATCTGCTGCAGGCGGGCAGCGCCACCCATCCCGCCGCCGGCAAACTGTTTTTTGCCGTCTATAACGGCGTGGAAAAGGTCATGCTCACCCCGGGGCTGGAGCCGCAAAAAAAGAAACGGGTCCTGCTTGTCGCCATGGAGAAGTACAACCTGGTCCGCCGGGCGATCGACCAGGGGAAAGCGGCAGGCGGCAGGGCCGGCGTCCCCGCGCCGGCGGGCGGCGCCGGGGCAGTGGCGGCGCCTGTCCCGCCCAAGCCCGGTCCGGTCGTCGCAACGGCGGCGGCCCCGGCGGAGGGGATCGTCGCCGCCCTCGCCGGCATCGGCGGCGACGACAAGAGCAGGCCGACCTGGCAGGGCGGCGGCGATGCGGGCATCGGTGCCCGGCTCAACGATTTTTTCGGAGACACGGGCGGCGACCACCCCGGCGACGGAGTGGTGCGGCTGCCCGCGCACGGCGAGACCCGGGACGGCGGCGGCCTGGCGGCGGGGCGGGGAGACCGTCCGTCTCCGTCCGCGGCCGGAGACGGTTCCGCCAACGTCATTGCCGATCTCCTCAAGGGGCGGCCGGCGGACGCCGGCGACGAACTGCTCGCCGACATCCATCTCGCCGTTTTCAAGGAAAGCGGCGAGACGACGCCGGCGGAGAAAAATCCGGTGGCCGCATCGCCGGTAAACGTGGAGCCCCCGGCGACCGAGGGAGAAATTCCCCCGGCTCTCGCCTTCGCCGGCGAAGGCCGGGACGATGAAGAAACCCCGGCGGTGGTCGGGCTCGACGCCGGACAGGACGGGGCTGCGCCGTCCGGATCGGAACTCGAGAAAAAACTCGCGAGCTTTTTCGATGAACCTCCGGCCGCCGCCGCCGTCCCGGCCGCGGTACCGCCGCCGGCCGCCGGCTTCGACGATGCCCTGCGCGGTACGCTGGAGAGCGTTTTCGGTACCGACGAGGCGGACGGTGGCGGTGAAGAGGGCGTGGTGGCCCTGGCCCCCTCCGTGGAACAGGGCGGGGACGCAGCGGCGACAGCCGAATGGGCGATGCTGCTGGACGGGTTTGCCGAGTTGCTCGACGACGCCCGGGCCGCCGGCGACGCCGGGTTTGGGCCACGCTTTGCCCGTCTGGACCGGAGCGATGACCCGGGCGCCCGCTTTCTCCTGCTGTTTCTCGATCGGCTGCGCCGGATACTGCCGCGACCCGATGCGGAATCCCGGCGCAGGGCGGCGACGTTTCTGTCTCTCTGCCGCAAGCATCTGCCCGAGCTCCTGGCGGACCGGCCGGGCAGCCGCGCGGCGATGACCGCCGTGGCGAGAGGGTTTTTCGATCTGGATGCGGGCGGCCCGGGTGCGGCTGCCAGCGACCGGCAGGAGGGGGGCGGGCTGGAGCCGTTCGACCTGCCCCGCTCCTCCCAGCAGGGCCGTAAGGGTTCTGCCGGCAGGCGACAGAACGACTTCATGATCGAGGATGTCCACATCCCGTGACCCCGGAGGTGGTTTTTCGGGGCATGGGTACTCTCGGAGGAGAATGATGCTGGTTTTCTGTGAGGAATGCGGCAGCCGCAATCTGTTCGAAGGCGATAAACGGCCGGAGAGGTTCCGTTGCCGGCAATGCGGTTACGAAAACGTAGCGGCGCCCCCACCTCCGGTCGCAGCCGGCAGGCAGGCGGCCGCGGGCGACCAGGACTACCGGGAGCTGCCTGCCGGTGACGGCTGCCAAAAGTGCGTCGACGGGGATCGATGAGGGTTCCCCCAGGGACGCTGGTGTCCGGAGGGATGAAACGGTGCGGTGCAATGGCTGTGAAGGCTGGATCGCCACGGTCCTGCGGCCCTCGCGATGAACGACGGGGGTGGCTGCCTCCCTCGTCATGGGCGGCACGGGGTGACGAAGCGAGCCAGTCGCTGCCCGCAACCGGCATCACGTCTGGCCGGCGGTCGGCCATATCGTCACCTTGCCGTTGACCGGGACGGGAAGAAGGAAGAGGGACGGGGAACATGAATTGCGGGATCAACAGCGAAAAGCAGTTGCAGGAGATCGAACAGGTGCTGACAGGAGCCCTGATCGACAATGGCGTGGCCTGCGCCCTGCTCATCGACACGGCGGGCAATACGGTGGCGGAGCGCAGCGACGGCAAGAACCGCTACGATACCTATGCCTTTGCCGCCCTGGCCGCCGGCAATTTCGCCACCGTCGACTCCATGGCGAAACTGGTCGGCGAACGGGAGTTCGCCCAGCTTTTCCACAAGGGGGAAAACGTCAGCATCTTCTTCAGCAAGGTGAACGACGATCTCCTGCTCATCACCATCTTCGGCAGTGAGGTCACCCTGGGCTTTCTCCGGCTCAAGATCGCCGAACTGCGGCAGCAGATCAACTCCATCTGTCAGGTCGTCGAGGCCGTCGCCCCGTAAGCCTCCTGCCGCTTACCCTCCCTTCTCGTCCAGTTGCCGCAGCCCATCCATCAGCAGTTTCATGAAGCCGCCGATGGCCGGCTGACTGCGCGTTGCCTCGGGCAGGTCGCTGGAAAACCGGAAGGAGCCCTGCCGGTCGGGGAGAATGGCGTTGAAGGCCGCGACCCCGGCAAGGCCCCGGTAGGCGGCTTCGACGATTTCGCCGTCGACGAAAGCGACCCGCGCCGGGCCGCCGGCGAGCTGGAGATCGATGACCCCGGATTTCATGTTCTCGTGGAACATCTGGAAGAGTTCCGGGGCGGATATGTCGGCCAGTTGGCCGCCGAACCCGCCGGGGGCCGCATCGCTGTGGCCGCCGGAAATGCTGCCCGCAAGTCGCTGCACCAGCAGCCGGGTGAAGGCCGCCTGCAGGAAGGGGTACTTGATCAGGATGTGCTGCAGTTTTTCGTTGCTGATCATGAGCACCTTGACCGGCTCCGCCGCCCGGATGGTGGCGCTCACCGGATTGCCGGACAAGAGGCTCATTTCGCCGAAGATCTCCCCCATGCCGAGATAGGCGATGCTGTTGCCGTCGGGGTCGAGCAGGGTGACCTTCCCCGAGGTGAGGATATAGAGGAATTTTCCCGGCTGCCCCCGGCGCAGGATGGTCTCGCCGGCCTCGAACTTGCGCATCACCGTGCAGTCGATGATTTCCTTGAGGCTGTCCTCCTCCAGCGCCCGGAAGAAGGAGAAGGTGGAGAGCAGGCCGACCAGCGGTCCCATCTGCTGCATCCGCCGCCGGCGTTCGGCGGCGGCCAGCATCTGCATGTGCATGGTCCGGTATTTCTGGCTGCCCTCGGCGACGAATTTGATGAGACCGGAACAGCCGGGGCAGTTGTATTCCCGGTTCTTCATCGTCTCTTTGTTTTCGATCTCCGTCAGGATGGTCTCGGTGATGGAGCGGGCGAGAAAGAGACAGGTGGGCTTGTCGTTGCCGAAATGAAGGGCCAGCCCCTTGAGGGTGAAAAGGTCTCCCTTGCCGTACATCGGGCAGTTGCGCACGTCGACGATGGTGAAGTGTCTGTCGAGTAAGGCCATGGTGGTGTTTTCCTGGAGGTCGGATGGGATCTGTGGTTCAGGAATGCGCCCTCGTTCAGGATATAGGAAATCGACGAGGAGTGTGAGGGAAAAGTGGTGCCAGCCGTGCAATCGCGGAGGGTGACAGGGCGAAACGCTCCCTTTGCGGTATCGACTAGGTGAAATCACCCATCAGGGATGGTCGTATCACCCAACCGGGTCGGGATAATCTCCATGATTTTCCGGTATTATTTCATTTTTGCTTGTGATAACAGATTGTTGTCCGTGTGGTGAAATTCTGGCATGGAACATGATATAGGAATGGTCAGACGGAGAGGGGAGGGCCTTCCCTGCAGGTTACATCATGGTCGAACGCCGCGAATACCCACGTTTCCGCATGGGAGAGAAGAAGATGTTTTCCCAATGCCCGCACTGCCCGGGTCTCGGACCGATCATCGACATCAGCCTGGGAGGGCTCTCGTTCTTTTTTGAAGGGAAGACCCTGCCCGCAGCCGAAGGCACCATCGACATCTATTTCGGCAACGACCTTTTCTGCATCCGCGATATCCCCTGCGAGAAGATCTATATCGAGGACCGCGCCTCCGAAACCGAGAAGAGGGGCGACGTCGCCTGCGGCAGAATCCTTTTCGGCTCCCTCAACTCCAAACAGCTCGCCCAGCTTTCCTACCTCATCCAGCTCAACTGCGCCGACCTTCTCGAACTCTACTACTGCTGATCGCCGTCAGTCTTCTCCGAGGATCACCGTATCGGGCAACTCGTTGACGTCATCGGCCCGTGCCGGGAAATGGGCGGCGAGCAGGGCCCCGGCCGCTTCGATCTGACGGCACAGGGCATCGCTTCCCCTTTTTCGCCGCATCCCCGCCGCCACCTCGTTGGCGAAGCCGTTCAGAATGTTCTGATCGATTTTCCGGTAAATGCCCGCGTCGGCAAGAATCCAGACCCGGTGCTCCAGGAGCGACAGAAAGAAGAGCACCCCGGTCCTGTCGCGGGTCCGGTGCAGCCCCTGGTCGTAGAAGGCGAGTTCGGCGGCGCGGCGCACCTGCGTCTCCATCCGGGCGCCGGACGCGAACAGCCGGGTCAGGAAGGGAAGGCGGCCGGTGAGGAGGTAAAATATTCCCCCCAGCACCAGGGCCAGCGGCAGAAAGACCCACAGGGAATCCGCCAGCAGCCGGTCGGCGCAGGCCAGGGCAACAAGTCCGCCCATGACCAGGGCGGCGCGCAACCGGGCCTCGGGATAGGTGTCGCTGGCGTCGACGATCATCACCGCCACCTCGCCGGCGGTATGACGCTCCACGGCGCGGATGCTCTCTTCGATCCGTTTCCTGTCTTCCGGCGTGAAAAACGTTGCCGCACCCATCGTCACCATCCTCCCGAGGCGCCGCCGCCGCCGAAGCCGCCGCCGCCGAAGCCACCGAAACCGCCACCACCGCCGCTTCTGAAACCGCCACCGTATCCACCACCGAATCCCCCGTGGAGGAAGGGCCCGCCCCTTGCCATTCCGCCGAAGAGAATCGGCAGCAGCAGACCGGCCAAGGCCCCCCCGGACAGCAGCAGGGTGAATATCAGCAGGCTGAAGACCGGCAGACCTATAAAGCCGACCAGGGGCAGCAGCACCATACCGCCGATCACCCCGAGGGGGCGCGACAGCCGCCCCAGAAACAGCAGCAGGACGCCGGCGAAGAAGAGATAGCTGAGCAGGGGCGGCGGTTCCTTTCCCCTGGGGCGGGGTCTGACGTCGTCGGCGCTGTAGACGCCGCGGCTGGCGCCGATGATCGCGGTGATCGCCTCCTCGAGTCCCTGGTCGAAGCGGCCGGAGCGGAAGGCCGGGGTCATGATGCGGTCGATGACCCTGCCGGTGAAAAGATCGGTGAGCACCCCCTCCAGGCCGTAGCCCACCTCGATGCGGATCTTACGGTCGTCGCGGACGATGAGCAGAAGCGCGCCGTTGTCCCTGCCCTTCCTGCCGATGCCCCAGGTTTCGGCGGTGCGGAGGCTGAACTGTTCGAGATCGTCGCCGGCCAGGGTCGGAATGGTCAGTACCGCTATCTGGGTTGAGTCGCTGCGGTCGAACTCGGCCAGTTGCCGGTTGAGGCGCTGCACCGTTTCCGGTCGGAACATGGCGGCCCGGTCGTTGACGTAGTCCCGGTAGGCGGGCACGTCGAGGGCGAATCCGGCGGATGATCCCAGCAGCAGGAGACAGAAAAGCGCCGCGCTGACGGCGGCGCGCCACTGGCGGAAGAACAAGGACATGGCTGTGGGCGTCCGCTCAGCGGAAATTGATTTCCGGAGCCTTTTCCGCACCCGCCTGGGCCTTGAACGGTTCCCGCCGCGGCAGGTGCAGCAGGAGGCTGTTGGTGAGGTTGTTGGGGAAGGTGCGGATCGAGGTGTTGTAGACCCGTACCGCCTCGTTGAAACGCTGGCGGGCGACGTTGATCCGGTTTTCCGTGCCCTCCAGCTGATGCTGAAAGTCGAGAAAGTTCTGGTTGGCCTTGAGGTCGGGGTAGCGTTCGGCGACCACCATCAGGCGGGACAGGGCCGAGGACAGGCCGCCCTGGGCTTCCTGGAAGCGGGTGAAGGCCTCGGGGTTGTCGAGTACTTCGCTGCCGAGCTGCAGCTTGCCCACCTGGGCGCGGGCCTCGGTGACCGCGGCCAGGGTTTCCCGCTCGTGGGCGGCGTAGGCCTTCACCGCCTCCACTAGGCCGGGAATGAGATCGGCGCGGCGCTGGTAGGTGGCCTCGACGTCGCCCCATGCGGCGATCACCGCCTCGTCGTTTCTCTGGATGGTGTTGTAGCCGCAGCCGGAGAGGAGGATGGGGAGAAGGGCCAGAAGCAGGATCAGTCGTCGCATGGATCATTCCTCGGTGGTGTGGTTACGGGGCGGCGGCGCCGCTGCCGGTTTGCCGGCAAACATACTACAGCCTCCCCGGAAAAGGCAACCGCCCCTCTCCTTTCAAGGCCGGAATTCGCTCTGCTGCCGCAGCAGCAGGGCAAGCCGATCGGGATCGGTGACCGGTTCGAGGCAGGTTCTGTCGCGGCAGACATGGACCGTGCTGAGACCCGACACCGTTTCCAGCCGGGCAAGGCGGGGGGCGACGGCGGCGAGTCCTTGCCGGTCCGTATCCCGCAGCAGGGCAACCGTGCTGTCCGCGGGCGCGAAGGCCCGGATGACCTCGATGAGGGCGTCGCGTTCGCCGCTGCCGGTGTCCACCATGGCGATGTCGGTCACCGGGAACAGTTCATCGCAGGCGGCGGCGAGGAAAAAGGCATGCGCCGAGGGGTTGGCGGCCGCCTCGCCGGCCATCCCCCCGCCGAGGGCGTGCGCGGTCTCCTCAAAGCGGCGGTTGCCGGTCAGCCTCGCCAACCGCCGGAGAACGAGATAGGCGCAGCTGTTGCCCGAGGGCGTGGCGCTGTCGTGGAGCAGCCGGGCCGGCACGGCGGTGTCCACCGTGGCGGGAGCGCTCAGCCACATGGTGGCGCTGGCGCTGTCGAAAAAGCGGTCGATGGTCGTCTCGGCAAGCTCCGCCGCTTGTTTCAGCCAGCCGAGATCGAAGGTGGCCCCGTAGAGTTCCAGCAGTCCCCAGGCGAGAAAGGCGTAGTCGTCGAGAAAACCGTCCACCGCCCACTGGCCGTCGCGCCAGCGGTGCATGAGGGGCCGCCGGTCGAGGAGGAAGTTGGCGGTGGCGGCTGCCTGTTCGACGAAGTTCCGGTTGCCGGCGAGGTGGCCGACCCTGGCCAGGGCGGCGATGAGCATGCCGTTCCAGTCGGTGAGCACCTTGTCGTCCAGGTGGGGGCGGACCCGCTTTGCCCGCTGGGCGGCGAGTCTTGCGCAGATGGCGGCGAATTGCCGCTCCGCCTCCCCGTCGGTGGCGAAGTTTCCCGCGGCTTCATCGTCCGGGGCCAGGCGGGCGATGATGTTGGCGCCGGTGGTCCGGCCGCTGGCCTCGTCGCGGAAATTTCCGGCCGGGGATATCCGGCTTGTCCGGGCGAGCAGGTCGAATTCGTCCGGGGAGAGCAGCCGGCGCAGCTCCGTCTCGGTCCAGAGGTAGAATTTCCCCTCCTCGCCCTCGCTGTCGGCGTCCTCGCCGCAGGCGAAGCCGCCCTCCGGCCGTTTGAGTACCTGGACAACGTAGCCGAGGATGTCGGCCGCGGTCCGCAGGTGGGCGTCATTACCGGTGGGGGAGGCGGCCTCGGCGTAGGCACAGGCGAGCATCGCCTGATCGTAGAGCATCTTTTCGAAGTGGGGCAGCAGCCACTGCCGGTCGGTGGCGTAACGGTGGAAGCCGTGGCCGACATGGTCGTAGATGCCGCCGCGCCGCATGGCGGTGAGGGTGGCGTCGACCATGGCCAGGGCATCGCTGGCCGCCGGCAGCCGCCCGTAGCGCAGCAGGAAGAGCAGGTTGTGGGCCACCGGGAATTTGGGGGCGGTGCCGAACCCGCCGTAGTCCCGGTCGTAGCCGCCGCGCAGTTCGCGGTAGCAGCGGTGGACGATGCCGGCCTCCAGGCTGCCGGCTGCCGGCCGGTTCACCTGGTGAAGCGCGGCGATGATCTCCTCGCCGGAAGAGAGCACCTTGTCGCGCTCTTCCCGCCAGAGGCGGTCGATCTGGGTGGCGATGTCGAGCAGGCCGGGGCGGCCGTGCCGGGAATGTTTGGGCAGGTAAGTGGCGGCGAACACCGGTTTCTTGTCCGGGGTCATGACGATGGTGAGCGGCCAGCCGCCACCGCCGGTGAGCAGTTGGCAGGCGGTCATGAAGACATGATCGATGTCCGGGCGCTCTTCCCTGTCCACCTTGATGTTGACGAAGACGCGGTTGAGCAGCGCCGCCACCGTCGGGTCGGCGAAGGATTCGTGGGCCATGACATGGCACCAGTGGCAGGTGGAGTAGCCCACCGACAGGAAAACGGGGCGGTCTTCCCGCCGGGCCCGGGCAAATGCCTCCTCGCCCCACGGGTACCAGTCCACCGGGTTGTCGGCATGCTGGAGGAGATAGGGACTTTTTTCGCGGGAGAGTCGGTTCATCGGCGGATCCTCGCTGAGGTGTTCCCTGTACCTTAGCCGTTTCCCGGGGAAAAGCAACCGGTGCCGGCCGCTGCTTTGCCGGCTTGACAAGAGGGATGAGGCCGATTGTAATAGGGGGGCGCAGACGGCGCAGCGCATTTACATCGAGAAAACACCCCGGCTGGGTACGGCACCCTCTCTCCCGCGATGAGGTGGAACTCGTCTGCCTTGCCGTCGCGAGGGGCGCGGACCCGTGGCGATCCGGTCTTCACCGCCGCTGCACCGGCCGGTTGCATCCATCCGGGGGCGCCGCGTGCATGACTACTCAGGAGGATCCGCATGAAGATGGGAATGGTCGGCCTCGGCCGGATGGGGATGAACATGGCCTGGCGGCTCCTGGACGGCGGCCATCAGGTGGTCGCCTACAACCGCACCCCGGACAAGGTCGAGGAGATCGCCGGCCGCGGCGCGGCGAAGGCCTTCACCCTGGAGGAACTGGCGGCGGCCCTGCCCGCCCCCCGGGTGGTCTGGTTGATGCTGCCCGCCGGCCCGCCGGTGGACGAACACATCGACCGGCTCGTTCCGCTGCTCGCGCCTGGCGACATCATCGTCGAAGGCGGCAATTCCTACTATCGCGACGACATCCGCCGGGCGGCGGCCCTGGCCGATCACGGCATCGGCTATCTCGATGCCGGGGTGAGCGGCGGCATCTGGGGGCGCAGCGTCGGCTACTGCACCATGGTCGGCGGCGAGCCCGGGCTGTTCGCGGCGGTCGAGCCGCTGCTCCGCACCCTGGCGCCGCCGGACGGCTATCTCTACTGCGGCGGGGCCGGCGCCGGCCATTACGTCAAGATGGTCCACAACGGCATCGAGTATGCCATGATGCAGGCCTACGGCGAAGGTTTCGCCCTGCTGGAGGCCTCCCGCTACGGCAGGGATCTCGACTACGGCCGGGTAGCGCACCTGTGGAACCAGGGCAGCGTCATCCGTTCCTGGCTGCTTGAACTGCTGGAGGGGGCCTTTGCCGCCAGCCCGCGCCTCGAGGACCTGCGGGGCTATGTCGACGATTCCGGCGAAGGCCGCTGGACGGTCCAGGAGGCGGTGGAACTCGGGGTGGCGGCGCCGGCGATTGCCACCTCCCTGTTCGCCCGCTTCCAGTCCCGTGAGGACAATGCCTTCGCCAACCGGGTACTGGCCGCCCTGCGCCGGGAATTCGGCGGCCATGCCGTCAAAAAGGGTTGAAAGGAGGCGCCGCCGTGCCCCATTCCCCTGATACCGCTCCGGTCTGCCATCAGGACGGGGTACGGACGGCGGAACCGTGCGCCGTCGTCATCTTCGGCGCCTCCGGCGACCTCACCGCCCGCAAGCTGATCCCCTCACTGTTCGCCCTTTACGAAAGCGGCCGGTTGCCCGATCCCTTTTTCGTGGTCGGCGTCGCCCGCACGCCGCTCGATCACGAGGGATTCCGCCGCGGTCTGGAGGAAGACAACGCCACGGCAATCCTCCACAACCGCGATGCTTGGCTCCGTTTCGCCGGCCGGTTGTACTATCACCCCCTCGACTACGACGATGGCGCGGCCTACCCGCGGCTCGCGGCCGAGCTGGACCGGCTCGACCGAGAGGTGGGGACCGGCGGCAACCGAATCTTTTACCTGGCGGTGCCTCCCTCCGTCTCGCCGCGGATCGCCGCCCGCCTGGGTGAGTGCGGCCTGGCCGGCGGCGTCCCCGGCGGCTGGGCGCGGATCGTGGTGGAGAAACCCTTCGGCAGCGATCTGGAGTCCGCCCTCGCCCTCGACCGGATCATGCACCGCAGTTTCCGCGAGGAACAGATCTTCCGCATCGATCATTACCTCGCCAAGGAAACGGTGCAGAACATCCTGATGTTCCGATTTGCCAACGCCATTTTCGAGCCGGTCTGGAACCGCGGCTTCGTCGACTACGTCGGCATCGTCGCCGCCGAGCAGCTGGGCATCGAGAACCGGGCCGGCTACTACGAGCAGGCCGGTGTCATCCGCGACATGTTCCAGAATCACCTGATGCAGCTTCTCTCCCTGGTCGCCATGGAGCCGCCGTCGATGTTCCGGGCGGCAAGGGTGCAGGACGAGAAGGTGAAGGTGTTCCGCTCCATGCGGCCGTTTTCGGAAGCGAGACCCGAGGAGAACCTCATCCTCGGCCAGTACGACGGCGGCAGCCCCGGCGGGGTGGCGGCGGTTCCCTATCGCGAGGAGCCGGGGGTACGGCCGGATTCCCTCACCCCCACCTACGCCATGCTGCGCCTGTTCATCGACAACTGGCGCTGGCGCGACGTGCCCTTCTACCTGGTTTCCGGTAAAAGGCTGAAAGAGAAGATCACCCGGGTGGTCGTCCAGTTCCGCGACATTCCCCATTCCATGTTCCGCCATCTGCTGGGAGAAGGGATCAATGCCAACCGGCTGACCCTGGGCATCCATCCGGACGAGAACATCCGGCTCACCTTCCAGGCCAAGGTGCCCGGCCCGCGGATCTGCATGCAGACGGTGGCCATGGATTTCGCCTACGGCGGCGGCGGACCGAAGGTCGACTCCTACGCCCGGGTGCTGCTCGACTGCATCGCCGGCGATCACATGCTCTTCTGGCGCCAGGACGGCGTCGAGGAGACCTGGTCCCACCTCGACCCGATTCTGCTGGAGTGCGAGCACTGCTCCAACCGGGCGGGACTGCTGCACCGTTATGGCGCCGGCAGCTGGGGCCCGGAGGCGGCATGGAAATGGATGCGGCTCATCGTCGGCGACCATGGCTGAGGCGAGGATGGAATCGATCGTGCACCGCTATCCCGATCGGCAGGCGATGGCGCGCGCCGCCGCGGCCATGGTCGCCGAGCGGGCGGCGGCGGCGGTGGCCGGGTGCGGCACCTGCCATCTCGCCCTGGCCGGCGGCTCCACCCCGGAAACCCTCTACCGTCTCCTTGCCGCTTCGCCCTGGCGGGAAACCTTGCCCTGGAAGCGGATGCGGTTCTTCTGGGGAGATGAAAGGCTGGTCGGCCCCGATCATCCCGACAGCAATTTCCGGATGGCCTGGGATGCCATGCTGCGGTCCGCGCCGGTGACGGCGGCGCAGCTCCATCCGGTGCCGGTGGCGGCGGGCGCGCCCGCCGAGGTGGCGGTTCGCTACGGCGAAATCCTGGAAAAGTACGCCCGCCATCGCTGCCGGGGCCAGTCGCTGCTGTTCGACCTGGTGCTCCTCGGCATGGGCAAGGACGGGCACACCGCCTCCCTGTTTCCGGGAGACCGGTGCGGACTCCCGGCAACGGCGACGGTGATCGCCGTCGACGGGCGGGCGGCCAGTCCGCCCCTGCCGCGGGTCACCCTCACCCTGGCCGCCCTCGGCCAGTGCCGGGACGTCGTTTTTCTCATCGCCGGGAGGGAAAAGACCGAGTTGCTGGAACGGATGCTCGCCGACGGCAATCTTCAGGGGTATCCGGCGGGCATGGTGCGTCCCCGGGGACGGATCGACTGGCTGCTGGCCGAATCGGAATGATTTTCCGCTGCCGGGTTGGGAGTGAAGAACCGCAAAGGAGAAGAACCGCCATGTCCGCCGGCATCTGGAAAAAACTGCTCATCGCCGCAACGGTGGCCCTGCTGTTCGCCGCCTACTTCCTTTTCGATTTCGGCCGCTTCCTCAGTCTCGATTACCTGAAGCGCTCCCAGGCCGAATTCCTTCTTCTCTACCGCGACCATCGGGCCGCGGTCATCGCCGGCTACGCGGCGGTGTACATCGTCGCCACCGCCCTGTCCCTGCCCGGCGCCGCGGTACTCACCCTGGCGGGCGGCGCCATGTTCGGTCTGGTCACCGGCACGGTGGTGGTCTCCTTTGCCAGCAGCATCGGCGCCACCCTCGCCTGCGCCGTTTCCCGTTTTCTGCTGCGCGACTGGGTGCGGCGAAGCTTTGCCGACCGGCTGGCGGTCATCGACGAGGGGGTGCGCCGGGACGGCCTCTTCTACCTGTTCACCCTGCGGTTGGTGCCGGTCTTCCCCTTTTTCGTCATCAATCTCGCCATGGGCATCACCGACATGCCCCTGCGCTCCTACTACTGGGTTTCCCAGATCGGGATGCTGCCGGCCACCGTGGTCTTCGTCAACGCCGGCAAGGAACTCGGCCGCATCGAGTCGGCGGCCTCCATCCTGTCGCCGGGCCTGCTTTTCTCCTTCGCCCTGCTTGGCATCTTTCCGCTGCTGGTGAGGAAACTCGTCCCCCTGCTCACGCGGCGCCGTTCCGTCTGAAACTCCCTGCTCCTCCCTCCCCGCCTTGCGGGCAAGAAAATTTGACAAACCATCGCGGTTGTGATGTAGAAGAAGGGAGGAACCGCAAGGGACGGGGAAATCAGGAGGACGCAATGGAGGTATGGCATGGATTACCACGCGAAACTCATGGACCATCTCTGCCACTACAAGGAGTTCCATCTCGGCATCCGGACCAGCGGTGCGGAGCGGCGGCGGCAGCATCCGGCCCTGCCCCGCGAGTTTTTTGATCTGAACATCCTGCCCGGCTATCGCCGGCCCTTCCGTGCCCTGGCCGAGCGCGCGCCGCTGTTCGATCTCCAGGGCGATTTCCACTGTCTCCACTCCTCGCAGGCCCTCTGCTTCAACTTCTTCATCCCCTTCGTTCAGCACCCCTCGCGGCACGACATCCTGCTCACCGCCCTGGGCCAGGCCGGCGACACGATCAGCGCCACCTCCTTTGAACTTTTCTACGGACCAGAAACCGACGAGCTCTTCGATTTCTATATGGAACTCGGAAGCGGGCAACGGCTGTATTTCGACGTCAAGCTGGCAGAGAACTGGTTCGGGCCGGCCCATCAGAGCGCCATGCGTTCCGACGCGCTCCTGGCGAGCAGCCGGGCCGATATCGTCGGTCTCGTCTCCGGCGACGTGCTCAAATCTCCCGATGCCGCCCGTCTCATCGTTTTGCTGAAAAAACTGGCCTATGTCTGCTGCGGCGAGGAGCGCCGGCTGTGCTGCATCTTTCCCCGCGCCAACCAGCGGCTGCACGAGGCCATGCGCCTTCTGCTCCGCTCGCTGTATCCCGCCCTGCGCGAGAAGATCGTGGTGCTCCACCTGGAGGATCTGGTCGCCGCCGTGCGCCGGGCCGGCGCCAAGGCCGGCCGTGAGGATGTGGTGCGCCATTTCCAGCAGCTGGAACGCAAGTACATCCCGGCTGACCGGGAGGCGGGGCGACCTTGAAAACCCGTCCCGACAGCGCGGCCCTCCCCCGGTCGCTCCCGCTGGCACTGGTGCTGGCGGTTCTTCTTGCCGCTTCCCCGGCGCAGGCCCGTCTGGGAGAAACCGAGGCGGTCTGCAGCCAGCGTTACGGCAGCCCGGTGAAGGCGCAGCAGGAAGCCGGCCGTCGCGATCTCTGGTTCAGAAACGGCGGCTTCGAGCTGGTCGTTTCCTTCCGCGACAACCGGGCGGTCCGCATCGCCTACCGCCTGGAGAGCGGCGAGCCGATCAGCATCAAGCGGATCGACGAGATCCTGCGGGACAACGGCAGAAAGGCGGACGAGGCCCTCGGCACCGCACGGCTGTGGCATTTTCAGCCGTCGCGGCAAGGGGGGATGCTGGTGGTCATGGAGGAGGAGAAGGGCGCCAGCCGGGCGGAGTACGATATCGGCTCGCGGATCCTGGTGGTGCGGGAGAGGACGGCGGAGTGACGGCCGCGGTTGGCATTTGTCCCGCCGGTTCGCGGAGCTTTTCCTGCGGGCCGCCGCCATTGCTTTTCGGGAAGCGCAACCGGCACGGTGCCGGCAAATAGGTATTTTCATCAATTGTCATCGCCGCCCTCTCCGGGTACTCTTGGCTGGGGATGACGCATGGAGAATCTTCTGATCGGTCTTCTGATTTGCGGTGGTATCTGTCTTCCGGTGGCGGTGGCATGGCACAGCTTCATCGACCGCTATCTGTTGGCCTCGGTCATTTCAAGCATCAATGCCATCATCCTGTTCACCCTGCTGCTCTATGGCCGGCACGCCGATTTTTCCGGATACTTCTGGCTGCTGACCACCACCACCTTCCTCATCGCCACCTGCGTTTCCTTTCTCACCGGATTGCCCTTCGCCATCTACCGGAAGCGGCGCTGATCCATGGTCCGCGTCGAAAAGGGGAGGCTCGGCCCTCCTCTGCTACAGCGAATCGACGAGCCGACGGATGTCACCCAGTTCGAACGGCTTGGCGATGGCCGCATCGAAGCCGTGCTGCCTGAAGTTCTCCATTTCGGGAGCCGAAGGCAGGCCGCTGGCCGCTATTGCCCTGACCTCCGGGTCCTGGGCGCGGATTTCGTCGATGATGTCGCCGCCGCCGCGACCGCCGGGGATGAGCAGGTCGAGGATCAGCACCCCGTAGGGGGTTCCGGCCTGGGATGCCTGGCGGAAGAGGCGAAGTGCTTCCTCGCCGTCGCGGGCGACCTCGATTTCATGGCCGATGCGGTTGAAATAGGTTGCCAGCATCTCGCGGAGAGCGTCGTTGTCATCCAGGAGAAGGATGCGTTTCCGGCGGGACTGCCTGCGAACCGTCGAAAACGGCAGCTGCGGCGGCAGTTCCTCGGGAGCGGCCTGCCGGCTGGCGGCCAGATAGATTTCGAACCTGGTTCCCTCGCCGAGGGTGGAATCCACCGTGATATAGCCCTTGTGCTTCAGGATGACGCTTTTGACGATGGCGAGGCCGAGGCCGGAGCCCGATTTCTTGGTGGTGAAGTGCGGGTCGAAGATCTTGCCCAGATATTTCCGGGGGATGCCTGGTCCGTTGTCCCGGATGGTAAGTACGACGTAATCGCCGGCCTCCAGGGGGAGATCCTCGTTGCCGTCCAGGGAGAGGTTGGCGGCGGAGAGCCACAGTTCGCCGCTTCCCGCCATTGCCTGAACCGCGTTGATCACCAGGTTCTGCACCACCTGATTGAACCTGTCGGGGCTGAGGCAGGGGAACCAGAGCTCCTCGGGAAAGGAGAAATGCATGGCGGTGCCGCTGCCGGCCGCGAAGAATCCCGCCGACTCCCTCACCAGTCTGGCGAGATCGACTTTCTGCAGGTCCGGCAGGTCTTCGTGCGCCAGGTCGAGCAGCTGCCTGCTGAGCCTGCGGGCCGACATGATTCCCTTTTCGGCGGCGTGCAAGGGGGGGATGAGACTTTCCGGCAGATCATCGGCGGTCAGGGCCTGAGAGATGCCGGCGAGAACGGCGGTGAGATAGTTGTTGAAGTCGTGGCCGATGCCGGCGGCGAGGATGCGGACCGGGTCCACATCGCTGGTTTTCTCTTCCAGTTCCTGCCAGCGGGCGCAGTTGCGCAGCAGGGCCGCGGCGATGTCGTAGTCGGTGATGACCCCGAAAAAGACCTCGTTCCTGAACACCGGCAGGGCGGCTTCCGCGGAAGCGAGCATCTGCCGGCAGGTCGAGGACAGATCGCTTTCGCAATCTATCCTTGCCTTGGGGCGCAGGCAGTCGATCACCAGTTTGCGCGGTGCCTGCAGGTAGTCGGCGATGGTGAGGATGCCGACAAATTCCTCCTCGTCCTTGACCACCAGATACCGGTCGCGGCAGAGCGCCGGCAGCAGCCGGCCGGTGCCGTCATAGGGGGCGACCACCTGGTAGCTGGTTGAGGCGATGTCGCCGCAACTCACCGGCATGGCTAAACTTCTCCCTTGATGTTCTTGGAGTGCAGAACGATGCTGAGATCCACCTTGACCGCCTCCTCTTCGGAGATGAAGGGGAAAACGTGCTGTTCCAGGATGTCGACGAGCCGGGCGATGGGCAGCCTTCTCGAGATTCTCCTGGATACGAGGATGGCCTCCACCGTCTGATGGCTTTCCGGCAGATCGACGAACTGGAACTCGTCGGGGGCGATGTACTGGAAGGCCTTGAGAATACCGTTTTTGCCATGGGGATATCTCTTGCCGAGCACGAGAATGTCGGTGACCGGCGGCAGTTTGATCGCCTCGAAGCGCAGGTTGATGTCGAATTCGATGGTCAGCGGGGATTCCACGGCGATACCTCCTGTGGAACGAGGGGGGGCTGCGAAAGTGCCGGCAGAAGCGATACATTTCGCTTCTTATCCGACTTATAGCGCGATTCTTTTTTGCGTGTCAAGGCGGGTTCGGCTCAGTCCGCCGGGCTGGTGCAGGAGGTGGTGAGGCGGAGGGCCACCGCCAGCACCAGGATGATGAGGACGTTGGCGCCCAGTTCGGCGAGCATGGGCCAGAGGTGGTGCCAGCCGGTTTCGCTGTTCTGCCGGAGCTGCGCCAGCATCGAGTGTTCGGCCTCGATCATCAGGATCCGCCGGGTGGAGGAGATGATGCCGATATAGAGGAAGGGGCTGAGGCTGAAGGGCTTGCGCTTCAGGAAGCGGACGATGGGCCACATCAGCTCCATGACGATGAGGGTGAGGAGCACGTCGTTGAGCACGTGCAGGATGCCCGTCGTCTGCGGGTGGAGCAGATTGGGCAGGGTGCGGATCAGGATCATCGCCGCGCAGAGCAGCAGCACGAAGGCGACGCCGAAGTGCATGACGTCGTCGACGGCGATCAGTATCCGGCGCAGCCGGCGGGCGCTGAGGACGGATTCCTTCTGTGACTCCATGGGGTCTCCTTGGGTACCGGTATCAGCCGAGGGCGACGTCGAGGACCATCATCACCGCGAAGCCGGCCATCGTCGTCATGGTGACCAGATCGATGTTGGCTTCACGCCGCTGGGACTCGGGGATCAGTTCCTCCACCACCACGAAGATCATCGCCCCGGCGGCGAAACTGAGGGCGAAGGGAAGCAGCGAGCGCATCGAGGTGACGAACAGGGCGCCGGCAACGCCGGCCACCGGCTCGACGATACCCGATGCCTGGCCGTAAAGAAAGCTTTTCATGCGGCCGTGGCCTTCGCGTCTGAGCGGCATGGACACCGCCGCCCCTTCCGGGAAATTCTGCAGACCGATGCCGATGGCGAGCGCGATGGCACCGCCCAGGGTGGCGGAGGGGAGGTCGGCTGCCACCGCGCCGAAGGCGACCCCCACCGCCAGGCCTTCCGGGATGTTGTGCAGGGTGATGGCCAGCACCAGCAGGGTGGATCGCTGCCAGGAGGTCTTGATTCCCTCGCTGTGGTTCATCGCCAGCCCCGGATGGAGATGGGGGAGGAACATGTCGATGAGGCGCATGAAGATGCCGCCGGCCATGAAGCCGATGGCGGCGGTCAGCCACGGCCGCATCCCCATCTCCTCCGCCATGGCGATTCCCGGCGCCAGCAGCGACCAGAAACTGGCGGCGATCATCACCCCGGCGGCGAAACCGAGGAGCGAGTCCATCAGTTTTTCGTTGACCCTGCGGGTGAAGAAGACGAGGCTCGCGCCCAGGGCGGTGACGAACCAGGTGAACAGGGTGGCGGCCAGGGCCTGCAGGATTGGATCGAGGCTGCGGAGCAGATCGGGTGTCATGCTGGGGAGGATATACCGGACCGGGTGGGTCGGTCAACGGCCGACGGCCGGTGGCCGGAAAATTCCCTCCCCGGGGGCCGCAGGGATTCTGGCGCACGCATCTTTGTTGATGCGGGCTGGAAGGTGATTGGATAAAATCACGGTTCTGCCGCGGCCGCTGATGGTCCGGCAACCTTCACCCCGGACCGGAGCCATGGAGAACCTGATCGCCACCCTTGTCCTGCTCTTTCTCGGCATGGCCGGAAAAAGGCTGCGGCTGTTTCCGGAAAACGGCGCCCAGAGCCTCAACCTGTTCGTCATCTATGTGGCGCTGCCGGCCCTGGTGCTGCTCAAGGTGCCAGGCCTCACCCCTTCAGCGGATCTCCTGGTGGTGCTGGTCATCCCCTGGCTGATGCTTGGCGTCAGCGCCCTGCTCGTTCTTGGGGTCAGCCGGTATTTCGGTTATTCCCGCGAGATCGAGGGCGGTCTCCTGCTGGTGGTGCCGATGGGCAACACCTCCTTTCTCGGCATCCCGATGGTCAACGCCTTTTTCGGCGGCGACGGCATCCCCTACGCGGTGCTGTACGATCAACTGGGTTCCTTCCTGGCCCTGGCCACCTACGGCACCATGGTGCTCGCCCTCTACGGCAGCGGCCAGGCGCGGCCGACCGCTGCCGCCATCGTCCGCAAGATCGTCACCTTCCCCACCTTCATCGCCCTGGTCGCCGCCCTTCTCCTGCGTCCCGTCGCCTGGCCGCCGCCCGTGGCCGCGGTGCTGGGAAGCATCTCCGCGTCGCTGGTGCCGGTGGTGATGGTGGCGGTGGGGATGCAGCTGAAACTGCGGCTGACGCCGGGAACCCTGCATCCCTTCGGCAGCGGCCTGCTGCTGAAGCTGGTGGTCGCGCCCCTGCTCGCCCTGGCTTTTTGCCGGCTGTTCGCTTTCGACAGCCTGGCGGCTCGGGTGGCGGTGTTCGAGGCGGGCATGCCGCCGATGGTCACCGCCGGCGCTCTGGCCGCCATCGCCGGGCTGGCGCCGGAATTCACCGCCGCGATCATCGGCTACGGTATCCTCTTTTCCTTCGCTTCCCTTTCCCTGCTTTATCTGCTGCTGTAGGCGAACAGAGGCGCTTCCGCCTCGGTCGCTTCAAAGAGGGAACGGCGCAGGAGCGCCGACTTGCGCAATACCCCCACCTGATCGACGTAGTCGTGCACCGTGGCGGTTTTCCCCGCGGCCGGCCGCAGGATGCGGCCCACCACCTGCAGGAGGCGGCCGGAGAACTTGATGGGCGTGGTGAGGAACAGGGTGTCGAGGCCGGCGCAGTCGAAGCCTTCGCCGATGAGCTGGATGGTGGCGATCACCGCCTCGGCTCTGCC
The DNA here is from genome assembly GCA_040755255.1 of Thermodesulfobacteriota bacterium. Classification (GTDB taxonomy): domain Bacteria; phylum Desulfobacterota; class Desulfobulbia; order Desulfobulbales; family S012-135; genus JBFLZZ01. Next base: position 22,474 of record JBFLZZ010000052.1, read on the forward strand.
CTGGCCGATGCGCTGCACCGCCTCCTGGCGCTGGCCGGCGGCCAGCTGGCCGGTGAGGAGGATGGTGGCGATCCCCTCGGCCTGCAGCATCCGCTCCAGCAGTTCGCAGTGGGCGACCCGGTCGCTGACCACCAGTACGGTACTTTTGGTCTCCCGGCATGCCTGGACGATGTCGGCGACGATCTGGCGGTTGCGGCCGGGGTCGGCGGTGAGCTTTTTGAGCAGTTCCTGGTAGTCGCCCCGGTAACGGCAGGTGAATGCCGTGGGTTTCTGCAGGTAGGCGGGCCGCAGGATGGCGCCGCTTTCCTCCAGCATCTGCTGGTCCACCCGGTGGCTCACCTCGCCGAGATAGTAGGTGATCAGCCGCGAGAGGCCGTCGCTGCGGAAGGCGGTGGCGGAGAGCCCCAGCATGTAGCGGCAGGCGAAGGCGGTGACCACTTCGGTGAACAGCGAGGCCGGTACCCGGTGGCACTCGTCCACCACCAGCATGCCCGTCTTTTTTGCCAGGTCGGGAGCGCTTTTCTTGATCGAGTTGACGATACCGACGGTCACCGCTCCGACTTCGGCATGGCCGTCGCCGATGAGGCCGGCCTCGATGCCGAGGAAGGAAGCGATCCGTTCCTGCCACTGGTAGAGCAGTTCCTTGGTGTGGACGACGATGAGGGTGGGCTGCTCGCGCGCGGCAATGGCTGCCAGGGCGATCACCGTCTTGCCCGATCCGGTGGCCGCTTCCAGCACCCCGAACTCCCGGCGCAAAAGCGCCGCGACCGCCGCCTGCTGGTAGGGACGCAGCCGGCCGGTAAACTCCAGGGCCACCGGCGGGCACTGGGTGCGGCGGTCGTCGATCTCCGGCCTGCCGCCGGTCACCGCCCGGCAGATGCGGACCGATTCCGCCGCGAACCCGCGGGGGAAATGGAGGCCGAGCGCGTCTTCCCGGTAGAAGGAGAGGGTGGGCTGGAGCTTTTTGCCGATCCAGCGGCTGTACTTTTTCGCCGCGACGTAGCGAGGATTGGGGAAGGTGAGCGCTTCCTTCAGCCGGGCGACGAGGGGTGGGGGGGCGCCGGCGAGCACAGCGCCGGAATCGACGACGAGGCGCATGGTTCAGCGGGCCGGCGCCGGCACCGCCCGCAGGACCCGGTAGCTGACATGCAGGCGGGGAAAGGTCTGGCGGTCGATCCTGTCAGGCAGCACTTCCCGGTAGGTGTCGCCGGGATCGATGGTGCCGGGGATGACCAGGGTTCGTTCCAGGACCTTCCGGGTTCGATCGAGGATGAGCACCACCTGCAGGGTCACGTTGCTGAGCGGGATGGGCGCGTTGTTGGTGGTCAGGATGGCGAGGGAGCCGTCGGCCATGAGCTGCAGGGCGGGAACGATCAGCTGTTCCGGTTCCTGTTCCAGGATGAGGGCCGCCAGCTCGTTGCGGGCCTGGAGGCCTACCGCCGAATCGGACTGGGCCGCCATGGCCAGATACCTGCGGGCTTCCTCCGGACGGTGTTCCCTGCGGGCGAGCATGCCAAGGGCATAGGACGAGGCGGCGGTGGGCAGGAGACCGTTGGCGCGGGCGAGGCTGTCCCGGGCGGCGGCACGGTCGCCCAGTTCCGCCTGCACCAGGCCGAGCTGCTGGTGAAAGCGGTAGTAGTTGCCGTTCAGCCTGATGGCCCGCTGGTACTGGTCCGCCGCCTGCCGCAGCTGGCGGCGCTGGAAGAGGATGTCCCCCTTGAGTCCAGGGAACAGCGCTTCCCGCGGCTGCAGCCGCAGGGCCTTGTCGATGCTGCGGTCGGCGGCGTCGATGTCCTCCTTGCCGAGGGCGGCGACGGCGTCGTCGTAGGCGTCGTAGGCCGGTTTGTCCTTCAGCAGGCCGGCGATCCGCTGCTGGTAGCGCTGGTGGCCGGTGTCGCCGCCAGCGGGCAGCCGGGCCGCGGTCTGCCGGTTGACGTTCACCCGTTCCTGGGAGGGCGGGTGGCTGGCGAACAGTCCCGCCAGCCAGCTGGAATTCCGGTTGGCGCTCAGCTTGACGAATTTTTCCTGCAGGGTGACGGCGGCCCGGGGATCGTAGCCGGCGCGCGCCATGTACTGCATGCCGTAGTAGTCGCCCTCCAACTCATGCTCGCGGCTGTAGCGCTGGTTGATGAGATTGGCGCCGAGCAGGGCGCTGCCCACCATCATGTCGGCGTATTTCGAGGAGGATGAGGCAAGGCCGACCCCGGCGACACCGGCCTGGAGCAGCATGCCCCGTTCCATGCCCTTGGCGCCGTGGCGGGCGGCGGCGTGGACGATCTCGTGGCCGAGCACCGCCGCCAGTTCCGCCTCGTTGTCGAGTCCGGTGAGCAGGCCGCGGTTGACGGCGATCTTGCCGCCGGGCAGGGCCCAGGCGTTGGGAACCGAGTTGTTGAGCACGGTGAACTCGTACGGCAGGTCGGCGCGGTCGCTGACCCGGGCGAGCCGGACGCCGACTTCCTGGACGTAGCGGTTGAGTTCGGGGTCGAGGAGGTAGGTGCCGCCCTGGCTCTGCTGGGCCGGTTGATAGTTGCTGCGGCCCATCTCGATCTCCTGGCCGGTGGAGACGAACTGCAGTTCCTTGGCACCGGTCACCGGATTGATGCCGCAGCCGGCCATGGCGGCGAAAGATGCGATCAGGACGCAGACGAGAACGATGCGGGGCATGGCGTCACTCCTCGATATTCTTCTCTTCCAGGAGATAGCAGAACCGGTCCCAGGTGAATTCCCTGCCCGAGATCGGGCAGCGCAGGCCGACCTTGCGGTCGGAGACCTCGAAAACCTCCCAGTCGCCGCGGCGCGGGCCCGCGGTGATGCGGATCTTTTCCCCGGGTCTGAAGGGGTAGGGGGTGAAGACGGCGACGCGCTGTTCGCTGGACATGGGACGTTCTCCCGGCTGGGCCCGGTTGCCCTCCGTCGGCGGGTGCGCCGTATTGGAGGTTGTTGCTGCTTCCTCTTATTTGTTACCATAGTCGGATGAGAAGCAAAAGGAGAATGCAGTCGCCGGGGCGGCCGGCGACGGAGGCTGGTTCGTGAACCGGCGGCATGCCTGCGTGGTCGTGCTGGTCGAGCCCCAGGGCCCACGCAACGTCGGGGCAATCTGCCGGACCATGCGGAATTTCGGACTTGCCGAACTGCGGCTGGTCACCCCGCGCTGCGACCATCTCGGCGAGGAGGCGCGCCGCATGGCGGTGCGCTCCTCCCATGTGCTGGAAGAGGCGCGCGTCTGCCCCTCCCTGGCGGAGGCGGTCGCCGATTGCGGCCTGGTCTTCGGCACCACCCGGCGATTCGGCAGATACCGGGACGACTTGCTGCTGCCGGAAGAGGCGGCGCGGCTGGTGGCCGCTTCGCCGGCCGGAGCCCGGGCCGCATACGTGTTCGGCCGGGAAGACAACGGCCTTTCCTCCGCCGAACTGGAGATCTGCCATCGATTTCTCACCATTCCGACCTCGGAGGATCTGCCTTCGATGAACCTGGCGCAGTCGGTGGCGGTCTGTCTGTACGAACTGTTCCGGGCCGACGGCAACGGACCGGCGGAGCGGCGGGGGGAGGAGCCGGCGGCCCACGCCGAGCATGAGGCGATGATCCGCCACATGCGCGAGTCGCTGCTCGCCATCGGCTATCTCAATCCGGAAAATCCGGATCACATCCTGCGCACCTATCGCCGGATCTTCGGCCGGGCAGGTCTCAGCGAACGGGACATCCGCATTCTGCAGGGGTTGTGGAGCAAACTCGACTGGCTGGCCGGGCAGGGCGATCATATATCTTGACACCTTGCCGGCCTGGCCGATACGGTTGGAGTCAGGCCTTGTCCCGGCAGCGCCATGCAAAACGGGCTGCAGCCGGCACAGTGACGTAAGGTTGGCCGAAATGTATATTGGACAACCGGTGGTTGAAAAAGCCACGGATGGCTCTTTCAACGGACTACGAGGGAACGAGCATGAAAAGTGAAGAAGAGTATCTGAAGAACATCGACCAACTGCTGCCCCGGCCGGATACCGCCCTCGATGTCCTGGAAATGGCGCACCGCGACGACTGCAGCATACCGGTGCTGGCGGCGAGGATCGAACAGGACCCCGGCCTCACCGCCAACATGCTGAAACTCGCCAACTCGGCCTTTTTCGGACAGGTGCGCAAGATCGCCACGGTGCACGACATCATCGTGCGGCTGGGCATGGACAGCGTCAGGATGATCGCCATCACCGGGGCCTCCATCGGTCTTCTGCGCAGCCACCAGCAAGCCTACAACCTGGATCCGGGCATGTTGTGGCGGCACAGCCAGGCCACCGCCACCCTGGCCTCGATCATTGCCCAGACCCTCCGGGTGCGCGACAGCTCGGTCATCTATACCGCCGCGCTGCTCCACGACATCGGCAAGGTTGTCCTCAACCGGCCGCTGCAACTGGCCATGCTCAACGCCGGCGCCGAACTGAGTCAGGAGCAGCCCTTCATCGAAGTGGAGAGAAAACTGCTCAACACCGATCATGAGAAACTGGGTATGTTCCTCCTGGAAAAATGGGGACTGCCCTCGGCGATCACCGTTCCCGTCGGTTTCCATCACGAATGGGAAAAGGCCCTGATCCACAAGGCGGCCACCCGCATCGTCGCCGTCGCCAACCGGCTGGTGGAGGGGATGGGCTTTTTGTCCCAGGACCTGGAAGGTTTCGATGCCGACGACTACGTCGACGAAGAGATCTATCGGGATCTGCCCGGCTTCCGCGAGAACATGGAAACCATCATCGAACAGTTCCACAAGCGGATGCACGATTCGGCGACGCTGACCTTCGAGTAGGCGCCATCGTCACCGACGTGCCGGCTTCGAGGAGTCCAAGACCCTGAAGGACCTCGACTTCCTGGCCAATCCCGACCTCAACCCGGCGGCGGTCCGCGATCTGGCAACCGGCCTGTTCATCGAGCACCGCGAACATGTTCTTCTCTAAGGCCCGGCCGGCACCGGCAAGACCCACCTTGCCCAGGCCATCGGCCAACCCGCCTGCCGCTGCGGCCGCTCGCTGTTGTTCCTCAAGGCGGTCAAACTCTTCCGGGAACTGCACGCCGCCCGCGCCGACAACTCCTGGGAGGCCGAGCTCCGCAAGCTGCTCGCCCCGGATCTTTTGACCATCGACGACTTCGGACTCAAACCCCATGACCATGATCCAGGCAGAGGACTTCTACGAGATCGTCGCCGAGCGCCATCTCCGTGGTTCGATCATCGTAACCTCCAACCGGCCGCCGGCTGACTGGCTGCCCCTGTTCCCGGACCCGGTCATGGCCAATTCGGCACTTGATCGGCTCGCCCACAACGCCCATCACTTCGTGATGAAGGGAGAGTCGTACCGGAAGAGAATGCGCCCGCAATCAAAGCAATCGGCACTCACACCAACAGGACTCAGCGAGGGTCAAACTGCTCAATAAAACTGACCCCGCCCCTGCTCAATAACGCTGACCCTTGACACGCGGGGGGCGACAACAGACCGATAAAACCTAATACAGCGAGAGTACGTTTCAATCCACGCCCCCGCGCGGGGGGCGACTCCTCACCCTGTTCAATCACAGAAATAGGGGACAGTTTCAATCCACGCCCCCGCG
>JBFLZZ010000053.1:0-28035 GCA_040755255.1 Thermodesulfobacteriota bacterium
CCACGAAAAAAGGCACCTGCAGGAAGCTGCAGATGCCTTTACGATGGTGGCGGGGCCGACGAGACTCGAACTCGCGACCTCTGGCGTGACAGGCCAGCGTTCTAACCGACTGAACTACGACCCCGCAATATGTAGAAGGGCTGTTGCCCTTAAGGAACCTTGGTAGGCGGAACAGGGATCGAACCTGTGACCCCCGGCTTGTAAGGCCGATGCTCTCCCAGCTGAGCTACCCGCCCGCCCTCTGGAAGGCCCTTATTTAACAGGATAGCCCCCCTTCGTCAAGCAAAAAACGTGGGCTGTTTTTCCCTCCTGCCGCCCCTGTCTTTCCCCGGAGAACCGCAGCTTCCGGAGGCAGACGTTGCGGCCGGCGCCGCTGGCTCGGCCGGTTCCGGATGGGCGATGGCATCAGTGGGGATTGAGACCGTTGTCGGAGGAGGACTGCGCCAGCGGGAAGGTGGCGGCCGGCGGTACGTCCTTGAACAGCCGCTGTCCCTCCGGCAGGACGAGGGCCTGCTCCAGCACCTGATCGACGTCGTCCACCAGACGGACCTGAAGGTAACGCAGAACCCGTGCCGGCACTTCCTTGAGATCCCGTTCGTTATCCCTGGGAATGAGCACGTCACGGATATTGCCGCGCCGCGCCGCCAGCAGCTTTTCGGTGAGACCGCCGATGGGCAGAACCCGGCCGCGCAGGGTGATCTCGCCGGTCATGGCGATGTCCTTGCGCACCGGGAAATTGAGCAGCGCGGATACCATGGAGGTGGCCATGGTGATCCCCGCCGACGGCCCATCCTTGGGAATGGCGCCTTCGGGGACATGGACGTGGATATCGAGTTTCTGGTAGAAATCGGCGGCAAGGCCGAACAGCAGTGCCCGGGACCGGACGTAGCTTAGCGCCGCCTGGGCGGATTCCTGCATGACGTCGCCGAGCTTGCCGGTGATGGTCAGGTTGCCCTTGCCCGGCATCAGCACCGTTTCGATCTGCAGCAGTTCGCCGCCGACCTCGGTCCAGGCAAGGCCGGTGGCAAGGCCGACCCGATCCTTCTCCTCGGCGAGACCGAAACGGTAGCGCGGCACGCCGAGAAGATTGTGGACGGCATTGACCGTCAGCCGGTAGGCTGAGCGGCGTTTCTTTCTCAGCCTCTCCAGGGCCACCTTGCGGCAGATGGAGGAGAGGGAGCGTTCCAGGTTGCGCACGCCCGCCTCCCGGGTGTAGCGCCGGATGATCTCCAGTATCGCCTTCTCCGGGAAGATGATGTCGCCACCTTTGAAGCCGTTGCTCTCCAGTTGTTTCGGCGCCAGAAATCCCTCGACGATGTGCAGCTTGTCCTCTTCGGTGTAGCCGCTCAGCTTGATCACCTCCATCCGGTCGAGCAGCGGCGACGGGATGCCGTGCAGGCTGTTGGCGGTGGTGATGAAGAAGATGTTGGACAGATCGTAATCGAGATCGAGGTAGTGGTCGTTGAAACTGTTGTTCTGTTCCGGATCGAGGACTTCGAGCAGGGCGGAGGCGGGATCACCCCGGAAATCCATGCTCATCTTGTCGATCTCATCGAGACAGAACACCGGATTGGTCACCTTGACCTTCTGCAGCGACTGGATGATCTTGCCGGGCATGGCGCCGATATAGGTGCGCCGATGGCCGCGGATTTCCGCCTCGTCGCGCACCCCGCCGAGAGAAACCCTGATGAACTTGCGGCCGACGGCACGGGCCACCGATTTGCACAGCGAGGTCTTGCCGACGCCGGGGGGGCCGACCAGACAGAGAATGGGACCCTTGATTTTCTTCACCTGCGCCTGCACCGCCAGGTATTCGAGGATACGCGCTTTGGGCTTCTGCAGGCCGAAATGGTCCTCGTCGAGGATTTTTTCGGCCTCGCGGATGTCGATCCTGTCCTTGGTACGCTCGTTCCACGGCAGGTTGAGAATGCAGTCGATGTAGTTGCGGACGACGGTGGCCTCGGCGGACATGGGCGGCATCTGCTTGAGCTTCTTCAGTTCACCACTTGCCTTCTCCTTGGCCAGCTTGGGCAGCTTCTTCCTGGTGATCGCCTTTTCGAGTTCCTCGATCTCGGACGAACCGTCGTCCTTGCCGCCCATCTCCTTCTGGATGGCCCGCATCTGTTCGGCGAGATAGTACTCCTTCTGGGTCTTGTCCAGCCGTTTCTTGACCTTGGCGCGGATCTCCTCCTCCAGGGCGGCGATCTCGATCTCGCGATTGAGGATGGTGATCAGCAGGTCGAGACGGCGGCGCAGGTCGAAGGTCTGCAGTACCTTCTGTTTTTCGGCGGTTTTCACCAGCAGGTGGGAGGCGAGCACGTCGGCGAATCTGGCCGGGTTCTCGATCTGGCCGAGGTTCTTGTGCACCTCGGCCGGGATTTTTTTGTTCTGTTTGATGTACTGCTGGAAAATGGAGGCGATTTCGCGCAGGTAGGCCTCGGCCTCGGTGGGGTCCATAAGGTCGTCGCCAAGGTTTTCGCGGGCCGTTACCCGAAAGTAGTCGGCCTCATCGAGAAAACCCTCGATGACCGCCCGCCGCTTCCCTTCGACCAGGGCCTTGATGGTGCCGTCGGGCAGGCGCAGAAGCTGCAGGACGGCGGCGATGCAGCCGGTCCCGTAGACCTGTTGCCGGCCGGGATCCTCCACCGCCGCGTCCTTCTGCGTGCAGAGCAGGATTTCGGTGCGTTGCGCCATGGCCTCTTCGAGGGCGCGGATCGATTTCGGCCGCCCTACCACCAGCGGCGCGACCATGTGCGGGAACAGGACGATGTCCCGCAGCGGCATCATGGGGTAGGCTTTCAGTTCGGACATGGCCGTCTGCGTCATGCGCTCTTCTTGGTGCTGTCGGTCTTGTAGAGGATCACCGGCGGATCGCCGTGGAGAATGACCTGTTCACTGATCACGCACTCGGTGACGTTGGATTCGGACGGCAGCTCATACATGATGTCGAGCATGGCCCGCTCGATCACCGACCTGAGGCCGCGCGCTCCGGATTTGCGCTTGAGGGCCTGGGCGGCGATGGCCTGCAGCGCCCCCTCGGTGAAGCGCAGGCGGATGCTGTCGTACTCGAACAGGGTTTCGTACTGCTTGGTAAGGGCGTTTTTCGGCTCGCGCAGCACCCGGATCAGATCGTTCTCCTCCAGCTCCTCCATGGTGGCGATGACCGGCAGACGGCCGACCAGTTCGGGAATGAGGCCGAAGGAAAGCAGATCCTCGGGCTCGACGTCGGCCAGCACCTGGCCCATCCGTTTCCTGGTCTGCCCCACCACCTTGGCGCCGAAGCCCATGGATTTGGTCCCCACCCGTTTCTTGATCACCCCTTCCAGGCCGACGAAGGCGCCGCCGCAGATGAAGAGGATATTGGAGGTGTCGATCTTGATGTATTCCTGCTGGGGATGCTTTCTGCCGCCCTTGGGCGGCACGTTGGCCACCGTTCCCTCGATGATCTTGAGCAGGGCCTGCTGCACGCCTTCGCCGGAAACGTCGCGGGTGATGGAGGCGCTGTCGCCCTTGCGGGCGATCTTGTCGATCTCGTCGATGTAGACGATGCCGCGGCTGGCCCGGTCGACGTCGTAATCGGCCGCCTGCAGCAGGTTGACCAGGATGTTCTCGACGTCCTCGCCCACGTAGCCCGCCTCGGTGAGGGTGGTGGCGTCGGCGATGGCGAAGGGCACGTTGAGGATGCGCGCCAGGGTCTGGGCCATCAGGGTCTTGCCGCTGCCGGTGGGCCCGATGAGCAGGATGTTGCTCTTCTGCAGTTCCACCGTGTCCTTGTTCTGGCGGGCGGTGGCGTCGATACGCTTGTAATGGTTGTGCACCGCCACGGAGAGGATCTTCTTGGCGCGTTCCTGGCCGATGACGTAATCATCGAGGAATTTTTTGATGTCGACGGGCTTGAGCAGGGCGCTCTGCCGTTCCGCTTCCAGTTCCTGCATCTTGTCCTCGCGGACGATCTCCTCGCACAGACCGATGCATTCGTCGCAGATGTAGACCGCCGGTCCGGCGATCAGCTTGCGGACCTCGTCCTGGCTTTTGCCGCAGAAAGAACAGTGCACTTCCTGATCGTTCTTCTTTTCCCTGGCCATGCTCATGCCTCCTCGGTCGTCTTCTCGCGTTCGACGAGCACCTTGTCGATGATCCCGTATTTGCGGGCCTCTTCCGGGCTCATGAAGAAGTCGCGTTCGGTATCCGTCTGGATTTTCTTGATCTTCTGCCCGGTATGCTCGGCGAGAATCCTGTTGAGGTCCTCGCGCATCCGGAGGATCTCGCGGGCGTGGATGTCGATGTCGCTCGCCTGCCCCTGGAAGCCGCCCATGGGCTGATGGATGAGGATCCGGGAATTGGGCAGCGAGTAGCGTTTACCGTTGGCGCCGGCGGCGAGCAGCACCGCCCCCATGCTGGCCGCCTGGCCCATGCACAGGGTGGCGATATCGCAGCGCACGTAACGCATGGTGTCGTAGATCGCCAGACCAGCGGTCACCGATCCGCCCGGCGAATTGATGTAGAAGGTGATGTCCTTGTCGGGATCCTCGGCTTCGAGGAAAAGGAGCTGGGCGATGATCAGGTTGGCCACCGCGTCGTTGACCACCGTGCCGAGGAAGATGATCCGCTCCTTCAGCAGCCGGGAATAGATGTCGTAGGCGCGTTCGCCCCGGGGGCTTTGCTCGACGACCATGGGTATGAGTGTCATGCTGATGTCTCCACCGGCCGTCTTGCTGCGGCCATGCAGGTTGTTCGCTTGGATGGGAATCCGGAGGCGGCGGCCGGTTGCGGCTCAGGCTTCCTGGACTTCGACCGCGGCGGCTTCCGCCGGGGCGGTACGTTTGATTGTCACACTGTCGCGCAGGAACTGCAATACCTTTTCGTTGAGCAGTTCGTTGATGAAGGGCATCAGATCCTCGCGGGCGCGGAAGTATCTGCGCACTTCGTCCACTGCCATGCCGTACTGACCGGCGATACGCTTGAAGCCCTCCTCGATGTCCGTATCGACAACCTTGATTTCTTCCTTCTCGGATATTTTCTTGATGATGAAATCGCCGCGCACCCGCATCGCCGCCGGCGTGCGGTAGTTCTCCGCCAGCTTTTCGCGATTGAGCCCGGCGGTTTCGATGTTGACCCCCTGGCGCAGGAGATTCTGTTCCATCTCCTTGACCATCATCTCCGCCTCGTAGATCACCAGGCGTTCCGGCGCTTCGAAATCATGCATCTCCAGCAGCTTCTTCATGATCCTGTCGGCGATGTCGCCCTGCTGCCTTTCCTCACGTTTCTTGATCTCCTGGGCGCGGATATGTTCCCGCAGCTGGGCCAGGGTGGCGAACTGCTCGTCGACATCCTTGGCGAATTCGTCGTTCAGTTCGGGCAGGACCCGCTGCTGGAGGTCGACCACCGAGATCTCGAAGGATATGGTCTTGCCGGCCATCACCGGGTTGACGAATCCGGCGGGAAAGGTGATCTCGCGAGTGGCGGTTTCCCCCTTGCCCAGGCCGATCAGCGCGTCCTCGAAGTCCTTGCCGTAGGAACCCGAGCCGATTTCGACGGAGTAACCGCTGCCGGTAACCTGCTTCATCGCTTCGCCTTCATGGTAGCCCTGGAAATCGACGACGACGATGTCGCCTTCCCGGGAAGGGCGATCGGTAACCGAGATCAGCGGCGCGTGTTCGCGGCGCAGCTTTTCGATGGCGGCATCGACGGTGGCCTCGTCGACATGGATCTCCTCCACCTCGACCTCGATGGAGCGGTAGTCGCCGAGTTCGAATTCGGGGCGGATATCGACAAGCGCTTCGTAGTAGAAGCCGCCGTCACCGAGATATTCGTGCCGGTTGATGTTGGGGTGGACGACCGCGTCCAGTTTCGACTCCTGCAGGGCGTCGAAGTAGGTGTCCTTGATGAGCTGTTCGGCGACATCCTGTTTCACCCTGCCGCCGAAATTCTTCTCCATGACGACGCGGGGGGCCTTGCCCTTGCGAAAACCCTTGATGCTGACCTCGCCGCGGATCTCGTCATAGGCGGCATCGAGGCGCTTGCCCACCAGATCGGCCGGCAGGGTGATTTTCATCTTCTTGGTGAGCGAACTGACGTCTTCGATCGCTATCTGCATGGGGTCCTTCCTTCTTTTGATTGAGAGGCGAGTGTAGAGGGTGAATAATGATGTAGGCGCGCGTGAAGAGAATCGGCGGTGGATGCCGTTGCTGCCGGCACCACCGGCGGCTCGGACCGGCCTGTATCCCTGGTGCGAGAGGGGGGAGTCGAACCCCCATGCCGAAGGCGCTGGATCCTAAGTCCAGTGCGTCTACCAGTTTCGCCACTCTCGCATGAATCGTGAACAATAATCAACTTTGCCCCCCCAGTCAAGCTGGAGAGTGGCCGGGAAGAGGGCGCCCTCCCCGGGTGTACGAGGGATCGCCCGATTGACTTTTGCCGCCATGGCAGGTATTTTCAATCCCCCTGCGGCGGAAGGACGGCCGCGGATTTCGCACCCTCTGGAGGTTAGCGCCCATGCAGTACCGCCGCATCGAGGCCGACGGTCTCGCCACCCTCATCGGCTCCATCCCGCTCGCCGATCACCGGCAGGCCCTGGATCTCATCTTTCGGCATACGCCGCAACTTCCCCTGTGGCCGCAACTCCCCGGCAGGAAAGAAGAAAAGATGCTGGTCCAGTTCCTGGAGGGCTTTCCCGGCGCCGTCGAAACCGAGGGTAAAGCCTATTTTCAGACCGATGCCGCCTCGTTCCAGGAGGAACTCGTCGGCTTTTTCGAGGAATACCTGGCCATCGTGGAACAACCGCAGCTGCTGCGGCAATCCCGCTTCCGGATCAGCCGGGAGAGGGGGGCGGGCCTGCATCTGCTGCCCGTCCACCCGGCCGCCGCCGCCGCCGTTGCCCTCAAGGGACAGACCACCGGCCCCTTCACCCTTCTGACCGGACTCACCGACGAAAAACAACGGCTCGCCTACTACGATCCCACCCTGCGGGAGCTGGTGGTCAAGGGGACGGCGATGAAGGCGGCCTGGCAGGTCGATTTTCTGCGTACCGCCGGCAAGCCGGTGATCCTGTTCATCGACGAACCCGCCCTGGCCGGGCTCGGCTCTTCCTCCTTTATCAGCATCAGCAGGGAGGACATCGCCGCCGATCTCACCGAAGTCATCACCGCGATCCATGAGGCCGGCGGCATGGCCGGAGTGCACGTCTGCGCCAACACCGACTGGAACCTGCTGCTCGGTCTCGACCTCGACATCATCAACTTCGACGCCTACAGCTATTTCGACCGGTTCGTCACCAGCCGGGAGGCGATCACCGCCTATCTTCGCCGCGGCGGCATCATCGCCTGGGGCGGGGTGCCCACCTCGGACCCCGACTTCATCGCCAGGGAGACCTGCCGGTCCCTGGTGGAACTCTGGCAGCGGCAGATGCGCGAGTTGGCTGGCGATGCCACCGACTATCCGGCCCTGCTCCGCCAGACCCTGATCACCCCGAGCTGCGGGACCGGTTCGCTGTCCCTCGCCGATGCGGAAAAGGTCATCCAGCTCAGCGGGCAGGTCTCGGCGGAACTGCGCCGGCTCTACCTCGCCTGAATCGCCGCGGATCGGCCGATCCCATCTTCCCCTTTGCATTCGGCCGTCTTTTATGGTTAGAGTAGCGCTCTTCCGGCGCCGTCCGTTCGGGGCCGCTCCGGATCGCGTTTGACGACTCCGTACCGAATACCAGCCACCAGACAGAGAGAAGCACGATGGAGGAAACCAGTCAGATCCTGCAGCAGCGGCGGCAGAAGGCAGACGAACTCGCGGCCCTGGGCTGCGTTCTGTACGACAACGCCTTCACCCCCGAGCATCACATCGCCGGTATCCTGGCAAAGGCGAGCCGCATGGAGGCCAACGGCCTGCCGGCGGCGGGCACCTTCCGCATCGCCGGGCGGATCCTCGGCCTGCGTCGCTTCGGCAAGGCCGCCTTTCTCCACCTCCAGGACGAAAGCGGCAGGATGCAGGTCTACATCAAGAAGGATGTGGTCGGCGAAGACGCCTATGAACTGTTCAAAAAATTCGACATCGGCGACATCGCCGGTTTTTCCGGCACCCTCTTCCACACCAGTACCGGCGAGCTGACCCTGCAGGGGGAATCCTTCCGGCTGATCAGCAAATCACTGCGGCCGCTGCCGGAAAAATTTCACGGTCTCACCGACGTCGAGACCCGTTACCGGCAGCGTTACGTCGATCTCATCGTCAATCCCGAGGTGCGCCAGACCTTCCGTAAACGGGTGGAGATCATCCGCCTGGTGCGTGACTTTCTGGTCAACCGCGGTTTTCTCGAAGTGGAAACGCCGATGATGCACGCCATCGCCGGCGGCGCCACCGCCAAACCGTTCAAGACCCACCACAACGCCCTCGACATGGCCCTCTATCTCCGGATCGCGCCGGAGCTGTACCTGAAACGGTTGCTGGTGGGCGGCTTCGAACGGGTCTTCGAGATCAACCGCAACTTCCGCAACGAAGGGCTGTCCACCCGCCACAATCCGGAATTCACCATGCTGGAGTTCTATCAGGCCTACGCCACCTACGAGGATCTGATGGATCTCACCGAGGAGATGCTCTCCTGGATCACCTCCGAAGTCTGCGGCACGATGATGATCACCTACCAGGGCCAGCCGGTGGACATGGCGCCGCCCTGGAAACGCTACACCATGGACGAGGCCCTGATCGAGGTCGGCGAGGTGGATCCCGCCATCCTGAACGACCGAGGCCAACTCGCCGCGCTGCTCCGGCGGCAGGGAATCGAACTGCCGGCAACGGCCGGGATCGGCAAGGCGAAGACCGAACTGTTCGAGGCCCTGGTGGAGGAAAAACTGATCGATCCCACCTTCATCACCGCCTATCCCACCGAGGTCTCGCCGCTCGCCCGCCGCAACGGTGCCAATCCGGAGGTCACCGACCGCTTCGAACTGTTCATCACCGGCCGCGAACTCGCCAACGCCTTCAGCGAACTGAACGACCCGGTGGACCAGCGCCAGCGCTTCGAAAAACAGATCGCCGAACGCGGCGACGACGAGGAAATCTTCCCGGAGATGGACAGGGACTTCGTCCGGGCGCTGGAGTACGGCATGCCCTCCGCCGCCGGCGAAGGCATCGGCATCGATCGATTGGTGATGCTGCTCACCGATTCCCCCTCGATCCGCGACGTCATTCTCTTTCCCCACCTGCGCCCCGAGAAAGAGTGACCGGCCGCCATGCGCTTCGAATGGTTCGTCAGTCTCCGCTACCTCAAGGCCAAGAGAAGCCAGGGCTTCATCTCCCTGATCACCTTCATCTCCATCGGCGGGGTGATGCTGGGGGTCATGGCCCTGATCACCGTCCTCGGGGTGATGACCGGCTTCTCCGAAGGTCTGCGCGACAAGATCCTCGGCATCAACTCCCACATCGTCGTCCAGTCCATCGGCGGCGACATCCGGAACTACCGGGAACTGAGCGATGAACTCCGCACCTTCCCGGGGGTGACCGGCGCCACCCCCTACCTCTTCGCCCAGACGATGATCACCGCCGGCGAAGGCGGCACCGGCGCCATCCTGCGCGGCATCGATCTCGATTCGGTCACCGGCGTGCTCGGCCTCGACAAGTACGTCACCTACGGCACCCTCGACTCGCTGGCCAATCCCCTGAACAGCCGGCAGGCGCCCGTCATACTCGGCCGCGAACTCGCCCGCCACCTCCGGGTCTCCCTGGGAGATTCGGTGCGGCTGCTCCTCGCCGACGGGCCGCTGACCCCCATCGGCGTCATCCCCAAGATGCAGACCTGCACCGTGGCCGGCATCTTCGAGTCCGGGATGTACGAATACGATTCGGTGATGGCCTTCGTCTCCCTCCCCGTTGCCCAGGCCTTCCTGGACATGAACGACGGCGTCCACGGCATCGAACTGAAGGTCGGCGACATCTACGCCGCCCAGACCATCGGCGACGAAATCGAAAAGAAACTCGGACCGGTCTACGCCGCCCGCGACTGGATAGAGACCAACCGCAATCTGTTCTCCGCGCTGAAGCTGGAGAAGACGGCGCTGTCGATCATCGTCGCCCTCATCGTTCTGGTGGCCTCCTTCAACATCGTCAGTACCCTGATCATGGTGGTCATGGAGAAGAACAAGGACATCGCCGTTCTCAAATCCATGGGCGCCACCTCCGCCGCCATCATGCGCATCTTCGTCTACGAGGGGCTGGTCATCGGCTTCACCGGCACGGTCCTCGGGGTTGCCGGCGGCCTTGCCGCCTGCGGTCTGCTGAAGCGGTACCAGTTCATCAAGCTCCCGGACGTCTACCCCCTGTCCACCCTGCCGGTGCACGTGGTCCCCGCCGACGTGGTGATGATCGCCACCGCCGCGCTGATCATCACCCTGCTCGCCACCCTTTACCCCTCCTGGCAGGCGGCCCGGGTCTCGCCGGCGGTCACCCTGAGATACGAATGAAGACAAGCCGTCCTTCCGACATCTGCCTCGAGGTCAGCAAGGTCAGCAAAACCTTCCGCAAGGTGAAGTCCCTGCAGATCCTGAGCGAGGTCGACCTCTCGCTGGGCTGCGGCGAGATGATCGCCATCGTCGGCAGTTCCGGCACCGGCAAGACCACCCTGCTCCACATCCTCGGCGGCCTCGACCGGCCGGACAGCGGCTCGGTTTCCTACTTCGGCAAGGACATCTTCCGGCAATCGAACGGATTCCTCGACCGTTTCCGCAACCGTACCATCGGCTTCGTCTTCCAGTTCCACTACCTGCTGCCCGAATTCACCGCCCTGGAAAACACCTTCATGCCGGGACTCATCGCCGGGTTGCCGAAAAAAGAGATCACCACCGCCGCCCGGCGGATTCTCGAACGGGTCGGCCTGGGCGAGCGGACCGGACACAAGGTGGGGGAATTGTCCGGCGGCGAACAGCAGCGGGTGGCCGTCGCCCGCGCCCTGGTCATGGAACCGAAGATCCTGCTCGCCGACGAACCCACCGGCAATCTCGATCCTGCCACCGGCAACGGCGTTTTCGATCTGCTCCAGGAACTCAACCGGGATATGGGGCTTTCCACGGTGATGGTCACCCACAACCTGGAACTGGCCGCCCGCATGGATCGCTGCCTGACTCTCGCCAAGGGCGCCCTGGTGCAGACCGACCTCGCCGCTACCCGGGCGCTGAGGCCGCTGCGGCCGTGATCGCCGCATCCTCCCCCCTTCCGTCGCGGCCCCGCCTCCCGCGGCGGAAAGACCCGTGCCGCCCGTGACTTGCGCTGGACAACAATCACTTGACAGCGAAGGGGATGACTGCTTAATTGGGACGGATCGTAGCAACCCCGATCCGGCGCCGGAACGTACCGTATCTCAACGAAATTTTCTGCCGATGCCCCGTACCGCCGACCGGTTCTCCGGACGCGGGCGCCGTGTCCCGTCGGCGTCGCAGCCGCTTCCGGCGTCTGTCCGGTCGTACAACGTCCCTTCCCGAGGATAGCCACGGATGACTACCAAGACAGCCGTCACCCTGACCCTGCTGCTCACCCTGCTCATCTCCCTCTCTCCCTGCCCCGCCCCAGCGGCAGACTGGCAGCCGGCGCCGGGACAGACCACCCTGTTCCTGCCTCTGCAGATCAATGCCGACAGCCGGGAAAACCTGACCCAGGTGGCCGACGAGGCCTTGACCAGGGCCCTGGCCGGGCAGCAGCAGGCGGCCTTCCCCAGAAGCCTTGCGGAATCCCTTTTTCCCTATGGCACCGACTGGCCCCCCGCCGCCTACAACTCCGCCGTCCTGCCCGCGACCATCACCCATGCCGTCGCCGGCAGCCTCACCCGGGTCGGCCAGCAGATCAGCGTCGATCTGGTGGTAACCGAACTCACCGGCAGGAGCTCCCCGAAATACCTGTTCAAGACCGGGGAGAACCTCAACGCCCTGGGGGACATTCTCCAGGAACTGGTGGGAACGGCGCTTTCCCTGGCCGGCGACTACGACCGGATCGAGGCCATCGAGGTCAAGGGCAACAGCCGCATCGACCGCGGCGCCATCCTGCGCAACGTCAAGAGCGGCGTCGGACAACGCTATTCCGAGGAAACGGTCAGCGCTGACATCAAGAACATCTTCAAGATGGGCTACTTCCAGGAGGTGCGTGCCTTCAGCGACACAGTGGCAGGCGGCAGGAAACTCACCTTCGAGGTCGTCGAAAAGGAGGTCATCGGCCAGTTGACCATCACCGGCAACGACGAGATCAAGGAAGAAGACATCAAGGCGGTGCTTTCCGTGAGCACCAACAAGATCATCAACGACGCCGAGGTCAAGAAGTCGGTGGCGGCGGTCAAGCAGCTCTACCGGGAGAAAGGGTACTACAACACCGAAGTCAACGCCCAGCTCTCCTACCCGCAGAAGGGCAGGGTCACGGTGGCCTTCGCCATCAAAGAGGGGCCGAAGATCTACATCAAGGAGATCCGGTTCGCCGGCAATTCCTTTGCCCGGGACAAGGATTTGAAAAAGATCATCGAGACCTCGGAGAAGGGGTTCTTCTCCTGGCTTACCGACTCCGGTCTGCTCCGGCGCGAAATCGCCGAGCAGGACGCCGAACGTATCGCCGCCTACTACCACAACAGCGGTTTCATCGACGCCCGGGTCGGTACCCCGGAGATCGTCCAGAAGGACGAATGGCTGTACATCACCTACAACATCGAGGAAGGACGCCGCTTCAAGGTGAACACCATCACCATCCGCGGCGAACTCATCGTCGACGCCCGCGAGCTCCTCGACCTGCTGCAGATCCGCCGGGAGGAATTCTTCAGCCGCAAGGTGCTGCGTGAGGACATCATCCGCCTCACCGATTTCTACGCCGAACGGGGCTACGCCTTCGCGGAGATGGTGCCCGACGTCATCAAGAAGGAGGGCGAGGTGCCGGAGGTGGACATCGACATCGTCGTCACCAGAAACGAACTCATCCACATCAACCGCATCATGGTCAAGGGCAACACCCGCACCCGCGACAAGGTCATCCGCCGCGAGATCGAACTGAAGGAGGGCGAAATCTTCAACGCCACCGCGCTCAAGCGCAGCAACGAGCGGATTCAGCGCCTCGACTTCTTCGAGGACGTCAACATCACCCCCGAACCCACCGTCGACGAAACCCTGATGGACATCCTGGTAAACGTCAAGGAAAAGCCCACCGGCAGTTTCTCCATCGGCATGGGGTACAGTTCGGTGGACGACTTCATGTTCATGGGCGAAATCAAGCAGGACAACTTCCTCGGCAAGGGGCAGCAGCTCGCCCTGCAGGCCGACATCAGCGGCAACTCCAACCGCTACAACTTCAGCTTCACCGAGCCTCACCTGAACGATTCCGAGCTGCTTTTCGGCTTCGATCTCTACAAGTGGACGCGGGAATACGACGACTACACCAAGGATTCCACCGGCTTCGATTTCCGCTTCGGCTACCCCATCTGGGAACGGTGGAAACTGGGATGGAGCTACGGCTGGGAAAACACCGATCTCACCGATATCGATTACAGCAATCTCTCTACCGTCATCAGCGATTCGCTGGATGTCCACATCACCAGCTACCTCAAGATCGCCCTTTCCCGCGACACGAGGAACCGGCGCTTCATGCCTTCCGACGGCGCCCTGCATCTGGTGCAGGTGAAATACGCCGGCGGTCCGGTGCTGGGCGGTGATTCCTCCTTCACCAAGACCGAGGGCACCAGTTCCTGGTACTTCCCCTTCTTCTTCGATACGACCCTGCATCTCAACGCCGCCGCCGGTTTCGTCTCGGAGAACAGCGACGGCAAGCTGCCGATCTACGAAAAGTTCTACCTGGGGGGCTTAAGCAGCATCCGCGGCTTCAAGTCCGGCCAGGTCAGCCCGCGCGACGCCGCCACCCTCGACCGCATCGGCGGCGACAAGATGTGGTACATCAACGAGGAGATCATCTTTCCCCTGCTCAAGGACGTCGGCCTGCACGGCGTCGTCTTCCTCGACGCCGGCAACGTCTACGACATCGGCGAGAAATGGGACTTCAACAACATCAAGAAGAGCGTCGGCACCGGCGTGCGCTGGCTGTCGCCCATGGGCCCGCTGCGCCTCGAATACGGCCGCAACCTCGATCCCCTCGACGATGAGGACAGCAGTAACTGGGATTTCAGCATCGGCGGGAATTTCTGATTGATTCACGATTGTTGCATGGCAAGGCTGACCGGGTGGACTGAGTGGACTGCGGGGCCCCGATGGGCCTTGCCGCCGCCCGCACCGTCCACCCTGTCCACGCGGTCAACCTTGCCGCTATATGCCATGCCGGTTCACCGCAACACACATTTCCACTATCCTGTCGTCCTCTGACATGCAAGGTCTCCTGTCCGAATTCGCGGCAGGGAGAAACAGGCAGCTCACCGTCACCGGCCTGCGCGGCTCCGCCCTCTCCCTCCTTGCCTCACGGCTGCTGGAAACCACCCGCTCCCCGCTGGTGATCGTAACCGCCGGCGAGGAGCAGGCCGTCTCTGTAGAGGGGGATCTGCGCTTCTTCACCGGTGCGCCCACCCTTTTCTACCCTGCCTACGACATCCCCCCGTACACGCCGCTGTCCCCCGACCCGTTCACGGTGGCGGACCGGATCGCCGCCCTGCACGAGCTCCTCAATCTGAACGGCGCCGGCTGCTGCGTCCTGCCGGTGGACGCCCTCCTGCGCCGGGTTCCACCCAAAGGGGCGCTTTCCGGGCTCGCCGAGTTGATCATCGCCGGCGAAGACACCGCCCTCGACGAGCTGACCCGCCTTCTGGTACGGAGCGGCTACGAGCCGGTCTCCCTGGTCCGCAACATCGGCGAATTCGCCAGCCGCGGCGGCATCATCGATATCTTCGCCCCGGGCAACGACTATCCGGTCCGCCTCGATTTTTTCGGCGACACCGTCGAATCCATCCGTTTCTTCGATCCGGTCAGCCAGCGTTCGGTGGAACGGGTCGAGGAATTCGTCCTTCTGCCGGTGACCGATCTCCTCCTGCCCGAGGCCGGCTCCGCCGCCATGGACAAACTGCTGGCCCGCGCCGACGCCGCCGCAAAAGAACACGGCTGGCAGGAAAGACTCTGGGGCCCCTACCGTGAGATGCTGGCAGCCGGCCAGCGCTTTCCCGGAGCCGAGTTCTACCTGCCCCTCTTCTACGAATCCACCTCCTCGCTGCTGGACTATTTTCCCCGGGGCACGGCGGTGCTGATCGCCGACGGCTTCAACGTCGACCAGATGGCCCGTCTCGCCCTGGAAAGGATCGGGAACAACCACGACGAGGCCCGGCGGGAGGGCCTGCCGGTGCTGCCGCCGGAACGGCTTTTCCTGACCGACTGGCGCAAGAGGCTCGAAGATTTTCCCACCGTCATCCACCAGCCCTTGCCCGTGGGCGATGATACGGCCACCCAGGCGCTTACCGTGGTCACCGGCAACCACAAGCTGCTCAAACAGGAACTGGACCTGCGGCGGCAACAGCACGGCATCGTCGCCCACCTCGCCGAAACGGTACGGGACTGGCTCCGCGCCGGGGACCGGGTGGCGCTGGCCTGCCGGTCCCGGAAACGGACGGCGATGCTGCAGGAGATGCTCGCCGCCCACGGGTTGCCGCTGGCGGTGATCGACGAGCCCTATTACCAGAAGCCGGCGGCGGCCGGCCATCTGTGCCTCTATCCGCAACCGCTCAGCGAAGGCTTTGACCTTGCCGGCGAGCGACTGCATCTGCTTTCCGAAAGCGAACTGCTGGGGGAGCGGCGACTGGGCGGCCGCAAGAAAAAGGCGTCGGTACCGGAAGAGCCGCCGATAAGCTTCGACGAACTCGCCCAGGACGACGTCGTCGTCCACCGCCAGCACGGCCTCGGCATCTACCGCGGCCTGGTCACCATGACCCTGCAGGGAGTGACCAACGACTACCTGCAGATCCATTACAAGGACGACGACAAGCTCTACGTGCCTGTCGACCGCATCCACGAGGTGACCAAGTACAAGGGCATCGGCGATGCGGTTCCCGCCCTGGACAAGCTGGGGGCCAAGACCTGGAGCCGCACCAGGGAGAAGGTGAAGAAGGCGGTCTGGAAGATCGCCCAGGAACTGGTGGAGCTGTATGCCCGCCGGCAACTGGTGGAAGGCACCGCCAGCGGTCCTCCCGACGAACTCTACTACGCCATGGAAGAGGCCTTCCCCTACGAGGAAACGCCGGGCCAGGTGAAGGCGATCCGCGAGGTGCTGGAGGATCTCGCCACCCCGCGCCCCATGGACCGGCTCGTCTGCGGCGACGTCGGGTACGGCAAGACCGAGGTGGCGGTGCGCGCCGCCTTCAAGGTGATCACCGACGGCAGACAGGTGGCGATGCTGGTGCCGACCACCGTGCTTGCCGAACAGCATCTGGCAACCTTCCGCGAACGATTGGCCGGCATGCCGGTGCGCATCGAATGCCTCAACCGTTTCCGCAGCAGGAAGGAGCAGCAGGACATCGTCGCCGGCCTCGCCGCCGGCGCCATCGACATGGTGATCGGCACCCACCGGCTGCTCAGCCGCGACGTCTCCTTCCGCCGCCTGGGGCTTTTGATCATCGACGAGGAGCACCGTTTCGGGGTGAAGGACAAGGAGCGTATCAAACGGGCCCGCACCCAGGTGGATGTGCTCACCCTCACCGCCACCCCCATACCGCGCACCATGCAGATGTCGCTGCTCGGCATCCGCGATCTGTCGGTGATCAGCACGCCGCCGGCACGCAGGCGTTCGGTGAAGACCTTCATCGCCAGGCACGACGATCTGGTGATCAAGGAAGCGGTACGCCGGGAACTGACCCGCGGCGGCCAGGTCTTTCTGGTGCACAACCGGGTGCAGTCCATCGGCAGCGTCGCCCACAAGCTGCAGGAGCTCGTTCCCGAGGCGCGCATCGCCGTCGCCCACGGCCAGATGGCCCCCAGGGTCCTCGAGGAGATCATGGTCAAGTTCGTCCAGCGACAGGTCGACGTCCTGGTCTGCACCACCATCATCGAGTCCGGCCTCGACATTCCCAACGCCAACACGATCATCATCACCCGGGCCGACCGTCTGGGACTGGCCGAGATCTATCAGCTGCGCGGCCGGGTGGGCCGCGGCCGGGAACAGGCCTACGCCTATCTGCTCATGCCTACCCTGGAAAACCTCTCCAAGGACGCCCAGCGGCGACTGCGGGCCCTGATGGATTACAACGAGCTGGGCGGCGGCTTCAAACTGGCGATGAGCGACCTGCAGATCCGCGGCGGCGGCAACATCCTCGGCGAGTCCCAGAGCGGCACCATCGCCGCGGTTGGCTACGACCTGTATCTCGAACTGCTGCAGAAGACCATCGAGGATATCAAAAGCGGCGTCCTCGCCGGCGAGGACGGGGGCGAACCCGAAATCGAACCCGAGGTCAATCTGCGGCTCTCCGCCTTCATCCCCCAGCGCTACGTCGGCGACGCCGACCAGCGCTACTTCGCCTACCGCCGCATCGCCACCCTGGCAACCCCGGAGGCGATCGCCGACATGCGCGAGGAGCTGCGCGACCGTTTCGGACCGCTGCCACCGGAAACCGAAAGCCTGCTCGCGGTCATCGACCTCAAGCTGGCCCTGCGGGAGTTGCGCATCGAAAAACTGGAGAGCGGTGCCGGCAACACCCTGGTCTTCACCTTTCATCCGTCGACACCGGTAACGCCCGAGATTCTCTTTGCCTTCATGAAGCGCCACCGCTGCCGGCTCAGTCCGGACAGCCGGCTCATCGTCACCCACAAGGAAGAGACATCCCCCATGGCCGCCGCGAAAAATGTCTTGCAGGCCCTTCGCGCGGATGCTAGAAAATGAGGACCATCTTCCGCCGACAGCTCCCCCACGGTACCCGAACCATGACCAAGCGCATCAGATCCCTGTTCCTTCTTCTCGCCCTTTTCATCCTCGCACCCGGCGCCTCAGCTGCAGCAGGCCCCGACGGGCAGATGGTCGACCGGGTGGTCGCGGTGGTCAACAACGACGTCATCACCCTCCGGGAAGTGGAAATCGAGGGAAAACCCCTCTTTCAACAGATCGTCCGCCGCGCCGCCGGCAACGATGTCAACACCGCCCTGGCCCAGGCACGCAAGGACGTTCTCGCCTCGCTCATCGACAAGCTGCTGGTCGAGCAGCGGGCCGCCGAACTTGGCCTGACCGTCGAGGACGGGGAGATCGACGATACCCTGCAGCGGATGGCCGCGGGCAACGGCATGACCCTGGCCGCCCTGGAAGAGCGTATCGCCCGCGAAGGCATGTCGCTTGCCGTCTACCGCCAGCAGGTGCGGTGGCAGATCCTCCAGTCCAGGCTCATCACCCACGAAATCCGCGCCAAGGTGGTAGTGCCCGACGAGAAAGCCAGGGCCTACTACCAGACCGCCTACGAAAAGGACGCCATCAAGGAAGGCTACCACCTGCTGCAGTTCGGCATCCTCATCGGCGAGGGAGAATCCCCGGCCGCGGCCGAACGGAAAGCGGGGGCGTTACGACAGCGGATCCTCGCCGGTGAAAGTTTCGCCGACCTCGCCGCCCAGTTCTCCGAGCTGCCCTCGGCCAAGGCCAACGGCGATGTCGGCTACTTCCTCGAGGAGGAGATGTCGCCGGAAATGCGCGAAGCGATCGTTTCGCTCAAGCCTGGCGAGTTGACGGGTATCCTGGCGCTGGACGACAAGAGCTACCAGTTTTTCAAGCTGCTGTCGGTCAGGAAGGGCGACGTCATCGAACAGGCGCCCTACGAGGCGGTCAAGGACGAAATCGTCCGGGATCTCTACGACGAGGAACTGAAAAAGCAGTATGACCGCTGGGTCACCGATCTCCGCGGCCAGGCCTACATCCGTGAATTCCTCTGAACATGACCGCCCCGAACCATGAAGGGACTCCGCCTGTGGTGACTGCGGGCGCTCACCTGCGAGAGGAACGGCTCCGGCAGCACCTCTCCCTGGAGGAAATCGGACGCCGTACCAGTATCCATCTCAACAACCTGCGGGCCATCGAGGAGGACGACCTGGCATCCCTGCCGGCACCGGTCTTCGTGCGGGGGTTCATCCGCCTCTACGCCCGCGAACTGAGAATAGATCCGCTGCCGGTCCTCGCCCTGTTCGATGAACAGTACGGCGGCGCGCGTCACGATGTCCTGAACCATCCCGACATCCTTTCTTCCGAATCCCTTGCCGAATCCCCCTTCGTAATCAGAAGGAGGGTGGTGGTGCTGCTGGTTCTCCTGCTCTTGGCCGTGGCGATTTTCGGCTACCACTTCGCCGGGTTTTCCCCATCGCGCCTGCTCCAGTCCTTCCTGCCGCAGCAGCAGGCCGCGCCGCCGCCGGTGACCACCGTGCCCGAAAAGCCGACGGAGGCGCGGCGGAGCCAGACCGGGCAACAGCCGGTTCCTCCGCATCCCCAGGCTGCCGGTGCCGTCGTTCCCGCCCCGCCGCCGGCCTTGCCCTTCGATCCCACACAGCAGCTGTCCACCCTGTCGAAGCAGGAAAGTTTCACGAGCGAAACTGCCGCCGCCGTCGAGCAGAGCGCCAAAGCCAGGGAGGCGGCAGCGGAAGAAGAGCAAACCGGGGCGGTGCCGGTCGCCGCGGTCCCGACGCCCTCTCCCGCCGACACAACCCTCCCGTCCCGACCGGAAGAGCCACCGCCGCCGGCCTACCGGCTGGTGGCGGATTTCTCCCAGCTCACCTGGATGCGGGTTACCGTCGACGAGGAACCTTCGGAGGAGGGTCTCTACAAACCGGGCAGCCAGCAGGTCTGGACCGCGGACGACGGATTCCGGCTCACCATCGGCAACACCGGCGGCCTCACTCTCACCCTGAACGGTCAACCGGTCGCCATCCCTGCCAGTCGCAGCAAAGTGGCCAGACTCTCTCTCCCCTGACCGCGGCGGCCGCCATGGGTCAGCCCTTCGCCAGCGATGCCCTGGTGCTCCGGATCCTGGGGCATGGCGAGTCGGATATCATCGCGACCCTCTTCAGTCCCGTCCACGGCAGGCTGTCCTGCATCGCCAAGGGCGCCAAGCGCAGCCGCAAACGCTTCGTCAACAAACTGGAACTCTTCAGCCGGCTGCAGCTCTTGCTCGCCCCCACCCGGAGCGGGCTCCTGCGGCTGGACAGCGCCGAACTGGTCGATCCCTACCCCGGCCTGCGCAGCGGGCCGCTCGCCTACGCCGCCGCTTCGGTCCTCGCCGAGGCAATGCTCCACTGGTCGCGGGAAAACGACGGCGACCAGTATCTGTTCGAGCTTTGCGACTGGGCCTTCGGACGGATTTCCCACAACCTGCGCATCCCGGAAACCCTGCTGTTCGCCCTGATGAAACTCTACAGCCGCCAGGGGTTCCGGCCCCGGCTCGACCGCTGCGGCAACTGCGGCAAGGCCGTTTCCGGCCGCGCCCTCTTTCTCCCCGGCCAGCACGGCCTCGCCTGTCCCGGCTGTCATCCCCGGCCGGGAGGGGCATCTGGCCTGAGTCTCTCGGCGGAAACGCCCAAGGCGCTGGAACTTGCGATCAACCTGCCCGTCGGCAAGCTCGATCGCGTCCGGCTGTCGGCCGCCGCCCTCGACGAAGGTCTGCTGCTGGCCAGACGTTACGGCAATTTCCTGCTGCAGCGGGATATCCGTTCCTGGGAGGTCCTGGAGGCGGTGCGCGCCGGGAACTGGGCGAATTCTTCTTCGGGTGGGGGCAGCGCCCGCCGCAATGGCGAACACTGATTCCGGCCTGTCGGGCAAGCGCCCGGAGGTGACGGGATTGCCGGCCGGTCTGGATCGCTTCGTCACGTTTTTCTCGCGAAGACGAAGAAGTGCCCGCGTCGTCCGCTGCGAAACGTCGCCCGTCGTTATACGAGGCCCGCAGGGGCGCGGCACTGCAGTTTGCACCTCCGCGGCATCGCACCGTTGCATCCATGCGGGTGCGCCTTGCCCGTGACGAACTCCGGGCGGGGCGATCAGGCCTGCATCGCCGTGCCCGGCCGCACCAAACGGCCGACCACATCCAGCAGTTCCTCCATCTGGTAAGGTTTCTGGATGAAGGAATCCGCCGGTCCCAGTTCGAAACCGGCGAGGGCGGTGCGCCGGTCATACCCGCTGGAGAGCAGCACGGGCAGATCGGGGACAAGGGCCCTGATCTGGCGATGGGTGGCCCTGCCGCTCAGCCCCGGCATGAACACGTCGAGGATCACCAGGGCGATGTCGCCCTGCCGCAGTGCTTCCACCGCCTGAAAACCGTTGGCGGCGACCTCCACCGCATAGCCGGCGCCGCGCAGCACTTCCTGCAGGTATTCCACCACCATCGGCTCGTCGTCCACCGCCAGCACCTTGCCGGACCAGGTCGGCGCCCTTTCCTGAGCGGCACCTTCGGCAAGCGGGGTTCTCTCCAGTTCCGGCAGATAGACATGCACCCGCGTCCCGACGCCGATGGCGCTTTCCAGCGAAATGCAGCCGTGATGGTTGGCAACGATGCCGAGGGCGGCGGAAAGCCCCAGGCCCCGCCCCATGAACTTGGAGGTGAAAAAGGGATCGAATACCCGGACGAGTTGATCGGCGGCGATGCCGCAGCCCTGATCGACGATCTCGATGTGCAGGTAGGTCCCCTGCCCATGGAAATGGCCGAGGCCGCAGGTCCAGCCCGTGTCCTTGACGACGCGGGCAAGACGGATTTCGCTCCTTGGTTCCCCGTCGGTCGTTGCCTCGAAGGCGTTGGTGAGCAGATAGTCGAACATCTGGCGCAGCTGGCCGAAATCGCCGTACACCTGCCACGGCCCCTGTCCCTCGAGGAGCAGGCTTACCGTTCCGGCCCCTACCGAGTTGGTCTCCTTCACCACCCTTTCGCAGAGACCCTTCATGTCGAGCAGGGCCGGAGCGTGCTGTCCGCCGCGGGCATAGGAGAGCAGCTGCTTGGTGAGTTGGGCCATCTTCTGGCAGGATTCGATGATCCGGGCCACGAAGTGGGCGGTCTCCTCACTGTCCCGGTGTTTGAGCCGGATCAGTTCGGCGTTGCCCATCACCCCGGTGAGGCCGTTGTTGAAGTCGTGGGCGATGCCGCCTGCCAGGGTGGTGATCGCCCGGTCCTTCAGATTCTGGAACCTTTTTGCCTGCAAGCGCTGGCGTTCTTCGGTAAATCGCTGTTTTTCGGTGATGTCCCGGCCCACCCGGATGATCCTGGCGATGCCGCCGCCTTCGTCGAAGACGGGCACATAGGAAAGCTCCTCGACGACGCCGCCATGTTCATGGGTGGAGGAGGCGGGAACGCCGTTCCGGAGCACCTGCTGGAGGGGACAGGATTCCGCGGGGCAGGGCCGCTGGCGGCCGTGACAGAGTTCGAAACAGCGGGGATAGGGTTTGCCGATGCCGTAGAGCAGGGCGGCGCGCCGGTTGGCCAGCAGGATCCGGCAGTCGGGGTCGATCACCAGCAGGGTTTCACTGAGACAGTCGATGATCTCCACCAGATCGAAACCGGTAAGGGTTTCCTCGTTGTCCCTGCCGGCGGGAGTAAGGGAGTTCCTGCCGAGGACCACCGTGCGGACAAGACCTCCCCGATCGTCGCTCACCGGGATGAAGGCGAGCAGACGCCGATCCTTGACCCTCTCCATGAACAGATGCTGCTGCACCGAAGCTCCGGGATGATCGGCGAGGAGCAGATGGGGGCAGTCGGCGGGCGGCGTGTCACGATCGTGGAACAGCTGGTAGCAGCGGCGCCCCACCGCTTCCTCCGGGCGAAGCTCGAGCAGGGTGGCCAGGGCGCGGTTGATGCGAACGATGGCGTAGTCGGAGCCGATGATCGCCATTTCATCGGGCAGAACGTCGAAGATCTGCTCCCACAAGCGGTTGTCCTCTCCGAGCTTTTCCTGCCGGAGCCGACAGTTGAGATCATTCTCCCGGATTGCCGCGGCCATCCGGTTGAACAGGTCGGCCAATTCCTTCGCCGTGTCGGTGCCGTCGAGCCTGAGCCGGGCATCGTAGCGCCCCTGGGCAAGTTGAAGCATGCCTTCGCGGAGGGCGGCAATCGGCTGGGCGACAAAGCGGTGGAAAAGGAAAAGCACGAGGACAAGGGCCATGGCCACGATCAGGGCGGAGATCATCAGACCGGAATAGAAACGTTGCGGGTAGACGGCACCATCCTCGCCCACCGGGATGGAAACCAGGGTGAGATCGACGTCGCCGATCCTCCGCGCCGGATTCCTGCCCTTGTCTTCCGCGCTGTCGTGGCAGGGGAAACAGGATTCGGTGAAACGGACCGGCCGCGCCACGTAGTGAAATTCCCGGCCGTCCTCGTCGAGCCGGACTCCTTGCTTCTGGGCCGCCTCCGGATGATGGCGGAAATATTCGACGAGAGAGCGTTCGAAGTCGCCGGTGCCTTCGGCGACTATGCCGGACGCGGTGGACAGGTAATGGAGCCGGTAGTCGGGATGGGTTTTGCCGTAGGCGGTCAGATAGCTCCGGGATGCGAGCGCCCTGACCATGGTCTCGGGCACCCCCTTGCGGCCATCGTCCGCAGTCGCGCTGCCCGGCAGCGGCCGGGCCTCATCACGGCTGAAGGCATCGATGTCGGCGAGAACCTCCAGGCAGGCGAGATGGCTGCGGCGCTGCGCCTGCCGGTAGTCATGGAACCAGAAGCCGGCGCTCGGCAGGCAGAGTGCTGCGGCGAGGAGCAGAAAAACCAGGAACCGGAGTTGCACGGGAAATCGCATGCGATGCCTCCCGGAGACGGACAGAACTAATCGGAATAGTAGCTTGCCCTGCATTCGGGGCAGATGCCGTGGCTGAAATCCACCTCCAGCTTGTGGTGCAGATAGTTTTCGATGTTCTCCCATCGTTCGTTGTCGGCGCGGATCTTCCTGCAGTGGGAGCAGATGGAGAGAATTTCGCCGAGGGCGATGACCGCGCTCACGTCTTCCAGGATGAGCAGACCAAGCGCAGAGCTGGCGTCCGGATGCAGGGGCGAGCAGGTGACCAGCAGATGACAGATCTCCTTGTCCGTGTCGCCGACCAGGATCATCCTGGTCTTCTTGCGCACCGTCCGGCGGCCGGCAAAGGATTCGTTCACCGCCGAGCGGATGACGCATTCGCCGCAGGGGCGGGCGTGGCCGCACCCGCCGGGGGTGAGGCTGGAATTGATGCAGTGCAGCACCTCGCCGGCCCGCCGGCGCAGGATCTTTTCCGACCGGTCGTGGGCCAGATCGGCGCCGGCCTGATTGCAGGCGACCACCGCCGCGTCCCGGTCGACGAGAAAAATCGGGATCGGGATGGCGTTGAGCACCTCCAGCAGGAATTGCGGCGATTGATCGGAAAACGGGATGGGCGGCATGACTTCCCGACTCATCCGCTGATCTTGGCGAGCAGCCATGCCATGTTGCCGCCCAGATCCTGCATGGTCTTGACCCCTTCCGCATCGGCCATCACCTCGCCCGGGGCGCGGCCGATGCCGATGTTCCAGTAGCTGGAACCGACGACGATCATCTGGCCGATGAGAAAGAAGTAGTTGAGGGTGGAAAAGACGTGGGCGGCGCCGCCGCGCCGCACCGCGACCACGCCGGCGCCCAGCTTGCGCCGGAACATGTCGCCGTTGGCGCGGGCGACCATGCCGCAGCGCTCGATGACCGCCTTCATCGATGCCGAGACATCGGCAAAATAGGTGGGGGAACCGAGGATGATGGCGTCGGCGGCCAGCATTTTTTCCAGGAGTTCGTTGATGCAGTCGTTATCGACGGCACAGCGACGGTCCTTGTGCTCGAAACACTTGTAGCAGGCGATGCAGCCGCTCACCTTCCTGCCGGCCAGCTCGATGAGCTCGGTCTCCACCCCCTTCTCTTCCAGTTCCTTCAGAACCACGGACAACAACTGGGCGGTGTTGCCGCCCTTGCGGGCACTGCCGCTGATTGCAACTACCTTCATCTCTCCCTCCTTTTTTCTTCCCAGACCGGCCGGGCCACACTATCATGGCTGCTGGCACGCGGCCCGGGCACCATACCAGGCAAGCCTGTTTATCCTGAGTGATTTGTGTATCGAACCATGCAGCCCCGCATCCTCGCTTCCTACCTGCGACTGCGCGCCGAAGTCGACCGGGCGGCGCAGCTCCTTGCAGCCCGCCACCGCGAAGTCCTCCGGTGCGCCCCCGGCTGCGCCGACTGCTGCCGGCTGACCTCGGTCCTGCCGCTGGAGGCAGGGGTGCTCGCCCGGGCCCTTGCCGGACTCGATCCCGGTCTCCGCGCCCGCGTCCGCGAAAACGTTGCCGGCGACCTCTGTCCGCTGCTCGTCGACGGCCGCTGCGCCGTCTACCGGGAGCGGCCCATCATCTGCCGCACCCATGGCCTGCCCATCGGCTACGCCGACGCCGAGAGCTCCACCCTCTCCGTTTCCGCCTGCCCGGTCAACTTTCCGGATGAGGTTCAGCTCGCCGTCTCCGACCTGCTGCTGATGGACGACTACAATCACCGTCTGTGCGAACTCAGCCGTGCGGTCGGCCCCCTTGTCCGGGTCACGCTCGCGGATATTCTCCGCTGACGTTTCCCCGTCATCTCCCCGCCAGATCCACTCCCCAGATGCGCTCGCAGTACTGCCGCACCGAACGGTCGCTGGAAAAGGGCCCCATGCGGGCGACGGTGAGGATGGACCGCTCCGTCCACCTTTCCTGGTCGAGGTAGGCGGCGCCCGCCCCGGTCTGACAGTCGAGGTAGTCTTCCAGGTCCTGCAGCAGCAGGAAGGGATCGCCGGGGTCGAGCAACGAGTCGACGATGGGCCGGAACAGTTCGCGGTCTCCCTTGCTGAACAGGCCGTCGGCGATGGCGTCCACGGTGCGGCGCACCTCGGGGTTGCGAGCGTAGATGGTCGCGGGCGCCGTCCGGTCGAAACCGTTGTGCATGTCGTCCAGGGTGATGCCGAAGATGAACATGTTCTCCCGTCCGACCTCCCTGGCGATCTCGATGTTGGCGCCGTCCATGGTGCCGATGGTCAGCGCGCCGTTCAGTGCCATCTTCATGTTGCCGGTGCCGGACGCCTCGGTGCCGGCGGTGGAGATCTGCTCGGAAAGGTCGGCTGCGGGCATGATCTTTTCGGCCAGGGAGACCGAGTAGTTGGGCAGGAACACCACCTTCAGCCGGTCGCGGGTGCGGACGTCGCCGTTGACCACGTCGGCCACCGAATTGATCAGTTTGATGATCAGCTTGGCCCGCCGATAGGAGGGCGCCGCCTTGCCGGCGAAGATGACGGTCCGCGGCGGCGCGGCGTCGGCCTGGCCGGAAAGCAGGCGATGGTAGAGGGTGATGACGTGAAGGATGTTGAGCAGCTGCCGTTTGTACTCGTGGATGCGTTTGACCTGGACGTCGAACAGACTTTCCGGGGCGATGGCCACGTCTTTCTGGCAGCGGACGATGGCGGCGAGCCGCCGCTTGTTCCCCAGTTTGATTTGCCGCCACTTCTTCTGGAATTCGGGGTCGGCGGCGTATTTTTCCAGTTTTTTCAACTGCAGGAGATCGCTGATCCATCCCACGCCGATGGCGGAGGAAATCAGTTCGGCAAGTTCGCGGTTGCATTTCAGCAACCAGCGCCGCGGGGTGATGCCGTTGGTGACGTTGACGAACCTTCCCGGAAAAAAGGCGTCGAAATCGGGGAATATCCTTTCGCGCAGCAGGGTGGAATGGATCTCGGCGACGCCGTTGACCGCATGGCTGCCGACGATGGCGAGATGCGCCATCCGCACCTTTTTCACCGGCCCCTCCTCGATAAGCGACATCCGGCGCAAGCGGTCGACATCGCCGGGATACTGGATGCCCACCTGGTCGAGGAAGCGGCGGTTGATCTCGTAGATGATCTCGAGATGCCTGGGCAGCACCCGGCCAAGCAGTTCCACCGGCCAGGTTTCCAGAGCCTCGGGCATCAGGGTGTGGTTGGTGTAGCCGAAGGTCTTGACCGAGATGTCCCAGGATTTCTCCCAGCTCAGCCCCTCCTCGTCCATCAGGAGCCGCATCAGTTCCGGGATGGCGATGGCCGGATGGGTGTCGTTGAGCTGTACCGCCACCGCGTCGCTGAAGTCGTCGAAATTCTGGTTGCCCTTGCGGTGCCGGCGGAGGATGTCCTGGAAGGTGGCGGCGACGAAGAAGTACTGCTGCCGCAGCCGCAGTTCCTGGCCCTCGCGGATGTCGTCCGAGGGATAGAGCACCTTGGAGATGGTTTCCGACTCGACCTTGTTCTTCACCGCCGAGATGTAGTCGCCACGGTTGAAGAAATCGAAATCGAGCTCGCGCGAGGCCTTGGCGGTCCAGAGCCGCATGTTGATGACGTGGCCGTTGCGGTAGCCGGGCACCATGAGGTCGCAGGGCATGGCCATCACCTCGTCGGTATCCTGCCAGCGGGTATGGAAGCGGCCCTGCTGATCGGTGTAGTGGACGACGTTGCCGTTGAAACGCACCGGGAAGAGCACCTGCTGCCGCTCGAATTCCCAGGGGGTGCCGGTGCGCAGCCAGTTGTCCGGGTACTCCATCTGGAAGCCGTCGATGAGCTTCTGGTAGAACAGACCGTACTCGTAGCGGATGCCGTAGCCGAAGCCGGGAATGCCCAGGGTCGCCATGGAGTCCATGTAGCAGGCGGCGAGCCGGCCGAGACCGCCGTTGCCCAGCGCCGCGTCCTCCTCCTGTTCGCGGACGTCGCCGAGTTGAAACCCCATCCTGTCCAGGACGTCGCGGCCTTTTTCGTAGTAATCGAGGTTGATCAGCGCGTTGCCCAGCGACCTGCCGACCAGGAACTCCAGCGACAGGTAGTACACCCGCTTCTTTTTTTCGGAATAGACCTTCTTCTGGGTCTCGATCCATTTCTCCAGCAGCACGTCGCGCATGGTGTAGGAAAGGGCCCGGTAGATGTCCCGCACGTCGGCGCGTTCGGGATCACGGCCCAGGGAACTCAGCAGGTGGTGGTATATGGTCTTGCCGAGATCGTTGTCGCAGAGGGACACGGTTTGAAGCAACGAAGGACGGGGCATGACGGGCGGTTCTCCTCGGATCGGAACGCTGCGTAAAACTACCGGTATCCTACGCCGGACCGGTGGGAAAAATCAATTGCTATCCTCGG
>JBFLZZ010000054.1:0-27708 GCA_040755255.1 Thermodesulfobacteriota bacterium
CGTACCAGCAGAGGATGGAGGCCGATGAGCGGGCGTTGGGCAGTCTCTTTTTCGCCTGCGCCGACGAGATGGCGGACATCACCCTGCTGGAGGCGTTCGACCGCATCCTGACGCTGGCCCAGGACAATATCAGGCAGCTCGGCGAGTTCGCCGAGGATGCAGTCAGGAAAATCATTGATGCAGTGGTGATCGCTGCCAGTCATGTGCTGAAACCCATGCCAGGCAAGGCGCTGATAAGTACGCATTAACAGTTAGTTAGGTCAAGTCAGAAAGTTCAGTCCTAATCATGACATCTTCCCTCGCCACAGACATCAGCTACTACCTGCTCATCCTGTTCACCGGTCTGTTCAGCGGCCTGTTTTTCGTCCCACTCTCTGTCAGGATAGCCCTGCGCATGGGCATTCTCGACCTGCCGGATTCCCGCAAGGTGCACCGCTCCCCCCTGCCGCGCATGGGGGGCCTGGGAATGTATCTCTCCTTCCTTACGACCATCCTTCTCTGCATCAAGGCCGCACCGATGGTTCAGGGTATCGCCTTGGGGGCAACCATATCCTGCTTCACCGGCCTGGTCGACGATCTGTATCAGATCCCCCCCAAAATGAAATTCGCCGGCGAGGTGCTGGCTTCCATTGTGTTCACCGTCGTAAGCGGGGTAAACCTGCCCGGCTTTGGCGATCTGTTCGGACTTGGCCGGATCGACCTTGGTGTTGCCGCTCCGCTGGTGACCGTCTTCTGCATGGTAGGGGTCAGCAATGCGCTCAATCTTTCCGATGGGCTGGACGGCTTGGCGGGCGGCATCGCCGCCATCGCCTTCTTTTCTCTGGCCGTACTCGCCTATCTCTCCCAGGCCTGGTACTCGTTGGTTCTCTCCCTTGCCGGACTGGGCCCCACTCTCGCCTTCCTGCGGAAGAACTCCTATCCCGCCAAACTTTTCATGGGGGACTGCGGCAGCCTTCTCCTTGGTTTTCTCCTGGGCGCTATCAGCGTACGGTTGGCCCACGGCGGAGGCATGCACCAACCCATTCCACCGATCGCCATGGCAACCATCCTCGCGATCCCCGTGGCAGACACCCTGTGGGTCATGGGCGGCCGTCTGCGCAAGGGAGAGAATCCTTTTCTACCGGACAAGACCCATCTTCATCACCGCTTGCTCGGGATGGGGCTTGCACACCGGGATGTGGTGGCCACGATCTATGTCCTCTGCGCCCTGTTCGGGATGCTCGGCGTAGCCGGATCCCACCTGCCGGAGCATCGACTTTTTACCCTGACCATTCTTGCCGTCACAGCTGTGTATACCCTCCTGTGGCTGCTGGAAAACAAGGCCCAGAACCTGTTCCGCACAAAATACGGCAAGCGCCTTCATCACCGCACCCAGGTTCCGCGCCTACTTCTCCATTACACCGGCCTGTGGTTGCCGAAGGCACTCGCCATCATGGTGGCGTCCTTTTTCCTGCCGATCTTCCTTATCGGCACCGGCAACAGGACCGTCGGCTACTTTGCCGTCGTCTGCGCCGTCATGTCGCTGCTTCTCTACCCATGGAAAGGTGGCCGGAAGGAAATGCCCCTTGCCCACGCGGTATTTTCCATGATGATTTTCTGCCTGGTGCTGTTCTACATGGCA
This sequence comes from Thermodesulfobacteriota bacterium, assembly GCA_040755255.1. Taxonomy (GTDB): domain Bacteria; phylum Desulfobacterota; class Desulfobulbia; order Desulfobulbales; family S012-135; genus JBFLZZ01. The sequence goes on from JBFLZZ010000054.1 coordinate 1,622, forward strand.
ACCCCCAGCCGGCCGGCCTGGATACCATCCTATCTCGTCGGGGTCGAGGCGGCGATGCTCGTCTGGATTCTTCCCCGCCTTGTCTATGGCCGCAAAATGCTCTACGCCATACCTTCCTCCTTCGAGCTGATCCTCATCCTCTTCACCTGGGTCGTTCCGATCATTCTCGCCCCCCAACTGGGCATCCCGGATGAAATTCGCTCCCTGTTGACTCAGAGCTGTCTTCTGTCCTTGCCCATTCTCCTTTTCTTCAAGCAGTCCCTGCGCCGCCACGCCCGCCGCAACCGCAACCTCGCCGGCAGCTTCATCCTGCTGTTCTTCGCAATAGGGATGATTAATTTTCTACGTTGACCAGTCCGGCCGGGTGTTGCTGATCATCCATAACGGAGTCGTCCCCCGATCGCCTCAATGGTGCCGGCGGCCCCTTCCCATCCGCTTGTTTTCAACAACCCGTTCCTGTACATTGGCGACATGTGTACAAGAGTGCAGGAACGGGCTCCCCCCTCCACTCTCCTGCCCGGTTCTATCGTCAAGGGACATCGCCATGCACCGCCGCAAACTTCCCATCGGCATCCAAACCTTCCGCGAAATCCGCGAGGAGAATCACTACTATGTCGACAAGACCTCCTTTGCCTGGCGGCTGATCGAGGGCGGGAAGTACTACTTCCTCTCACGGCCGCGCCGCTTCGGCAAATCCCTGTTCCTCGATACCCTTGCCGAAATCTTTGCCGGCAAGGAACCGCTGTTCCGCGGCCTGTTCATCCACGATAAGTGGGACTGGGGGATACGATACCCGGTCATCCGGATCAGCTTTGCGGAAGGCAGGCTCGAAAGCAGGACGGAGCTGGACCGGCGGATACGCAAACTGCTGCTCGACAACAAGCGGCGCCTGGGGGTCGTTTGCGACGACGACTCTGACATTGCCGGCTGTTTCTCCGACCTCATCGCCGGGGCAAGCCACGCCCACGGCCAGCGGGCCGTGGTGCTGGTGGACGAGTACGACAAACCAATCCTCGACAATATCGCCAAACCGGAAATCGCCCGCGAGATGCGAGAAGGGCTGCGCAATCTCTATTCGGTGATCAAGGGCCAGGACGCCCACATCAGATTCGCATTTCTCACCGGCGTTTCCAAGTTCAGCAAGGTCAGTCTGTTTTCCGGGCTCAACAATCTGTACGATATCACTCTTTCCGCCGCTTACGGCTCGGTCTGCGGCTACACCGACGAAGACGTCGATACCGTCTTCGCCCCGGAACTCCACGGTCTCGACCGGCAGGAGATCCGCAGCTGGTACAACGGCTACCGCTGGCTTGGCGAGGCGGTGTACAACCCCTTCGATCTGCTTCTGCTCTTCAAGGAGCGCGAGTTCCGCCCCTACTGGTTCGAGACCGGCACTCCCACCTTTCTCATCGATCTGCTCATGCGCCGGCGGGTCTTCGTCCCGGATCTCGCCCGTTTGCGGACCAGCGCCGATCTGCTCGGCCGTTTCGACGTCGACGACATCGCCACCGAGGCACTGCTCTTCCAGACGGGGTATATTACCATCACCGGTGCCGATCAGCCGGTGCTGGGGAAATGGATCTATTCCCTCGGCTTTCCCAACCGGGAGGTGGAAAGCTGCCTCAACGAGGCGCTTATTCCCTACCTCGGCTTGGATGCCCAGAAGACGCTCGGCAATCGTCTCAGGATACTCGAGGCCCTGCAGGAAGATGATTTCGCTACTCTTCGCCTTCTGCTCAATGTACTGTTCGACAGCATCCCCCACGAGTGGTACCGAAAGAACGACATCGACAGATTCGAGGGCTTTTATGCCAGCGTTTTCTACAGCCATCTTGCCGCCCTCGGACTCGACATTCGAGTGGAGGACAGCAACAGCCGCGGCCAAGTAGATATGGCCATACTCAGCGACGACCATGTCTGGATTTTCGAATTTAAAGTCGTGGAGGACAAGGCACAAGGACGAGCCTTAGCGCAGATCAAGGACAAGGATTATGCCGCCAAATACCGGGCGGCCAACAGGACCGTTCATCTCCTTGGCGTGGAATTTTCCCGGCAGTCGCGCAACATCGTCAGCTTTGAGGTGGAATCGGAAGGGCACATCGGAAGTTGAGAAAAGGATGAGCATGGGAGCATCCGGTGTTTGTGGAAATATCAGCTTCACCTTCCACCCCTTCTGGATCGCCACGGCCCTGCGGGCTTCGCGATGACGGCCTGGATTCTTTTTCTTCCGCGTCATTGCGTCACGAAGCAAATCAGTCTTTTTCCGGCGCAGGGCTGCGGACCATATCCCCGACGGTCGCGGATTTTCCATAGATTTCATGTGAATCCGATGACCATCAGCTGCCATGCCAGTCAGGAAAATTCAGGCGAGATCAACATTGGCGTGAGGAATTTCCAGCGCTGAGCCCTGTTTCCAGAAACCGACAACACCTTCCCGACCAACCCTTTTTCCCTAGGGAAGAAATTTTCCTGCTTGACAAGTCATCCTCATTCGAATTTACTTTGGCTGTCTGATACTTACTTTGGGGTCGGTTCCACTACACATCCCCGGAAATTCTCTGTGGGAATGCACGCAACGCCACAACCGATAGATTCACGGAAGGAGAAGTTTATGAAGAAAATCATCACACTCGCGCTCATCGGCAGTCTTCTCGCATTCAACACCCCCGTACTGCATGCGGCAGAAGAGGGCGGTGGGGCCGGTGCTGCCGGCGCTGGTGCGACAGACGCCGGTGCTGGCGCGGCAGGTGCTGGCGCTGGCGCGGCAGGTGCTGGCGCTGGCGCAGCAGCAGGTACTGGCGCTGGCGCAGCAGCAGGTGCTGGCGCTGGCGCGGCAGCGGGTACAGCCGCTGCCGCCGGCGCTGTAGGAGCTGCGGCCGGGATCAGCACCGCTGCCGCGGTAGCCGCAGGGGTTGCGGCGGTAGCCGGCGTTGCGGCGGTAGCTTCTTCAAGTGGTAGTGATACCCCGGCAGCAGGACACAACACCGGTCACCAATAATACACACACCGCAATATGTATGAGAGCCGCCCGTTGGGCGGCTTTTTTATGCCCTTGCCGGGGTGGCGGGAATGATGTATCGTTCCACACCTTTTCTTCCGGCCCGGCACGACGAGCGGTCTCCGCCGCGAATGAGTTGCCATGCACGGGCAGAACCCGGGACGGATGAAATGAGGATGCAGACTGGATCGCCACGCTTCGCTCGCGATGACGCCGAAGATTACTCCCTCCCACGTCATTGCGAGGAACGGAGTGACGAAGCAATCCAGGACGGCCCTCAACCCGCAGCCAGCCTGGGAGTTTCATAGAGTCGCCCCATGGACCGCGCCCTTCCGGGTGGACGAATCGCTGATATGGGCTGGATCGCCACGCTTCGCTCGCGATGACGCCGAAGATTACTCCCTCCACGTCATTGCGAGGAACGGAGTGACGAAGCAGTCCAGGACGGCCCTCAACCCCGCTGCCAGCCTGGGAGTATAGAGTCGCCCCATGGACCGCGCCCTTCCGGGTGGACGAATCGCTGATGCGGGCTGGATCGCCACGCTTCGCTCGCGGATTACACCGAAGATTACTCCCTCCCGCGTCATTGCGAGGAACGGAGTGACGAAGCAATCCAGAACGGCCCCCAACCCGCAGCCAGCCCAGGGGGGGCTATCGAACTGTCATGGGCGGCACGCACCCGAATGGGGAAACTGTAGCGCGGGCTGGATCACCACGCTGCGCTCGCGATGACGTCGCGGGGACCTCACCGTCTTCGCGAGAAACAGCGTGACGAAGCGACCCAGAACTGCCCACGAGCATTCAGCCAGCCCGGGTGGTTTCTGAAGAGGGAAGAGAACCGGACGGCCAAGGAGTCGTGCTGTTCTCCACCATAATTTTCGGATGCACCGAGCATCCGACCCCAACCAACGTCGTCTCATGTAAACAATATGACCCTGTCGAAACGCCTTATCCCTCTCTTGCTCTTCTCTGTATACCTTATTCACTGGCCGTGCCACCTTGCCTGGGCGCAGGAGGCAGCGGTCTCGGTCACGCCGCAGACACTGCAAGCCATCACTCCGCAGCAGATCCGGCAGATGATCGGGGAGGCCGGCGGGGCAGGAATCACATCCTCCTCCGGTGGAACAGAAGTATCCTCCTCCGGTTCCTCCTCAACGGAGGCTCAACAGCAGGCCGGCGAGAACGCCGCGGCTGCCACTGACGTTCACGCGGGCAACCGGGAATTCTCCTCCATCGAAAGTCTGTACCGCCAGAATTACGCTTCCAGCCTGGCCTCCGGCCTTTCCCAGTACGGCTACGATATCTTCAGATCCATCCAGTCTCCCTCATCCAAACTCGCCGTGCCCGACCCTTCCTACCTTCTCGGACCTGGTGACCGGTTGCGCATCCGGGTATGGGGCACCGATGTTGACGCGGAATTCACCGGTGCCATTGACCGCAACGGCACCATCAACGTCCCCAAGATCGGCATCGTGCCCATCGCCGGCGCCCGTTTCGGCGACGCTGAGGGGATCATCCGCAGGGAAGCGGAAAAATACGTCCAGGGCATCAACATCAACGTGGCACTGGCGGAGCTGCGCAGCCTGGAAATCTACGTGGTCGGCGAGGTCAGAAACCCAGGACTGCACATGGTGCCACCGTTCTCCACCATCCTTGGCGCCCTCAGTCAGACCGGCGGGATCAGGAAATCCGGATCGCTCCGCGGCATCCAACTGATGCGCGACGACACCGTTCACTCCACCCTCGACCTGTACGACCTGATCCAGAAGGGCGACAAGCGTGACGATGTCATTCTGCACGACCGGGACATCGTCTTCGTTCCCCGCATCGGCGCAACCGCTGCGGTTGTCGGCGCCGCGGCCCATCCGGCGATCTATGAGCTGAAGGCTGAGACATCGATCAGTGATTTGATGGCCCTGGCCGGAGGCCAGCTGCCGCAGGGGTTCGGCAACCGGGTCTATCTGCGCCGCTTCCAGGACAATGCGGCCTTCGTGGTGCACGACATCGACACGGTGCGTTCCCCTCAGGCCCTTGCCGCCACGCAGCTCCAGAACGGCGACCTTCTCGAACTGCAGTTTCTTGCCGCCGCCTGGCCAGACACGGTGAACATCGAAGGACATGTCTGGTTTCCCGACGTCTTCCAGTGGCGACAGGGTCTCAGGCTTTCCCAGGTTATCGCCGGCCCGCAATTGCTCAAACCCGAGGCAATCACCGAGTTTGCTCATCTGTTCCGCTACGATCCGGTAACGACGCGCTACAGTATGCAACCCATCCCCCTGCAGCAACTTTTCGACGGCACCTTCGACACGGAGCTGCAGCCCCACGACCGCATCCGGGTTCTCTCCCGAGAGGAACTGCATGTCAGCGAGCCACTGCGGATTGCAGGAGCGGTGTACAACCCGGGAGAGTTTCCCTTTCGACCGGGGGCGACCCTGGGGGGCGCACTCTCTCTTGCGGGCGGGCTGCGTTTCGGCGCCGACGCCAACAGGATCGACATCAGTCGCCAGATCATCGAAGACGGGAAGTCCTTCACCAGACACCTGTCCGTCGAAGCCGAGAAAGACGCCCAATTCCCCTTGCAGGCCTATGACTACATCTTCGTCCGGCAGGTGAAGGAGGCCACCGAATTCAAACAGGTCAGCATCGAGGGCGAAGTTCGTTTTCCGGGGAGTTACCGGATAGCCGACGGCGAGAGAGTCGCCGACATCCTCCAGCGGGCGGGTGGCTTTACCGACGAGGCCTATTACTACGGTTGCCAGTATTTTTCGGACACCGCGCAGAAAATACAGCAGGTAAGCCTGGATAAGCTGATCGATGACCTGCAGGTCCGAGCCGAGACCGTCCTTTCGGATCAACTGCAGAGCAGCGGCTCGACCACTGATGCCCAGGCCATTTCCGCGGGGCAATCCGCACTTCGCCGCCTGATCGAAAAACTCCGCCAGGTAAGGGCCACCGGCCGGGTGGCGATCCAGATCAGCGACCTGGATTCCCTGAAAAATTCCCCGCAAAACATCGTCGTGGGCAATGGGGACCGAATCGTCATCCCGAAACGGCCCGAATTCGTCTCGGTAGTGGGTAGCGTGTACACTCCCAATTCCTTTCTCTATCAACCTCAGGACTCCCTTGCCGCCTACCTTGCCAAAGCTGGTGGTCCGACGCAGAGCGCGGACGAAAAGTACATGTATGTACTCAAGGCTAACGGTGAAGTTTTCGCCCGCGCCCAGGAAGGCATGTTCCGCAACAAATTCGAGAATGCGCAACTCATGCCCGGCGATACCATCGTCGTGCCGGAAAAACTCGACAGGGTTCCCTACCTGTTGGTCACCCGCGACATCGCCGACATCATGTTCAAGATTGCCACCACCGCCGGCGTGGCGATTGCTCTCTAAGCTGTCAGGCAACAGTAGACAGTATTCATAAGAAAAAATGACTGATAAAGAAAAAGAAATCGTCTACCTGCAGCCCAGCTATCCCTGCCCTCCGGAAGAGGACGAAATTGATCTGCTCGACCTGTGGCGAACGATATGGAACGGCAAGTGGCTCATAATCGGGCTGACCTCCCTGCTCGTTCTCGTCGCCGGGGTCATTGCCTTCAAGGTTTTGCCGGTTACCTACCAATCCTCGGCAACCCTTGCGCCGATAAAAAGGGATAACTCTCTTTCCGGGGGACTTTCCTCCTTGGTCGGCAGCCTCCCCATTCCCATTTCCCTCCCAGGCAGCCGTAATCAGACCAGTATCATGGCATTTCTCCAAAGCCGTACCCTCAAAGAACGGTTGATAACCAAAAACAACCTGCTGCCTATACTCTACAAAGATATTTGGAACGAAAATACAAAGCAATGGAAGGTCGATGTTCCAAAAGATATTCCGACGGTGATCAAGGCAATCCAGGAACAAAGACTGGATGCACTCTATTCCGTCTCTCAGGACAAAACATCAGAGCTTATCACTATTGCCTGGGAAACGGAGAACCCACCCTTTGCCGCCGACATGCTCCAGCGTGTCATCGGCGAATTGCAGTTCTTCCTCGATAACGAATATGTCACCGATGCCAAGCGGGAACGGATCTTCGTGGAGGGCCAACTCGAAGCGGCCACCCGCGAGTTGGAGCGTTGGGAAATGCAGGTACCCAGCGAGCGGCTTACTTTGGCGAAGATCACCCGCGAACGCCTGGCAGCGGAAACCGTGTATACCGAACTGCGTAAACAATTGGAACTTTCCAAGATTTCCGAGGCGAAGGAAAATATCACCTTCAAGGTGCTCGACCCACCCTTTGTGCCGGAAAAGAAATACAAGCCGAAGCGTTCTCTGATCATTGCCCTTGCCGGCGTCACCGGCCTCTTCCTGTCTGTCTTCATCGTCTTCATCCGCCAGGCTGTACGCAACCGTCGCGCCGCAGATAACGGTGCCACCACACCGCCGCGTTCCTGAAAGTTGCCGCGAACCGGGGCATCCCCGGGTGAATGAAACGAAGATGCAGACCTGTTCGCCACAGGCCATAGGCTTTCGCAATGACGACCAAGGACTTTCTTCCACCGTCATCGCGAGGAACGGAGTGACGACGCGATCCAGCATACTCCCGTCCCCATGCACACCTCCAAGAGGGTTAATTAAAGGGAGACATCCTCTGGGAAAATCCATCAATGGGGCTGGGCGGCTCCTCCTCTTCCTTATCCTGATGCTGGCCGGAGGAACTCGGGTTGCTGCGCAACCCGAGGAAGCTCCGGCCCTCCCTTCCCTGCAATCCTTTTCGGGCCTCTGGTATATGCCCACCGCCAGGGTTCTTCCGGACTGGAACGTCCGGATCAAATACGGCAAGGCGGAGCCTTACCGTTATTATGGCGTGGCCCTTGGCCTCTTCGATCGAATGGAAATCAGCGGCCAATTCACTGAAACCTCCAGTGTGTCTCTTGCCTCCATCTGGCCGGAGTACGGATATCACAAGGACCGGTCGGCAGGCGCACGACTGGTGCTCTCCAAAGAAAAGAAGTGGTTCCCTCAAATCGCAGCAGGTGTTTACGACCCTGTTGGCACCCTGCTCTTTCCTTCCCGCTACCTGGTCGCCTCCAAACAGATGGGTACTCTTGATTTCACCCTTGGCATGGGACAGGGCCTTTTGGGTGGCCAATCCCTTGCCGATATCACCCGGGAACAGAAAGGTAAGGAGGCCCTGGACACCACCTTTCTCTTCTCCTCCCCCTTCCGTCCCAGCCGGCTCTTCGGTGGCGCCGAGTACCATTACTCGCCCGACCTCACCTTTACCGCCGAATACTCTTCACTGAAATACGAGGGCATGTTCGGCTCGCCTGCCAAGGCAGATATTCCGCTCAATTTTGGCGTCAAGTACCGGCCATGGGAGTACATCACCCTGCAGGGCGGCTGGATGCGCGGCCAGGAACTGGCCATCGGCCTGGCCGCCGACATGCCCCTGTCGCCGGAGGGCATGCTCGTCTGGAAAAAGGAAAAACCCTACGAAAGCGACGAACAGCGGCGCTGGCTGGCGCACAACGCCGACGACTGGCAGCTCGCCATGCTGCTCGGTAAGGAGATACGCGACGACGGCTTTTCGGAAGTGGCGGTATCGGTGCGCGATTCGAAGCTGTGGATCGAGGCGGCCAACAGCCGCTATCTTTCCGATGCCAGGGCCATGGGGCGGCTGGCCCAAATCGCCGATGCCCTCTGCCCGGAGGACATCACCACCTGGTATCTCAACCTCACCCGCCAGGGCCAGATCCGCCAGAGTCTCAAAACCAGCCGCGCCAATCTGCTTGCCTTCATGAACAGCCGCCTCGACAAAGAGGGCTTCCTCACCTACGGCGAACTCGACGCTCACGCCACTGTCCATCACGCCGAGTTCTTTGCCGGCAAGGATGAGGGGGAAGCGTATCGACCGGAATACGACTGGTATTCCTTTACTATTTCGCCGAGGGTGAAAACCTTTCTCAACAACAAAAACGGCTTCTTCAAACACAAAGCCGTTCTGCAGCCACGGCTGAAACTCTTTCCCCGACGCGGCACCATCCTGCACGCCGAAATGGATCTTCCCCTCTACAACGAATGGGACAGCGTCGATTACGCCAAAAGGGAGCCCGAGCCGACCCGCACCGACCTGACCGAATTCGAGGCATCCTCCTCACCGCGATTGACCATCCTCGCCCTGGAACAGTATATCCAATTGCCCGCCGAAATTCTCGGCAGGGTAGCCGGCGGATATTTCGAATCCGCCTACGCCGGTATCGGCGGCGAGGTGTTCCGCTTCTTCAGGGACGGCCTCTACGGCATCGGCGTGGAAAGCGAAATCGTCCGCAAGCGCGACCCGGACGACACCTTCCGTCTCCATCCCACCATCGACAAGAACTACACCACCGCCTTCCTCAATCTTTACGCCCAACTCGTGCCGTCGCTCGGCATTGAAGGCGGGCTCAAACTCGGACGCTTCCTCGGCGGCGACACGGGCTTCGAGATTGAACTGCGCCGCTCCTGGAAGTATTTCACTATCGGCGGCTGGTACACCACTACTGCCAGTTCAGGTGTGTTCAGCGATCCCTATAACGTGGGCTCCACCCAGAAGGGGGTGTACATCCGAGTGCCGTTGTCGCTCTTCGCCGACCGAGAGCTTCGCGGCAAGCTGCTCTATACCTTCACCAGTTTCACCCGCGATGCCGGCGCCACGGTCAGCCAGCCGAGCAGACTCTTTCCCATGGACCCATACGGTTCCGCGGATTCACTGAAACGGTCTCTGAACGATATGAGGCGACAATGAGCCTGTTCAGCGGCGGAATGGATGTGACAAAGAGCGGGGTGCGCCACCCCACCAAACCACCTGGACGGCATGCGGTTGCGCGGGCCGTTCCGGATCGCTTCGTCACTTTGTTCCTCGCGAAGACGGTGAGGTGGCCGCTCCGATTCCCGGCGACTCTCCTCCTCGCCTCTTTGGTCGCAAGCGGCTGTGCCGCGCCATCGCAGACCTGGTACAAGCAAGGCGGCAGTCAACGGGAATTCGACACCGATGCCCGCGAATGCGAGGTGATCGCCAAAAAACAGGCGCGGGAGGAGAGCACTCTCGGCCGGGATTTCAGCCCGGAAATCTTCGCCGAAAAATACTATCGCTGCCTGGCAGGCATTGGCTGGAGCCAGGCGCCGGCTGCCGGGGGAACCACGAGCGAGCCACCGCCACAGCAACCCTTACTCGGAAAATTGGCCGACAATTCCCTCTACGCCTTCGATACCACCTTCCCCCTCCCCGAGGGGGCAAGACTGATAAGCACCACCCCGCAGAGCATCGGTCCCACCCGAATCGAATCCTGGCTCTTCAGTCTGCCGGACGGAACCTTCGTCAATCTGGTCCTCCAGAAAACCGACGATGCCGCTTTTCTGAACATCGACTATCCGATCCAGCCGCCCTACCAGCTCTACACCTCCGGCGCCACGGACAACATGCGCTGGTCCGCCTTCTGGGGGCAGAACGGCCAGGAATGGGTGCAGGGAATCGGCGCCTTTGCCTTCCTCAGCCGGCGACAGCGCTGCGTCATCGTGGTCACCGCGCCGCTTCCGGGGCCGGCCGCCCCACTGCCGCCGGGGCTCTCCCTGGCCGCCAACCAGCAGGAACGGATGGGAACATTCATCGACCGCTGGCAGTCGTGGCTGGAGGGACTGGCCCCACAACCCGGGGTGATAGGCAGGTCGCTCAAGGCGGTTGGGCGCGCCATGAGCCCGTACTGACGGCGTCTACCTCTTTCTTTGCCCCACCATGTTATGTAAACTGGAAATGTTTTTGCCGAACTGCATAACGGCGTGGTCAGAAAGCCAAGGATTTTCCTCCCCACTGAAGGACACCCCATGAACCCCACCATCTTCGTCACCGGCGGCGCCGGCTTCATCGGCTCGGCCCTGATCCGCTACCTCGTCGCCGAAACCGATTGCACGGTCGTCAACATCGACAAGCTGACCTATGCCGGCAACCTCGACTCCCTGCGGGACGTGGCCGGCAAGTCGCGCTACCGTTTCGAAAAAACCGACATCTGCGACGCCGGCGCCATGGCGGCATTGTTCAAGAATTACCGGCCTGCCGGTATCCTCCACCTGGCCGCGGAATCCCATGTCGACCGCTCCATCGACGGCCCGGCGGATTTCATCACCACCAACGTGGTCGGCACCGGCGTCCTGCTGGAATGCGCGCGCTCCTACTGGGGGGAGTTGCCGGAAATCGACCGGCACCGCTTTCGCTTCCACCACATCTCCACCGACGAGGTGTACGGCAGCCTGGGCGCCACCGGTCTGTTCAGCGAGGAAACCCCCTACCAGCCCAATTCGCCCTACTCGGCCAGCAAGGCTGCCAGCGACCATCTGGCGCGCGCCTGGCACCACACCTACGGTCTGCCGGTGGTGATCACCAACTGTTCCAACAACTACGGCCCCTGCCAGTTCCCGGAAAAGCTCATCCCCTTGATGCTGATCAACTCCCTGGAAGGGAATCCCCTGCCGATCTATGGCAAGGGCGACAACATCCGCGACTGGCTCTACGTCGACGACCACGTCCGCGCCCTGTGGGCGGTGTTCCGCAACGGCCGGCCGGGCGAAACCTACAACATCGGCGGCAACTGCGAAAAAACCAACCTGGAGGTGGTTACCACCCTCTGCGCCATCCTCGACCGACTTCGACCTGCGGCCACGCCCTACGAAAGCCTGATCAGTTTTGTGACCGACCGGCCGGGGCACGATAAACGCTACGCCATTGATGCCACAAAAATCAAGGGGCAGCTGGGATGGCGACCGGCGGAAACCTTCGAAAGCGGCCTGGAGAAGACGGTGCGCTGGTACCTCGACAACCGCTGGTGGTGGGAAAAAATCAGACAGGAGAAGTATCGGGGGGAAAGATTGGGGAAGTAATCCGAACGTTCGGTGCGTTGACGTGAATAATCCCAGCATTTCTGTAATAATTCCCACTTACAACCGTCCTGGATATCTGGTCCAGGCGGTTCACTCCGTGCTGGCCCAGACCCTTCCGGTCACCGAGATTATCATCGTCGATGATGGTTCCGACGTTATCCACCGTCCCGCCATTTGCAGGCTTGAGACCATTGACAAACGTATCAAGGTTTACCTGTTACCGGAAAACAAAGGCGCCTCTGCGGCCAGGAACTTCGGCCTGGATAGATCAAGCGGAAATTTCATCCTTTTCCTTGACGATGACGATTTGATTAACCCGAACATGATACTGAAATGCACCAGACGATTCCAGGAAGACACCAAAATAGATATCGTAGCATGCTGGCATGCTTTCTTCTACGACCGAACGAACCCTGACATTTTCAGCGACACCTCCCCACCATCCCCCGAGCAATCCCATTCAATTTTGTTTACCCAGAAGTATTTATCTTTTCCAACCATTGAACAAAACCCATTTACATCTTTAATGCAAATTTGCATCCAAGTGTCTTCATGTTTAATCAAAAAAGAATCACTACAAAATATTAGATTCCCTGAAGAACTTGCACGAAACGAGGATTGCTTTTTCTGGCTTACCCTGGCCGCATCTGGTCGCAATTTTCGTATTCACAACGAGTGCCTAGCATACCATCGAATCCACCCTTTCGCATCACTTTCTCGATCAGATACAGCCAACGATGCGCATAAATTTTACAATAAAATTGTGAAATCAAGACTTGTAAGACACAAAAAAGATTTGCTTTTGATGCATATTCAATACAGCATCAGGTTGCGACATTTCGATAAATCCCTAGCTATTTACCACGCAGCAATGTTTTTAAAATATTTCCTACAACCATCTGTATTCAGATCCGAATGGAAAACCATTTGTCATATACTGATAACAAAAATATCCCATAGATGGCGCATATCTCAAGCGCGAAAGGTAATTATTGCGAGCAGATCAGGACATGCATGACAAAAAAACGGCTACTTTTCATCAGTCGATACCCCCCTGGCCCGGTAGGGGGCTCCTGCTTGCGGGCTTGGCACACCCTGGAAGCCTTGCAATTCAACTACGACATCCACCTGCTTCTCATTTCCGCAAACCCCTCTCCCCAACCCATTCCGAAAACGGCTCGCAACATCTGCTCGCGGATCATCGATTATTCCGAAGGCCGGAACGAAATACTTTATAGCATTAAAAGGAAACTGGCGATAAAGTATTCTTTACTGACAAATTTCGTTAACACCGCAGCATATTCCTGCCACCTCCAGTTATCAGATATTCACAAACGACAAATAAGCAAGGAAATTATTTCAGGAAAGTACGATATATTTCATCTATTCAAACTCGAAACCAGCCATATTATCCCTCTCATAACCCGCAACTGCCCGTTTGCGGAAATTCATCTCGATCTCGATGATATTGAATCGCTCCGATGGCAACGAAACATGGAACTATACAGTTCCAACCGGGACCTATCCAACACCCGGTTCGCCAAAACACTCGCCGACGCACATCGAGAACTGGAACAACGGCTATTGCCTTCGGTAGACCGAGTATATGCCTGCTCTCAACTCGACAAGCAAAGACTGGAGCACGCTTATCGACTTAAAAATATCCGTTGCCTGCCCAACGTCTACCCCCCCAAGGAATTGGGGCTGCGCCTCAATACTGAAACAAAGGAGAGTGCAACAACATTTTGCTTCGTCTGGGTTGGCTCCTTGGGATACTACCCCAACCAGGACTCCCTCCTGTTTTTCTGCAGGGAAATCCTGCCCCTCTTGCGAGAGAGACGCATTTCCCCCTTTGTGGTCAAAGTGATAGGGCAGGGAAAACTCCCCACGAAGATTCTTCGCACCCTGCAGAAGCTGAAGGAAATCAACCTGATCGGCAGGGTTGATGACCTAGATCCATACTATCAGGAAGCCAACGCCGCCATCGTACCCCTGCGGGCAGGAGGAGGCACCCGACTCAAAATTCTCGAAGCTTTCGCCTACGGGGTGCCGGTCGTTTCCACCTCTATTGGCGCGGAAGGTCTGGAAGTTCACCATGACATACATACCCTGATTGCGGATAGCCCTTCCGATTTTGCCGCCCAATGTGTACGATTGACGAATGAGCCAGCCCTCGGGGTCAGATTGTCCGAAAATGCCCAGGCACTTCTCAAAGAAAAATATTCCCCGGAACGGTTGAAGGAAATACTCTGCGGCCAGGCCACTGCCTCGCCAACTGCAAACCGCAAACTGAGAACTGAGAACTGAGAACTGAGAACTGAACCATGCATACCCGCAAAGGCATCATCCTGGCCGGCGGTTCCGGCACCCGGCTGCATCCGGTGACCATCGCCATCTCCAAGCAGCTGCTGCCGGTCTACGACAAGCCGATGATCTACTATCCCCTCACCACCCTGCTGCTCGCCGGGATCCGGGATATCCTCATCATCTCCACCCCCCACGACACCCCTCTCTTCCAGCGACTTCTCGGCGACGGCAGCCAGTGGGGGATCAACCTCGCCTATGCGGTGCAACCGGCGCCGGAGGGGCTGGCCCAGGCCTTTCTCATCGGTGAGGAATTCATCGGAGGCGGCAACAGCGCGCTCGTCCTCGGCGACAACATCTTCCACGGCCACGGGCTCACCGAGCAGCTGCGCCGGGCCGCCGGGCAGAAGCAGGGCGCCACCATCTTCGCCTACCCGGTGAACGACCCCAAGCGTTACGGCGTCGTCGAATTCGACGCCTGCGGCCGCGCCGTCAGCCTGGAGGAGAAACCGCAGAAGCCGAAATCGCGTTTCGCGGTCACCGGCCTCTACTTCTACGATGCGCAGGTGGTGGATATCGCCCGTGGGATCAGACCTTCGGCGCGCGGGGAACTGGAGATCACCGACGTCAACATGGCCTATCTGCGGAAAGGGGAACTGTCCGTGGACGTGATGGGAAGAGGACTCGCCTGGCTGGACACCGGCACCCACGAGTCGCTCCTGGCCGCCTCCCAGTACATCCAGACCCTGGAACAGCGCCAGGCCCTCAAGGTGGCATGCCCGGAGGAGGTCGCCTGGCGCATGGGCTGGATCTCCGACGACCAACTCGCCGAGCTCGCCCGGCCGCTCACCAAGAACGGCTACGGCCAGTACCTGCTGTCCATCCTCAACGACAAACTGTTCGACACCATATGAAGGTCCACAGCACCCCCCTTGCAGGAGTCCTGCTCATCGAACCCAGGGTACTCGGCGACAGCCGCGGTTTCTTCCTGGAAACCTACCAGCAGCGGCGCTACCGCGAGGCCGGCATCGGTCCGGACTTTGTCCAGGACAATCACTCCCGCTCCCGCCGCCACGTCCTGCGCGGCCTGCATTTTCAGCGCAGCCACCCTCAGGGCAAGCTCGTCCAGGTGCTCGCCGGCGAGGTCTTCGACGTGGCGGTGGACATCCGCCCCGGCTCCCCCACCTATGGCCGGTGGTTCGGCGCCACCCTCACCGGCGACAACCATCAGCAGCTCTGGGTGCCGCCCGGTCTCGCCCACGGCTTCTGCGTTCTGTCGGAGACCGCCGATTTCCTCTACAAGTGCACCGACTACTACCACCCGGAGGACGAGGGCGGCATCCTCTGGAACGATCCCGACATCGGCATCGACTGGCCGGTCAGCGAACCGATTCTCTCGGACAAGGACCGGGCGAACCCGCGGTTACGCGACCTCCGCTTGTGAAGTCTGTCGCATCACGGACGGGTTGATAGCCGCCCCCCCAACCGGATATCTTGCAAATTGCAGATCAGATCGTCGATTTACAAGATATGCGGCTTGGAAGGGGACAGATTTGAAATCTGTCCCCGCCTACGGAGATGAGCGGCAATCAGGATTGTTTGACGGAAAAAATCGAGCTGATCACCCCGGCGAGGCTATGCCGCCAGTCGGGGAGGTCGACACCAAGAGCATTCCGGATCTTGGAGCAGTCGAGGATCGACCAGGCGGGGCGGCGGGCGGGGGTTGGATAGTCGGAGGTGGGAATGGCGGTGACAGCTGGCGACGGGTAGTCGTCGATCTTCTCCGCCAGATCGAAAATCGCCCGGGCGAAGGCGCACCAGGTGGTGGCGGGCGTGCCGCAGAAGTGGAAGGTCCCCCAGGGCACACGCCTGCCGGCGCAGATCCTGCCGGCGATATCGAGCAGGACGGCGGCGATGTCGCCGGCGGCGGTGGGGCAGCCGTGCTGGTCGTCCACCACCCTGAGTTCGCTGCGTTCACGGCCGAGCCGCAGCATGGTCTTGACGAAGTTGACGCCGTGGTCGCTGAACACCCAGCTGGTGCGGAGAATGAGATGACTGTCCACCAGGGCGCGTATCGTTTCCTCGCCGGCCAGCTTGCTGGCGCCGTACACCCCGAGGGGACAGGTGGGCGCGTCTTCCTTGAGCGGCTGCGGCGAACCGCCGTCGAACACGTAGTCGGTGGAGATGTGCAGCAGCGGTATATTGGCTTCGCGGCAGGCGACGGCGAGATTGCCGCAGCCGTCTCGGTTGACCGCCCAGGCCAAGGCGGGTTCCGTTTCCGCCCGATCCACCGCGGTGTAGGCGGCGGCATTGATCACGAGGCGGGGCCGCAACCTCTCGACGGCGGCCAGCACCGCCGGGCGGTCGCTGATATCGAGCTCGGCGCGGTGCAGGCAGACGAGGGTGCAGCCATCCGGCGCTTCCGCCCTGGCAAGGGCGTTGCCCACCTGGCCACCCGCGCCTGTGACGAGGATCGTCAGTAAGCGGTCGCCGGGCACGGCATCTCCTTTGTCATCGGCCTGTCTGCATGCCTGTTCGTAGAGCGGACAGGCCTCTTTCGTGGCTCTGCTCGGAGCCAGGCCGGAGCGGGTTCGCGGGCCGTTCCGGATCGCTTCGTCACGCTGTTCCTCGCGAAGACGGAGCAGGGGCCGCGGCGTCATCGCGAGCGAAGCGTGGCGATCCAGTCTGCATCCGCGGTTCGTCCATCCGGGTGTACCCGGTGCATGGCCAACTCATCGTCGGGGTCGCCTACTCCCAGGAATTGACGTCGGCGTTTTCGCCGTCACCACCGGGCTGGTCATCCAGGCCATAGGAATAGATGTCGATCTCGCCGTGCTGGCCGGGGTTCTCGTAGTTGTACGGCCGGCCCCACGGGTCCAGCGGGACCTCCTTGGCCAGATAGGGGCCGTGCCAGTTCTCGATGCCCGGACTGCGCACCAGAGCGTCCAGCCCTTCCTGGGTGCCGGGGTAGGAGCCCACGTCGAGCCGGTAGGCGTCCAGGGCGCTCATCAGCATCTCGATCTGGGTCTTGGCGGTCTTCTGCTTCGCCATCCCCAGCTTGCCGAACATCCGTGGCCCGACCAGCGAGGCCAGAAGGCCGAGGATGACCATGACGATCAGGAGCTCGATCAGCGAAAAGCCGCGCTGGTCTCTGATCTCGGGATACCGGTTCTTCTTTCCGTTCAACATGCGTTCACCTCTATGACGAATTCGTGACGTGCGACAGCACTTTTTTCCGTGTTGCTTCCAATTGATTCATTATAGCCGAACAGCCTGCCGGTGCAAGGTCGTCCCCCCCAATGCCCTTCCCTGAGGGGAATGGCTGTCTTGTCCCGTCACCCGGCGAAGGCACGTGGCCGGTGGAGCCGGACTCACTCTTTTCGCCGTCCGTTGCGGTACTGCTGCACCGCCCGGTTGTGGTCGGCGAGATTCTTCGAGAACCGGTGGCTGCCGTCGTTGTTGGAGACGAAATAGAGAAAGGCCTCGTCGGCCGGCTGGAGAACAGCGGCAATGGCATCCCGGCCGGGATTGCAGATGGGTCCCGGCGGCAGGCCGTCGATCTGATAGGTGTTGTAGGGATGCGCGGTGGCGAGATCGGTCCGGGTCAGCGGCCGTTTGCCGATCTTCAGGCCGTAGGCCACGGTCGGGTCGGCCTGCAGTTTCATGCCGAGCCGCAACCGTTCCAGGAAGACCCGGGCGATAAGCGGCCGTTCGGCGGCAAGACCGCTTTCCTTCTCGACGATGGCCGCCAGGGTGAGCACCCGGTGGCGATCGGCATGGCCGGCCGAGGCGGTGAGTTCCTCCCATACCCGGTCGGACATCTTCACCATGGCCGCGACGATCTCCCTGAGACTGCTGCCGCGGACGAACCTGTAGGTCTCGGGGAACAGGTAACCTTCCAGACTCTCCCCCCTGCCCCCGAAAGCCTGCACGACTTTCGGGTCCCGGACGTAGCGGAGAAAGGCCTCGGGATCGGCCAGCCGCTCCTCGGCCAGAATCGCGGCCACAGCCTCCAGGTCGGCGCCTTCGGGAATGGTCACCGTGCGCAGCACCAGCCGTCCCTTCTCCAGTTCCCGGATCAGCTGGTAGGGGGTTTCCGTGCCCTGGAACTGGTATTCACCGCTGCGCAGCCGGCCGGCCACCCCCATGACCGCGGCCAGCGCCTCGAAACGGCGATCGTCGGCGATCATACCGCTTTCGGCCAGCGCCTTGCGGATGCCGACGAGCCCCACTCCGGCGGGGATATACACCTGTACCGGGCTATTGACCACAGCCGGCGGCGGCGTGAAGGCATAGCCCCACAACAGCAGCATGGCGAGGGTGGCCAGGCCGGCCGCCGTCCAGGCCGCGGCAAAAAGAAGGGCAGCAAACCTGCCGCCCTTGTCATCCGTTACGGTATGCGTTTCAGGCATGGGCTACAACGCCACGGAGAGAACCTTGTCCATGTTTTTCACCGGCACGAACCGGATCTGGTCGCGCAGTTCCTTGGGGATATCCACCAGATCCTTGCGATTGTGCTCCGGAATGATCACCGTCTTGATCCCCGCCCGCAGGGCGGCCAGCGCCTTCTCCTTGAGGCCGCCGATGGGCAGCACCCGGCCGCGCAGGGTGATCTCGCCGGTCATGGCGATATCCTGACGGACCTTTTTCTTGACCAGGGCCGAGTAGAGGGCGGTGGCGATGGTGACGCCGGCGGAGGGACCGTCCTTGGGGATGGCACCCGCCGGCACATGGATATGGATGTCGGTCTCCTCGAAAAAGTTCTCCGGCAGCTTCATCTGTGCCTGGCGGGAACGGCAGTAGGTCACCGCCGCCTGCGCCGACTCCTTCATCACCTCGCCGAGCTGACCGGTAAGGGTGATGCCGCCCTTGCCCGGCAGCAGGGACACCTCGATGTAGAGGATCTCGCCGCCGGTCTCGGTCCAGGCCAGGCCGGTGGCCAGGCCCGGCTGGTCGATGATCTCCGTCTCGGACTCGGGCAGGAACTGGGCCGGTCCCAGGTACTTTTCCAGATTCCTGGCGGTGATCGTGTATGGGCCCCTGCCTCCTTCCGCCACCTTGCGGGCGACCTTGCGGCAGATGGAGCCGATCTCCCGCTCCAGGTTGCGCAACCCCGCCTCCCGGGTATAGCGGGAGATGATGAACTGGAGGGTGGCGTCGTCCATGCGCAGGGTCTTCTCGTCCAGGCCGTTTTCCTTGATCTGCCGCGGCAGCAGGTAACGCCTGGCGATGGCCACCTTTTCCTCCAGGGTATAGCCCGCCAGCCTGATCAATTCCATCCGATCGAGGAGCGGCGGCGGAATGGTGTCCATCATGTTGGCGGTGGTGATGAACATCACCTTGGAAAGATCGCAGGGCAGATTGAGATAGTGATCGGAAAAGGCGGAGTTCTGCGCCGGATCGAGCACCTCCAGCAGGGCCGAGGAGGGATCGCCCCGGTAATCGGCGCCCACCTTGTCGATCTCGTCCAGCATGAAGACCGGATTGTTGGTGTTGCAGTTCTTGAGCCCCTGGATGATCCGTCCCGGCATGGCGCCGATATAGGTACGGCGGTGACCGCGGATTTCCGCCTCGTCCCGCATGCCGCCCAGGGAAAGCCGGTAGAACTTGCGGCCCATGGCGCGGGCGATGGACTGGCCGAGAGAGGTCTTGCCGACGCCGGGCGGGCCGACGAAGCAGAGGATAGGCCCCTTGGTATTCTTGTTGAGCTTACGCACCGCCAGGTATTCGAGAATGCGGTCCTTGATCTTTTCCAGGCCGTAATGGTCCTCGTCGAGCACCTTGCGGGCCAGTTTCAGATCGAGCCGATCCTTGCTGCTTTTCTTCCAGGGCACGTCCAGCAGCCAGTCGATGTAGGTACGGACGATGGTCGCCTCCGAGGCGTCCGGGTGCATCATTTCGAGGCGGCGCAGCTGCTTGAGCCCTTCGTCTCTGACCTCGGTCGGCATCCGGGTCCGATCGAAACGGAGTTTCAGCTCCTCGATCTCCTGGGAGCGCTCGTCGACGTCGCCCAGCTCCTTGCGCAGTGCCTGCAGCTGTTCGCGCAGGTAGTATTCACGCTGGGTACGCCCCATCTCCTCCTTGGCCTCGGATTCGATCTTGGCCTGGACGGTGGAGACCTCGAGTTCCTTGGTGAGGAACTCGCTCACCTTCTTCAGCCGGAGGATGGGATCGAAGATCTCCAGCACCATCTGCGATTCCGCGGTCTTGAGCCGCAGGTTGGAGACGACCAGATCGGCGAGTCGGCCCGGATCTTCGATGTTGTTGAGGATCACCATCAGATCGGAGGACATCACCCCCCGGAGCGACAGGATCTTCTCGGTCTGCTCGCGGACGGTGCGCATCAGCGCCTCCACCTCCACCGGGATCTCGGTGACGTCCTGGTCCTCGATCTCCTCGATGCTGCAGATGAAGTGGGGCTCGCTCTGGACGATCTCGCGGACCTTGGCCTTCCTGATCGCCTGGACCAGCACCTTGAGGCGGCCGTCTGGCAACTTCAGGGTGCGCATGATGACGCACACCATGCCGACCGAATAGATCTCGTCGGGGCCGGGCTCGTCGGCGGCGGCGTCCTTCTGGGTGACCAGCATCAGCAGCTTGTCCTTGGCCAGCGCGTCCTGCACCGCGCTCACCGAAGCGGGCCGGCCGACGAACAGCGGAATGATCATGTAGTTGAACACCACCACATCCCGCACCGCCATCATCGGCAGGGTTTCGGGGATCTGCACGCTCTCGGTCTGCTCCACGGCGTCTTCGGCATCGTTGTATTCCACACTATCCTCCTGCGGGCGGACTGCCCGCCTTCTGGCGAAACTTCCCGGGCGGGGTCGCCCGGCTCGGCGCTGCGCCCGTCGGGTTTCCCGAATTCGTACCTGATCACGGGACAGGGGCAACTGCGCAACGCCCCTGCACCCCGGGTTTGTATGCGGTCACTGGGGACCCCAGATCCGCGGAAGAAGCCTGTCCGCTATACACCACCTAGCGGGGGCAGCTCATGACAGCAGCGAAGCGGCGAAGGAGATGGGGTGCCCTGTGACCGCATACCCGAATTCGAGACAATTATATACGAAAATCGGCGGGCCGTTCCGAAAAACATCCCCCGCGGACGAGGAATCCCCATCCGGCTGACGACCGGTTCCGCCCCGGGATGCGGCTGCGGCACGGAATGTGCGGTGACGTTAACCACGGCAGGGAGGGAAGTCAACCGGAGCGGACAAAGATTTCCCGAACACGGAACCGGGCCGGCGGCAGGATCGGCAAGCTCCGGCGTGATCCCAGCCACCCGGCCTGGAAACGGCAAGCTCCACCCCCGACAAGCACCTGCATGTATTGCAAAAGCGGAGAAAAAAGGTAAGGTAGCGTTTTCGGAGGCGGGCGACAACGGATTGGTTCCCGACTGCCCCCTCATCCGCCACCCCCATGGGGATCGGAAACGCACAGGACAGGATGAAACAAAAGATCCCCTTCGGCATCCCCCTTTTTCTCCTCATGCTGGCGCTGCTGCTGGTGACCGTGGAGGAAGGGGCCGCCGGCAAGGATCCGGGGCGCAAATTCTTCTTCTTCCATCCCGACTCGGCCCAGAACAACCTTTCCCAGCTGAAATCCCAGATGGATGGGCTGCTCAGCGGCGCCGGTCTCGATCTCCAGTTTCAACCGTTCAACCATTTCGCCGACTTCGATACCAGCCTGCGGCAGCAGAAACCCGCGTTCCAATGGGTACCGGAATGGTATGTGGCGAAATACGGCGAACCCCTGGGCCTCAAGCGTTTCCTGGTGGCGGTCCGGCAGGGCAAAAGCCTGTACCGGAAGGTGCTCATCTGCAGCGGCAGGAATCGCCAGAATCTGCAGGATCTCGACGGCAGGACCCTGGCGATGACCACCCTGGGGCCCGACGGCCACATCATCCTGCGGGATATCCTGTTCACCCCCCTGGGCCTCAATGATCGCGGCCTTACCGTGGTCGAGGTGCCCAAGGACTCCGATGCCCTGCTCGCCCTGATGCTGGGCCAGGTCGATCTCGCCCTGGTGGGCGAGGACAACCTCGACGTGCTGCGGCGGCTCAACGGCGCCGTCGACCGCAACGTCGTCCAGATGGAACGCACCCTTCCCCTTCCCATGCCTGTCCTCTGCTATCGGCAGGACTCGGTGCCGGAAGAGGAACTCAACCGGATGAAAGACCTTTTCCTGCAATCGCCTTCCCGGTCCGGCGGCAGGGAATTCATGGAGATGCTGCAGATCGATGCGTGGCAGACCATTGCTCATTAATTTTCTCCTGGCCGCCCTCGGCCTGAACCTGCTGCTGGCTCCCCCCGCCGCCGCGGGCGGGGCCAGGGTCGCGGTACTGCTCAGCGACCAGGAGCATGCCTACCAGCAACCGCTCTCCCACATGGAGGCCGCCCTCGGCATGCGCCTTCCGGTCTACAGCCTGCACGGCGATGTCGAGACCGCCCCCGGGATCATGACCGAGCTTCTCGCAGGCCGGCCGGAACTGGTCGTCGCCTTCGGCGCCAAGGCGGCCTACGTCGCAAAAACCTGGTCCAGGGAGCAGCCCAACCTGTCGGTGCTGTTCGCCATGGTGCTGAACTGGCAGCGCTACCATCTTCGCGAAACGGCCAGGGTGGCCGGCATCGCCGCCGAAGTCTCCCCCTCCACCCAGCTGGCCAACCTGGCCATGTTCTCGCCGCAGATGAAAAAACTCGGGATCATCTACAGCGAGGAGTTCACCGCCGACGTCGTCCGCGAGATCAGGGAAACGGCGGCCCTTCTCGATATCGAAGTGGTGGCGGAAGCGATCAGGGACCCCAGGGAATTCCAGCTTGCCTACAGGAAGATGACCGATCGGGTCGATGCCTTCTGGCTGCTCGCCGACCCGCTCATCTACACCCTGGAGAACGTCTCCTGGCTCAAGGAACAGTGCATCAAGGACCGGCTGATCTGCATCGGTCAGTCGGAGAACATCGCCAAGGCGGGAATGCTGCTGGCCGTCGATCCGGATCCCGCCAGCATCGGCGAACAGGCGGCCGCCCTCGTCCGCGCCGTCCTGGACGGCAAAAAAAGCATCGAACAGATCGGGGTCATGCAGCCGCTGGGCACCAGGGTCATCCTCAACATGCGCACCGCCCGGGAGATCGGGCTGCCCATCGACAGACTGCGGCGGGACTTCGCCGATACCGTCATCGATTATTGACCGGTCGCGATGCACCCCTTCCTCATCCCATCGAGATTCAGCCTGAGCCGCGGCCGGCTCGGCATCCGCTTCTACCTGGTCGCCACCTACCTGCTGCTGCTCTGTCTGCTTTTTCCCCTGGCCAGTTTCCTGTTCCTGGGCGAGGCCGCCGAATTCCGCGACGTGCAGATGGAGAGGGTTCTCGGCCAGATGCGCCGGGCGCTGGAGGAGCGGGGCGGAGCGCTTGCCCGCAATCTCGCCCTGAGCGCCGGCCAGGCCATGGCCGGCTACGATTTCACCTTTCTCAACGTTCTCCTCGGCGAGGTGGTCGACCGCAACAGCGAGATCGTCTACTGCCTGATCGTCGATTCCAGCGGCCGCGTCATCGGCCATAACGATGCCGCCATGATCGGCACCGAACTCGATGACCCGCAGACGCAGTCGGCCATCGCCCTCGTCGGCGGCCGCTTCCCGGAAACCCTTGACGCCGGCAGACCAGACGCCATCGAATTCCAGATTTCCGAACCGGCAGCGGCCGGGCAATCCGCGCCGGTGATGGAAATGGTCGTGCCGGTGTACAGCGGCCTGCGGCTCGCCGGCCTCTTGCGCTGCGGCTACTCGCTGGCCGGGCTGCAGGCGGAAAACGAGGCGATCCGCGCCGACTGGGCCGGGAAGATGACCCAGTTCCGGTATTCCATCCTCAGCCTGAGCGGTTTCTTCTTCGTGCTGGGCATGGCCATCGTCCTCTTTTTCACCGGCCGCTTCGAAAAGGCGACCAAGACCTTAAGCGACGGGGTGCAGCGCATCGCCGAGGGCGATCTCTCCCACGCCATTGCCGCCAACGACCTGTTCTTCCGGGAATTGTCCGACTACGGCCTCGCCTTCAACCAGATGACCGCGCGCCTGCGGGAATCGTTGCGCCAGCTGGAGGAATACAGCCGCTCCCTGGAGGCCAAGGTGGAGGAACGGACCCGGGCACTGAAGGAAGCCCAGGAGGAAATGCTGCAGCGCGCCCATGAGGCCGGCATGGCCGAGATGGCGGTGGGGGTGCTGCACAACATCGGCAACGCCATCACCCCGGCCAAGGTCGGCGCTACCCTGCTGCTGCGCCGGCTGCAGGAGAGCACCCTGCGCAACCGGCTGGACACTACCATGGAGAAGATCGCCGGCGAACTCCTTCAGACAGAAACCCTCTCCCGGGAGGACTGCCGCCGGTTGGGCGAGGTCGCCCGCCTGCTGCCCGGCTCCATCCGCGAGGAATACGACCGCATGGCCCAGGAAGTCCAGAAGATCCGGGACAAGCACGAGCACATCGAGAACATCGTCGCGCTGCAGATGCGCTACGCCAGGCTGATCGGCGAGGCCGACGAGATCCAGGTCAACCGGGTGATCGACGACGCCCTGGAAATCCTCGACGATTCCCTCGCCAACCGCGGGATCACCGTGGTCCGCCGGGAGGGCGAGGTCCCGCCCGTCCGCTTCGAGCAGGCGAAAATGATCCAGATCGTCATCAATCTCATCAAGAACGCCTACGAGGCCATGCAGGAGACCGACGGGGAAAAAGTGCTGACCATCTCCACGGAACATGTGATAAAACCCGACAATGAGGTTATTATCTCCATCCGTGACACCGGTATCGGCTTCGCCCCCGAGGCCAGGGAAAAGCTGTTCCGCTTCGGCTACACGACGAAACAGGCGGGGTCGGGGTTCGGGCTCCATTCCTGCGCCAATTTCATCACCGCCAACCGGGGCCGGCTCGTCGCCCACAGCGACGGCGTCGGCAAGGGCGCGGTGTTCACCGTGCACCTGCCGGTGTGAAATATAGATGAAGACGGGAGGCCGCGTTACCGCGACCTCCCGCCAACTGCCTACTCCGGACCGCGGTCTGCGCGGGCCGGCCGATTCGACATACATTTTCGGGAGGGGAAATGTACAACAACAGAGTGCTGGTCATCGACGACGAGGAACCGATTCTCGACGTGTTCCGCTCGGTGCTGATGCCCGAACGGGAAACGGCGGGCAGTCTCGACGCGCTGAACCGGCTCCTCGATTCCAAGGAAAGGCCCGCCGCCGCCTCGCGAACCTTTGCCGTGGACACGGCAACCCAGGGCAGGGCGGGCTACGAACTCTTCGCCGCCGCCCTGGAAGAGGGGAAACCTTACGCGGCGGTCTTCGTCGACATGCGCATGCCTCCCGGCTGGGACGGGATCCGCACCATTCAGGCCATTCACAAGCTCGACCCCTTCGCCCAGATCATCGTGGTCACCGCCTATTCGGACGCCTCGGTTTCCGAGATCGTCTCCATGGTCGGATTCACCGATCGGCTGCTCTATCTGAAAAAACCCTTCGACGACGAGGAGATCCTGCAGCTGGCCGATTCACTGACCATGCGCTGGAACCTGGAAGCGAAGGTCCGCCGCTTCGTCGCCATCCTGGAAGGCATCTTCAACAGCCTGGCCGAACTGGATTTCACCGGTAACGACGAGGCGCTGCGCCCCTTCCTGCAGCGGGTGCTCCAGCAGGTGAGCGATTTTCTCGACACCGAGGACGTCTTTCTCGCCAAGGTGGAAAAGGACGGCATGCGCTTCCGGGTCGGCCTGGGCAAATTCTCCAACGGCATCACCGTGCGGCCCGCCTTCCTGGAGATGGTGCAGCGCGCCCTCATCGAGGAAAAACTGGAGGAGATCGTCCGGGTGGACGAGTACGTGGTCATGCCCATCCTTCTCCGGA
>JBFLZZ010000055.1:0-27504 GCA_040755255.1 Thermodesulfobacteriota bacterium
GCCGGCCTTCACTTGCCCCCGCTGCGCGGGGGTTCCCTCCGTTCCTTGTCGCGGCCGGGCGCTGCGGAACTCGGCCCTGCGGGCCTCAGACAGTCCTCGCGCTTTTTCCGGCCACTCCTGCGTCTCTTCGGCTGCGTGAAAATGGCATCCGAAATTGCGAGCAGAGATACGACTTCATCTCATCCGTTCGCTCTGAGCCTGTCGAGGAGTGCTCCTTCGTATGCCTCAGATTGGCTGAACTTCACTGGTAGTCAGGATTTTTTTTCAGAAGGGCGGCAGCTGCGCGAGACCGGGAGCCGTATTCCGGCAGCGGGAGGACCCGGATTTCGGGCGCACCCCGGCTGTGCCGCCCGGCCGGTCGCAACAAAGCGCCGCGCAGCCGCCCGGCCGGAAAAGGCTCTCCGCAGCAGTCGGCCGCGCCTTCTACCTGCCGAGTTCCTTCTGCAGTTTTTCGGATTTCTCGTTCAGGGCGCGGCGGGTTTCGGCGCGGAAGGCATCGAGCCGGTCGGCCACCTCGGGGTACTTGATGGACAGGATTTCGCAGGCCAGATAGGCGGCGTTCTTGGCGCCGTCGATGGCCACCGTGGCCACCGGGATGCCCGGCGGCATCTGCACCGTCGAGTGGAGGGCGTCGGCGCCGTGCAGGGGGCCGGAGGCAAGGGGCACGCCGATCACCGGCAGGGTGGTGTGGGCGGCAACGACGCCGGCCAGATGCGCCGCCATGCCGGCCCCGGCGATCAGCACCTCGAGGCCGCGGGCGCGGGCGGTACGGGCGTAGTCGGCGGTCTTGTCCGGCAGCCGGTGGGCCGAACTGATGTCCATCTCAAAGGCCACGCCCATTTCGGCGAGCACCTGTGCCGCCTTTTTCATCACCGGCAGATCGGAATCGCTGCCCATGAGAATGCCAACCAAAGCCTTGTGTGACATGATGCAACCTCGTCTGTTTTTTTACGATCTGGTCGGTTCGCCGTGTCGAACCGGGTTGAGAGAGATCAGGAGCGGCGCCACACGGCGCGGCGTAGGCAAAAAAAAAGCCGAAGACGGCTGCGGCGGCAGCAATCTTCGGCCTTGGTATTCCGGCTCGTTCTTTGGGTTACAAAGCCCGGCGGGACATGGTGCCTGTTATGAGCAGGGCGGCGAGGCCGGGGCGGGAAATCGTTCTCCCGTTCCGGCGGCCCGGCGGGCATCCGCGGATGCCTTCCAGACCCCAACCTGTTGCGTACAGGGTCATATGTAGCCGGAACGGTCGAAAAAGTCGAGATTCTTTTTCTGCCCGAGGGGGCGGCCGGTTCGGCATCCGGCACCGGCGGCGGCATCCGACACCGGAAATACAAAGAGATACGGGGAGGGCGGCCGTCGTGATCGTGGCCTATGCGGTTACGGTTGTTGTTCTGGTAAAGAAACTGTTCCGGGGGGATGTGGCGTCGGGGCTGTTCCGGATCGCTTCGTCATCCTGTTCCTCGCGAGGACGGAGAGGTGTCCGGCCCGTCTCATTCGAAGCCGGTATCCCGGTCGAGGGTGAAAAGGATGATCCTCTCGCCGGTAACCGTGCTGATATCGGTGTGCAGGCTGATCACCTTGCAGCCGGTGATCGATTCGACCACCGCCTCGAGGAGGGGCCGGCCCTTTTCCAGCAGTTTGATGCGTACCTGCTTGATGAGATCCCGGCCGCTGGTTACCTCGCCCGGCCCGGCCAACTGATGCTCAGCCTGGGTAAGGACCCTTTTGAGGCGGACGAGCACCATGTCGCCGATGATGTAGGTTCGGGTTTCCAGGGGGCCGCGCCCCATGAATTCCTTTTCGAACTGGATGACCGCCTCGCTGATCTCGGCCTCGGTCATTCCCTTTGTTTTTTTTCTGCTGGTCTGCATAATTTTCAGGGGCTGGGGGGCTGCGTATGCGGGCATACCATACCATGATCATCGGATGATGCAGGGTTTTTTTGATAGATGGGATGCCCTCCAGGCAGGGGCCCGGGGGCGGTGGCGGGCGCCTTTTCGGTCCATTGAGAATCCCGTTGAGGCTCCAGGATTCCATGATTTTTTTCTATACTTCCGAAACTATTTCCCCTATGGTGAAAGGACAGAGCGGAGGAGCGCGCTCTTTCCCCAACCCGAACGTAAGGAGGTGCTGCATGGAAAAGAGGTATCTGAAAAAGGTGCTGGCCGGCATCAGCCTGGCCGGTCTGGTGACGGGTGGCGGACTTGCTGGTCCCGCCATGGGGGCAAGCGGCTGAGGCGGCAGTAAGCCCAGCGCCGTGAGCGCTGACGAGAAGGCCGCCGAGATGCAGGCAAGCGAGGAGAAAACCGCCGAGGAGAAAGCCGCTGAGGAAGCGAAGCCCGATGAGGCGGCCGGCGGCGAAGGCGAGCAGAAGGAAGAGGTGAAGGAGGAAGAAAAACCCTCCGGCAAGAGTGGTTGAGGCGGCAGCAAATAACAGTGCGGTCGCACTGAAACAGCGTCGTCTCTCCAGAGTGGGAATCCCCTGTCGGCATGCGTCCGCGGGGGATTTCGCGTTTCCCCCCTCTGCTGCGGCCCTGATCGCTTCCCATCCGTTTGGTTGCGACTGGTTGTCCGGATGCTTCCCCTGTGATGCGGTACAAACAATGAGCCGTCGAGGAAAGATGTCGAAGTCGCGCAATCGTGTTGAACGGATTCCGAGCCACTTTCCGCGCTGCCGGCAGCTCATCGGCCGGGAAACCTTCGCCGAGGTTCTCGCCGAGGCGCCTGCCGGCTTCGTCGCGGAACATCTCCCGGAGCTCCTCGCCGGGTGCCGGGAACGGTTCGGTTTCCCTCCCTGGCTCGCCGACCTGGCGCGGATCGAGGCGGCGGCCGGTTTCGTCGGACAATCGACCGCGCAGCTGGATACCGTGGTGGCGCACCTCGTCGTCAACCCGACCTTGCACCTGGTCGAGGTGGGCTGGCGGCGCCTGGCGGACATTTTCCTCGACCGGGGCGGCGCCGGCCGGCAACCGCCCATCGGCGACGAGATCGTCCTGGTCTGGCTGCATCCGAGGCGGCGCAGCTTGGAGGCGAGGGCGGCAAGCGGCCAGGATCTGCTGGCATTGAAGGTCGTGGTCGAAGAACTGGACCGGCGTCAGGCCGCCGCTGCGGCCGGCATCAGCCTCGCCGAACTCGACCGGGCGATTGCGGCGGCAAGGGCGGCCGGTCTGCTGCTCGCCCCGCCCTCGAAACTGGCGCGGGACCCTGCGCTGTTCGCCGCGGACGAGGAAATCCCGGAACAATTCCTCAGCAGCCCGGTTTTTACCCTGCAGTGGCATCTCACCCAGGCCTGCGACCTGCACTGCCGCCATTGTTACGACCGCAGCAACCGCAGCGCCCCCACTCTGGCGGAGGCGGTTTCCGTTCTCGACCAGCTCTACGATTTCTGCCGGGATCGGCATGTCTACGGCCAGGTCTCCTTCACCGGCGGCAACCCGCTGCTCCATCCCCATTTCCTGGAGATCTACCGGGAGGCCGCCGACCGCGGCCTGATGACCGCCATTCTCGGCAACCCCACCGACGCGGATGTACTGGAGAAGATCAAGGCCCTGCAGCGGCCGGAATTCTATCAGGTCAGTCTGGAAGGATTACGGGAGCACAACGATCATATCCGCGGCGCCGGCCATTTCGACCGGGTTTTCGCCTTTCTCGACAGGTTGAAAGCGGCGGGAATCTATTCGATGGTCATGCTGACCCTCACCCGGGACAACCTGGACCAGGTGCTGCCGCTCGCCGAACTGCTCCGCGACCGGGTGGATCTCTTCACCTTCAACCGCCTTTCCATGGTCGGCGAAGGGGCGCGCCTCCGCACCCCCGGCCGGGATGAGTACCAGCTCTTCCTTCGGAAGTACCTGGAGGCGGTAGCCGCCAACCCGGCCATGGCCCTCAAGGACAACCTGATCAACATCCTCCGCCACCAGGAGGGCGCGGAGCTGTTCGGCGGCTGCGCCGGCTACGGCTGCGGCGCGGCCTTTAATTTCGTCGCGCTGCTGCCCGACGGCGAGGTGCATGCCTGCCGCAAGTTCCCGTCGCCCATCGGCGATCTGCGGCGGCAGAGTCTTACGGCCGTCTACGATTCGCAAAAGGCGGCGGGGTACCGGCGGGGACCGGCCGCCTGCAGCGGCTGCCGAATCCGCCATGTCTGCGGCGGTTGCCTGGCGGTGATCGCCAGCGCCGGCCTGGATGTCGGCCGGGACCGGGATCCTTGCTGCTTTTTCCCCGTGTGAGCGGGGAGCCGGCGGGGCGGTGGCAGGGAGCTAGAGGATGCGGGCCGCAGCCGGCGGCGGCGGGCCCATGGCGGTGCGGATCTCCTCCGGCTTACCCAGGGTGACCAGCAGGGACTGGTTGTGGTCGTGGGCGCGCCGCAGCCAGTTTTCCACTTCCTTTTCCAGGATCTCCTCACCGACCCTCTGGCTGCCGGAGCCGCCGTCGATGGCGTTGTCCATCTCCCCCGAGTTGATGAAGGTCCAGGTGTCGCCCCGGCGGGAAACGATGCCGGTATGCCCCTTGCTGTGGGTGGAAAAGGAGAGGATGCATCCCTCCGAGAGCGAGGCTTCCATCTCCGCCAGGAGCTGCTTGCCTTCCGTCCGGGGATCGGAGACGCGGAGCAGCGCCTTGGAGTACAGCCGCCGACCGGTGGCCTCGATCAGCCCCTCGCCGTTCATGTAGGCATTTTTGGGCAGGCCTTCCTCCACCGCCCGCCGCACCAGCCGATCCTTGACGCCGCCGTCGCCCTGGTAGTTGATTCCCATGCGGGCGAGACCGCGCACCACCAGATCGTAACAGTCGATCTCCCTGTAGGAGCGGCCGATGTAGGGTTTGACCGCATCGGCGAGGCCCAGCGGCAGGCTGTTCAAGCGATGCAGGGCGGCCTCGGCCGATCGGGAGGCGGCGCCGGTGCTGCGGGCGTTGGCCGTGGCGGCGGCCGTTTCCCAGGTCAATTCGCGGGTGTCCGGATCGACAAAGATTTCCGTGCCCGGCCGCAGCGCGGCAAAAGGCTTGGCGCGGTTGCAGTCGGCAAAGATGATGTTCCAGGCCTGGTCGTGAAAGCGGGGCGCGGCGCGCAGCAGATGGGAGATGGTCGGGGCGGTGTCGCTGATGGCGCCGATGCTCACCTTGTGCGCCTGGCCGGTGGTTGCGCTGGCGGGCGGCGGCACTTGTCGGACCGAGACCGGTGTCGGAGGGTCGGCGGACGCGACACTGGGAGGGGCCGCGACCGTGGACGAGGAGGCCGGCGGAAGCTTGGCGGGCGACGGGGTGACCCCCTGCCAGCTCAGTTGCCGGGTGGCGGGATCGAGATAGATGGCGGTGCCGGTGCGGATGCTGCGGTAGGGCTGGTTCTGGTTGATTTCGGCATGGATGATCTGCCAGGTCTGCTGCTGGTAGTCGGGACTGTGGTGCAGCAGGTCGGAAACGGTGGGCGTCTCGCTCGAGATGGTGCCGAGAAGAACGAGGCCGGAAGGCGGCGATGGCGGGGCCGCCGCGTTTTTCAGCAGATCCGGGAAGGATGAGCCGGCCGGACTTTCCCGTTTCGCCCGGGGCATGGGCGGCAATTGTCTCTGTGCGGTATGCTGGATCTTCATCGGACCTCCCGCGCCCGGTGGGCGATAGTTTTTGGCAATGGCCAAACCAGCAAAAATCATTCCAGGGATTTCTATCGGATAATTCTCTTTTATTACAGAAAGTTACAAATTTACCTCCGTGCGGTCACCGTCAAGGCCATGACGCTGGGAGACGGCGGTGACGGCAATGCTGACAGGGATTGCAGCCCCCGGCACATTTCAGTCCGCGGGGGCGCTGGGCGTGGCGGGATCGGAGCGGCCGAAGACGGGAACGGCATGGGCGCCGGTTTGGCATATTTCTTGATCTTTGTTGGCGGAAAAGGTGAAGATCGGGCCGACCCCGTCCTTCATCCATCCCTTGCCCGGAAAAACCGAAAGGAGGTCCCGTATGGCATCCGTGGCTAAGATCATCGAACTGAGTGCCGAATCGGAAAAGAATTTCGAGGATGCCCTGGAGGCAGGGATCAAGCGGGCCGGCGATACCCTGCGTAATGTCCGTTCCGTCTGGATCAAGGACAAGGAGGTGGTCTTCCGGGAAGGAGGGACGAGGATCTACCGGCTGCACCTCAAGGTTACCTTCAAACTCGACGGTTGAGCTTGCCCTGCCCGCCCCGCCCTCGGGGCAGGAAGCCGGGTGGGCCGGAGCAGGGGACGGCTGCCGGCCGGGTGGAGAGTCCTGTCGGCCAGGACCTTTCCTGCGGTAAAGGATGGCTCAGTCGGCTGCGGTGGAGGCGCCGTTGTTGGCGGCGAGCAGCCGCAACACCTCGCCGTCGTCCAGATCGTGCCAGTTGCGGTAGGCGCTGGCCACCGCAAAGGGGTATGCCTGACGGATATTGAGGCAGTAGACCGCGTCGGCGGCTGCCGCTGCCGCCTGCAGGCTCTCCTCCAGGCCGGTGGGCACCGCCACGCTGATGGAGGCGGGGCTGCGGCGGCGGACATAGGCTATCGCCGCCAGCATGGTGTAGCCGGAGGCGAGACCGTCGTCGACGATGACCAGCTCCCGGCCCGTTACATCCGGGAAGGGCCGGTTGCCCCGGAACAGGTCGTTGCGTTGCCTGAGGCTGCCCAGGGCCTTGCGGACCTGGCCGGCGACCATCTCGTCGGAAAGACGCAGGGCGGCCAGCAGCGTCGGATTGAAGACCGTGTTTCCTTCCAGATCGACGGCGCCGAAGCCGGCCTCTCTGTTCCAGGGGATCTGTACCTTGCGGACCAGCAGCAGTTCCAGCCGCCAGGGCAGGAAGGCCTGCATTGCCCGGGCCACCGGTACTCCGCCCGACGGTATCGCCAGCAGCACGCCGCCGGGCGCTAACCGGCCGGCCAGCAGCCGACCGAGGGCGGTGCCGGCCTCCTGCCGGTCGGCGAACACGAATTCTCTGTCCCGCAGGTCCGGATCTTCGATGATGGGCGCCATCCTTGCCTCCGCGGTCTGCTGCATTTGCAGGATCCATTCCGCCGGCGCGGCCATGGTTGCCGATGCTGCGGCGGAAAGGCGAAACCACGGGGGACAACGATGCGACTGCTGCGCGCCAGGGTGCTCGGCCATTTCGCGGTGAACAACAGCGGCTGGTTCAGCTGTTCACCGGAACTGACTCTGATCGTCGGCGCGGCCGGAGCCGGCAAGAGTACGGTGCTGCGGGCGCTGCGCTCGATCAACCCGCCGTTTTTCGAACCGGAGCCGACACCCTTTGCCGACTACCCGCGCATGGTGGAGCAGGGAGGGCGGCAGCGGCGGGTGATCGCCTCGAAAAAGACCGCGGTCGTCACCGTGTTCGCCTGCGATGAACCCCTGCGGGCAGAGCTGGCGCGGATCGATCCGGTCTTCCTCGAAACGGAACGGATCGAGATCGGCCGCAGGCTGGACGGCAGCCGGTGGCTGACCTTTGTCGAGATCGCCTCCTCCAGCCGCTGGAGCGAGGTCGATGCCGACATGTCCCGGCTGCGGGAAGCGTTGGGCGGCGCCGGCATCGCGGAGATCGACGAGGGCTTTGCCTTCTGTGCGACCCTGCTGCCGACCGACCGCATCAAGGGAGCCACCGCCGCCCGGCTGGATCGTCTCTTGTCCCGGCTGGATAGGGTGGCGGCAGCGGCGGATCTGCGCGGGCTCATCGCCCGCATCCGCCATGCCGTCAGCCGCGCCGAACGCTTCGGGAAGGCGCGCCGGCTCGTCCTGCGCCATCTGCCGGTCATGCTTTTCCTGCGGGCCGACAGTCTGCTCCAAACGGTGCTCGATCCCCAGGGCCTGCGCGGCCAGCCGCCGGCGCTTGGGGAGTGGGCGCGGCCCGGCGGCGATCTGCTCTTTCTCGATCTGCTGGGAATCCGGCCCGGGCAGGCGCGGTGGAATAAGGCGGCAGCGGGCGAGGATCATCTGGACCGGCTCTGCGACCGGCTCACCTCCCTGCTGCGGGAATGGCTGCCCCATCGCCGCCTGCGCCTTGCCGCCCGGCGGCTTCAGGGACAGGTCGAATTTGCGGTGGAAGGGAACGGCAATCCTCCCGTACCGCTGGATCGGTTGCCGGCCCATCTGCGCTGGTTGATCACCTGCGCGGTGGGGGTGCTGTGGTCCGAGGGGCGGCGCGGTGGTCCGGTGGTTTTTCTCCTCGACGAACCGGATGCGGGCTGCAGCGAGGCCGAGGCCGGCGAGCTGTCAGCCGCGCTGCCGGCGCTCTGCGACACCGGGCACCAGTGCGTGCTGGCAACCACCAGGGTAAGCGCGGTCCGGGAAGGAGGCCGGGGCTATCTGCTGGCAAACGAAGACGGTGGCCAGGGCAGTACCATGCATCCCCTGTCGGCATAGGGTTGCGAGGCAGCCATGGCGCGCCCACCCGGAGAGATGATGCCGGGATGGTCCTTGTGGGGCGAAGACCGGACCGTCACGTTGCGCTCGCGACGACGCGGACGCGCTTCTCCGTCTTTGTGAGGAACAGCGTCAC
This sequence comes from Thermodesulfobacteriota bacterium, assembly GCA_040755255.1. Lineage (GTDB taxonomy): Bacteria > Desulfobacterota > Desulfobulbia > Desulfobulbales > S012-135 > JBFLZZ01. The sequence continues at coordinate 8,492 of JBFLZZ010000055.1, forward strand.
GAAGCGATCCGGATCAGTCCCGACGCCACATGGTTGCCGGGGGAGTTTCCTGCGAGGCGACGGCGCCGTTCAGCCGGCGGCGAGGACGCGGTCCATCTCCTCGGCGAGATAGGCGAGGTGGGTCTTTTCCTCCTCGGCCATGGACAGGAAGAAATCGCGGGTTTCCCGGTCCTCGCTCTTTTGCGCCATGCGGCTGTAGAGATCCATGGCCTGGGTCTCCAGGGTCATGGCCAGCTGCAGGATGTCCGGAAGGCTGCGGAGCAGGGCATCCGCCCGTTTCAGATACTCGTCGATCCGGCGGCCGCCCTCCATGATCGGCGCGCTCCCGGGATCGATGCCGGCGTCATCGCCGCGCCTGCGCCGGTATTCGGCGAGCAGCCGCTCTTTGTGGCGATCCTCGAAGCCGGCCAGACGGGCCAGGAGCTGCCGCCATGCCGGCGGTTCGCTTTTTTCCTCCAGGGCGCGGTAGAAGCGCTGCAGACCGTCTTCCATGGCGTAGGAAAGCGCCGCGGCGTCGGCGTAGTCCATGCCGCCGGTGAACAGGTCGAGGCCGAGTTCTTCGGGCCCGACGGCTTGGCCGCCCTGCCAGGCCTTGATTCCCCCCAGGATATTGAAGACGTTTCGGAAACCCTTGCCGTTGAGCAGCTGGGCGGCCACCTTCGATCTGCCGCCCACCGCGCAGTAGACCAGGGTCGGTTTCGCCGCATCGAGTTCAGCGACGCGGTCGGCGAGCTCTTTCAGCGGCAGCAGCCGGGCGCCGGCGAGGTGGCCGTCGGCGTATTCCCTGGGTTGCCGGACGTCGATCAGCTGGTAGGAACCTTCGGGCCGGGCAGCGAGGAAGGCCCTTGCCTCCTCGGCGGTCATGTTGCTGACGGGGCGGAACAGACTCTTCCAGTCCATGATGGGATCTCCAGGCGGGCGGCGGTTGCCGGTCGGATGGGGTAGGGCCCGGACGGGCCGGATCGTTCTTTCGCTGTCGAGAAGGATAATGGCCGGCGGCAAGGGGTGTCAACCCGCTTTTCGCCGGCCTCGCTCATCTTGACATTTCAATATATGAGTGTATGCTCATATATTATGGAAAATCTCCCCGAATGCAACGAAGAGTTCTGCGATTGCCGGATCATCCACGAGGAGAGGATCGCCGCCGCCCGGGAACAGCTCCTTGCCGAGAGGGAGATCGAGGGTCTCTCCGGACTGTTCAAGGCCATGGGGGATCCGACCCGGGTCAAGATCCTCTGGTCCCTGGGTCGGGGAGAGATGTGCGTGTGCGATCTCGCCGCCTTCCTCGGTTTGACCGAATCGGCGGTGAGTCATCAGCTGCGGCTGCTCCGGCAACTGCAGCTGGTTTCCAACCGGCGGCAGGGCCCGGTCCTCTATTATCGGCTGAACGACGATCACGTGGGTCAGCTGTTGCACGTCGCCCTGGAGCACGTGCGGGAATGAGTCCGGAGCCGAAGACGGGTTCACCGGATACCGACCTGCGCCGCCAGAATCACCAGCCTCAGGGCTGAAGGATGGATATATGCTGATTCTCGACAGCCTCCTCGCCGCCTGGCGGCTTCTTCTCGACGCCTCGATCTACGTCATCGGCGGCATCGTCGCCGGCGGCCTGCTCAAGGTTTTTCTTCCCGCCGATTTCATCGTCCGCCACCTTGGCAGGGGACGGTTTGGGCCGGTGTTCAAGGCGGCCCTGCTGGGGATCCCCCTGCCGCTCTGCTCCTGCGGCGTTCTGCCGGCGGCCGCGGCCCTGAAGGAACAGGGGGCCAACAAGGGAGCCACCGCCGCCTTTCTGGTCGCGACGCCCGAGTCCGGCCTCGATTCCATCGCGACTTCCTGGGCGCTGCTCGATCCGCTGCTCACCGTCGCCCGGCCGGTAGCCGCCTTTTTTACCGCCATGCTGGCGGGGATCGGCGAAAACCTGATCGACCCGCCGCCGGAGCCGCCGGAGCAGATGGCCGTCCGGGCCGCGGAACCCATCGCCGCCGGTTGTGCCTGTGAAACTGCCCCCCCTGCTCGCGACGCCGCGCCGGGAAAGACGCTGGCCGGCAAAGTGGCGGATGGTCTGCGCTACGCCTTCCGGGAGCTTTGGGGGGATCTCGCCGGCTGGTTTCTCCTGGGAATCCTGCTGGCCGGGGTCATCACCGCGCTTCTGCCCGAGGACGGCCTTTCCCGCTGGCTGGGCGGCGGCGTGCCCGCGATGCTGCTCATGCTTGCGGTCGGCATCCCCATCTATATCTGCGCCACCGCCTCGACCCCCATCGCCGCCTCGCTGATCCTCAAGGGGGTGAGTCCCGGCACCGCCCTGGTTTTTCTTCTCGCCGGGCCGGCGACCAATGTCGCCTCCCTCACCATCCTCGCCCGGTTGCTGGGCAAAAAGGCGACCTTGCGCTACCTGGCCGCGGTCTCCCTCGGCAGCCTGCTCTGCGGCCTTGCCCTGGACTGGGTCTATTTCCGGACGGGAATGGAGGCGGCGGCGGCGATCGGCACGGCGGCGGAATGGGTGCCGGAACCGGTGCAGACGGTGGCCGCCGTCCTTTTGCTGCTCCTGTCGGTTGAGCCGATATGGCGGGCGGTGGAGCGCCGGCGCCGGAACAAGGAGGGGATCTCTCCGGTCGGTTGCTCCTGCCCGGAGGACGACTGCCCGACTGCGCCGGCCGTCATGCCCCCATTCCCCGCCGCCAAGTCAGACGATTGCGGTTGTGGTTGCACCTGCCGGAAGTGATCGCCATGGAAACCTACGACATCGTGCCGGTGGGCGTCCTGGTCGGCGATCTCCACTCCATCGAAGCGGCCCCGAAAAACTACACCGAGTCCCGGCATGTCGGCACCATCGAGGTGTTCTCCCGCTATGCGGAGGCGCTGGACGGCATCGAGGCGGGACAGACGGTGGTGGTCCTGTTTTGGCTGCACCGGGCGGCGCGCGACATCCTCCGCGTCCACCCCCGCGGCGACAGGTCGCGCCCGAAAAAGGGGGTGTTCGCCCTGCGCAGTCCGGCGCGGCCCAACCCCATCGCGGTGAGCGAGCTCCAGGTGCTGGCGGTGGACGGCTGCCGGCTGACGGTGCGTGGCGTCGATGTCCTCGACGGAACGCCGGTGATCGACATCAAGAAAAAAATCTGAAAACAGCACCGGTTGACCTGGATCAAGGCGACAGCCGCCGGCGGCCGATATCCTGGAAGCGTGGACGATGCGATGGCACCGGTGTTGGACCGGAAAAAACGATATACCCTGGGAGGTCGCGATGCAGTACGAACGCTGGGATGACTATCTGGTCGCCGAACACGAGATGATCGAACGGGCGATGGAGGTGATGCGCCAGGCCCTGGACAATCTGGAAGAGACGGCGGCAAAACCGCTGAAGTTGTCGCGGGCGGTGGATTTCCTCCTGGAATTCGGCGACCGTATCCACAACCGCAAGGAGGAGGACTACCTGTTTCCCCTGATGGAGGAACGGGGCATTCCGAAGAGCGGCGGGCCGCTCGGGGTCATGCTCCAGGAACACAAAATGGAGCGGGAACTCCTGACCCGCATGCTCCAGGATCTGCCGGCACTGCGTGCCGCCGGCGCCGACGACCGGGAGGCCTTCCGCCGCCGCGGCGTCGACTACCTGCAGATCCGCGCCGAACACATCTGGAAGGAAAACGACGTGCTCTATCCCATGGCGCGCCGGGTGTTCCAGGAGGGAGACGGCGAGACGCTGCTCGCCCGTTTCGCCGAGGTGGATGTCTCCTGTTACGGCGCCGCCGCCCGGGACCGCTTCCGGCAGATGCTGGTGGAGGTGGAGCAGGGGGGGAGCGGTCCGAAAAAACTGATCGAGAATCTCTCCTACGCCCAGCTGCACGCCATCATGGAGACCATGCCCTTCGAGGTTACCTTTGTCGATGCCGAGGATTCGGTGGCCTACTTCAACCGTCTCGACCGGGAGAAGCTTTTCCCCCGTACCCGTTCGGTGATCGGCCGCAAGGTGGAGAAATGTCATCCCCAGAAGAGCGTCGCCACCGTCCATGAGATCGTCGAAGGGTTCAGAAACCGCACCCGGACCGAGGCGCAGTTCTGGATCAACTTCCGCGGTGACAAGGTGCTGATCCGCTATTTTCCGGTGTATGACGACGAGGGGGCCTACCTGGGCGTGCTGGAAATAACCCAGGCGGTGGGCTGGATCCGGAAACTCGAGGGGGAGAAGCGGCTGCTGGACTGAAAGGTCCCGGTCCCGCCAGAACACCACAGCAGGAGGAAAGCTATGATACCCGAGATTGACGAGGAACTGTGCATCGGCTGCGGCGCCTGCGCCGAGATCTGCCCCGAAGTGTTCGAACTCAAGGACGACAAGGCACGGGTGATCAACCCCGACGGCTGCGAGCGCTGCGATTGCGCCGAGGCCGAGGCGGCATGTCCGGTGAGCGCCATCACCCTGAAGAAATGAAGGGGAAGGCGAAGCCGCCGGAGACGGGCCGGCCCGAACGCCGGCCCTGTCCCGCCTGCCACGGATCGGGCCAGACCGGCTCCTTTCTCGGGGTCAGTCGTTTTCTCCTCACCTGGGAGGAATGTCCCGAGTGCGGCGGCTTGGGGTTTATCGAGGCAGACGGTGGCGGCACCCCCGCCAGGCACGGCAGACGGCGCTAGCGGAAACGGTCAACCCCCGCCCTGAAGAATCGCCACCGCATCGGCCACGTCGCCGCTTCCCCCCATGATCAGCGGTACCCGCTGGTGGAGATCCTCGGCACGGATGTCGAGGATGCGCCTGCAGCCGTCGGAGGCGGCGCCGCCCGCCTGCTCGGCGATGAAGGCCAGCGGCGCCGCCTCGCACAGCAGGCGCAGCTTGCCCCGGGGCTTTGCCGGGTCGCGGCGGTCGGCGGGATACATGTAGATGCCGCCGTAGAGCAGGTTGCGGTGGAAGTCGGCGACCAAGGAACCGATGTAGCGGCTGGTGTAGGGCGCGCCGCGCCGGTTGGCCGATGACTTGAAATGGGCCACCATCCGTTTCGTCCGCTCGTCCCAGAACCCCTCGTTGGCCTCGTTGACCGAATAGATGCTCCCCCGCTCCGGGGTGGTGATGTTCTGGTGGGAAAGGAGAAACTCGCCCACCGAGGGGTCGAGGGTGAAGCCGTGCACGCCGTTGCCGGCGGTGTAGACCAGCATGGTGGAGGCGCCGTAGAGGAAGTAGCCGGCCGCCACCTGCTCGCAGCCTTGGCGGAGGAAGTTGGCGACGCTGGAACATTCCGCCCCCTCCAGCTTGTGGTAGATGGAGAAGATGGTGCCGATGGGGGCGTTGGCGTCGATGTTGGCCGAGCCGTCCAGGGGATCGAAGACCAGGATGTAGTCGCCGCGCGGCATCGGCTCGGGGATCTCGATGACGTCGGCGTTTTCCTCGGAGGACATGGCGCAGAGCAGGCCGCTGCGCTGCATCCGCCAGATGAGGGCGTGGTTGGCGAACTGGTCCAGCTTGCGCACCTGTTCCCCCTGGACGTTGACGTCGCCGGTGAGGCCGAGGATGTCGACCAGCCCCGCCTTGTTCACCTCCCGGGACAACAGCTTGGCCACGGTGATCAGTTCGTTGAACAGCCGGGTGTAGTGGCCGCTCGCCGTCGGGCAGAGTTCCTGGCCGAGGAGCAGGTGCTCGGTGATGGTGATGCCGAGGCGGTAGCCGCGGCCGGTGCGGGGGGAGGCGGGTCTGTCCACGTCGGGTCCTACAGGTCGTCGAAGGGGGTGCGGCCGGCGAGGAGCACCGAGTCCATGTGCACCGGCGAACCGAAGACGATGCCGGCACCCACCGCGTCCGCCATTTTTTCGGTGTTGCCGCAGTCGGTCGCGTAGACGACGAGAATCGTTGCCATGGTGAGCCTCCTTGCTGTGGGTCTCTTCATTCGGTCGGGGCGCTGACCTCGGTATAATCGTATTGGTCCCGGTACCCTTCCCTGATCACCGCGAAGTCGCCGCTCGCCGGGTCCAACCGGTAGATGCTGAAGTTGGTCCCGAGATCGAAACCCGGATAGTGGACCGCGAAATTCAGCGAAGCGGAGCCCTGCTCGCCGCTGACGATGCGGTGGAAAACGCCCCGCGGCCAGACCAGCATGGCGCTGCCTTCGAACAGCAGCTCGCCGTTGCGGCGGATCTCCCGGGGGGTGACCACGAAGCTTTCGATGCGGCCGTGCTGTTTCCGGTAGAGATCGACATGGCGGCTGCCGGCCATGACGATGAGGTTGTCGTCCTGGTTCGGGTGCATGTACCAGGGGCGGTCGACGTCGCCCACCGGCCCGGGACTCACCGCGCCGTGCTCGTGCACCACCCGGTCGATGGCGCTGATCCGACCCACCAGCCCGGCCGGCACCAGGTCGAAAAAGACACCGGGGGTGTGGCGGAAGGGGGTGAGGGGAACGATTTTGAAGACCCCGGCAATTTCGGCGATGACCTTGCTGTAGTAGTCCATGGAAAGGGTCCTCTCGCAAAGGGGATGGGTGAGTCTAGGCAAAGGGTACGGAGCGGGAGGGACGCGGTCAAGCAAAAGAATGACCGCCGTGCGATTTTCCGGCGGCGCCGTTCAGAGGCTGCGCAGATAGTCGTGCAGGTGCAGGCGGACGAATTGTTCCCGCGACCAGGGCAGGCCGGTGAGCAGGTGGCCGTGGTCGGCGGCGATCGCATAGGTTTCGGCGGCGAACCCGCGCCCGTCGTCGCCGGTGACCGTCACCGTCAGCCGCCGGTAGGCCGGACCTTCGTAGAGGTCGAGAAGCCGGAGACTGGCAGTGTCGACGCCGGTGTAGACGAGGCCGCTGGTGGAGCTGTCCGGCGCGGCGAACAGGCCGGGATAGGGGCGATCTTTGAGGCGGACACAGGCGTAGCCGGGGAGGGTGGCCCCGGCGGCGGCAAAGGTCCGGCCGCAGATTTTTTCGAGAATCTGCGGGAAAAGCAGGGTGCCGTAGACGAAGAGGTTGACGGAGAGCTGCATGGAGGCAGGGTAGCCGGTTGTGCGGGGAAGGCAAGGGTTTTGCGCTCAGCAGGAGAGAACGCTTTGCTGTCCGACGCCGACTGTTGGCCGTCCTGGATCGCTTCGTCACCTCCTTCCCCGCGAAGACGGAGGAAGCGGCGGCGGCATCCTATGCGCAGCGTGGCGATCCAGTCTTCGCCGCCTTTGTGCCCGGCAGCGTGCATCCATCCGGGTGGACGCCGTCCATGGGCAACTGGGTCGATCAAACGGCGCGGGCGCCGGCTCTGGCAGGACCCCGCCGGGTTCGACGATTACGACAACGACAACGACAACGAGAAAGGGAGGAAACTGAACGATCCGACCGGAAGGATACGTGTGTTGCCGGCGGCCGGAGTCGCCCTCCATGTCCCGCTTTCAGTTGAGTCGGCGGTCCTTCTGTGCTAGAAGAGGGGGAGCCCTGTGGTGTCACCCGGGGAACTGCGACGACGGGAGACGAAGCCTTGTCGGGGAAATCGGAGGGGGCAATGGGTTTTCTCAGGAGAGGGTCGATCAACCGCAATCTCGGTCTGCTGGTCCTGCTGGCGGTGCTGCCCGCCCTGCTCATCCTGCTGCAGTCCGGGATGGAGCAGCGCCGCGCCGCCATCGGCAAGGCGCGCCGCGATGTCCAGCTTCTCGCCCACTCCATGGCCGAGGTGCAGGGGGATCTCACCACCGCCACCAGACAGATCCTCGCCACCCTCGCCCAACTGCCCGAGATCCAAGGGCTCGATCCGGAGCTGAGCGGGGAGATTCTCGCCGCGGTCCTGGAACAGCATCCGGTTTACGTCAACAACGCGCTGTCGCTCCCCGACGGCAGGGTGCTGGCCTCCGGCAAGCCCGCCCCCACCGCCAGTCTCGCCGACCGCAGACATTTCCGGGAGGCGGTCGCCAAGCGCGGTTTCGTCGCGGGAGAATATATCGTCACCAGATCGGGATCCCGGGAGGCGGCCTTTCCCTTCGCCTACCCGGTAATCGATCGGGAAGGCAAGGTGAAGGGGGTGTTGACGGTGGTGATCGGACTCGCCCGCTTCGCCTCCTTTCACGACGTCTCGGAGCTGCCCGAGAAATCCTTTGTGGCGGTGACCGATGCCCGGGGTATCCGCCTGTTCTACTATCCCCCCAGGGAGAGCAACCCGGTGGGCAGGCCCATCCGCGCCGAGGTCTGGGACAGGGTGCGAACGATCCGGGGCGCCGGAATGATCACCGACCGCGGCTCGGACGGGGTGCGCCGGATCCTGGCCTTCGAGCCGCTGCGGCTCGCTCCGGACGCGCCCCCCTACCTCTACGTGTGGGCTGGGGTACCCGAGGAACTGGTCCTCGCCCCGGCCAATGCGGTGCTGCGCCGCAACCTGCTGCTCCTGCTGACGGCGGCCGCGGCGGCCCTGCTGGTCGCCTGGCTGGTCGGCCGTAGGACCCTGGTCGCCCCCATCGAGAACCTGGTGGCCCTCAGCCGGCAGTACGCCGCCGGCAATCTCGACGCCCGCGGCGGCCAGGCGTCCCAGCCCGACGAGTTCGCCCTCCTCACCGCCGCTTTTCACGACATGGCCGGCGCCCTGGCCCGGAGCCGGCAGACGATACAGGAAAACGAGGCCCGCTTCCGCCTGCTCACCGACAGCCTCAACGCCCTGGTCTACGTTGCCGACATGGATACCTACGAGATCCTGTTCATCAACGACTACGGCAGGAACATCCACGGCGACATAACCGGGGCGATCTGCTGGCAGACCCTGCAGAAGGGACAGGACGGCCCATGTTCCTTCTGCACCAACAAATATCTGCTGCGCGCGGACAACACCCCCGCCGGTATCCACACCTGGGAGTTCCGCAACACGATCAGCGGCCGCTATTACTTCATCCAGGACCGCGCCATTCGCTGGGTGGACGGGCGACTGGTCCGCCTGGAGGTCGCCACCGACATCTCGGAACGGCGGCTGGCCGAAACCCGCCTGGCCGAGGAATCGGAGCGGCTGGCGGTGACCCTGAGGAGCATTGGCGAGGGGGTGATCACCACCGATACCGAAGACCGGGTGGTGCTGGTCAACCGGGTGGCGGAAATCCTGACCGGCTGGGAGACGGCCGAGGCCGCCGGCCGGCCGCTGGCCGAGGTGTTCCGGGTCCTCGACGGGGAAAGCCGCCTGCCCTGCACTCCGGCGGCGGACCGGGAATCCGTCGCGGACGCGCTGCCGTCCCGGCAGATGGTGCTGGTGGCGCGGGACGGACGGGAGCGGACCATTGCCGGCTGCAGCGCCCCGATACGGGACAGGGAGGGGAACATCCTCGGCAGCGTTTTCGTCTTCCGCGACATCACCACCCAGCTGCGTACCGAGCAGGAACTGCTCAAGGTGAAGAAACTCGAATCGGTGGGGGTGCTGGCCGGTGGTATCGCCCACGATTTCAACAACATCATGACCGCGGTGCGCGGCAACATCGATCTCGCCCTTATCGCTGCCGAGCTTTCCCCCGCCACCCGCCAGCTGCTCGAAGAGGCCGGCAGGGCGGTGTTCCGGGCCCAGGGCCTGACCCGGCAGCTGCTCACCTTCGCCAAGGGCGGGGCGCCGATCAGGGAGACGGCGGCCCTGGCCGAGGTCGTCCGCGATTCCGCCGAGTTCGTGCTTCGCGGCGGCACGGTCGCCTGCCGCTACGTCCTTCCCGAGGATCTCTGGCTGGTGGACATCGATCGGGGTCAGATCAGCCAGGTCATCCAGAACATCATCCTGAACGGAGCCCAGGCAATGCCGCAGGGCGGCACGATCACCGTCAGTTGCGAGAACGCCGCCCCCGAATTTCTGGCGCATCTCCCGCTGCCGCCGGGAAAACCGTACGTGAAGATGTGTATCGCCGATACCGGCGCCGGCATCCCCGCCGACATCATCGACCGGGTCTTCGATCCCTATTTTTCCACCAGGGAGGGGGGCAGCGGCCTCGGACTCGCCATCACCCATTCCATCGTCAGCAAGCACGGCGGCCACATTGAGGTGGCGTCGACGCCGGGGAGCGGCACCACCTTCACCGTCTACCTGCCCGCTTCGCGCAAACCCTGCCCGGCGGCGGCGACCGGGGAGGACACGGCTCCGCCTCCGGTTTGCGGGGGCAAGATTCTCGTGATGGACGACGAAGAGCAGGTGCGCGCCCTGTGCAAAGCCATGCTGGCGCAAATGGGTCACCAGGCGGTGCTGGCCGCCGACGGCCTGGAGGCGCTCGAACTCTACCGGCAGGAACTGGAGCGGGGTGAACCTTTCGATCTGGTCCTCATGGATCTCACCGTTCCGGGGGGCATGGGGGGCAGGGAGGCGGTAGGGAAACTCCTCGCCTTCGCCCCGGAGGCACGGGTGGTGGTCACCAGCGGCTATTCCAGCGACCCGATCATGGCCGAGTTCAGGGCACACGGCTTCCGTGCCGCCCTGGAGAAACCCTTTTCCTTCAGCGGATTGCAGCAGGTCCTCAGCCGGGCCATGGTGTGAGCCGGTCTGCGGCCGGCCGGAGAGCCCGGAAAAGCGTTGACAGGCCTCCGGGGCTGTGCCATGTTCTGCGGCCATGCAGAAAGTTCGGCGGAACAGAGGGTTGCGGCTGATCGCCGGGGTGGTGCGCGTCACTGACCGGATGATGGAAAGCATCGGCCGGCTGGCATCCTGGTGCTGCCTGCTGCTGGTGCTGGTGGTGGGCTTCGATGTCGGCCTGCGCTATCTCGGCAACCGCAGCTTCGTCGCCAGCCGCGACCTGGAATGGTGGCTGTTCTCCCTGATCTTTCTCCTGGGAGGAGGCTTCACCCTCAGCCACGATCAGCACGTGCGGGTGGACATCTTCTACCAGCGGCTCGGCAGTCGCGGCCGGGCCCTCATCAACCTCGCCGGGGTTCTGCTGTTGCTGCTGCCCGGCTGCTGGCTGGTGATCGCCACCTCGCTGCCCTTCGTGGCCCAGTCCTGGCAGCTTCGCGAAGGCTCGCCCGACCCGGGCGGCCTTCCCGCCTGGTATCTGATCAAGGCGGCGATCCCCCTCGGCTTCGGCCTGCTGCTCGTCCAGGGGATTTCGTTCTTTTGCCGGAACCTGCTGCTGCTCTGCGGCCGCCGGCCGGAGGAGGGGTGATGGACCTGCTCGCCGGCTGGATGTTTCTCGTTCTCACCCTGCTGCTTTTCGCCGGCTTTCCCGTCGCCTTCACCCTGCTCGGCGTCTCGCTGTTCTTCGGTCTCGCCGGCTTCGGCTGGGAGTTCTTCAACCTGCTGCCCCTGCGCATCTGGGGGGTGATGACCAACTTCACCCTGGTCGCGGTTCCGCTGTTCATCTTCATGGGGGTGATGCTGGAACGCAGCGGCATCGCCCGGGACCTGGTCGAGTCCTTCGCCGGGTTGTTCGGGCGGCTGCGGGGCGGACTGGCGGTGGCGGTGGTGCTGGTCGGCGCCGTGCTGGGCGCCTCCACCGGCATCGTCGGCGCCACGGTGGTGACCATGGGGCTCCTGGCCCTGCCGGTCATGCTCCAGCAGGGGTACCGGCAGGAACTCGCCACCGGCACCGTCGCCGCGGCGGGGACCCTGGGGCAGATCATTCCGCCCAGCATCGTCCTGGTGCTCCTGGGCGACATCATCGGCGTGCCGGTCGGCGACCTCTTTCTCGGCGCGGTGCTGCCCGGCCTGCTGCTGGTGGCGGCGTACGTCGGCTATATCCTGGCGCTCGCCTGGTGGACGCCGCGCTCGGCGCCGCCGCTCGCCACCACATCCGCCAGCCTGGCGCCGCTGCTGCGGGCGATGGCGCCGCCCTTTTTTCTGATCCTGGCGGTACTCGGCTCGATCTTCGCCGGCATCGCCTCGCCCACCGAGGCGGCAGGGGTCGGCGCGCTGGGCGCCATGCTGCTCTGCCTGCTGAAGGGCAGGTTCTCCCTCGCCGTGCTGCGGGAGGTCATGGAGGCCACCACCCGACTCACCAGCATGGTCTTCATCATCCTCGCCGGCGCCGCCGCCTTCGGTCTGGTGTTCCGGGGGCTGGGCGGCGACATGCTCATCCGCGACCTGGTCGGCCACATCCCCTTCGGCCGATGGGGGGTGCTGGCGACGGTGATGGTCCTGGTCTTCCTTCTCGGCTTTTTTCTCGATTTCATCGAGATCACCTTCATCCACATCCCGGTACTGGCGCCGATCATGACCGAGTACGGCTTCGATCCGGTCTGGTTCGCCATCCTCTTCGCCCTCAACCTGCAGACCTCCTTTCTCACCCCGCCCTTCGGTTTCGCCCTCTTCTATCTCAAGGGCACCGCCCCGTCCGGGGTATCCACCCTGGCGATCTACCGGGGAATCGTCCCCTTTGTCCTTCTGCAGCTCCTCGTCCTGCTGCTGGTGATCTTCCTGCCGGGACTTGCCACCTGGCTGCCCGCTTTCGATCCGGGCAGGTGACAAAAAAAAGGGACCGGGGTTGCCCCCGGTCCCTGTCGCATACGCGAAACGAGTGAGCCGAAACTACTCGACTTTTTCCAGGGCCTTGCCGCAATGGCAGGTGCCGGGCTTGTCGGAGACGGTGTTGCAGGAACAGGCGGGGCCGCAGGCGCAACGGTACATGCCCTTGATGCTGACCCGCTTCAGTTCCATACCGCAGCCGCACTTGGTCGGGTTGCCGGGATCGAGCTTGCACGCCTTGCAGCCGGCGCCGCAGGGGCAGACGAGGGCCTCGTCGCCTTCGATCTTGAGGACGTGCATGCCTTCGACGCCGCCGGCGGTCTTCATGCAGGCGCATTCGGGGCCGGGACATTTGCAGTTTTCGCCGCACTTGCAGGCGGCGGTGTGCTGCCGGTGGCACATCTTGCCGCCCTGCATGGCGCAGCAGCCGGTGAACAGCAGGGCGACGGCGAGCAGCAGGAACGCTTTCATCAGTCTCATTCGATTTCTCCTTGTTGGTTTGCTGGTGGTGTTGATGTGGCCCAATCTCCCGGCCATGCTAGCAGAAAACCAGTGGAATGGAAATCGTAATTATCGGCGGCAGGACAGATCGCCGTACCTGCTCCGGCGCCCCATGGCGGGGAGTCGGGCCGGCGGTCAGATGACCGAGAAGGTGAACTCCTTGGTGTCTTTGCCGGTATCGCTCTCCACCGTGCTGGTGACGTTGTAGGTGCCCCTGGGGGCGTCGGCCGGCAGCAGCAGCGGAATGGTGGAGGTGTAGGTGCCGTCGGTGCGCGAGGTCCTGACCTCGGGCCTGCCCACCAGCTGGCCGTTGTGGGTGATGGTCCGGGTTTCGGTGATATTGGACGCCGTGTTGGGGTTGGGGGTGAGGATGGCGTAGGTCATCGTCAGTTCCACCGTGTCGCCGGGCCTGGCGGTCAGCGGCGAGGCGGAGGCCTGTTCCAGGGTGAGGACGTTGCCGTAGGCCGGCTGGTAGTTGTAGGTCTGCTGGGTCTGGTCGCGGGTTTTTTTCTGGTCGAAACCGTAGTGACCGATGGCGCCGCCGACAAGGGCGCCCAACAGACCGCCGATCACCGTGCTCCTGGTGTTGCCGCCGAAGATGGCCCCGGCCGCGGCCCCGCCCAGGGCGCCGATGCCGGCGCCGGTGGCCGCGCCCTTGTGCTCCTCGGGGATGGTGACGCAGCTGGTCAGCAGGAAGATGGTGACAACCGGGATCGCGATGGTAGCTGACAGTGATTTGCGCATGAACATACCTCCTTCGATTTTTTGTGCCGGGGCGGACAGCCGGCGCGAAGCGGCTGCCGCAGAAAAACGCCGTCATCTCCGACTGTATACGGAAGTTCCGAAAAAATGCAACCGCCGGGCAGCGCGGGCAGTCCTCATTTTTCCGGCGGCTCCGCTGGCGCCGGGCGGGCGGGGTCATGGCTGATCCGGTACACGGCGCCGGCGTGGTCGTCGGACAACAGCAGCGAGCCGTCCGCCATGGTTTCCAGGTCCACCGGCCGGCCGGAGACGCGGCCGTCGCGCAGCCAGCCTTCGGCGAAGACCTCGCTGCCGGTGACCCGGTCCTTGTCGATGAAGAGGCAGACCAGCCGATAGCCGACCTTGCTGGTGCGGTTCCAGGAACCGTGCTGGGCGACGAAGAGGCTGTGGCGGTATTTTTCCGGAAACATGGTGCCGGTGTAGAATTCGGCGCCGAGAGCGGCGACATGGGCCTGGAATGCATGGGCCGGCGGGGTGAAGATCAGATCCTTTCCCCCGCCGCCGAATTCCGGGTCGGCCAGATCCTTGCCGTGGCGGTAGGGGAAGCCGAAATGGAGACCGGGTTCCGGCGCGCGGTTCAGCTCATCGGGCGGCAGGTCGTCGCCCAGCCAGTCGCGGCCGTTGTCGGTGAACCACAGCTCGCCGGTCTCCGGATGCCAGTCGAAACCGACGGTGTTGCGGATACCGCGGGCAAAGACCTCGCGGCCGCCGCCGTCGGCGCGCATCCGGTGGAGAGCGGCGTAGGGGTCGCCGGGGTCGCAGATGTTGCAGGGCGCCCCCACCGGCACGTAGAGCAGTCCGTCCGGGCCGAAGGCGATGAATTTCCAGCCGTGCGCCCGGTCCTTCGGGAAATCGTCGTAGACCACCGCCGGGGTACCCGGATTGTCGAGCCGCCCTTCGATGTCGTCGAAGCGCAGCAGCCGGCCAGGCTCGGCGACGTAAAGGGCGCCGTCCTTAAAGGCGATGCCGTTGGGCATGTCGAGGCCGGCGGCAATCACAAGGGTCCGGTCGCCGCGACCGTCGCCGTCGCGGTCGAGGACGGCGTAGACCTTGCCCGCCCTGCGGGTGGAAACGAAGAGGGTGCCGGCCGGACTCAGGGCGAGGGAGCGGGCATCGTCGAGCTTGTCGGCGTAAAGCGAGATCCGGAAACCGGCCGGCAGGCGGATCTCGGCAAGATCGGCGGCGCGGCTGCAGCCGGCGGCGGCGAGCAGCAACGCCAGCGGCAGGGCGAGGGAGAGGAACCGCTGTTGCATGGAGCACCTTCCTTGCAGGACGGAGGAGAAAGCGGGCCGGCCGTCCCTTCTTATAGCACAAGAGTCAGGCCGTTGAGAAGGCAGGAGGCGCCGTTCGCCGGGGTGTCCGGCAGACGGATGATTTTCTTGATACAGACCGCCTCGTCTTCGAGTATACTGACCAGCCAGCGAGGCCGTTTCCGCAGACGGCCCGCGCCGCTGCCGCCGGCTGCCGGCAGTACCTCCTCATCCGGTTCGCCATGAAGAATCTTCTCTGGCTTCTGTTCGCGGTGATGGCACTCCTCTCATGCCCGGCGGGCCGGGGGATTGCCGCGACCGGGGCGGAGCCGCCGCCGCCCGCCCGACGCATCGAGCAGCAGCCCGCCCTGCGTGAACTGATCGAAGCCGCCCTGCTCCACAACCCCGCCATCGTCGCGGCCCGTCACGCCTGGAAGGGCAAAATCGAACGCTACCGGGTCGATACCGCCCTCGCCGACCCCGAACTCTTCAGCTCCTATGCGGTCGAGGCCGCCGATACCTCCATCCCGATGGACTGGCAGATCGGCCTCAGTCAGGCCTTTCCCTTTCCCGGTACCCTTTCCCGCCGGGGCGAGGTGGCGGCCCAGGAGATCGCCGTCGCCCGCCTCCGCTACCTGCGGACCCTGCTGGAGGTGGCGGCTCAGGCGTGGCAGGCGGCGGCGGAGCTGGACTACATCCGGCAGGCACGCCGGGTGGCGGAACAGAACGGCAACCTTCTTGGCCAGCTCCTGCAGCTGGCGGCGGCCGCCGCCGGCAAGGATCAGGGCAGTCTGATCGACGTGGCCAAGGCCCAGTCCCAGGCGGCGCAGTTGCAGTATGACGCGTTGCTGATGGCGGAACTGGAGACCACCGAGATCGCCCGCCTCAACGCCGTTCTTTCCCGACCGGCCGGCGCCGCCGTCGGCCCCCTCTCCCTGCCGCCGTCACCTTCCCTGACCCTGGAGCTCGCCGAGATCCAGCGGTTCGCCCGCGAAAATCAGCAGGACCTCCTGATCGCGGCGGCGGAGGTGAAAAAAGGTGAGGCCGCCATCCGCGCCGCCCGCTCCGAAACCTATCCGGAACTCAGGCTCGGCGCCTTTTATTCCGGGTCGCGGGAGGACGGCGCCATGTCCGGGGAGGTGACCAGGAAGGAGGCGGTGGGCGTCCAGGCCGGCCTTTCCCTGCCGCTGTGGTTCGGCAAGAATCAGGGCAGGGTGGGGGCGGCGGAGGCCGATCTGCTGGTGGCGCGCGCCGATCTCCGTGCCAGGGAGAACGAACTGGATGCCCGGCTCAGTTCCGTCTACTTCCGCATCCGCAACGCCGAGCGGCTGCTGGAGCTCTACGGTGGGGATCTGCTCCCCCGGGCCGCTGCCGCCGTGGCCGCCGCGGAAAGCTGGTTCAAGGCCGGGCAGGGCAGCTATTCCGACCTGGTGGAGACGACCACCGTGCTCTACAACTTCGAACTCGCCCATGCCCGGGCCAGGGCCGATCGGGAGAAGTTTCTCGCCGAACTCGTCCAGCTGTGCGGCGGCGATCCGACGGGCAGTCTGACCGTTCTGCCGGAGCCGGCGGACGCCGCCGGAGGGGAAATCCCATGATCGGACCGTCGCCGCAACACTATTGCATCCGCGCGGCCTGCCTGCTGCTTTGCCTGGCGGTGCAGGGGTGTGGCGGCTACCGCGCCTTCCTGCGGGACTGGCGGGCGATGGCGCCGGAATCCCGGCTGCCGCCGCCGTCGGCGCAGTCGGCCGCGACGGCGGCGGTGCAAGAGGGCGCGCGCCAACCGCCGGTTGCCCGGGGGGGACAGGCGCCGGCCTTTCCCGATATCGCCGGCCCGAATCCGGTGTTTGTCCCCGATCCGGAGCGGTTGCGGCAGTTGCGCCCGGCCGCGGAGAACGACGAGGAGGCCGCCGCGGTGCTCGCCGCCGGCTTCACCCTCGACGACCTGCTGCTGCTGATCACCCTGCGCAACCCCGCCCTCAGGGGCGCGGAAGAAACCTACCGGGCGACCCTTGCCCGTTACGACCAGGCCACCGCCCTCGACGACCTTCTCCAGCGCTACGCCGCCTTCACTCAGGGCATCGAACCCGGCGCCGGCAGCATGGGCGGCCGGACCCCGCTCGGCCTGCAGTTTCCTGCCCCCGGCATCGTTTCCCTGCGCGGCGAAATCGCCCGACAGGAGATCCTCGAGGCCTTCGAGCGGCTGCAGGCCAGCCGGCGCGGGGTGATCGCCGCCGGCCGCCGGGCCTGCTGGGAACTGCACTACGCCGGCCGGGAACTCGCCCTGGCCCGGCAGTCCCTCGTCCTCTATGCCGGCCTGCGGCAAACCGTGGCCACCCGCTACGAGGCGGGCCAGGAAGACATGCAGCCGCTCTTGCGCGTCGATGCCGAGCTCTCCCGCATCGCGGCACGGATTCCGGTCCTGGCTGCCGGGGTGGGGGCGCAGGAGGAGGTCGTCCGCGCCCTCGTCGTCCTGCCTGCGGCCGCGCGGATCGGCACCCCGGCGGTGCCGGCGGCGGTGGAAGATGCCGGCGATGTCCAGGCGCTCGCCGCCCTCGCCCTGGAGGAGAGACAGGAACTCCGGCAACTGCGCGCCGCCGTCCGTCGCGCCGAGCTGTTCATCGAGCTTGCCGAAACGGCCGCCTACCCCGGCCTGTCGCTGAATCTCTCGCTGCCCGTCCGCAACGAGGTGATGGCGGCGACCGGCGAGGGCGGGCGGCCGGAGACCTTCGCGCTCGCCACCCCGGCGGCGACCGGTGCCGGCCAGCCGCTCTCGCCGGCCTACGGCATCGACAGCGCCTATCTGCAGGAAGCCCGCCGCGACCTGCTCGCCCTGCGCCAGGAGCTGCGCCGGGCCGAGGCCGACAGCCGCCGCGACGTGCACGCGGCCTGGTACCGGCTGGATCGGGCGGTGCGGGAGGAAGCGGTGGCGCGGGCGCGGGTCCTGCCCCTTGCCAAGGCGGAGTTCGACAGCGCCGCCGCCGGCTATGGTGCCGGCAACGCGGTGTTCGCCGAAATGATCGGCGCGGCCGACCGCTGGCTCGGTGCGCGTCTCGAATGGGAAAGGCGGCGCGCCGACGTCGGTATCGCCGCCGCCGATCTCGATGAAGTCGTGGGTGCCAGATCGGTGACCGGCCGCGAGGAGGGACGATAACATGCGGGAAAAACGATGGAAAGGGTGCCTGGCCGTGGCCCTGGCCGTGGTGGCGATGCTCGGTTGCGGTAGCGGCTGCGAGCGGCGGAGCCGGGAGGCGGAACCCAAGGGCGCCGGGGAAAGCGGCCGGCAGGAAAGCCAGCGCTACACCTGCGGCATGCACCCGTGGATCGTCGCCGACGAGCCGGGCAACTGCCCGATCTGCGGCATGGCCCTCACCCTGGTCGAGCCGATGCCGGAGGCGGCCCCGTCCGCCGCCGCCCCCGCGGCCGAGGAGGATTTTTTCGCCGACATGGGAGCGGCGCCCGCCGGCGACCGGAAGATCCTCCATTACCGCAACCCGATGAACCCCGACGTCACCTCGCCGGTGCCGATGAAGGACGAAATGGGCATGGACTATGTGCCGGTCTATGCCGACGAGGTCGCCGGCGGCGGCGGGGTCGTCGAGGGGCGTGCCGCGGTGCGGCTTTCCGGCGAGAGCCTCACCGCCGCCGGGGTGCGCACCGAGGCCGCCGTCCACGCCACCATCGACCGGACGGTGCGGACGGTGGGTATCGTCCTTGCCGACGAGACCCGTGTCCGCCACGTCCATACCAAGGTCGACGGCTGGGTGGAGACGCTGCATGTCAATTTCCAGGGGCAGAATGTGGAAAAGGGCACGCCGATCCTTTCCCTCTATTCGCCCACCCTGTTGGCCAGTCAGGAGGAATTCCTGCGGGCGCGGGCCATGGCCGGGGAACTGGCCGCGGGCGGCGACCGGGAGGGGAAGCGGCTCGGCGAACAACTGGTCGCCGCCGCCCGCCGCCGACTGGAACTCTTCGACGTGCCGGCGGGCTTCATCGACGAACTCGCCCGCTCCGGGGCGGCGCGCCGGGAAGTGACCCTGAACGCGCCGGTGGCCGGCTTCGTCACCGCCAAGAACATCTTCGAGGGACAGCAGGTTTCCCCCGGGGTGGAACTGTTCGTGGTCACCGATCTCTCCCGGGTGTGGATCGAGGCCGATC
>JBFLZZ010000056.1:0-27284 GCA_040755255.1 Thermodesulfobacteriota bacterium
CAGTACCACACCTCCAACGTGGCGACGGTGACGATCACGGTGACGCCGGTGAACGACGCGCCGGTTGCGGTTGCCGACACGGCGACCACCGCCGAGGACACGCCGGTGACCACGGCGAGCGTGCTCGCCAACGACACCGACATCGACGGCGATACGCTGAGCATCTCCGCGGCGGACGCGGTGAGCGTAAACGGTGGCACGGTGGTGAACAATCTCGACGGCACCTTCACCTACACGCCGGCGGCGGACTTCAACGGGGGTGACAGCTTCACCTACACGGTCGCCGACGGTAACGGTGGCAGCGCGACCGGCACGGTGACGGTGACGGTGACGCCGGTGAACGATGCGCCGGTTGCGGTTGCGGACAGCTACGCCGTCGGTCAGGGCCAGACCCTGAACGTGGCGGCGCCAGGCCTGCTGGCCAACGATACCGACATCGAGGCGGATGCCTTGATCGTGGTCGCCACGCCGGTCATCGCCCCTGCCCATGGCGCGTTGACCTTGAACGCCGATGGTTCGTTCACCTACATCCATGACGGCAGCGCCATCCCCAGCGACAGCTTCACCTACCAGATCTCGGACGGCAACGGCGGTACCGCCCAGGCGGCGGTGACCATCACCCTTGCCGGAAACATCTCGCCGACGGCGGTGGCTGACAGCTACACGGTTGCTGAAGACGGCGTGTTGACCGTGGCGGCAGTCTCTGGCGTGCTGGCCAACGATACCGATCCGGAGAGCGATCCGCTCACCGCGGCGCTGGTGACCAGTACGACCAACGGCAGCCTGACCCTGAACGCGGACGGCTCGTTCACCTATACGCCGAACGCCAACTACAACGGCACGGACAGCTTCACCTATCAGGCAGCCGATCCGTTCAACAGCTCCAACACCGCGACGGTGACGATCACGGTGACGCCGGTGAACGACCCGCCGGTGGCGGTGAACGATACCGCGACCACCGCCGAGGACACGCCGGTGACCACGGCGAGCGTGCTGCTCAACGATCTTGATCTGGACGGCGACACGCTGAGCGTCTCCGCGGCCGATGCGGTGAGCGCGAGCGGCGGCACGGTGGTGAACAACCTGGACGGTACCTTCACCTACACGCCGGCGGCGAACTTCAACGGCATTGATTCCTTCACCTACACGGTTACCGACGGCAACGGCGGCAGCGCGACCGGCACGGTGACGGTGACGGTGACGCCGGTGAACGACGCGCCGGTGGCGGTTGCCGACACCGCGACCACCGCCGAGGACACTCCGCTGACCACCGGCAATGTGCTTGCCAACGACACCGATGTCGAGGGCGACACGCTTAGCGTCTCCGCGGCCGATGCGGTGAGTGCAAACGGCGGCACGGTGGTGAACAACCTGGACGGCACCTTCACCTACACGCCGGCGGCGAACTACAACGGCACGGACAGTTTCACCTATACGGTCGCCGACGGCAACGGCGGCAGCGCGGCCGGCACGGTGACGATCACGGTGACGCCGGCGAACGACGCGCCGAATGCTGTGGCGGACAGCTACACCGCCGGCCAGGGCCAGACCCTGAACGTGGCTGCCCCTGGCATGCTGGCCAACGACACCGATGTGGACGGTGATACCCTGACGGTGAACACCGTTCCGGTTGCCGCCCCGGTCAACGGTACGCTGACCCTCTATGCGAACGGTTCGTTCAGCTACACCCATGACGGCGGTGCCGCGACCAGCGACACCTTCACCTGCGAGGTCTCCGACGGCAACGGCGGCACCGCCCAGGCGGTGGTGACCATCACCATTGCCGCCAATCTCCCGCCGACCGCGGTTGCCGACAGCTATGCGGTGGCGGAAGACGGGGTGCTGACTGTTACGGCCGGCACGGGCGTGCTCGCCAACGACACCGATCCGGAGAGCGATCCGCTCACCGCGGCGCTGGTCGCCACCACGGCCAACGGCATCCTGGCCCTCAACGCGGACGGTTCGTTTACCTACACCCCGAACGCCGATTACAACGGCACGGACAGCTTCACCTACACCGCTGCCGATGCGTTCAGCAGCTCCAACACCGCGACGGTGACGATCACGGTGACGCCGGTGAACGATCCGCCGGTGGCGGTGAACGACGCTGCCGTGACCGCCGAGGACACGCCGGTGACCACCGTCAATGTGCTGGCCAACGACACCGATGTGGACGGCGACACCCTGAGCGTCTCCGCGTCCGATACGGCGAGCGTAAACGGCGGCACGGTGGTGAACAACCCCGACGGCACTTTCACCTACACGCCGGCGGCGGACTTCAACGGGGACGACTCCTTCACCTACACGGTCGCCGACGGCAACGGCGGCACCGCGACCGGCACGGTGACGATCACGGTGACCCCGGTGAACGACGCGCCGAACGCGGTCGCGGACGGCTACGCCACCGGTCAGGGTCAGACCTTGACCGTGACCGCGCCGGGAGTGCTCGGCAACGATACGGACGTGGAAGGCGATACCCTGACGGTGAATACCACGCCGGTGGTGGCGCAGCTGCACGGTTCCCTGACCCTCTTCGCGGACGGCTCGTTCACCTACATCCATGACGGCGGCGTAGCGACTAGCGACAGCTTTACCTACGAGGTGTCGGACGGCAACGGCGGCACCGCCCAGGCGGTGGTGACCATCACCATCGCCGCCAATGGCGTGCCGACCGCGGTTGCCGACAGCTACACGGTGGCGGAGGACGGCGTGCTGACCGTGGCGGCCGGCACGGGCGTGCTGAGCAACGACACCGATCCGGAGAGCGATCCGCTTACCGCCACCCTGGTCAGCACCACCAGCAATGGCAGCCTGACCTTGAATGCGGACGGTTCGTTCACCTACACGCCGAACACCAATTACAACGGCAGCGACAGCTTCACCTATCAGGCGGCCGACGCGTACAATAGTTCCAACGTGGTGACGGTGACGATCACGGTGACCCCGGTGAACGACGCGCCGGTGGCGGTGAACGACGCTGCCGTGACCGCCGAGGACAGCCCGGTGACCACCGGTAATGTGCTGGCCAACGACACCGACATCGACGGCGACACATTGAGCGTCTCCGCGGCGGATGCGGTGAGCGCAAACGGCGGCACGGTGGTGAACAACCTGAACGGCACCTTCACCTACACCCCGGCGGCCAACTACAACGGCGGCGACAGCTTCACCTACACGGTTTCCGACGGCAACGGCGGCAGCGCGACCGGCACGGTGACGGTGACGGTAACGCCGGTGAACGACGCGCCGGTGGCGGTCGCCGACACCGCGACCACCGCCGAGGATACGCCGGTGACCACCGGTAATGTGCTGGCCAACGACACCGACGTCGACGGCGACACGCTGAGCGTTTCGGCGGCGGATGCGGTGAGCGCAAACGGCGGCACGGTGGTGAACAATCTCGACGGCACCTTCACCTACACCCCGGCGCTGAACTACGACGGGGGGGATTCCTTCTCCTACACGGTCGCCGACGGTAACGGCGGCAGCGCGACCGGCACGGTGACGATCACGGTGACGCCGGTGAACGACGCACCGGCGGCCGTGGCGGACAGCTACTCGGTGACCCAGGGAGGCACCCGCAGCGTCGCGGCGCCCGGCGTGCTGAACAACGATACTGACACCGAGGGCGATCCGATGACGGCGGTTCTGGTAACCGGACCGGCCAATGCCTTGAGCTTCGCCCTGAACGCGGACGGTTCCTTCAGCTACACCCATGACGGCGGGGCGAGCAGCAGTGATTCCTTCACCTACAAGGCCAACGACGGCCTGCTCGACTCCAACGTGGTGACGGTGACGATCACCGTGAACGCCAACGGTGCGCCGACCGCGGTTGCCGACAGCTACACGGTGGCGGAAGACGGGGTGCTGACCGTGGCGGCCGGCACGGGTGTGCTGAGCAACGACACCGATCCGGAGAGCGATCCGCTCAGCGCGGCGTTGGTCACCACCACGACCAACGGCATCCTGACCCTCTTCACGGACGGCTCGTTCACCTACACCCCGAACGCCAACTTCAACGGCAGCGACAGCTTCACCTACACCGCGGCTGATCCGTACAACAGCTCCAACGCGGCGACGGTGACGATCACGGTGACGCCGGTGAACGATCCGCCGGTGGCGGTTGCCGACACCGCGACCACCGCCGAGGACACGCCGGTGACCACCGGTAATGTGCTGGCCAACGACACCGACGTCGACGGCGACACGCTGAGCGTCAGCACGGCGGATGCGGTGAGCGCAAACGGCGGCACGGTGGTGAACAACCTGAACGGCACCTTCACCTACACGCCGGCAGCCAACTACAACGGGGGTGATTCCTTCTCCTACACGGTCGCCGACGGTAACGGCGGTACTGCGGCCGGCACGGTGACGATCACGGTGACGCCGGTGAACGATCCGCCGGTGGCGGTCGCCGACACCGCGACCACCGCCGAGGACACGCCGGTGACCACCGGTAATGTGCTGGCCAACGACACCGACGTCGACGGCGACACGCTGAGCGTCTCGGCGGCGGATGCGGTGAGCGCAAACGGCGGCACGGTGGTGAACAATCTCGACGGCACCTTCACCTACACCCCGGCAGCCAACTACAACGGGGGTGATTCCTTCTCCTACACGGTCGCCGACGGCAACGGCGGTACTGCGGCCGGCACGGTGACGGTGACGGTGACGCCGGTGAACGATCCGCCGGTGGCGGTCGCCGACGGTCCGTTCGCTGTGGTGCAGGGACAGACCCTGACGGTGAATGCCCCCGGCATCCTGGCCAACGACAGCGATATCGAAGGCAATACCCTGACGGTCAACACCACGCCGGTGGTGGCGCCGACGAGCGCCTCCTCCTTCACCCTGAACGCCAACGGTTCGTTCAGCTACACCCATAACGGCGGCGCGCCGGGCAGCGATTCGTTCACCTACCAGATCAGCGACGGCAACGGCGGCACCGCCCAGGCCACGGTGGCCATCACCGTGACCGCGCCGCCCGATGCCGTCGTTTCCGGCAAGGCCAACTGGACGCCGGGCAGCAGCGGCGGCAGCCTGGACATCACCGAGAACTTCACCGGTAGCGCGGATGCGGCGGCGGCGGTCTTCGCCCAGGGCTGGACCACCGGCACCAGTGGTACGCAGACCACTTGCTGGTACACCGATCAGAACACCACCGCTTCGGGGGCGACCGGTCTCACCGCCGGCAACCCGCAGCCCTACGTCTACCTGGAGGCCTCCACCGGCGGTACCCCCACCTGCGGCGCCTACTCGGCGGGCGATTCCTGGTGGATGGAAAGCCCGAACATCGACGCGGCGCTCTATACGACCCTGAACCTGTCCTTCGACTGGAACTACGAGTCGAACACCGGGGTCAATTCCCGCTCCATCGCCGTCTATTACCGTAACGGAACGGGCGGTACCTGGACCCTGCTGCAGAACATCGCCAGCGGGCCGCTCAACAACCCCTCCGGTCCGTGGGCATCCACCGGCAACATCAATCTGGCGTCGGTGTTGAACCAGACCGGTTCACGGGTGCGGATCCAGGTGACCACCACCGATACCGCCTACCAGAACGATATCGCCTTCGACAACATCCGGCTGGTCGGCACCGGCGCCCCGGCGCCGGCCACCCTCGATGTCCTGGCGGCCAACTCTTCCGGCACCACCGGCGGCAACGTCGTCCATGCCGACTACAACGGCAACACCTACAACCTGACCAATGTCGGCGGCAACCGCTGGTCCTTCAGCGGCACCGATCTGGCGAACGTCTATGTCAACTCCATCCGGATCTGGTCCGACCAGGATACCACCGGCAAGACCTATCCGGTGAGCAACAACGGCCCGGCGCTCGCCTGGCCGACCATCGCGGTCACCGGCGCCACCTGGGACGGTGTCAGCAGCGTCAACGTGACGGCGACCAGCAGCTGGAACAGCCAGGATCAGCTGTTCGTCGATTACGACGGCAGCGGGCCGGTGGCGATGACCTGGAATACCGATCATTGGCAGCACAGCTTCACCGGCTACCCGGCCTTTGTCGCCGGCAATGCCACGGTGACGGGCAACGCCGCCGCCAACAGCCCGCAGGCCATGGCGGTGGTGGATTCCACCGCCAACCTGCCGCCCGCCTTCGGCCAGTCGTCGTACACCATGGCGAACGCGACGGCGGGTGCGGCCTAC
The DNA here is from genome assembly GCA_040755255.1 of Thermodesulfobacteriota bacterium. Taxonomy (GTDB): domain Bacteria; phylum Desulfobacterota; class Desulfobulbia; order Desulfobulbales; family S012-135; genus JBFLZZ01. The sequence goes on from JBFLZZ010000056.1 coordinate 6,163, forward strand.
AATGCCTCCATCAGCGGCTATGCCACCGATCCGGAGAGCAATCCGATCACCTACTCCAAGGACGGCGGCACCTGCACCTGGGCGAATGTGGCCGCCAACGGCGCGGTGACCGGTACGCCGAGCGCCACCGGCGCCTGCACCGTTTTGGTCCGGGCGACCGCCACCGGCGGTTTCGCCACCGCTACGCTGAACATTACGGTGAATGCGGCGGCGGTCTCGGTGCTGAATGCCTGGCCAACGACACCGCAACTCACCGGCACGACCGGCAACATGAGCGGCACCTTCACCATCGGTGCCGGCAGCAATCGCCTGCTCCTGGTAGCGGTTTCCTGTTACGACAGTGCAGGTTCGGCTGGCCAAACCTTCTCTGCCACCTACGGCGGCAGGCCCTTGACCCAGGCCTTTATCGAGAACACTAACCGGCGCAGCACCTGGATCGGCTACCTCAGGGAAACTGACATCAGTAGCCGTACAGGCGACAGCGTCGCGGTGACGGTCACCGGCACCCATAGCGGCGTCAGCGCATTCATCGGCAGTTATGCCAACGTCAATCAGACGACGCCCATCGCGGCCAGCGGCGGCAGCTACATCAACAATACCAACAACGTCGCGGTCAACGCTGCGACCCTTAGCGTCGGTGCGGGGGGGTATGCGGTCTACAACTGGTCGGGAACGAGCGGTGTCACCCGTACCAGCGACAACGAGACCTATATCGAACATGCGGACGTGACGAGCGGCGGGGTGAACGTGGGCGTTGCCAGCAAGAGTTTCCCCTCTGCCGGCAACACCAACCCGACGGTCACTTGGTCAGCGAACATCCGTTCCTCCGTGTCGCTCATCGTCCTGAACAGGCCATGAGAGACGGCGGTATGATTGGCAAGGCATTTTTCTCTTGCCGTTTGCACTGAAAGAAAAAGGCCCTTCCAAAAGGGCCTTTTTCTTTCTCGGTCAATAAGGATGTCGCTGGTTTGTTTCTGCCGCGTGGTGGGGGCGCGACCGGGGATGCGGATTTCCGCCATCGCGGCCTTGACGTCCGGATGGCGATATTTTTTACTGGATGAGGGTTTTCGGCAGGAAGTCCTCTCCCGGCAACCCCTATCATGGAGAACAAAGTGATGCTGGAAACAAAGATCACCACCCACGTGCCCCTGCCCCTGGATACCAGGGCCTTTTACTGCGGCAACTGCGGGGCGGTGGCCCTGGACGCCCACAATGTCTGCAACCCCAAAGGAAGGATGCAGAAAAAGGACTGGTGCGGCTCCAAGGACCGTTTACCTGCCACCTATTGCCGCAACCGGGTCAATAACGACCGCTTCCAGTGCGAGAAATGCGGCAAGACGGCGATCAACGCCGCCCTGCTCTGCGAGCCCCGCAAACTGCCGGTGCCGGAATAAACCCCGGCCTCATGGCCCACCCCAGAGAACATTTCCGGCAGCGTCTCGCCCGTATTATCTTCGAGGCCGATACCCCGGCCGGCAAGCTGTTCGATGTCGTTCTGATCGGTTGCATCTGCGCCAGTGTCCTGGTGGTGATGGCCGACAGCGTTGCCGCCCTCCGCACGGAATACGGCTCCTTCTTCTGGGCGGCCGAATGGTTTTTTACCCTCGCCTTCACCCTCGAGTATTGCCTGCGCCTTTATTCTGCCGAACGTCCGCTGGGCTACGGCCGTAGCTTTTTCGGAATGATCGACCTGCTGGCCATCCTGCCCACCTACCTGAGCCTCCTTTTTCCCGGCAGCCAGTATTTTCTCGTCATCCGTGTCCTGCGGGTGCTGCGGGTCTTCCGGGTTCTGAAGCTCGCCAAGTTCCTCGCCGAGGCCAATACCCTGATGCGGGCGCTCGCCGCCAGTCGCAGAAAGATCCTGGTTTTTCTTTTCGCGGTGCTGAGTCTGGTGATCATCTTCGGCTCGGTGATGTACGTCATCGAGCCGGTGGAGAGTGGATTTACAAGCATCCCCCGTTCCATTTACTGGGCCATCGTCACCCTGACCACCGTCGGTTATGGAGACATCTCGCCGCAAACCGGCCTCGGCCAGTTTGTCGCTTCGATCATCATGATTCTCGGTTATGGCATCATCGCGGTGCCCACCGGCATCGTCACCGTGGAAATGGAACGTGTCGCGCGGAGCCGAGCCGTAGAAATTTCGTGCCCAACCTGCGGTGTGAGGGACCATCAGGACGACGCCCGCTTCTGCCGGGCCTGCGGGGCGCGATTGTGAAAGACCTTCCCCTTTCTGTCTAGCCGGCCTTTTCTTTCTGCCTTATTGCCAATACAAATTGCTCCTGTATTTGCCCACGATCGCGGCTTTGTGGTATCCCAAAAAGCGTGCAGCCGCTTTTCCGCGGCAGGGATGCAAAAAAACGGTGCAGAGGGCGTTGCGCTAAAACCAGGAACAAAGGGGGAGTGCGTCATGAAATACCGACTGCTGGGACAGACGGGCCTTTACGTTTCCGAGCTGTGCCTCGGCACCATGACCTATGGCAGTGCCGGTTTCTGGGCGGTAATGGGCGGCCTCGGTCAGGAGGCGGTGGCCACCCAGCTCAAATACGCCTTTGACCAGGGCATCAACTTCATCGACACCGCCAATGTCTACTCCCTGGGCCAGTCGGAGAAACTGGTCGGCCAGGCCATCCGGGATCTTGGCCTGCCGCGCGACGAACTGGTGATTTCCACCAAGGCCACCGGCATCATGAACGATCTGCCCAACGGCCGGGGACAGTCGCGCTATCACCTGATGCATGAGGTGGACGCCAGTCTGGAGCGGTTGCAACTCGATCACATCGATCTCTACCTGCTGCACGGCATCGATCCGTTGACCCCTCTCGAACAAGCGCTCGATACCCTGAACGACCTGGTCCGTTCCGGCAGGGTACGCTACATCGGGGTGTGCAATATGGCGGCCTGGCAGATCATGAAGGCGCTGGCCATTTCCGAGAAGCGGGGCTGGCCGCGTTTAGCGGCTGTTCAGGCCTACTACACCGTCGCCGGCCGCGATCTGGAACGGGAAGTGCTGCCCATGATCCGTGATCAGAATCTGGGACTCATGGTCTGGAGTCCGCTCGCCGGCGGGCTGCTGACCGGCAAATTCAGCCGGGACGGCAAGGGGCCCGACGGCAGCCGGCGCACCACCTTCGATTTTCCCGTGGTCGACAGGGAGCGGGCCTTCCGTTGTGTCGACGCCATGCGGCCGATGGCACAGCAGCGTGGCGTCTCCATCGCCCGTATCGCCCTGGCCTGGCTGCTGGCGCAGCAGCCGGTATCCTCGGTGATTGTCGGGGCGAGAACCATGGAGCAGCTCAAGGACAATCTGGCTGCGCCGGAAGTGGTGTTAAGCGGTGGCGAACTTGAGACCCTGGAGCAGGTCAGCCGTTTGCCGGAGGAGTATCCCGGCTGGATGCTGGACAGGCAGGGACAATACCGGTCCGGAGTGGTGGAACGCAAAGGGGTGAGCGCGAAAGACTCGCAATGAGGAGGTGAGGGTGTCCTTGCCGGTGGGGGCAGGCACAGGCGTCCGTGCCGCAGGGGCGTCGACGAGCCTTGGGGCTGTTGTTCAATCCCCTTGCTCCGGCGGCGGGACTTCTCGGGCGCTTTGTATCTCGGCGAGAAAATCGGCGCCGTAACGTTCCAGCTTATGGGCACCGACGCCGTGGATGGCCAGCAGCGACTCGTTGTCGCAGGGCAGGTGGGTCGCCATCGCCGCCAGGGTGGCGTCGCTGAAGATGACGAAAGGCGGCACCTGGGCCTGGTCGGCAAGTTTTTTGCGCAGCAACCGCAGGCGATCAAAGACATTCTGATCATAGTCGAGCGCACCGGCCTGACGCCGGGCGGGTTTGGCCGCAGGCAACGGCTTCGGCCGCGGCTTCGCCATCTGTATTTCCTGCTCGCCGCGCAACAGCGGCCGGGCCGCCTCGGTCAGTTTGAGCACCGAGTAGTTGCCGACGTCCTGCTCCAGATATCCCTGCTGCACCAGATGTCGCAGCAGACTGCCCCAGTACTCCTGGCTTCGGTCCGCGCCGATGCCGTAGGTGGAAAGGCGGTCGTGGCGCAGTTGCAGAAGGCGTTCCTTTTTCGAGCCGCGCAGCACCTCGATCACATGGCCCATGCCGAAGCGCTGATCGAGACGGTAGACGCAGGACAGGGCCTTGCGCGCGTCTTCCGTCACATCGACCATCTCCGGAGGATTGCTGCAGATGTCGCAATTGCCGCAGTCGGCGGCAAGCCGGTCGCCGAAATAGCCGAGCAGCACCCGCCGCCGGCAGCTCAGGGCCTCGGCAAAACCCACCATGGCGTTCAGTTTGTGCTGCTCGATCCGTTTCTGCTCCGGGTTGTCGCTCTTGTCGATCAGGCCGCGGGCAAGGGCGATGTCGCCGTAGCCGAAGAGCAGCACCGCTTCGGCGGGGAGACCGTCGCGACCGGCGCGGCCGGTTTCCTGGTAGTAGCTTTCCAGGTTCTTCGGCAGATCGAAATGCACCACGTAGCGGATGTTTGATTTGTCGATCCCCATGCCGAAGGCGACGGTGGCGACGACGATGCGGATATCGTCGCGCAGGAAGGCATCCTGCACCTGTCGCCGCTGCGCGGCCGGCAGTCCCGCATGGTAAGCTGCCGCGGCAAAGCCCGCTTCCCGCAGCTTCTCCGCCACCGTCTCCACCCGTTTGCGGCTCAGACAGTAAACGATGCCGGCCTCTTCCTTCCTGCCCGCCACAAAAGCGGTGAGCTGTGCCAGCGGTTTCTGTTTTTCCAGTACGGTATAGCGGATATTGGGGCGGTCGAAGCCGGCGATGTAGCAGCGGGCCTTGTTCAGGCCGAGTCGTTCCAGGATGTCGCGACGGGTATGGGTCTCGGCGGTGGCGGTCAGCGCGATGATGGGGATGTCGGGGAAGAGCGAGCGCAGACCGCCGAGCTTGCAGTATTCGGGGCGGAAGTCATGCCCCCACTGGGAGATGCAGTGCGCCTCGTCAATGGCGAACAGCGAAACGGGAACCTCCCGCAGCCGCTCGACGAATCCCTCGCTCAGCAGCCGTTCCGGCGCCAGATAGAGCAGGTCCAGTTCCCCCTGATGCAGCTGGGCAAGCACCCGTCGGGCCTCGGAACTCGCCAGCGACGAGTTGTAGAAGGCGGCCCGCACTCCGCAGGCGAGAAGGGCGTCCACCTGGTCCTTCATCAGCGAAATCAAGGGCGATACCACGATGCCGACCCCTTCCCGGTGCAGGGCCGGGATCTGGTAGCACAGCGACTTGCCGCCGCCGGTGGGCATCAGGACAAAGGCGTCCTCGCCGGCGATGACCGAGGAGATGATTTCCTCCTGCTGACCGCGGAAGGTGGCGTAGCCGAAAATCCTGCGCAGCGTGTCGACAGGGGTGGCGGCCGGGTTTTCCAGGCTGTCCCGTAGCATTACCTTGGCGCCTGCGCGCCATTTTTGTCGGAAAAGTCGACGCGCGGCATGGAAGTCTCGGTGGCCAGTTCGAGGCTGAAGTAGGTTCTCCGGGTGAAGCCGAATCTGCGGGCGATGAACAGGCTGGGAAAGGATTCCACCAGGGTGTTGAACCGGCGGACTTCGGCGTTGTAGCGGTTGCGGGCCTGCTGGATCTCCTTTTCGATTTCGTTGAGGTTCTGCTGCAGGCCGAGGAAGTTGTCGCTGGCCTTGAGATCGGGATATCCCTCCGCCACGGCGAGCACCCCGTGCAGGGAGCGGGACAGGCCGCTTTCCGCCTCCATGCGTTCGGGCGCGTTGTTGCCGGCACCGGCAAAGCGGCGACTGGCCTTCTGCAGCAGTTCCGCTTCGTGTTCGCCGTAGCCGCGCACCGTTTCGATCAGGTTGGGGATCAGGTTGAAGCGGCGCTTGAGCGCGATGTCGATGCCGCTCCAGGATTCCTCGATCCGGTTGCGGTACTTGATGAAGTTGTTGTAGGTGGCGACGACGTAGCCGGCCGTGGCCACGGCGACAAAGCCGGAAATGAATACGAGGGGGACGGAGGAGTCGGCCATGGCGGTGTTCCTGTTGTGGGGCTGGAAATGCCCGCATTGAAACATCGATTCGCCCCTCCCGCAACAGCAAAGCGCTGACGGCGGCGGCACGGCCGTGGCAAGGGGCCGGTCGCCGCCGGGTGGAATGGGTTGGTCGACTACTCCTTGGCGCTCACCGTGCGCAGCGAGACGATGCCCGCCCAGTCGTAGTAGGTATTGGTTTTGCTGCCGCCCTCGCCGTCGGTGGTGATGCGGACGAACTCCTCGCCGAGAAAGAGCACCGCGTTTTCATGGGCCGGCCCCTCGTTGATCTGCAGGCTCACGCCCTTGCGCAGTTTGCGCGACAGGGTGCCGTGCACCGGCATGGATGCGTACTCGAAGACTTTTTCCCAGGTGTTCTTCATCATCTGTCTGTACTCCTTTTGTGATGCTGGCATGGTGCCAGGTGATGCGAAAGGTGATGAGGCGGGCGTCTGTCCACCTCACCATCCTTGTTTTCCTAAACGCAGCCGCCGCCGGCGCCGGAACAACTGCCCTTGGTGCAGGGACTGCGCCGGCACTTCAAGGCGCCCAGCGGTTTGCCCTCGTAGACCGCGGCCAGGCCCTCGGAGATGAAGCCGCCCATGGTCATCGCCTTGATGCCGCTTTTCTCCAGGATCTCCGAAGGCTTTTCGCCGATGCCGCCCACCAGCACCGCCTGGCAGTCGCCGAGTAGGCGGGCCAGCTGCATCCAGCGCCGGATGCCGTTGCCGGTGGCCGGCGCGGTTCGTTCCTCGACGATGCGATAGCCGCCGTTGTCGTCCTTGCCGAAGATGAAGAAGCGTTCCGCCTCGCCCAGGTGCTGGTTGACCAGAATCCCTTCCATTGAGGCCGCCGCCACATAGGGACGCGCCGCCGCCTCCGGTGCGGGCAGTTTGGCGCAGGCGGAAAGACAGCCGCGGAACTCCTCGGTGCGGTCGTGGTCGAGCAGGCCGACGGCATCGGCGCGGCAGCGGGTGCAGTGGCGCATCTGCGGCAGGAACTGTTCGGCCTCGTTGCGGATGGCGGCGACGGTTTCCTTGTCGGGTTGGGGAATGTCGGCAAACAGGGTGCCGGGGTTGGGGAAGAGCGCCATGCAGTTGAGCAGGTCGGCGCCCAGGTCCTTCATCCGTTCGGCGACCTCGCGGATGTGCGCGTCGTTGACGCCCGGGATGATGATCGAGTTGATCTTGACGGTGATGTTGTGCTCCTTGAGTTTCTTCACCGCCGCCAGCTGGCGGGCGAGCAGCAGTTCGGCGCCGCTTCTGCCGCGGTGCACCACCTTGCCGTCCCGCACCCAGGAGTAGATGTTCTCGCTGACCGCGGCATCGACGGCGTTGATGGTGATCGTCACATGACTGACCGCGAGTTCCGCCAGTTCTTCGATGTAGGGATTGATGCCGAGGCCGTTGCTGGCCAGACACAGAATGATCTCCGGGAAGCGGTTGCGGATGAGCCGCAGGGTTTCCATGGTCTCCTCGGCGTTGGCAAAGGGATCGCCCGGCCCGGCGATGCCGGCGACGCTGATCCGCGGTTCCGCTTCCAGCACCTTTTCCATGTAGGTCAGGGCCTGGGTGGGGCTGAGCACGGTGGAGGTCACCCCGGGCCGTGATTCGTTGACGCAGTCGTACTTGCGGTTGCAGTAGTTGCATTTGATATTGCAGGCCGGCGCCACCGGCAGGTGGACGCGGCCGAACTGCCCCTTCATTTTGGCGTTGAAGCAGGGATGTTTGGCAAGATCCGGTCCTTTTTCCCGTGTCATGGATGCACCTCTGGTGTTTGCCCCCCGGTTTCCTGCCGGGGAGTGCATGAGAATCACTTGTTGCTGGTTGCGGGATTACATGTAGCTGTAGCCCACCGACGATTTTTTCTGTTTTTCGCCGATGAGGGTGTTGACGATCGTGTCGAAGAGACCAAGCGCGCCGCCGTAGCCGAGATGGAGGATTCGTTGTCCGCCGATTCGGTCGTGGATGGGAAAGCCCACCCGGATGAGCGGGATGTCCAGCCGTCGTGCCAGGGGATAGCCCTTGCTGTGGCCGATCAATAGATCCGGGGAGAGGGCGGCGGCCTCGTTTTCGATGTCGTGGAAATCGACGTTGTCACGGACCACTGGCAACTCCCCTTCCGGCAGCACGTCGCGCACCACCTCGGTGATGGCGTCCTGCAGGCGGCCGCTGTTGCCGCCCGAGGCGCAGAGCACCGGCTTGATGCCGCATTCGGCGAGAAAGGAGGTGAGACCGACCACCAGATCCTCTTCGCCGTAGACCACCGCGCGCTTGCCGTAGAGGTACTTGTGGCCGTCGACATAGGCGTCCACCAGCCGGCCGCGCTCGTTGCGGTATTTGGCCGGAGTCTTGCGACCCGATGCCTCGCCGAGCTGCAGGAAGAAGCGGTCGGTTGCCCGGATGCCGACCGGCATGCCCAAGAGATGGCGTTTGACGCCGAAACGCTCTTCCAGAAAGGTGCCGGCGGTCTTTCTGCCGGCCAGGGTAGGGCCGAACTCGATGGTCAGCGCCGCGCCGCCCATGGCCGCGATGGCGGCCAGCGGCGTGCCGCCCTTGGGGATGAGCGGATAGCGCCGCAGCGACGGGCCGTCCAGGGTGTCGGAGATATCCGGGAGCACCGTCGCCTGCAGGCCGAAATCCGTTATCAGGTCCTTGAGATAGCGGAGATCCGCCGAGGAAATGAAGCCGGGCAGCAGGTTGAGGGTGCCGGTGACCGGCGGCTGCTCGCTTGCCAGCTGGCTGACCGCCGCCAGCATCGCGTCGTGGAATCCTTCCATGTGACTGCCCGAATAGCTGGGGGAGGAAACATTGATCAGGATCGGCAGGTCCTCGGGATTGGCGGTGTCGTTGCGGAACTCCTTCAGGATCGCCGCGACGTCGTCGCCGATGGTCTCGGTGAGACAGGTGGTGGCGATGCCGATCAGGGTCGGATGGTATTTTTCGGCGACGTTCTTGAGCCCGAGTTTGAGATTGGGCGCGCCGCCGAAGATGGCGTTCTTCTCGCCCAAGGACGACGAGGCGATGTCGATGGGTTCGTTGAAATGGCTGATGATGTAGCGCCGCATGTAGGTGGCGCAGCCCTGGGAGCCGTGCAGAAAGGGGACGCACCCCTCGATGCCGCGAAAGGCGATGGCGGCGCCCATGGGGCGGCAGAGCTTGCAGGCGTTGACGGTGGCGGTGAAATTGGTGCGCGAGGGCATGAGGGCTACCTTGGTCATTGCTGTTCCTCCATCGATTCGTCAGGGTGAATCCCACTCTTGGTCATCGTCGCCGCGGGGAACAAAACGCCAGACCGGGCTCATCACCGAACTGTGCACCTCGCGGGCGAAGTTGAGCATCCCGGCAAACCCGGCGAGGCATTCCTTGCGCTCGTGGTTGTGGTCACAGAAGCCGATGCCGAGCTTGTAGGCGATGGGCCGCTCCTTGACGCCGCCGACGAAGATGTCCACCCCTTTCTCCTCGAGAAAGGCGGAGAGTTCCAAGGGGTTGGCGTCGTCGATGATGATTGTGCCCGGGTCGGTGATCTCGGCGAGTTCGCGGTAATCCTCCTCGGTGCCGGTCTGCGAGCCGGCAAGCACCACCTGCATGCCGAGCAGCCGGAAGGCCTTGATCAGGGAAAAGGCCTTGAAGGCGCCGCCGACGTAGATCGCCGCCTTCTTGCCGGCGAGATCTTTCCGGTACCGTTCCAGCTGTGGCAGCAGGGTCTGCAACTCTTCCCGGACCAGTTCCCTGGTGCGGGCCATCATCGCCTCGTCCTTGAAGAAGCGGGCCACCGCGTAGAGGGATTCGGCCATGTCCTCGATGCCGAAGTAGGAGACCCGCTGCGAGGGGGTGCCGTACTCCTTTTCCATCATCCGGGCGAGATCCATGGTGGAGCCCGAGCACTGGACGACGTTCAGGGCGGCGCCGTGCGCCCGGCGGATGTCGTCGATCCTGCCGTCGCCGGTGATGTTGGCCACCACCGTCACCCCCATCTTTTCGTAGTACTCGCGGATCAGCCAGATCTCGCCGGCCAGGTTGAAGTCGCCGAGGATATTGATGCTGTATCTGGGGATGGAGCTGATGTCGCCGGTGCCGACCAGCTTGAACATCGCCTTGCAGGCCGCCTCGTAGCCGGCGCGCTTGTTGCCTTTGAAGCCTTCCGACTGCACCGGCAGCACCGGAATGTCCTTTTCCGCCGCAACCTTTTTGCACACTGCCTCCATGTCGTCGCCGATGAGCCCGACGATGCAGGTGGAGTAGACGAAGGCCCCCTTGGGTTGGTAGCGGTCGATGAGTTCGACGAGCGCCTTGTAGAGCTTCTTTTCGCCGCCGAAGATGACGTCGTGCTCCTGCAGGTCGGTGGAAAAGGACAAGCGGTGCAGCTCGGGGCCGGAGGACAGGGCGCCGCGGATGTCCCAGGTATAGACCGCGCAGCCGATGGGGCCATGCACCAGGTGCAGGGCGTCGGCGATGGGGTAGAGCACCACCCGCGAGCCGCAGAAGACGCAGGCCCGCTGGCTCACCGCCCCGGCGAGGCTGTCCTTGTTGCATTGGATCTCGAAGGGTTTTTCGCCCTTGCGGTGGATCTGTTTGTGCCGTTCGGCCAAGAGCGTTTCCGCCATGATCGTTTCCCGAGGTTGGCGAGGTCCGTGGCGGCGGCTATGTTGCCGTCGTCCGCTGGAGCCTCGCTTTGCTTTCCTACATCAGCAAGGGGTGTGCCAGTCGCGGCTGCTGTGTTTTTGTCGAGTAATTTCCGGTTGTTGCTTGCTGGCGACGGCAGTGTCTTTCCGGTTTGCGGTGTGCTGCGAACGGTGCAATAATGTGCGGCGCGGACAAAAAGGAACGTCGAGGGAGGAGAAGGGATTTCTTCGGGAAAGGGGAAATCCCCTTGCATGAGGAAAGATGGGCGCGAGCCCTTGCCTTGGCGAACGGAAGACCAGGCTTGTGCCCATCGGCGAAGAAGCGTATTTTCAGGCAAAGGAGAGTTCTGCTGCCGGGGTTGAGAGGAAAAAGCGGCGCCGGCTGCAGGTGATCTGTTTCAGATCCGGACGGATCGGGATGCGAGGGAGGGTTCTGGTTTGTTACATGTCTTTGTCGATGCCGATGCCTGCCCGGTCAAGCAGGAGGTGTACCGCGTCGCCGGCCGGTACGGTCTTGAGGTAACCCTGGTGGCCAACTCCTGGATGCGGGTTCCGCGGGAGCGCTGGATTACCTTGCGGGTGGTACAGGAGGGATTGGATGCGGCCGATGACTGGATCGTCGGACAGGTACAGGCCGCTGACATCGTGGTGACCGCGGATATCTTGCTTGCCAGCCGCTGCCTGAAAAAAGGAGCGCGGGTGCTTGGCCCGAGCGGCAAGCAGTTCGTGGATGACAATATCGGGCAGACGGTGGCAACCCGAGACCTGATGGCGGAGCTCCGCAGCATGGGTGAGATGACCGGCGGACCGCCGCCGCTTACGCAGCGTGATCGATCCCAGTTTTTACAGAAGTTTGACGAAACGATCCAATCGATCCGGCGTGAGCAGCAGGGTGTTGCGCGTTGATTCCGCGCAGACAGGAGAACCACTGGAGAATGGATCTTCCTTCTCCGAAAGCCTATTCTCCTGCAACGGGGAGGGGGAATTTAGTCACGGCCCGTCTGCCGCAAAGGCTCTTCTCCAGCCAGTCGCTGCAGCAGCCCCTGCAGTTCCGCCATGCCGAACGGTTTATTGATGGCATCGACGAAACCGTAGTCGCGGAAATTGGCCATGATCGGATCCGTTGCATATCCGCTGGCAACGACCACCCTGGCCGAGCTGTCGAGTTCGAGGATTTTTCGCACAGCCTCCTTGCCGCCCATGCCGCCGGGTATGGTGAGATCCATGATCACCAGGGAATAGGGTTCGCCCCCCGCCAAGGCTTCAGCGTAGAGGTCGATGGCTTGCTTTCCGCCGGCCGCCGCCGTCATCTGATGGCCGAGCCGGGCGAGCATGGCGGCAACCATTCTCTGCAGCATCTCCTCGTCATCCATGAACAGGATCCGCCCGCGCGGGGCACTCGGTGCAACGGCTGCAGTCTGGCTCTTCGCCGAGGCGCCAGCCGCCGCCAGGGCCGGCAGGACGATATGAAAGGTGGTACCGACTCCGGGGGTGGACTCCACCGAAATCCTGCCGCCATGTTTGCCGATGATCGAGTGGCAGATGGCGAGGCCAAGCCCGCTGCCCTGTTCCTTGGTGGTGAAATAGGGATCGAAGATACGGCCCAGGAGATCCTCGGGAATCCCGCAGCCTGTGTCGTTGATGTCCACCCTGATCGCGTGGTTGCATCCCAGACCGGCAAGGATGGGATCGTCCGCCGCCAGATTGTATCCGTGGAACCGTACCACTCCACCCTCGACCATGGCCTGGCGGGCGTTGATCACCAGGTTCTGCACCACCTGGCTGATCTGATCGGGGTCGATGGAAACCGGCCGCAGATCCGCGGCAAAATCGAAGACCGCCTTCACCGGACTGCCGCGCAGAACAAAGTTTGCCGAGTCCCTGATCACCTCGTCCATGGAGGAGATTTTTTTTACCGGTTCGCCGCCCTTGGCAAAGGTCAGAAGCTGATGGGTCAAACCGCGGGCCCGCATCGAGGCCTGTTCGACCTCGACGAGTAAGCGTCGCAGTTCCTCCTTGTTGTCCAGGGCGAGCAGGGCCAGGCTGGTATTTCCCAGGACGGCGGTGAGGATGTTGTTGAAATCATGGGCGATACCGCCGGCAAGCACCCCAACCGATTCCAGCTTGCGCAGCTTCAGCCGTTCCTCCTCCGTTCTTTTCTGTTCCGTGCGGTCGCGGAAAATGGCGAGGACGTATCGCTTGTCATGGACGGTGAACCATGCGGCGGTGATCTCCGCCGGAAAGATCGTGCCGTCTTTCCTCAGAACCGGGATATCCTCGGCCAGATTCCAGTCGTTGGCGGCAGATCTTCCGAAGGCGGCTTCGACAAGCGGCAGCGCCTCGGGCGGATGGATGGCGGAAATCGGCAGTCCGGAGATTTCCTCGGGCCCATAACCGAGCATGCGGGATATCCTCTTGTTGCCCGTGAGAAACCGCATGCTTTCCGGGTCGGCAATCAGGATGCCGTCAGCGGCATTGTCGAAAAAGGCGCGAAACCTGGCTTCCGAATCCATTGCCTGTTTTTCCGCCCGGCTTCTTTCGGCAACCTCCTTGCGCAGTTCCGCGGTTCGCTGGAGGATTCTGTCTTCCAGTTCCGCGTGGTGACGGGCGAGGGAGGCGAAGGTTTCCTTGAGCCGTTCGGTCATCAGGTTGAACATCCGGCCCAGGTCGCCGATCTCATCGTTGCCGCCCACCTGCACTGCGGTATCCAGATTGCCGGCAACGATCTGCTCCGCCGATTCCTTTAAGCGGGCGAGCGGCAGGGTAATCCGGGTGGCCAGCACCATGGTACCGATGAGGCCGAGCATCAGCGCCAGCAAGGCCCCGCCGGCGCTGATGCGTTTGAGTTGTTCCCCGGCCCGGCGGGTGAGAGCGGTTTCCCTCTTCTTGTAATGGAGCAGATCCTCCTTGACCTGCTCCAGGGACTGTTTCATGATGTTGCGGCTGCTGCGCAGGAGCTTTTCTTCCCGGACAACGCTTTGAAAGCTTGTCAGGTAGATCGAGCAGGCCCTGGTGATTCGAAACAGGCGGAGCTGCATGTCCGCTGAGCCGGCGGTTGCGCTGCGTTTTTCCGCAAGAGCGACCAGCTGCTGTACCCGATCGAGCATGGTCGCCTCCGACACTTCTTCGATCCCCAGCAGGTATTCCTTTTCCGTCTGCAGCACCGTGCCCAATAGATGGTTCATGGCGCCGTCCCTGTCCTCCGCGATGGGCATAGTCGCGATATTCGCCAGCAGCCGCCGGGATTCGTTGAGCATCCGGCTCCGCATCGTCTGCATGGCAACCTGCTGTTCCAGATAGGCGGCGAAGTGTTTCTCGTACTGTGTGAGGGAAGCGATCAGGTTGGCGATGATCCGTTGCTGGGCCGGGTCGTTGCTTGCGGTCCGCACCTCCGCAAGGCGGCGCTGCAAGGCGGCGAGGGTGGAAAAGACGGTCCGGGACGGCTGCAGGTCCTCGGCCAGTACCGCGGCCTGCTCTTCCCGGGCGAGGAGTTGCAGATTCACATCGAGGAAATTGGTGAAGGCGAGCGAGTTCTCCTGGCGTTGGAGCGCGTGCTCCATGCCCCACCAGCCGGTCATGGCAACCAGCAGGGTGAGGAGCAGTATCGAGGAGGCGGCAAGGCCCAGCTTGTCACGAAAACGCATGGGGGATCCTCGGGGCAGATACCGGTGGATACCTATTGACCGCTTCCTGATCGGGACGGGGACACGCCGGAAGGAAGCGAAGCGACCTCCCGTGCCAGGTTTTCGACGATGGCCTGATGCTGACCGGGAAAGGCGATGAGTTCGGCGAAGCTGTCCATCCCCTGTTCCGCCACCGCCGGTGAGGTCGCCAGGTCGTAGTTGAAGGCCCATGCCGGCGAGCCGTCTATTTCGGCCTTCAAGCGCTGCTTGAGGGGTGAGTAGAAGTTTCCGGGCACCTGCAGGCTCGGGGCAAGGCTGCCGGAGCCGCTGCTCATGTTCTCCTGCGATTCGGTCTCGGCGAAAAAGGCGATAATTGTCTTGGCGAATTCCTGATTCAAGGCGCCGGTGGAGAGAACGATGCCGTCCACTGGTCCCACGGCGGTCTTGGTGACCCCGACATCCACCGACGGGAAAGCGAAGAAATCGTAGCGGCGCTTGTCGGAAAAGCCGCATTCAGGGGCATCGAGGGCCTGCAGCGCCCAGGTTCCCATCAGGGTCATCGCCGCCTTGCCCTGACAGACGAGCTCGGTCGCTTCCGCCCAATCCAGGGAACCGGCATCCGTATTGAACATGCCTGCCTGGAGCAATTCCGCCCACATCCGGTAGACCCGCCTCACCTCCGGATCGGCATAGGACGCGGTGCCGACCATCAGCCGTTGTCGATAGAGGGGCCCGGCGGTACGCAGCAGAAGGTAATCGAACCAGAACTGGGCAGGCCAGCGCTCTTTTGCCCCCATGGCCAGCGGAATGATTCCTCCGGCGCGCAGCCGGCGGCAGAGGGAGACGAATTCCTCCCAGGAGGATGGCGGCCCCGCTCCTGTCGCGGCAAGCTGCGCCACGTCATAAAAGAAAACCACCACATGCTGGGTGATCGGCAGAAGATATTTTTTGCCGTTGTAAGTACAGGCGGTTTCCTGCAGGGCGCGGGGAAACCGTTCGTCCAGGGAATGGGCCTGCCAGAGATCGTCAAGGGGAGTCAGCTTGTTCTCATCAACCAGAGACTGAACCCTGGCGCCGGCCCAGTAGGAAAAAAGCTCGGGCGGATTACCCCTGGCCAGGGTGGAGTGGATCATGCTCTTGAACCCTTCGTGATCCAGGGCGCGCGCTTCTACTCGGCTGTCGGGGCTGCGACGGTTGACCGTGGCGATCATCTCGTCGAGGCCGCCGCTCAGGGAGCCGGAAAAATAATGATAGAGACTGATCTGGCGCGAGGCCGGTTCGGTGACAGGGAAGGAGGGGAGCGGCTTGTCTTTCGAGAGGAAGAAGAGGGATAAAGAGGCCAGAATGCCGAAGCCCAGCAACAGGGCAAGGAAAGATCGCTGCATCATCGGACTCCGGGGAAAAAAAGGCTGGGAGGGTGTGCGTCGTCGATCACTGCAGAAAGTATACACCCTCTGTCGCAGGAATTCATTGCTATTCCGGAAAGGGTGAACACAGGACCATTGCTCTGCCGTTTGCTGGTTACCCCGGTATCGCCTGCTCATTGCCGCGACATTTTTTTGACAATACACCGTACATGGGGCTACAAGAATTCAGGGGGATTTTCGATGGCCCCGCGATGGTCGGTGACCGGACACTGGCAGGGAGACAGGCATGGGCAGGAAAAGCGAACAGCATGGGGTGGGCGCCATCTGCGGCAGGAGCTTTCCGCAGCGCGAGCTCGTGGCAGGGGCGCTTGTCCGGGAGGGCAGCGCTCAGCAGATCATTGAGGAATATCCGGAATGGAATCCGGACCGGTCAGTCTGCAGGGCCGATCTTGCCAGGTTCCGCGCCGATTATGTCCATTCTCTGCTGGAAGCGGAACCAGGTGAAATCACCACCCTCGAACAGAAGGTGCCCCACCGCCTGCAGGAACGCCAGATCCTCTCCGAAAATGTCGATGCCGCCTTCGAGAGGAAATGGAGTCTGGGCGAAAAAGGTGCGGATCGCATCGCCTCCTCTGGCGGCAGTTGGCATTTTCTCGGAATGTTCGCGGTGTTCCTCCTTCTCAGATCCAGGGGATGCAGATGGATCTTCTGCCCGAACTCACGCCGAAAAGATGACCGCGGTTTTCTCAGAACCGGAGGGTTCGCCATGCAGACAATCCGTCCCCTTTCCGTCATTGTGCTGTCGACTTTGTTTCTGTTCACCGGCTGCTCCTCCACCTCCTATCTGCCGAGCGTCAAGGAGGAGGTGGTGGTGCCCTGGGACTCTTACGACAAAGTCAAGGCGGACTTCGACCGCATCGTCCCCGGCGTCACCCGGGTGGCGGAACTGAAAGAGTTCGGCTTCTCGCCCGAGGCGACCTCCAACATCCAGATCCTCAATTATCTCGATATCATGCAGCGGTTCATGCCCAACCAGTCCATCACCGTCGCGGATCTCGACGAGGCGATACAGCAGTGCCTCGCCGTCGAGGAGCATTGCTCCGCCTACGAAGTGCAGATCCGCAGGGTGTTCTCCGAACGCTACGGCAACGTCTTTTTCGATCTGTTCTCCTTCCGCCGGAAAACCAAGCTGACCGGCTGGGAATTCAAGGGGATCATCGTCTTCCAGGATGACCTGGTGGTCTACAAACTCGCGGGCGGCAAGCCGCACATCGACGAATTCCGGGACAGCAAGAACCCGCTCGGGCCCCTGCAGAGCCCGGGGGGAGCCATCTGGGAAATCGCGAAATGAGAGCGACGGCCTCTGACAGCGGCAAGCCGGCCGTGGGCGGCCGAGGCGGCGGCCAGGGGACGGCATGCCATGGTGCGGCGGGAAAAATGTCTTTACAAAGGATGGCGGTGCTCCCCATGATACAGGAAGACGGCGCCCCCCACCCGCAGCAGACGAGGCAGGAACATGAGCAGCAGCAGACAGAACGGCCGCTCCGGCGGTAATCGTCACCCCGGCGAACGCCGCGCCTCTCCGCGGGTCAAGGTCGTCAGGGGCATCGTCTGTCTGAAAACCGCGGCGGGCCTCGTCGTCAGCGATCTCGACAACATCAATCTGGGCGGCATGGCCTTCCGTTGCGCCGGCGGTGAACCCATCGCCCCCCTCAGCCGGGGTGCCGATGTACTGATCATGGGCGACAGGGAGGGGGAAGATCTGTTCCTGCTCGATGTCGAAGGGAACATGATCGAGGTGGAGGAGGCCGGGGGAACGGCGTCGGTCCTGCCCGTCCGCCGGTATCGGTTCGCCTACGGCAATCTGTCGCCGGAACAGGAGAACCTCCTGAAGAAGTATCTCATCCGGGAACTCGGGAACGGCAACTCTTCCGACGAGCCGTCGCCCGGGATTCCGATCGCCTGAAGGGAACGTCGCATGGAAATGACGGCGGGCGCGGCGGCCGCGTCTCGCCGTTCATTCCGCCAGCAAAGGAGGGGATGCCGTGGAGAAGACCATATCCTTCGTCCAGATCGAACACCGGGTGCGCCCGGGCTTCCGGAACAACATCAACCTTGCCGAGTCCTCGGAGGACGTGAAGAAGTTCTTTGTCTACGCCGCCCAGCAGCTTCTGAACGAGGCGCTGGACGGCAAGGTGACCGTTGCCTACGAAGACATCGGCCTTGCTGCCGACGCCACCCCGAGCTTTGTCATCCGGGACCGGCTGGCGACCGCCCCGGGCTTTGCCGAGGTGTGGCATTCCTCGGATCTGCCCGCCATCGTCGAGCGGCTGGCGGAAGTCGCGGTCAACCGGCTCAAGCACTTCGCCACCCTGCCGGACAAGACCGAAAACAAGATGTACCCCACCGCCTCCCACGGCGGCCGTTCGTTTGCCAACCCGCCCGGCGGTCGCCGTCGTTGAGGGTGGCAGGGGGGCTGAACGGCGCCCCGCACGGTTCCATCGACTCGTTACACCGGAGAGGAGACATTGGCCGGGAGCCTGAAGATGGAGGAGGCAAAACTGCAGGACAGGCTGACCGACATGGCCCGCCGCGGGGTGGTGTTCGACATCGAGTGCAAGGGAAGGCGCTATGTCACCCTGCCGCCGGTGGTTATCGGCTTTTTCGAGGTCGTGTTCATGCGGGCGCGGCCGGACATGCCGATGAAGGAATTGGCGGATCTTTTCGAGAGCTCCTTCACCGGGAATAACGGCGCCGTCGCCCGCGCCCTCTGGGCGGGGCAGACGCAGCTCGCCCCGACCTTCGTCAACGAGCAGTCGCTGCCGCCTGGTGATCCTTCCGAAATTCTCGACTGGGAGCGGGCGACCCATATCGTCGCCACCGCGGGTGCTCATGCGGTGGGCATGTGCCAGTGCCGGCATATGGCGAATCATCGCGGCCTCGACTGCGGCAAGCCCTCGGAGGTGTGTCTGTCGTTCAACTGGGAGGGACTCACCCGGGCGATCACCAGGGACGAGGCCATGGCGATCCTGGCGCGGAGCAGGGCGGTTCAGGATGTTTGCCAGGGTGCTGCCCCGTGATCAGCCACCCTGGCGCGAGTGACCGGGGCGGTCGAGAGGCCGGCACCGTTCAAGGCGGCGATGGCCTCGGAATCGATCAAGTCGGTTTTCCCGCAGGCCCTGGTGGAGGGGGCGAAGAAGCAGGCGGGCGATCTGGCCCCCCTGTTCTGTCAGCCATTCCGTCCCGTCGCCAGGAAAGGACCGCCCAGCGCACCGGGGTCCGCCGTTCGAGGACCAGGCCGGTGGCCGTGGGGCGGAGCCGTTCTTTAAGGTGCAGCCGCAGCCGTTGTTCCTCCTCCCCGGTCATCTCTTCCAGCATCCAGGCAGAGGAAGTGTAGGCCTCCTCCTCCGAGGCATAGCCTCCCGTTGCCGGCGGCTCGATGAACGCAACCGACGCCTGGATACCCATTTCGTACAAGAGATTGACCAGATAGAGGTAGTCCGGTCCCGGCGAGAACGATCGCCCGACGGCGGCGAAGATGTCCGGGTCGAAGGGGCCGGCCCCGACCCGTTCGACGATCACCGCGCAGCGCTGTGCCAGGCGGTCGATACGGTCAAGCGCTGCGGTGATATCGTCCACCGCCAGCGCCCGCGAGGCGAGCACCAGGTCATGGGCTCCGACCCCGGGCCAGGGATCGTCCCAGCCCGCTTCGACGGTGCGGATGTTGCCGATGCTTTTTTCTTCGGCGGTGCGGCGGAGGATGGCCAGCATGCTGGCGGAAAAGTCGATGGCGGTAATCCGTTGCACCCGGGGGGACAGGGGCAGGGCGAGGGTGCCCGGCCCGCAACCGATGTCCAGCACGGTCCAGTCGGGTTGGGTGGGCAGCAGGGGGAGGAGCCGGTCGGCAAAGGGCGAGGTCAGGTGGCGGCGGGCGAAGGCGGCGGAGCGTCGGTTCCAGTCGGCGGCCGATTTCCCCTGCCAGGATTGGCTGTGGCGCGCCTGACGCCAGCGCGCGGCCCAATCGATGGCCGGAGGTTCAGTCACGGATTTTTTTGTGGATGTGCGGCATGGTCTCCGGCTTGGATGCGTCCCAGATGCGCGATTCGCTGCCGGTGGCGGTGACGTTTTCGTACACGCCGTTGTCGCGACGCACCAGTTTGGTGAAACCGAGATTTTTCAGGTCGCTGGTGGTTTTCGGGGTGCTGACCGCCACCATGGAGATCATCCGGGTGACCGGCGCGCCGCAGCCCGGGCAGAGGTCGAGATGCGGGTCGCTGATCGATTGCCGCCATTCGAAGGTGGTGCCCAGATCGCAGCCTTCGCCGTCGTGTCGGTACTCGTAGACAGGCATGTCGACCCTCCGTGCTCAGCCGCGCCGTCGCAGCCGGTTGACGATGACGGTGAGGGTTTCGTCCTCCGAGCGCATCTTGCGGGTGCTCACCGCGATTTCATACTGCCCTTCCGCAAGCTTCAAAAACTGCGGCAGGCTTTTTCTGCGCATGTCGTGGGAAAGATAGATCGTGCCGCCCGGTGCCAGCATCCGATCGAAGACGGCGAGCAGGGGTTCGAAGAACTCTTCGCGGAAGAGGATCTCGGCGCCGACGATGGTGTCGAAGGTGCCGAGATCGGGCGGATTCTTCCAGTCGAGCAGCCGGAAATCGACCTTGTCGAGGCCGTTGACCGCGGCGCTCACCCGGGCGAAATCGAGGATGTCCTGTTCGTAGTCGCTCAGGGTGACCCGGTAGCCGGCCTGGGCGGCGGCCAGGCCGGGGGCGGCCAGGCCCGCCCCCAGCTCCAGCAGGGTCTGGCCCGGCGCCGGCGGCAGCTTGGCGAGCAGGGCGGCGAGTACCATCGACGATTCCCACAGCTTGATCCAGAAGGGGAAGGAGGAAACGTCGCGGAAGGGGTCCCTGCCCTTGAGCAGGGGCTCCAGATCGGTGACCTGCAGCAGGTGCAGGGGACTCTCCCCGAGTTTCAGGGTTTCGAAGGCGACCTTGTATTTGCGGAGGATCCGACCGTACACCGGGCGGATCAAGTCGGGCAGTTGCGGGCTTGTCATGGAGGTCCTTGCGTGCGGGGGAATCGGTGCCGGGGCGATCAGTCCGGCCAACGCGCCGAGGCGCGGTGGTTGTGACCGCCAGGGAAGAAATATACGGCAGGCCCCGACAAATGTAAACTCCCCTGCCGGCGGGGGAGTCGGCCCTGGCACCTTCCCTTGCCGGAAAAAGGAGCGAAGACGGGGGCGACAAAAAAAAAGCCGCCCCGAGGGGCGGCTTCGCTGCAACGGCCAGGATCAGCAGCCTTCCAGCTTCTTTCTCTTCTTGGTGATGTCGACCTCATCGCCGCTTTTGATCTTGGAGGCCTTTTCCGCATCGCAGTCGAGCACCACCTTGCCCGCCTCCACCGATTCCACCTTGCAGGTGAATTTGGCGAGGCCGACGCCGGCGGCGGCGAAGAGAAAGGTCGCGGCCATGGCTGTGATCAGGATTGTTTTGGTCATTGCTTCACTCCTTTGCCTGT
>JBFLZZ010000057.1:0-25786 GCA_040755255.1 Thermodesulfobacteriota bacterium
TGCAGCTTGATGATCTGTTCCTCGATGGTCTCCGCCATCACCAGGCGGTAGATGGTCACCGGCCGCGTTTGCCCGATGCGGTGCGCCCGGTCCGAGGCCTGGTCCTCCACCGCCGGGTTCCACCAGGGGTCCATGTGGATGACGTAGTCGGCGGCGGTGAGGTTGAGGCCGCTGCCGCCCGCCTTGAGGCTGATGAGAAAGACGTCGCCCTCGCCGGCCTGGAAGGCGTTGATCCGTTTCCTGCGTGCCGCCGCCGGGGTGCTGCCGTCCAGGTACTGGTAGGGGATGTTCCGCTCGTCGAGGAAGCGGGAGATGATCGCCAGGTGATCGACGAACTGGCTGAAGACCAGGGCCTTGTGGCGGTTGTCGCGGATGTCGTCAACGAGATCGCCGAAGACCTTGAGTTTCGAACTGGGGATGGAACAGTCGGGCAGCACCAGGGCGGGATTGCAGCACAGGCGCCTGAGGCGCATGATTTCGGCGAGGATGCGGAATCGTTTCTGCTGGTCCGCCGT
This sequence comes from Thermodesulfobacteriota bacterium, assembly GCA_040755255.1. GTDB lineage: Bacteria > Desulfobacterota > Desulfobulbia > Desulfobulbales > S012-135 > JBFLZZ01. The sequence continues at coordinate 516 of JBFLZZ010000057.1, forward strand.
TGCGTCACCCTCGATCTTTTCCAGCGCCAGACGCCGCTGTGCTTCGTAGAGGGCGGCCTCCTCGCCGCTCATCTCCACCCTGAGGGTGATCTCGGTGCGGGAGGGCAGTTCCTGCAATACCTGGCTTTTGAGCCGGCGGAGGAGAAAGGGCTGGATCAGTTTCTTGAGCCGGACGCGGGTCTTGCGGTCCTGGCCGCTGGAGGTCGCCGTCATGAAGGTCCGGCTGAAATGGGGAAACGAGCCCAACAGGCCGGGGTTGAGGAAGTCGAACAGATTCCACAGCTCGCCCAGATGATTTTCCACCGGCGTGCCGGTGGTGATCAACCGGAAGCGACCGGTCAGCCCCTTGGCCGCCTGGGACCGTTTGGTGTGCATGTTCTTGATCGCCTGCGCCTCGTCGAGGACCACGGTCCGCCAGTCGACCTTCGCCAGCCGTTCCGCCTCGCTCTGCAGCAGCCCGTAGGAGCAGATCACCAGGTCGAAGGGACGGAGGCCGTCCAGGGTCTGCTGGCGGTCGCCGCTGCCGAAGAGGAGGACGTTCAGGGTGGGGGCGAAACGGCGGGCCTCCTCCTGCCAGTTCATCAGCACCGACAGGGGCGCCACTACCAGGGTCGGCCCTTCCGGCGCCAGGGTCAGGATGGCCGCCAGGGCCTGGATGGTCTTGCCGAGACCCATGTCGTCGGCAAGGCAGGCGCCTACCCCCCAGTGGGCCAGCTGGGCCAGCCAGCGGAAGCCGGCGGCCTGGTAGTCGCGCAATTCGGCCTGCAGGGTGGAGGGGAGCTCCGGGGCGACCGTTTCCCGGAAGCGGTCGAGATTGGCCTGCCAGTGGCGATCGCCGTCGATCGCTGCGAACTCCTCGCCGTCCGCCATGGCGAGCGCTGCCAGCGGCGAAAGCCGGACGCCGTCGCCCCGCCTTTCGCCACAGGCGCGCAGGGCATCGAGCCGGCTGCGGAAGGCGTTGGTCAGGGCGAGGAAGCTGCCGTCGTCGAGCCGGACGAATCGTTCCCCGGGCTGCTCCAGCAGGGCGAGGAGCTGCTGCAGGGGCAGGATGCTGCCATCGTCGAGGGCAAGTGAACCGCTCGCCTTGAACCATTCTCGATCCTTGCGGATGTTGAGCGAAAGTTGGGCGGTGTCCGCCCGGCCCCGCAGTCGGAACCGTTCCCCCTTCGGCCAGGAGATGACCACCCGGTCGCCCAGCTCCCGCAGTTCCACGAGGAAATCGAGGCAGGATTCCGGATCGGGCAGCAGAAACACGGCGTCTTCCTCCTCGCCGCCGGTGAAGGTCGGGCAGGATTCAATCAGTTCGACGGCGCGTCGTTTTTCCTCCTGCAGATCACGTTCGGCGAAACATTTTTCCCCTTCCACCTCGGCAAACACCTTCCGCTCCCCTTTTCCCGGACGTCGCCAGAGTTCGGCGCCGGCAAGCGGCCGGACGAGAAGTTCGGCCTTGAGCCCGTCACCGTGGGGCAAGAGATGCAGGTGTGGGGTGGGATCGGCGACACATTCGCGGCCGCCGGTGCCGGCGAGATCGGAATGGACGGTGAGCAGCGGTGCCAGCGCCGCCGCTGCCTGGGCCGCCAGCGCTTCCGCCTCCGGCGGCGCCTTGATCCCCTCGGCCAGGATTTTTGCCACCTCGAGGTGACGGGGCGTGAAGACGAAGAGCTTGATTCGGGTGGGCGTCTCACGGACCAGGGTCCAGGTCGTTTCATCCGGTCCGGGAGTGGGGGAGAGTCTGATTTCGACGCCGTTTCTGCCGCGGGTGACCAGAAGTTCCGGTTCCCCCCGCACCAGGTCGATCCGGCCGCTGCCGTCTTCCTGGAAGAGGAGGGGGTGGCCGACGAGGGCGGTCAGCGTGTCCGGGACACGAAATCTCCAGCTCTGGCGATATCCGTAGATGTCTCTTTCGATGGTCGCGCAGACAGCCCGGTCCTGATCGGTGAGCCCCGCGTCTTCCCCTCCGCCGGCCAGTCGTTCCAGCGCCATCGTCCGCCCCGCCGACCAGGCGCCGCTCTTGTTGCGCACCTGCAGCCGGGGGGTCAGCTGCCAGGAATCGTCCCCCTTGTTCCAGCCCAGCAGCCAGATCAGCCGCTGCTCCCTGACGCGGCTTCCCGCGCCGGGTGCGGCGGAGTCTTTCTGGACCTCCGGCAGATTGAGCAGTGCCCGCAGCCGCCGTTCCCACGGTGCCACCAGCCGGATCACGTCGGCGATGCTGGCAAGATCATGTTCCTTGCGCAACTCCTCCGCCTTTTTCCGGTACCGCGCCGGGTCCGCGCCGAGACGGGCGAGGAGCTCGGCGCTCTCCATCGCCAGCCAGACATGGCCCGCCGCGGTCGCCTGCCGGTGCAGCCTGGCCAGGTCCTGTTCCCACAGGCCGCGGCATTTGTCCGGACGTTGCCAGTAATCGACAAGGATGGTGAGCAGGGTGCCGATCGGGTTCTGTGCGCCACGCTTCTGCCGCTGCCGGGCAAGGATCATGCGGGCAAGTTCCTTGGGCAGGCCACGGCGGGGGGTGCGTTGCGGCGCCACCTCCTCGGCGGGCGTGCCTGTCGCCAGGGCGAGGATGTCCTGGAGGGTGGGGCTGTACCGGTGCAGCGGGTGGTGACGCAGCCCTTCGAGCATTTTGATGTGGCGGCGCGCCTCGCGGAGATGGTCTGGCTCGCCGCTTCTGATCAGGGCCAGCAGGAAAAAGATGCCGGCGAGGTCTTCGAAAAAATATTTCCGTTTGCCGATCCGTTTCAAAAAGGATTTCAGCCCGCCGGCAAAGGCCGGGATCGCCTCCCGGTCGTTGCCGGCCAGCGCCAGCTGCCAGCCAGACAGTTGGGGCTGGGATGCCCTTTGCTCTTCGGGGAGGGCCGAGTAGCGGGCCCGCCCTTCCCGCAGACAGCCCCATTGGGTCAGATAGAGGGCGAGCAGTGCGTCGGCGTCGGCCTGTCGCTCCCCCCAGCGGGCGGTGCGGAGAAAGTCGAAGAGTTTCCCGGCCGGGGCGAGGGCGAGGCTGGCCGCCTGCAGCAGGTGGGCGAGCACCAGCTGCTGGGAGGCGGGGGGGAAGTGGGAGAGGATCCGGCCGTCAAAGGGGGTGAAGAGGGCGCAGAGGGCCGCGGAGAGCTCGGCAAGATCAAGAAATTCCCGGGAGGCGAGCCGGCTCAACTGATCGATCTCCTGCATCTCCGCCCCTTCAAACAGGCGGTAGCGGAGGAGGCGCAGATAGCGCGGGTAGGTGCCGAACGGTCTCCAGCCGTTGAGCTGCACCGGCTGCTGCCGAAGCAACTCCTGGCAGACCGCGGCGAAAAGGCCGTTGCCCAGGGCGTCGGCAAGGGCGGCCTGGCGGTAGAGATTGGTGCAGGCCAGTTTGGTTTTCGTCTCCGGGTAGACCAGGTTGGCCCGGGCGAGGGCGGCGAGCTGCTTCTTGACCCCGGCACGGGAAAGATCGGCACCTTTGGTGAAGGCCGGCGGCAAGTGGGCGAGGATGCCGGCGATGGCCGCCGCGTCCAGGGGGTCCATGGCCACGGTCAGGGTCTGGACGATGAGCTGTTCCGGTGCGGAGAGATTGCGATAGCGGTCGATGGGTTCTGTCATCGGTACTCTCGGGAGGTGATGGGGCAGTGGCAGAGGCGGAGAGAGGAAACGTTTCTTCGATGAGTATTGCCAACGAGGCGATGTCTTGGAAATCCCCTGGGCAGTATGGCGTCAGCGGCACGCCGTGCCGGGCGGTGCCGGCGGTGGCGCGCCGGCGAACAGGGTTCTGTTACCAAAAGTACCTGCAGAGAGCAAGGAGAACTCCGGGCAGGAGAGAATTTCAACCGGGGGAAGGGCGCGGCAAGAGCGGGAGGATGGCCGGCCGCCGTCCGTCTCCCCTCCCGTTACTCTTCCGTCGCCTCCATGGAGCGGATCCTTTCCAGGTTCTCCCTGGCCTCGCCGTAGCCCGGCGCCAGCCGCACCGCCGCCTCGAAGGCCGCCTGGGCCTCGGTTTTCCTGCCCAGGCGGATCAGCGCGACGCCGAGACCGTTGTAGGCGCCGGGATCGGTGGGGTCGATGCGCAGGGCGATGCGGAACTGATTCTCGGCCTCGGGCAGGCGGTTCAGGCGCACCAGAACGATACCGAGGTTGACCCTGGACTCGGCAAAGGAGGGCTTCAGCCGTACCGCTTCCTCCAGGCTGGCCAGGGCCTGCTGCCAGTTGGCGGCGTCCATCAGCAGCCGCCCCCGGGCATAATGGGCCTCGCCGTAGGTGGGCATGAGATCGAGGACTTTGCCGTAGTAGTCCATGGCCTCCTCCGGCATGGCCAGATCTTCCATGATCTTGCCCATGTTGAAGTAGGCCATGTGGTATTCCGGCGCGATCCTGATCAGTCTCTCGAGGTATGCCTGCGCCTCGGGATTGCGCCCCTGGTGCCGCAGGACGATGGCCAGATTGTTGTGGCCGATGGGGCTGGCCGGGTTGACCGTGAGGATATGGCGGTTGAGGGTCTCGGGGTTCTTCCAGACGCCGGTCTGCGCCACGGTTTTCAGCCCGAGCAGCAGCAGGAGGCCGGCGCAGGCGAGACGCGGCCAGGGTTCCCTGCGGCGGGCGAGGAACCAGCCAAGGCCGTAGGCGGGACCGAGCAGCGCCAGGTAGAGGTAGCGGTCGGCCGGGGTGGAGTAGTACTGGTGGATGAAGGTGACGAAGCCCAGCACCGGCAGCAGCCAGGCGGCGAAGAGGCCGACGGCCGCCAGTGCTTCCCGTTTTCTCCCCCGCCACAGGAGAAGCCCCAGCAGGGCATAGGGCAGAAGGCCGGTGCCATAGACCCAGCCGTGGCCGAGGACGTACTCGGGGGAGCGGCCGTAATCGGTGCAGAGGCGCAGGGGGAAGGCGAGCTTGTAGAGGTAGAAGGAGAGGGTGTCGCCGGCGATGAGGAAACGCTGCCAGAGCGAGGGGAGCATCATGTAGGGATAGAGGTCGTCGGGCTGGGACATCTTGGTGCCGACCACCACCGGCAGGGTGAGGAGCAGCCAGGGCAGGAGATCCCGGCCCAGCTGGCGCGGTTGCCGGTCCAGCAGCCAGAAAGCGATGACCGCGGCGAGCAGGGGCACCATGACCGCACTCGGCTTGGAGAGCAGGGCGCAGACGAAGAAAAGGGTCGCCAGCAGATACCACCGGTGGCGAAACGGCCATCCCCGGGAGGCGGTCTGCCCGTAAGCGAGAAAAAAGCGGAGGGCGAGCAGGGAGAAGAATCCGCTCAGCAGATCCTTGAAGCCGCTGACCCAGGCCACCGCCTCGGTCTGGACGGGATGCACCGCCCAGAAAAGCGCCCCCAGGGTCGCGGCCAGGGAGTCCTTCAGGAGGCCGCGCAGGAGGGAAAAAACGAGTACGGCGTTGGCCAGGTGAAAAAGAAGGTTGGTCGTATGGAAGATTCGGGGATCGAGCAGGGTGCCGTGGGCAGGGGACAGGATCTGGGAGATCTTCGCCTGCACCGACCAAAGATTGTAGGTTAAGGGAATGAAGAGGTTTTTGTAGGTGCCGAGCCAGAAATACAACAGATTCCCGGGCGAGAAATTGACGACGAAGGGGTTGTAGTAGACGTTGACCGCGTCGTCGTAGATGAGAAAATCATGGCCGCAGACCCGGAAGAACACCAGGACGGAGGCGATGACGAGAAACAGGATGTATTTCCACTGATTCATGGGCACATGCACCGGACTGGTCTCCGCTGCCGCGAGCAGCCCTGGGGTGCTGTCGGCGCATGGGGAGGGGGGCTCGAATCACTTCTGTTCATGCGATTGCTCCAAGGTTCATCGATTCCGGTCCATCAAGGCTGCGTCCGGATGGGGGTGATCTCCGGCCGGAGGGTGCGGGCCTCTTCCATCTCCTGCCGCTTGTAGACACCATCGAATCGGTCAAACGCTGTGATCAGTTCCTCAGCGCGGCTTGTGGTCAACGTATTGCTCCAGTCGGTACAGCCAGGGAATGGTATGCCACAAGGGGGACCGGAAGTGTCCCACATGATCTACAACAGAGGAAGGGATTGCGCAATGACGGGGGCAAATACGGGACTGCCGGAGCAGGGGCGCCCCTCGTCAGATGGTCGACGAACTGGCTTCAATCTTGCCGGGACTGGTTTTGAGGTCTCGGACGGTGGCGGGATGAAGGTGGACGGCGGGCGGTTCTCGATCTGGGGATACGCCCTCTTGGTTTGATCCTTATCACCCGCAGTCCAGCACCAGGCTCACCGGGCAGTGGTCCGAGCCGGTGACCTCCGCGAGAATGGCGGCGTCCTTCACCCTGCCTCTGCTCTTCTCGTCGACGCAGAAGTAGTCGATGCGCCAGCCGATGTTCCTGGCGCGGGCGTTGGCCCGGTAGCTCCACCAGGTGTACTGCTCCGGCTCCGGGTGGAACATCCGGAAGGTGTCGAGCCAGCCCCCGGCGAGGAATCTGTCCATCCAGGCCCGCTCCTCCGGCGTGAACCCCGGATTCTTGACGTTGGCTTTGGGGTTGGCGAGGTCGATCTCCTTGTGGGCGACGTTGTAGTCGCCGCAGACCGCCACCGTTTTTTTCTGCCGCAGCAGGTCGAGATAGGCGAGCAGGTCGTCGTTGAATCGCAGCTTGTAGTCGAGACGGGTGAGGCCGTGCTGGGCGTTGGGAAAATAGACGTTGACCAGGAAACAGTCGGGGAACTCCAGGGTGAGCACCCGACCTTCCCGGTCGTGCTCCTCGATGCCGAGGCCGACGGTGACGGTGAGCGGTTCCCTGCGGGTATACACGCACACCCCGGCATATCCCTTTTTTTCCGCCGGATGCCAGAAGGATTTGTAGCCATCGGGGCGGAGGATTTCCTCGGGGAGCTGTTCCGGCTGGGCCTTGATCTCCTGCAGGGCGATGATGTCGGCGTCGAGGTCGCGGAGCAGATCGAGAAAGCCCTTGCCGGCGATCGCCCGCAGGCCGTTGACGTTCCAGGAGATGAGGCGCATGGAAGTGGTTCCTTTGGCGGCCGGCCGTTTGCGGGGGGTGACGCCGATTTTGGGGCAGAAGGATTCGAGGGGGCAACGGTCGCAGTGGGGCGCCACCGGTCGGCAGAGGGATTGGCCGAAGGCGACCAGCAGCGAGTTGATAGGGATCCAGTAGCGGGGCGGCAGGGTGGCGCGCAGCGCCATTTCGGTTTCGAGCGGCGTTCTGGTCCGCACGTAGCCCCAGATGTTGACGATCCGGTGGACATGGGTGTCGACGCAGATGGCCGGCTTGCCGAAGGCGACCGCCACCACCAGGTTGGCGGTCTTGCGGCCGACGCCGGGCAGTTGCACCAGTTCCTCCACCGTGTCCGGGATCCTGCCGCCGAACAAATGGTCAACGGCACCGGGCAGGGCGGCGAGATGTCTTGCCTTGCTGTTGAAAAAGCCCACCGGCCGGACGAGGCGGGCGATCTCTTCTTCGGAGAGGGCGGCCAGGGCCGCGAGATCATCGGCCCGCTTGAACAGGCGGCCGGCCGCCTTGGCGGTGACCTCGTCGCGGGTGCGGGCGGAAAGGATGGTGGCCACCAGGACCTTGAACGGATCGCGGGTCTGGACGGCGATGAGGTCGACCACCGGCACCGCGAGGCCGGCCACCGTTTCCTGCACCAGGGAAAGCGCTTTTTCCAGGGGAAAGGCCACGATCGTCTCCGCATGGGGTGGAGGGGAGGCAAGGATGCCCGGGCGACCATCCTCTAGTAGCACAGAATGGAAGGGACAACAACCCGTCGTAACCGAAGGAAAAATCTTTTTGGCATTGTCATTTCCGCTTTTGGTGGGATACAATTTGATCCGTTCTCAGCTGTTCGCCGTCCTTCCCTGCCGGGCGCCCCGGCGCGGAATTCTGCCGGAAGCCCGTTGCCGCCGAGGAAATCTATGTACGTGGCAGTCGCCTTTGTCCTGCTTTTTCTCAACTGGATGTTCTTCTCCGGTAAGTTCGATCCCTTTCATCTGACCCTGGGGGCCATCTCCTGCCTGCTCGTCGCCTGCACCTCCGCCGACCTGCTGTTCAGGGACCGTGCCAAGGGGCTCGGCGCCCGCCTCGCCGAGGCCGGCCGTTTCCTGGGGTACTGCGGCTGGCTGCTCTGGCAGATCGTCGTCGCCAACTTTCACGTCTTCAGCCTGGCGATGTTCTACAGGCGCCGGCAGCGGGAACTCGATCCGCACCTGCTCACCTTCAAGACGACGCTCGCCACCGAGTTCGCCCGCTTCGTGCTCGCCAATTCCATCACCCTCACTCCGGGAACGGTGACGGTGCGGGTCGAGGACGACGTCTTCCTGGTGCACGCGGTCAGCCGCCAGGCAGCGGGCGATCTCGCCACCAGCGCCGGGATCAACGAGATGGAGCGGCGGGTGGCGGCGGTTTTCGAACCGGCGCGCTCATCTCAATAACGGGACAGGACCATGGAAGGATTTCTCGTCACAGTCGGCGTCGCCCTGCTCCTCCTGATGATGGCGACCCTCTACCGTGCCATCGCCGGGCCGACGGTGCTGGACCGCATCGTCGGCGTCAACGTCATCGGCACCAAGAGCACGGTGCTCATCGTCCTCATCGGCTCCCTGAACGGCCAGATCGACATGTTCGTCGACATCGCCCTGACCTACGCCATGCTCAACTTCATCGTCTCCCTGGCCGCAGCCCGCTTTTTCCAGCGGCACAAGGGGCTCGCCGACGAAGGGGAGGGCCGGCCATGCTGAGCCATGTCCTTGCCGCCTTTCTGCTCCTCACCGGCCTGTTCTTTTTCGCCGGCACCACCGTCGGCCTGATCCGCTTCCCGGATTTCTACTCCCGCATGCACGCCGCCGGCAAGGGCGACACCCTGTCCTCGGTCCTCTTCCTGCTGGGGCTGGCCATCTACGACCTGCATGATTTTTCCGTGGCCAGCCTGCTGGTCACCGCCAAGATCCTCTTCATCAGCGTCTTCATCTTCATCGCCAGCCCCACCGCCACCCACGCCATCATGGACGCCGGCTACGAAGCCGGGGTCAAGCACTGGACGCGGCGCACCGCGGGCGGCGAGTACTCCGGCCCGGAACGGCGTCGGGATAGGGAGCACCACAGCTGAGATGCGCAGCCTCGATCGGCAGAGACAGCGGAGGAAGACTGGATCGCCACGGGCCTGCCGCTCCCGCGAAGACGAAGGGGGAACGCGTCGTTGCAAGGAGCGAAGTGACGAAGCATTCAAATGCCACCGTTTGGCGAGTGAGACGCGGTTGTCGATGGACCTGAGTACCGGGAGGTTTTCATGAACTGGGACGCCAGCCTGCTCTGGCAGTACGACGTGCTCATCCTGCCCATGGTCATCGTCTGCGCGGTGGCCGCCCTGCAGATCAGGGATCTGGTCAGTTCGGCGGTGATCACCGGCGCCTACAGTTTCCTCATGTGTCTGCTCTGGACCGAGATGCTGGCGGTGGACGTCGCCTTCACCGAGGCGGCGGTGGGCGCCGGGGTCTCCACCGTGCTGCTCCTGGGCACCGCCCAGTACATCAAGCGGAGGGCCAAGGATTGAAAGCGGTCGCCCTGTTCATCTGCGCGCTGCTCGGGTACCTGCTGCTGGTCGCCGCCGACGATTTCCCGATCTGGGGCGACTTGCATTCGCCGGCGAGCAACCACGTTTCGCCCTACTACATCGAGCATTCCATGGAAGAGACCATGGTGCCCAATTTCGTCACCTCCATCCTCGCCGACTACCGCGGCTACGACACCATGTTCGAGACCACGGTGATCTTCTGCGCCGGCATCACGGTGATGAGCATCCTGCGCCGCAGCCACCGCAAGCGCGACAAGGTCGTACCGCCCCGGCCGCAGCGCAAGAACGCCGACGTCATCCTCCGGGAGGCCAGCCGGCTGCTGGTGCCGCCCATGCAGCTCTTCGCCCTGTACGTCGTCGCCCACGGCCATCACAGCCCCGGCGGCGGTTTCCAGGGCGGCGTCATCCTTGGCGCCAGTCTCATCCTCCTGGCGGTCTCCTTCGACCTGCGCTGGGTCCTCGGGCGGATCCGGGAGCGGACCCTCTTGCTCTTTGCCGGGGTCGGCGTGTCGATCTACGCCGGCATCGGCGCGCTTTGCCTGGTGCTGGGCGGCAACTTCCTCGCCTACGGCCACTGGAAGGACATCCTCCGTTCCAGCGAGGAGATGGCCCATTCCCACGGCATGCTGGGGGTGGAGATCGGCGTCGCCATCACCGTCATGTGCATCATGGTTTCCCTCTACCTCGATCTCGCCTCCGGCGGCGAGCTGGACGAAGGATTGTAAATCCAACCCAAGCGACGCGACCGCCGGGGCCAGCCTTTCCGGTCGGATACCAGCAAGCGCGACACGGTGAGTGTATGTCGGATCTCGTTCCCTACATCGTCGGCAAGTACAACTACTGGGCGGCGATCATCCTGATGCTGATCGGTCTCTACGGCATGATCGCCAAAAACAACCTGCTGAAGAAGGTGGTCGCCATGTCCATCTTCCAGACCGCCATCATCCTCTTCTACGTCTCCATCGGCGTCAAGAAGGGGGGCGCCATTCCCATCGTCATCCACCATGCCGGCGAGGAACTGGTGCAGCACGCCGTCAATCCGGAGCACTACGCCAACCCGCTGCCCCATGTCCTGATGCTCACCGCCATCGTCGTCGGCGTCGCCACCCTGGGCGTCGCCCTGGCCATCCTCCAGAAGATCCAGCGGGTCTACGACACCATCGAGGAGGATGAGATCCTCGAGCAGATCAACGAAGCGGAACATTCGGAAGGACTGCAAGGGGCAGCATGATCGCAGCACAGTATCCCGTCCTCATTCTCGCCATCCCGCTCTTGACCGCCTTTGCGATCAGCATCTTCGGCCGCCGCAGCGACCGGCTCTGCTGGCTGCTGCTCACCGGCGCCATGGCCGGTTCCTTCTTCTGCGCGGTCAACGTGCTGCTGCAGGTGGTGCATGGCGGGCCGATCCGCTACCACATCGGCGACTGGCCGCCGCCCATCGGCATCGAACTCGCCATCGACCACCTGAACGCCATGGTGCTGTCCATGGTGAGTGGTGTCGCCCTCTTTACCGCGCTGTTTTCCCTGAAGACGGTTCCGGGCGAGGTGCCGTTCCGGCGGCCGGGCGAGAAGGTGGCGGAGCGGCTGCCCAACTTCTACACCCTCTACGCGCTCCTGGTCACCGGGCTTCTGGGCATGGTCGCCACCGGCGACGCCTTCAATCTTTACGTGCTGCTGGAGATCACCGCCCTGTCCGGCTACGCGCTGCTGGCCCTGGGCGGCGGCCGCGCCTATCTCGCCACCTTCAAGTACATCATCCTCGGCACCATCGGCGCCTGCCTCTACCTGCTCGGTGTCGGCTATCTCTACATCAAGACCGGCAGCCTCAATATGGCCGATCTCGCCGGGCTGATCGCCGCGCCGGACCTGCAGGCGAGCGCCTCGATCCGGGTGGCCTTCCTGCTGATCATCACCGGCGTCTTCATCAAGATGGGGCTGTTCCCGCTGCACGGCTGGCTGCCCAACGCCTACGCCCTCGCCCCCAATACCGCGAGCTGCCTGGTGGCGCCTCTGGTCACCAAGGTCTCCGTCTACATCATGATCCGGATGATGTTCTCGGTGTTCAACCCCCACTACGTCTTCACCGTCGTCGGCTGGCAGCAGGCGGTGATGGCCACCGCCACCGCCGCGATCTTCTTCGGCTCGGTCGCCGCGCTCGCCCAGCGCGACCTCAAGCGGATGCTCACCTACATCATCGTCGCCGAGGTCGGCTATATGGTGGGCGGCGTCTGGATGGCGGACGCCTCCGGTCTCACCGGCGCCACCTACCACATCCTTGCCGACGGCGCCATGACCTCCTGCCTGTTCATGGCGGTGAGCGCCATCGTCTACCGGCGGGGCGATTCCTCCTTCGCCGCCATGGAGCACCTGTTCCAGCGTATGCCGATTACCGGCGCGGTCTTCGTCGTCGGGGCGCTGGCGATGATCGGCATTCCGCCCACCTGCGGTTTTTTCTCCAAGTGGTACCTGCTTCAGGGGGCGCTGGCCAGCGGCCAGTACCCCTACCTGGCGGCGCTGCTCTTTTCCAGCCTGGTGAACGCGCTGATGTTCTTCCGGCTCTTCGAGATCGCTTATTTCGGCCGGGAACCGGCCGAGGGCCATGGCCAGCATCCGCCGAAGGTGGCGGTGGCGGAGGCGCCCTTTGCCATGCTGGTACCCATGGTGATCACCGCGACGCTGCTGGTGGTGATCGGCCTCTATACCGGTGAAATCGTCACCTCCCTCATCAGCCGCACCATTCCGGCAGGACTGTAGCCGCCATGCAGATGTCCCTCACCGCAGCAACCCCCCTGTACGCCGTACTCGCGTCGCTTCTCGCCATTCCGCTCATCGCTCTTTCCGGACGGCGGCCGAACCTGCGCGAGTTCTGGACGCTCGCCGCCGGGGTCGTCAAATTCGCTCTGGTGCTCTCCATGGTGCCCGCGGTGCTGGCCGGCAACACGATCGGCTGGGAGGTGGCGCGGGTGTTGCCGAATCTGGCGGTCGCTTTCCGGGTGGACGGCTTCGGCCTGCTCTTCGCCCTGGTGGCCTCGTCCCTGTGGCTGGTCACCTCGGTCTACTCCATCGGCTACATGCGCGGGCTCAAGGAGCACGGCCAGACCCGCTACTACTGCTGTTTCGCCCTGGCCCTTTCGGCGACCCTCGGCGTCGCCTTCGCCGCCAACCTGTTCACCCTCTATCTCTTCTACGAGATCCTGTCGCTTTCCACCTGGCCGCTGGTCACCCACCACCAGGACCGGGAGGCGCGCACCGGCGGCCGCAAGTACCTGACCTACCTGCTGGCCACCTCCATCGGTTTCGCCCTGCCGGCGATGATCCTCACCTTTATGCAGGCGGGCACCCTGGACTTCACCGCCGCCGGCGTCTTCCAGTCCGGGGTCTCCCAGGGGATGCTCACCGCGTTGCTGCTGCTGTTTCTGTTCGGCTTCGCCAAGTCTGGCATCATGCCGCTGCACTCCTGGCTGCCGGGGGCGATGGTGGCGCCGACGCCGGTCTCGGCGCTCCTGCACGCGGTGGCGGTGGTCAAGGTCGGGGTGTTCTCCATCCTGCGGGTGTTCACCGGCATCTTCGGCATCGACCTGCTCGCCGCCGCCAATCTCAACACCCTGATCTGCGCCATCGCCTCGGTCACCGTGGTCGCCGCCTCGCTGATCGCCCTTTCCCAGGACAACCTGAAACGGCGGCTGGCCTTTTCCACCGTCGGCCAGCTCTCCTACATCATCCTCGGCGCCGGCCTCGCCACCAGGCTCGGGGTCGAGGGCTCGATGCTGCACATCGCCATGCACGCCTTCGGCAAGATCACCCTGTTCTTCTGCGCCGGCGCCATCTTCGTCGCCACCGGCAGGAAGTACATCAGCGAGATGGTGGGGATCGGCCGCCGGATGCCGGTGACGATGGCCGCCTTTTTCGTCGGCTCGCTGTCGGTGATCGGCCTGCCGCCCACCGGCGGCCTGCTCAGCAAGCTCTTGATGGTGCGGGGGGCCATGGCCGCGGACATGTGGCCGGTGCTGGCGGTGTACCTGGTCAGTTCGCTGCTGAACGCCGCCTACTTCTTCCCCATCGTCTACCGTGCCTTCTTCTGCACCGAGGAGGAGGCGATGTTTCCCAGGAAGGTCGAGGAAGCGCCCGTCTGCTGCGTGCTGCCGCTGGCGTTCACCGCGACGGTGTCGGTGGCGTTGTTCTTCTGGCCGCAACTGTTCGCCGCCTTCGTCCAGGTGATGATGGGCGGCGCGTAACGGAGGCATTCATGAAACGCAACGAAAAGGGCGAGATCACCGAACTGTCCCACGAGGCATGGCCGGGGTTCCGGCCCGTCTTTCTGGCCGTCTTCGCGGCGGGCGTCCTCTATCTCGCCACCATTCTCTACAACTCCTTCCAGCATCTGGGGCATTGACCGCAAGGAGAGACGCCATGGTCAACAACGGCAAACACATCTGGGACGACCGCCGTAATCTGATTCTGCTGCTGCGCGGCTTTTTCAGCATCTGCGTGCTGCTGTTCGCCGTCGATCTGGTGGTGGCCAGGGAGACGCACATGCCCTGGGAAGAGTGGCCCGGCTTCTATGCCATCTACGGCTTCGTCGCCTGCGTCATCCTGGTGCTGGTCGCCAAGTACGTGCTGCGGCCGGCGGTGATGCGCGACGAACGCTACTACGACGACACCGAATGAGCCAGTGCCCATGATCCAGCCCATACCCCCAGCCCTGATCTTCCTCATCGGCGCCCTGTTCATCCCGCTCCTGCCGGGACGGCTCAAGAGCCTCTACATGCTGCTTTTGCCGGTGGCCGGACTGTACAACCTGCTGCAGATCGCCCCGGGCGAGTACTGCCGGATCGAACTGCTCGATATGTCCCTGACCCTCGTCCGCTTCGACCGGCTGGCGCGGGTCTTCGCCATCATCTTCCACGTCATCGCCTTCATCGGCATCCTCTACGTCGTCAACTTCAAGAACGACGTCGAATACGTCGCCGGCTTCGTCTATTCCGGCTGCGCCCTGGGCGCGATCTTCGCCGGCGACCTGGTCACCTTCTTCTTCTTCTGGGAAGGGCTGACGGTGAGCTCGATGTTTCTCATCCTCGCCCGCCGCACCAGACAATCCCTGCAGGCCGCCTTCCGCTACACCCTGGTGCACGCGGTGGGCGGCCTCTTGCTCCTGGCCGGCATCGTCATCCACTACGGGCAGAGCGGCTCTCTGTCCTTCGGCCACCTGGGGGTGACCGACGCCGGCACCCTGCTCATCTTCCTCGGCTTCGGTATCAACTGCGCCTGGCCGCTGCTCCACTCCTGGCTGGTGGACGCCTACCCGGAGGCGACCATCGGCGGCGCCGTCTTTTTGAGCGCCTTCACCACCAAGACCGCGGTCTACGCGCTGGCGCGCGGCTTTGCCGGCGAGGAATCGCTGATCTGGATCGGCACCGCCATGGCGGCGTTTCCCATCTTCTTCGCGGTCATCGAGAACGATCTGCGGCGGGTGCTGGCCTACAGCCTGATCAACCAGGTGGGCTTCATGGTGGTGGGCATCGGCATCGGTACCGAACTGGCGGTGAACGGCGCCGTCGCCCACGCCTTCAACGACATCCTGTTCAAGGGGCTGCTGTTCATGACCGTCGGCGCGGTGATGTTCCGCACCGGCAAGGTCAACGCCACCGACCTGGGCGGCCTGTACAAGTCCATGCCCTGGACCTGCGCGTTCTGCATCGTCGGCGCCGCCTCCATTTCCGCCTTCCCGCTCTTTTCCGGCTTCGTCAGTAAGTCGCTGATCATGTCCGCCGCGGCCGAGGGCCACCTGTGGCTGCCCTGGTTCATCCTCCTCTTCGCCGCCGCCGGCGTCTTCCACCACGCCGGCATCAAGATCCCCTTCTTCACCTTCTACGGCCACGACGCCGGCCACCGGGTGGAGGAGGCGCCGGCCAACATGCTGATCGCCATGGGGCTCGCCGCCTTTCTCTGCATCTTCAACGGCAGTTTCCCCCAGTACCTCTACAGCCTGCTGCCCTACGCCGTCGACTACCACCCGTACACCTACGGCCACATCATCGGCCAGACCCAGCTGTTGTTCTTCTCGGCCATGGCCTTCACCCTGCTGATGCTGGCCGGCATCTATCCGGCCGAGATCCGGGCGGTGAACCTCGACGCCGACTGGTGCTACCGCAAGGGGGCAGCCAGTTTCTACCGGCTGCTCGACATCTGGCTGAACGGCCTGAACGCCCGGGTCAACCGCTGGATCGCCGTCGGCTTCACCGGATGGCTTGCCGACTTTTTCAGAGACGGCCCGGCCAGGATCAGCATCGCCGGCTTCCGCTCGCTCTGGGATCTCACCGGCATGCCCTGCGCCACCATCGAGAAGATGGCGGCCCATCATCTCCGCAAGTTCCGGGCAGTGAATTTCTCCATCGGCAACACCGCCATCTTCACCGTGCTGCTGATGCTGCTGTTGTATCTGCTGTGACGCTGGGGACTGATCGCCGTCCCCTCCAGCCCGGAGTCGCTCGCCCGCGCCATCGGGGAAGCGCACCGCCGCTATACCCGGAGGATCAATTTCCGTGAAAATTGGCGTGGACACCTCTGGCAGGAACGGTTCGCCTCCTTCCTGTTGGATGAGAAGTATCTGCTTGCCGCAGCCAGATATGTTGAGATGAATCCCGTGGCGGCCGGTCTTGTCGCCCACCCGGGAGAGTATCCCTGGAGCAGCGCCCGCGCCCATTTTGTCGGGGAAGACGACCAACTGGTAAAGGCGTCCCCTCTTCTGGCTATCTGATTACCTCGAATCTTCAGTCTATTTCCGGCGAGGAGGATATTCTCAAGCTGGACGCCTGCCGGCGGGACGTTCCTTTCTTTGGCGTTTGGCGGCCAAAGAAGATGGATCCGTAAAAACTGGCAACCCGCGTCATTGCGAGGAGCGGAGCGACGAAGCAATCCAGTATTTTCAGTGAGTTACATACTCATGGATTGCTTCGCTACGCTCGCAATGACCCTGGTTTTGGGTTATTACGACGCCAACCGGCTCAGCCATATCCTGACCCCGGAGGCGAGCATCGACTATACCTACCTGTGCACCGGCAGGGTCGGCTCGGTGACCAACGGTGTCGACGGCATCGCCTATGGTTACGACGGTTCGCTGCTGACTTCCGACAGCCGCAGCGGCACCCTGAACCAGGTGCTGCGCTATGTCTACAACAACGATTTCGTCGCCACCTCGTTCACCTATGCCGGCACCACGGTCAATTACACCTACGACGCCGACGGCCTGCTCACCACCGCCGGCAATTTCGCCATCGGCCGGGACGCGGCCAACGGCCTGCCGCTCACGGTCAGCGGCGGCGCCTATGCCGAAAGCAGAGGGTTCAAAGGCTACGGCGAACCAAAATCGCAGACAATCCAGGTCGGCGGCCAGCAGATTTCCGACTGGAACCTGACCCATGACGACGCCGGACGGATCGTTCAGCGGAACGAGACCGTGGCCGGCACCGCCGCCACCCGGCAGTACGAGTACGATGCCGCCGGCCGGCTGCTCAAGGTCTTCAGCGACGGCGTGCCTACGGAAGAGTACCGGTACGGCGCCAACAACGCCCGCACCTACGAGATGAACACCGGCCGCGGTATTGCCGGCCGCACCTACGCCTACTCCGTTGAGGACCATCTGCTGTCCGCCGGTTCCGCAACCTACCAATTTGACGTCGACGGCTTCCTTGCCAGCAAGACCGAAGGCGCGGCCACCACAACCTATACTTACTCCAGCCGGGGCGACCTGGTCCGGGTCGGCCTGCCGGACGGCCGGGTGGTGGAATACGTCTACGATCCGCTGCAGCGCAGGGTCGCCAAGAAGATCGACACCGTTGTGGTGGAGAAATATCTGTGGCAGGATATGACCACCCTGCTCGCGGTGTACGACGGCAGCGATCATCTGCTGATGCGGTTCGAGTACGCCGACGGCCGGTTGCCGGTGGCGATGACCATGGCCGGCGTTACCTACTATCTCGCCTACGGCCCGACCGGCACCCTGCGGCTGGTGACGGATGCGGCGGGGAATGTGGTCAAGCGGATCGACACCGACGCCTTCGGCAACGTCATCAGCGACAGCAACCCGGCCCTGGCGCTGCCCTTCGGCTTTGCCGGCGGCCTCGCCGACCGGGACACCGGCTTGGTGCATTTTGGCTACCGCGATTACGATCCCGAGATCGGCCGCTGGATTGCCAAGGATCCCATATTATTCGCGGGTGGGGATACAGATCTGTATGGGTATGTCCAAAATAATCCCATAAACTTTATCGATCCTTTGGGACTTTATTGGTTCCGACAAGATTGGCAACCGCCTGGTGTTGTTGGACGTGACAGAACAATTGTCCCACCGCAAGGCAACATAAGCGAAGTTATTGAACAGTATGTGCCGGCAGGTTATACCTTTGGCGAAATGCACGATAGTTTTGTGGGCATGGCAACCAGCGCTGGATTACCAGACTGGTTAGTCAATATTCCATCGATGCCTTCAGTCTATAATTTAGCGGTAACGGTAGAATTGTTAAGGTCTTTAGGCATTCTTGAGCAGCCATCCCTCCCAGAGCAAGCAACTCCATGTGAAGGCCACGGAGCTTCTGGTAGCTGGTAACATTTAGATCAAGAATTATGAAAATTGACTTTCTAAAAATGCGTATTTCGTTAGCTCTCTTACTATTCACAGTCGTCAGTTTTATTTTTTGCTACTCCAGCTATGCGAACGAAAAATTGCAGCCGGAGCGGAAGTATAAAATCGTCAGACCTGTTTATTTGATAGCTGTATATAAAAATCTTAACGATAGGCAACTTAGCAGTGAAACAGCGTATGCATATTTATCATCAAAAGAAAATGCCAAAAGAGCTTGGATGGCATTTCAATGCGTAATTCCAGTAGGCACGACCATGACTATCATTGGCCCGGCGCCAAAAGTTTGGCATTTACCTTTTTTTGCTGATCGATATTTTGTCCAATTGGAACCGGATCTGTCGCGTGGGCTTGACGTCGAAATAGAACTTAGTCGTGGCATTGAGGGGGACTTGGATGGATTGAATCCGGAATTATTTAGCAGGGATGAGGAGAAAGCAGAGAAGGAATGAAGGGGTAATCTGCCTTTGATCTTTACAGGCGCTCCCGATTTGACGATGGCTGATCGATGAAAATAGTCCGTCAGCCGGTTGTGTCTCCTTGAGTTGCCCTTAAGGTAATCGGTGAGCAAATAGGGTCAGGCTTCCAAGTTGACAAGTTTGCTGGCGGCAGGTATCTTCCCGACATGGCACGCAAACCACGTATACATCTCCCTGGCGGACTCTATCACGTCATCCTTCGCGGCAATGGTGGCCTACCTGTCTTTCTCCTCGACGACGACCGGTACCGTTTCTACCTCCTGCTGCAAGAGGGAACCAGCCGGTTCGGCTATCGGGTTCACGCCTTCTGCCTGATGACCAACCATATCCATCTTGCACTGCAGGCCGGCGACATTCCCCTGTCACGCGGCATGCAGAATCTTTCTTTTCGTTTTACCCGCTGGGTCAACCAGCGAGAAAAGAGAACCGGCCACCTTTTTCAGGGGCGCTATAAAGCCGTTCTGGTGGATGGCGATAGCTATCTGCTCGAACTGATCCGCTATATTCACCTCAATCCGGTGCGGGCCGGAATGGTCAAGGATCCCGGGGAATATCCCTGGAGTGGTCACAAGGCCTACCTCGGCAAGGAGTTTCTCCCCTGGCTGACCACCGGCTGGGTGCTTGGGCAGTTCGGGAAATCGGTCGCCAAGGCACGGGCGGGGTACAGGGCTTTCGTGCGCGATGGGTTGGGCGAAGCATACCGGCCCGAGTTTCACGGCGGGGGAGAAGATCCGCGGATCCTCGGCGACGACAGCTTTGCGGACAAGTGCCTTTACGACTGCGGCGCCGAAAAACCTTTGCGACTGACGGTAAGAGAGATCGCCGCTGCGGTGTGCCGCGCGTATCATATGGACGAAGCGAGGTTGAAGGGGCAGTCCCAGCAAAGGGCAGCCGCCGAGGCGCGCGCGGTGGTGGGCTGGCTGGCGCGGGAGTTGGGTTGCGCGACCCTTTCCGATGTCGCAAGGCATGTCAACCGGGACCTTGGAAGTATCAGTTCGGCAGTCCGCCGTCTGACGGACCGGATGCAGGAGACGCCAGACCTGGCCGAGCAGGTGAGAACACTCAAGGCTGAGCTTGGGAAGCTTAACAACTTGGAAGCCTGACCCCACTGCATTCTCTGATGAATTCTCCGGGGTGGGGCGGATTGTGCATGGCCATGTCGGTACCTCAGTTCAGTGACAGTCCTCGTAATCGACGACGTATGCGTTGCCGTCGGTGAATTCGAAGACGATGCGCCAGTTTCTGTTACCATCGATGGCCGCCCAAAGCCCGGGCATTATTGCGGGGATCAGCCGAAGAACTGGACGATGTAGCCGATGGCGAGATAGATGAGCAAGAGGCCCAGGGCCGCGGTGATCAGGTGTTCCGGGATGTGTTTCTGGAAGCGGGCGCCGCTGTACATGCCGGCCAGGCCGCCCAGGCCGTAGAGGATGCCGAGCGGCCAGTCGGGCGGCGCGGTCTGGCCGCCGGCCACCGGCAGGGTGCTGTAGATCAGGCAGCCGGCTATCGAGGTGACGAAGGTGCCGAACAGCGAGGCGCCGGCCAGGGTGTGGATGGGGATGCCGAGGACGCCGACGCAGAAGGGGACGTAGAGGGCGCCGCCGCCGATGCCGTAGATGCCGCCGACGATGCCGACGAGGAAGGAGAATAGGACGAGGAGCGAAACCGGCACGACGATCTCCCGGCCGGCGAAGGTGTAGGAGATGGTGCGGAGATCCCAGCGCAGGTGTTCGATCAGCATCAGGGCCGGCGCCACCCGTTTTTTCGCCAGCAGCCCGGCCAGAAGCCGCCAGGACATGAACAGGAGGACGACGCCGACGAAGAGCTTGAACACCCGGGGGTCGGGAAAGAACCGCATCCGCAGCCAGTAGCCGATCACCACCCCGGGCAGGGTGCCGGCGGTCATCGCCAGGGCGAGCGGCCAGACCATCCGCCGTTCCCGGATGAAGCGGGCAACTCCGCCGGGGATGCCGATGACGTTGTAGAGGAAGTTGGTGGAGGTGACCGCCACCGAGGTGAAGCCCAAGAGGCTCATGTTCACCGGCAGCAGCAGAAAGGCGCCGGAAAGACCGGCGAAGGAGCTGAAGAAGGAGATGACGAAGGCGAGCAGCGGCGGCACGAAGAAATAGGTCTCGACGCCCGAGACGGGAAAGAGTATTTTCAGCGATTCCATCATGCGGGTCGCGCCGGCAGGTTGCGGAGGTTGAAGGATTGTTTCTTATAACATAGAGGATGGCGGTTACGGAAAAGGAAATACGGGCGGCCCTGGATGACGAACTGCTGCTCGTCGTCAACTCCGGGGAGATCCCCGAGGTCGCCTACCATGCCTCTCTCCATTATCTGACCACGGATGCGGAGGGGCCGGGGCTCGAACTGAGCGCCAGTGACCTTCTGCCGCTGAAGCTCGCCGTCCGCGACCGCTACCGCCGGATCCTGCTGCGCGATCTCGACCCCGGCCTGCGCGATAAGCGCGTCTACCGCGGACTCGCCCGCGCCGTCGCCAACTGGCAACGGCTGGCCGCCTACTGCCGCCGTGAGGGATTCGACCTCGACGCGCTGCGCCGGGAGGCGGCGGAACGCCTGGAAACCTTTCTCCGCCAGGAGCTGGCCGACGTGGCCTCGGGCCAGCGTTCCTCGGTCAACTGCAGTGAGCGCGAGCTCAAGTGGCTCCTCGCCGAACTGGGCGCCGATGTCGATTCTCTCCCCGGCGACTGGACGCAACTCTGTCCGTGCGGGGCGTTTGAACCAGAGCCCGCATCCCCCGGTAACGGCAAATCCACGGAAACCATCCGATCGTCGCGGATCAGACGGTAAGGGTCCTGCCCGCCCGCAGCATCTCTTCCAGCGCCTCGGCGGGAAGGGGGCGGCTGAACAGAAAACCCTGCAGCATGTCGCAGCCCAGCGGGCGCAGAAATTCGAGCTGGGTGACGGTTTCCACACCTTCCGCCACGGTTTCCAGCCTGAGGCCTTTGGCCAGGGTGAGCACCGCACGGGTGATGGTCGCGTCGGCGGTGTTATCGGGAAGGTCCCGGATGAAGGCGCGGTCGATCTTCAGCGCATCGATGGGCAGTTTGCTGAGGTAGGCGAGGGACGAGTAGCCCGTGCCGAAATCATCGATGGTCACCTTGATCCCTTTCTGTTTGAACTGGCCGAGTATGTCGCAGGCCAGCTGCCGGTTCTGCATCAGCAGGCTTTCGGTGATCTCCAGTTCCAAAAATGGGGCGGGAAGGCCGGACTCGGCCAGTATCGCCAGCATCCGTTCCACCAGATCCTTTTCCATGAACTGCCGACAGGAGAGGTTGACCGCCACCTGCAGGGGATAACCGCGGTCATGCCAGAATTTCGCCTGGCGGCAGGCGGTGGCCAGAACCCACTCGCCCATCGGCACGATGAGACCGGTGCTTTCCGCCAGCGGGATGAAATCGCCGGGCGGGACGAGCGTGCCGTCCTCCTGCTGCCAGCGAAGCAGGGCCTCGACCCCCCTGATTCCGCCGGTAGCGATATCCACCTTTGGCTGGTAATGGAGAACGAGCTGCCGTTCAGGCAGGGCAAGGCGTAACTTGTTCTCCAAGGCGAAGAGATAGGAGACCCGGTTGTGCATTTCCGCGGCGAACAGCTGATAGCTGCGTTTGCCGCCTTCCTTGGCGCGGTACATTGCCAGATCGGCGTTTTTCAACAGGATTTCCGGTGAATCGCCATCGTCGGGAAAAAAGGTTATCCCCATGCTGCAGCCGGCATGCAGGGTGTTGCCCTTGATCTGCAACGGCTGGGCGAAGGCGGTGAACAATCGTTTGGCGAGAGTGACGCCGCCCCCTGGTTGCTCGACGCCGGGCATCAGGATGACGAACTCGTCTCCTCCCAGGCGGGCGATGGTGTCTTCCTGGCGACAGGTACGCTGGAGGATCCCCGCCACTTCCAGGAGGAAGAGATCGCCGAAGTTATGCCCCAGGCTGTCGTTGATATTTTTGAAGTTGTCGAGATCGAGAAAGAGAACGGCGACCTTTTCCCCGCTGCGACCGGCATGATGGAGGGCCATGCTCAGCCGGTCCAGGAACAGCAGCCGGTTGGGCAGTCCGGTCAGGGCATCGTGGTAGGCCTGATGCTTCAGTTTCGCCTCGGTGCGTTTGAGTTCGGAAATGTCGGAGAAGACGCCGACGTAATGGCTTACCTGGTCTTGTTCGTCGCGGATGGCGGAGATGGAAAGCCACTCCGGATAGACCTCGCCGTTTTTGCGGCGGTTGAAGATCTCGCCGTGCCAGCCCCCCTTCTCCTTGAGGGCCGCCCACATCCGGGCATAGAATTCCGGCTGGTGATGGCCCGATTTCAGCAGGCGGGGATTTTTGCCGCGCACCTCGTCGCCGTCATAGCCGGTGATTCGGGTGAAACTGCTGTTGGTGCGCTGGATGTTGCCCTCGGGATCGGTGATGACGATTCCTTCCTCGGCGTTGTCGAAAACCTGGGCGGTAAGGCTGATCTCCGCGTGGGCACGGCTCAGATCGGCGGTGCGGATGGCGACCAGACTCTCCATTTCGGAATGGGCGCGGCGCAGGCAGGTTTCCGCCTGGGTGCGGCTGTGGATTTCCGTTACCAGCGGTTTATAGAGCCAGAGGTAGAGGAAGGGGGTCAGGATCAGCAGCAGCAGGAGCGCGTCGGCAATGGCCTCGATGAACAGGGAATCGAGAGGCAGGGCAGGCAGGACGAGCATGACAAGTGCCTCGGCGGCAAAGGCACACGCCGCGGTGAGCAAGAACAGGCGCAGGGGGCTGATGACCGGCTTGTTGGCTGTCAAGCGTCATTACCTCTCTTCAAGAGGGATCGGGGGAAGAGTGGCAGGAAAAGGGATGGCCGGAATCATCATATGACGCCGGTCGTGGGGATGTCAATCGGCGCGCGGCTCCGATGCGCTGGGGCGAGCCTGTCGGGCGTGCCCGCCGGCTGGTCAGGATTTTCGTCCGCGCAGCCTGCCAATCGCGAATTGGCAGCATTGGGTCACAAGATAGGAAAGCATAAACACCAGGGTAACATAGGCGAAGAATACCGGATAGAGGGATCCTTCGCGAAAAAGGTACCTCGGCAACGTGGTGAAGGCGAAAAGGAAAGCCAGAAACTGGTGGTGCACCAGAAAGGCCCCATAGGAATATTTGCTTACAAACCCTGTCAGCGATTGCATCGCGCCAGAGCCCAGCGGCCAGGCAAGCAAGGCGAGTATAGGAAACGCCGCCAGGCCGGCGAGAATGTGAGGCATCAGCCATGCCGGCTTCAGGAAAAAATAGATTCCGGTGAAGGTCGCCGCGGCTGCGGCAAGAAATCTCCACCGCTCTTTCCATGTCACATCCTGCCGACAGAAATACCAGACCAGGGTCATCCCCCAGATAAATTCCATCAGACGGCTTGGGGGGAATCGATTTGCACCCATCTCCACCTGCCAGATATTGTGCAGATGCGCAGCGATGACCATTAGAAGAAGCGAACATGGTAAGACCCAGTATCCCATGGCGAGCACCGCATGCCGCAGAAGGGGGAAGGAAAGATAAAATAGAATGATGAGCCCGAGAAACCATTCGCCAATAAGATAGAAATTGCTAGCCTTATACAGGAAAAAACCATCGAACCCCGTCAGCGTCAGCAGATACTTGAGAGGGTTGCCCTGCATGGGGGGAAACGTGCCGCCCTGCACACTCAATGCGACGTAGAAAAGAAGATAACAAAGCCAGAACAGAGGGAAAATTGTCAGGAATCGTTTCCAGAAAAAGGAGCTGACACCCCCCAGGTCCTTGCCATAGGCGGCCATGAGGGAAGCGCCGGAAAGGGTGATGAACAGCGAAACGCCCAGCCCCGACGGATTGGAATGAAAGACATGGGCGGGAATGCCGTATTCCCTGAGCATATCGTTGAAATGGGCGTTGATGATCAGCAGAATCGCGACGCTTCGTACCCAATCAAGAAAAAAGAGCCTGCGTTCGGGGTTGGTTGTTTTCTCCATAGACATCCAATGGCAGAAAAGGCGCGGAAAGGTTGGGGAGGGGGCGGGGCGCACAAGCCCCGGTGGGTATACATGGCAAGCAGTCCTCCTTGCGGGCGGATGACGTCCGTTTCTCAGGGGGACGGCCGCCTCGGCGATTCTTCGACGGTTTCCCCTCGTTTTTGGATCTTCTCGATGTACTTGTCCGGTTCCACCTTGATGGCGTCCTCGCAGGCCAGGCAGCAGATGTAGATCCGCTTGCCCTTGACGTCCACATAGAGATTCCTGTCGATCTTGCCGCCCATCACCGGGCAGACCGTCTGGGGTCTGGCCTCGGGAGCGGCGGCGGGGGGCGCGGCGTCGGCGGCTTCCTGCCGGGCCGGCGGGCCGGCGAGGTGGAGAAGGGCGGCCGTCGCCGCAACGATCACCGCGATGAGAAGAAGACCCTGTTTCGCTTCCTGCATGGGTTCACTCCGAGCTTGATGGATTGTTGCCCCTGATCCGGGCGATGACCGCGGTGGTGGAACGCTCCGCCACCAGGGGAATCGTCACCACCCGGCCGCCGGCGGCCTTGACCTCGCGGCCGCCGACGATGTCGTTTTCGTCCCAGTCCGCGCCCTTGACCAGCACATCCGGCAGCAGGGCCGCAATGAGGGCGAGTGGCGTGTCGTCGTCGAAGAG
>JBFLZZ010000058.1:0-23625 GCA_040755255.1 Thermodesulfobacteriota bacterium
GGGGTGTCGACAGGGGCGCCATCCCGGGTCAGGGTCAACAGCCTGAGGGTTGCACCAGGGTACAGGTCGCCTGCCTCGGCAAGGGCCCGCAATTCCCTGCCGGCGGTTGCCGGATCGCTCGCGTCGACGCAGACCTGGATCAGTTCCAGCTCATCGGCCGGCCCGCGGGCGAGAAAATCGACCTCAAAACCATCCGGGGTGCGGACATAGGTGACACTGTTCCGCCTGCGTTCCAACTCGATGAGCACGGCGCTCTCCAAGGCATGACCGCGATTGCCCCGGCCGCTGCGGTCATAGACCGGGATCAGCCCATGATCTATGGGGTAGATCTTGCGCGGGTTCACCATGCGCTGCCGCTCCGAGGCCGATTCCATCCAGACTGTCCGCACGAGGAAGCAGTCTTCGATGTGGGCGAGCAGTTGGTGCGCTGTGTCCCGGGAAATCGCCACACCCTGACTTTTGAGTGCGGCATGAAACTTTTCGACGCTGAAGAGTCCGGCGGCGTTGCCGAGCAGGTGACGCACCAACCAGCGCAGGCCGGTAACGTTGCTCACACCGTGGCGCTCCATGATGTCGCGCAGCATGGCAACGTCCACATAGTCCTGCAGCAGCTGGCGGCGGGCGCCGATCTTGAGCCCCTGCACCTCGGGAAACCCTCCCACCGCGAGCCAATCCAGAAATGCCCGTTCAAGACCGGCTCGTTCGGAACCGGTCAGAAAACCAGGATCGTCAGGCACCATCTGTCCCTGATGCAGCAAGGCTTCTTCGAAGCTGAAAGGATACAACGGCACCTCCCAGGCCCGCCCCCGCATGGCGGTAGCGATTTCCCTCGACAGGAGAGCAGCCGAAGAACCGATTGCGATGACCTCCGCCCGACCGGAATCGAGCAGCCTTCGAACGAAGCATTCCCAGCCCGGCACCACCTGGATCTCGTCAAGGCACCAGACAACGGGTTCCTGCCGGCCGGAGTCGGGAACCCTGCGTCCGTATTCTTCCAGCAGAAAATCAAGGTGTGCGGCCGTAAGCCCGGCCAGCCGTTCGTCTTCAAAGTTGATGGCAGGCAGCCGGGTCTGGTCCACCCCGGCGGCCAGCCGCTCCCCTCGCAATTGGTTCATGAAGCTTGTCTTGCCGGCCCGGCGCATGCCGACCACTGCCGTTGCCTTGCCGGGCAAGGTTACGGCCCCGTACACTCGTCGCCGCGTCACCTGGGGAAGAGGAAGGCTGAGGGATTCCGCCAACTTCTCGGCCAGGGCTTCTTTCTGCGCCTGGGAAAGATATTCCGCCATAAACAATTCTCCCTGAACAAAGGAGAACTTATCAGAAAATTCTCCCCATCGGAAGGAGAAAAGCGTGATAATGGGGGGAAAGAAAATGCCCTTCTTCCTGTTGCGGCTCAATCGAGGAAAACGATCTGTTGATCTCGCCCGTTGTTCTCCTGGAGCTGCAATATCTCCAGGAAACGGAACGGTTGACCGTCTCGCCGGGGGGGCTTCGAAAACCTGGCGAGCACCATCGGACTTGCCGTCTGCGATCTGCCGCTGATGCGAATCATCACCGAGGCCCAGCCCCAGGGCTGGACCCGAGACCCCTTCGACCGGATCATCACCGCCACGGCCGCTGCCCGGGAGGCCACGCTTCTCACCAGGGACGAAAGCATCCGCAACCACTATCCCAAGGCTTTCAGGGGTTAGCATCCTCCGCCGGTTATCCCCACCCCTGTTCAGCAACGACATGCTGTCGTCACACTGCTGGAACTCGTCAAGTTCTTCCGGCCGCTGTGCATTTTTCTCCGCTTGCCGCCCGCCGGACGCGTCAGCCCTTTTTTCCTTTCCGGCCGGGTTCCGTCCGCCGCAACAGTTCCGCGAACGGCGTATGCCTGGCGCCAGGCTCCTTTTCCCCGTGCCGCTCCTGGCCGGCCAGCCATTCCGATTCCAGGCCGCGGGCATGTTCGTTGTCGTGGCAGTACATGCAGAGCAGCTCCCAGTTGCTGCCGTCCGGCGGATTGTTGCGGTAATCGTGATCCCGGTGGTGAACGGTCAGCTCATGCAGTTTCTTGCCGGAAAATTCCCGGCCGCATTTGGCGCAGACCCAGGGCAGGAGCTGCAGTGCCCGCTTGCGGTACTCTTCGTTCTTCATTGCTTCTCCTCCGGCAACACAAGGGAACATGGACCCTGTCCGCACCTCCGTCCGCCTGCCGACAGGATACCAGCACCACCCTGCCCCGGGAAAACACTTTTCTGCGTCGACACAACGCCCCCCCCTTTTGCCGACCGGATGAACGGCGGCTTTCCGCCCCGCGTCGGGAATGCCATGGGCCGGGCTGGGAAAATCGCCATTGCAAATGAATGGCTATTCATTTAAGCTTGCCTTCTCCTTGCCACTACGTCTATCACCCACCACGGAGGGGCGCCCTCATGCAGACGCGGAAACACCGTCCGTCACTTTTCCTGTGCGTCCTCGCGCTCTTCCTGTTTTCCGCCGCTGCCGGCCACGCCTCCTTTCTGCATGCACCGCACGATGAGGAACACGGCCTTTCCTGCGGCAGCTGCCATGCCTATCCCCTGGATGCCTCCATCTGGCCGCCGGATTTCCCCCCGGCTTCGCCCACCGCGGACGAGACGCTGCGGAATTTCATCTGCCTGCGCTGCCATGACGGTACGGTCGACCATCCCTCCGAACTGGCGGCGCCGCGGGCGGGCATGCATTCGAGCATCGCCGTCGGCGGCAACCACCCGGATTGGACCACGGAATGCATCGACTGCCACGATCCGCATTTCCAGGCGCAGCTCGCCCATCACCCGGACCCGGCTCTCTTCCTCGCAACGGGCACCGTCGTCGCCGTCGACACCGTCTCGCAGCCGGGGCGGACCGTTCTTACCTGCGCCATCGCTTCCGCACGGGACGGTTGGCCGCCGACCGCCTGGCCGGCAAAGACCGGGGATGGGCGCGGCCTGCTCCTGGTGCTTGGCGCCCCCGGCCGCGGCGCGCTCTACGAAGTGGCAGCCGCGACCGGCGAGCAGGTCACGGTGCAGGGCGTTGTCCCCGATCACGCGACGCCCCAGGACTTCGGCTTGATCTATGGCCAACTCCTGCGCAGTGAGGTGAAGACCCCTTCGGATACCTTGCGGGCGGTGCGTTTTTTCGATCCCACCGGCGGTTTCGTCGACCCCGGCGGCAGCGGGCAACCGAGGGGACTCTGCCAGGTCTGCCATACCGCCACCGGCCACTGGAGTCCGGCGGCACCGATCGGGGACAGCCATTACCCGACGCGGGCCTGCACGCAATGCCACCTCCACAAAAACGGCTTTGCCCACGGTGGCGGCGGCGGCGCGGAATGCAGCAGCTGCCATCTCTCCGCCGCCGACCACGACCACCGCACCGTCAGCACCTCTCCCGATTGTGCCGGCTGTCATACGGTGGCCAGCCAGGCGGCCATCGACGCGCTGCACACTTCCTGCGCCGCCTGCCATTCCTACAACGGCGCCAAGCTCGATCCGGCGGTGGTGGCGGCGACGATCGCCGGCGGCAGGGGCGCGGAGGGCAGCGACCGGAACTGCCAGTCCTGCCACACCCGGGATCACGGCACCGACCCCAGCCACGCCACCCATCTGGGAACGGGTGCCTACGGCCTTCGCGGCCCGATGATCTCCTGCGACGGCTGCCACGATCCCGTCCTGGCGCCGTCCTTCAGATCGGGGCTCGACGCGGACGGCGACGGCCGGATCAGCCTGGCGGAAACCGATGTCTGCAACCCCTGCCACAGCCCGGACGGCCCCTTTGACGGGGTCAACGACCCAAACCTCGGCGCCAAGGCCAACTGGCATTACGACCCGGCCGGAAACACCGGCATATACAACGGCGCGCTTCTCGCCGCCGGCAAGGAAAAATGGTGCGTCACCTGCCACGATTCCGGCACCTCGGTCATCCCCGCCGGATCGACCTACAAGCCGCGCGACTTTGCCGGCAACGACCGCACCTACGGGTATTTCATCTCCGGACACGGAGGGAAACTGATGGATGGGAACGTGGTGGGATGCGACGGCTGCCACGACCTGGCCGCGAGCCACAACCTCGACGGCAAGCGGACCTACCGGGCCGCGCTCAACAACTATCGCCAGGGATTCCGGTTGAAAAGGATGGCGGACGGCGGCGAACCCTTCCGGATCCCGGCGGCCAGGAACATGCAGGCCAACGACGGCTGCGACTACCGGAGCGAGGACTACCGGCTGTGCTATTCCTGCCACGCCGAACAGACCCTGCTCGCCAATGTCCAGCAGGACGGCACCTACGAATGCCGGATCCCCGCCGCACTCGCCGGCAGGCCGGCCATCGCCACCGGTTTCCGCAACGTTTCCCCGGCAGGGGACAACGGCGGGCTCACGGATGTGCCGGCCAACGCCCACTGGGACCATCTGGTCGACGTCCATTCGGTTTTCATGACGGCTTCGTTCTGGGATTCGGATCAGGACGGGACGAACGACAGCAAGGCCACCTGCGTCACCTGCCACAACCCGCACGGGCCGGCAGGCAACCAGACGGATCAGGCGGGGCAACCCTTGCCGACCTTGAGGATGACGGTGAAATCACTCGATATCGTCAGCGGCCAGGACGGCACCGGAAACTTCGGCCAGTTCGGCCCGGCGATGAGCACCGGCCGCTGCTTCATGTGCCATTTCGGGCCGGGCGGCAAGTACTACCGGGATGCGGTCCCGGCCCTGAGCGGTCTCACCGTTGCCGACCGGTCCATCCCGGCCACGGCGCAGTCGGGGTATACCAACGAGCGCGCCGTACGGGTGCAGCTCGAAGTCAGCACCGTCGATCCGGCGGAAATGCGGCTGTCCGAGCAGATGTTCAGCGACGACGCCACGGGCTGGCTGCCGCTCCCCCCCACCACCACCAACCCCATCCGGGTCACCGAGTACGTCATCGCCGGCCCCGGCGACGGGACAAAGACCATCTACGCCCAGGTCCGCAACGCCGCGGGCAGGTCGGCGATCCTCAACAGGAACATCGTGCTCGACACCTCCGCTCCGGCCGTTCCGGCAAACGCCCTCACCTCGCCCAACGGCGGGGAGAATTGGCGGGTGGGGACCACCCAGGTCGTCGGCTACATCCAGCTGGCCGACAGCGACGGCCCGACGGGCAACCTCGCCTCCTGCCCCATCACCCTGGAATATTCCACCGACGGGGGGAACACCTACCCCTACAACCTCGGCTACGCCTACTGTCTCTGGCTGCAGAACAACGACTGGCTCGTTCCCGACACGCCCACCACCAACGGAAAATTCCGCCTGACCGTCACCGACAGGGCGGGCAACATCGGCCGCGACGCATCGGACGCCACGTTCACCATCTCGCGTTGAGGGAACGGGTCATCCCTTTTCCTCGCCGACAGCCGCCGGCAGGGTGAGGACATAGTCCCTGATTTCATCCCGCACCCGGCGGTAGGGCGCGAGCGCTTCCTCCTCGCTTGCCGCGCCGGCGGCCAGCTTCGGCGGATCGTCGAAACCCTTGTGGATCGTTCTGCCCGGAAAGAAGGGGCAGGTTTCCTCGGCATGGCCGCAGAGGGTGACCACCAGATCGAACCCGGACACCCCCAGTTCCTCGACGGTTTTGGACCGCTGTCCGGAAATGTCCACCCCCGCTTCGGCCATCACCCGCACCGCCCGCGGATTGAGGCCGTGTTTTTCGATGCCGGCGGAACAGGCGTCCAGCTCGCCGCCCCACAGCTGCCTCGCCCAGCCTTCCGCCATCTGACTGCGGCAGGAATTGCCGGTGCAGAGGAACAGCACTCGCTTTTTCATCGATTCCGCCTCAGGGTTCGCAACTGAGATGGCAGATACCGGAGGGCGTCTGCCGGGCATGGGGGAAATATTTTCTCCGGAAGAAAAACGCGACGTTGACCAGGCCGATGAGCACCGGCACCTCAACCAGCGGTCCGATCACCGCGGCGAAGGCCTGGCCGGAATCGATGCCGAAGACGGCGATGGCAACGGCGATGGCCAATTCGAAGTTGTTGGAGGCGGCGGTGAAGGACAGGGTGGTGGCCTGCTCGTAGGTGGCGCCCGCCTTGGCGGACATGAGAAACGACAACAGGAACATGACCAGGAAATAGACGGTCAGCGGCAGGGCGATCCGGACCACGTCCAGGGGCAGTTCCACGATGTACTCCCCCTTCAGGGAGAACATCACCAGGATGGTGGCCAGCAGAAAGATCAGGGTAAGCGGGCTCAGCCTGGGCAGCAGCCGTTGCGTGTACCACTCCTCCCCCCGCAGGCGGATGGCGGCAAAACGGGTCGCCATGCCGGCGAGAAACGGGATGCCCAGGTAGATGAACACCGATTGGGCGATGTCGGCCATGGAGACCTCCACCGCCATCCCGGCGATCCCGAACCATCCCGGCAGGATGGTGATGAACAGCCAGGCGTAGAAAGGGAAGAACAGCACCTGGAAGATGGAGTTGAAGGCCACCAGTCCGGCACAGTATTCGGCATCGCCTTCGGCGAGATCGTTCCAGACGATGACCATGGCGATGCAGCGGGCGAGGCCGATGAGGATGAGACCGACCATGTACTCCTGCCGGTCGGCGAGAAAGGCCACCGCCAGCCCGAACATGAGGATCGGGCCGACCACCCAGTTCTGCGCCAGGGAGAGGACGAGCACCCTGCCGTTGCGGAAAACCTCGTGCAGCTTCTCGTAGCGGACCTTGGCCAGCGGCGGGTACATCATCAGGATCAGGCCGATGGCGATGGGGATGTTGGTGGTGCCCACCTGGAAGGCGTTGATCGCGGCCCCGATGTCCGGATAGAAGTAGCCGGACATCACCCCGGCGAACATGGCGAGAAAAATCCACAGGGTCAGGTAGCGGTCGAGAAAGGAGAGGCGTCCTGTCGTGGGGCGATTCATCGGCATACTCCTTCGGCGCCTTCTCGCACCGTTCGTTTTCCCCGTCGGCCTCAGCCGCAGGAATGCTGGTCCCTGGTGGACAGGTAGCGGGCGAGCCGTTGCCGGTCTCCGCGCACCGCCGGCAATTCCCGGAGATACGCCAGGAGCGCTTGCTGCAGGGCACTCCGCGCTCGGGCATCGCCGTCCGCCAGCCGGTAGTGCATCCAGACCCCCTGGCGGCGGTCGCTCACCCAGCCTGCCTGCCGCAGCACGGCGAGATGGCGGGAGACGGTGGACTGGGGCAGTTCCAGCACCGCCATCAGATCGCAGACGCAGAGTTCTCCCTGCGCCAGCAGGGCGAGAATGCGCAGCCTGGTCTCGTCACCCGCCGCCTTGAATGTCGCGATGGCCTGTCTCATACTGAAAACCAGTATATCCGGATAAGCGGATATGTAAAGGCCCTCCATGCGCCGCCGGCCGTTTTTCCGGAGGGAGGGAGGGGGATGCACCGTTTCCGGCGATTTTCGGCAGGGGAGGAAAAAAGGCTGGCAAAACAGAGCATTGCTCTGTGGTACAATGCGAAAAAGAACGGCCCGCCCCGGCAGGGTTCCGTAACGGAAGAGCCTTGCCGCAGCGGTCATTTCATCCCCCTGGCAGAGGAAGCGCAGCCATGAAATTCCTGAATCGCATCACCGGCAGGACCGGCGCCAGCCCCACCCTCAGCTCCGAGGAAAGTGCCAACATCGGCCTTTCCCTGAAGGCGATGGCCCAGGTGATGGAACACTTCCCCATCGGCACCCGGCTGCAGTACTACCCCGAGTACCAGAAGGAAACCAAGATCGACACCATCATCGTCGCCTATGTGGTCAACGATTTCGTGGTCTACAGCAATCGGGACATCCAGTTCGCCGAGACCGGGCCGGAGGCGAGAACGATGCGGATCACCCAGAAGGGCAACGATCTCCCCCTCGACCGGGTGTTCAGCTTCGACGTGCTCATCCCCCACATCGAACGCAAGGAGATCGACTACGCCCGCTCCCGGGAGAACAACGCCGCCGAGGTGGTGGTGCCCACCGAAAAAAACGCCAACGATTTCAAGCGCGGCAATTCCATCACCCTCTTCTGCCGGAACGCCAGGGCCAAGGGTATCCTGCAGGTCGACACCGAAGTGAAAAAAAGCGTGGTCTTCAACAGCGGTCTGTACGCCAAACGCAAGCTGGTGCTCCTGACCCCGGCGCTGGAGAGTTTCGAATGCGTCGATTTGCGGCGCTTCAACCGGATCAACACCGAGATTCCGGCGGAAATCTACCTGGAAAGCAAGCGCACCAAGGGAGAATGTCTGCTGCAGGATTTTTCCGAACGCTTTGTCCGGGTCGAAATCGCCAAGGCGCACCGCACCCTGCACCACTCGCTGGAGGAGGGAAGCAGCGTCGCCCTGCGGATCAGTGCCTCCCTGAACGGGGATCAGGAGATGGTCCTGCGCGGCACCGTGTACAGGAAGCGGAAGGAGAACGTCGTCATTTCCCTGCAGAACCTGCTGAAGCAAGGCCGGTTCCAGGCCATCGACGAACTCGACGAACTCTTCATCAAGGCCGCCATGCTGGAGCACCCCAACACCGAGCGGGAATGAGCCGGCCCGCCGCCGGCGCTCCCGGGAATCCTCCCAGGTGAGATGGGGGTTTGCGGGCAATCCCGGATCGCTTCGTCACCCCGTTCCTCGCAAAAACGGAGAATGCCCGCATCGTCATCGCAAGCGAAGGGTGGCGATCCAGTCCCTATCCGCGTTTCGTCCCTATCCGGGTGCGCGCCGCCGGTGGGAAAATCTCCAGAAAGCATCGACCGGAGGAACCGCATGTCCCTGCTCCTCACCTCTCCCGCCTTTGCCGACCACGGAGAAATCCCGGTCCGCCACACCTGCGACGGCAGGGACATCTCCCCGCCCCTTTCCTGGAGCGGCGTGGGGCCCGCCAGCCGGAGTCTGGCGCTGATCGTCGACGACCCCGATGCGCCGGACCCCGCCGCCCCCAGGATGACCTGGGTCCACTGGGTTCTCTACAACATTCCCGCCGATGCCGGCGGCCTGGTCGAGGATGCCGGCGCCGTTCTTCCGCCCGGCACCCGGGCGGGGCTGAACGGCTGGGGCCGGACCGGCTACGGCGGCCCCTGTCCGCCCATCGGCCGCCACCGCTACTTCCACCGGCTCTACGCCCTCGACATCCTGCTGCCCGATCTCGGCCGTCCCGACAAAGAGGAACTGCTGCGGGCGATGGCGGGGCACATCCTCGATCGGGCCGAACTGGTCGGCACCTACCAGCGCTGAGCGGCCTGCTCGCACCGGAGGACGAAACCCGCGGCTAATCGGGAACCAGCCAGGTGAAGATCTTGTGTTCGGCGTCCGCGGCCTCGGTATCGATCACCCCGGGTTTGGGCAGGCCGGCGAGCTGCCACGCCTTCATCGGATCGAGGAATTTCTCCCGCACGCACTGGCGCGGCTGATCGATCCGCTTGCAGACATAGTTGAGGATCGGAAAGGCCTTGTGCCGGGCATAGTACTGGCGCATGAAGCAGAGAATATCCATCTCCTCCTCGTCGAGCTTCCGACCCTCCCGCTCGGCCAGGGCACGGGCGACCTCCTCGCTCCACTCCTCCGGCCGCACCAGAAAACCATTTTCATCGAGTTCGACGGCCTTGCCGCCTATCTGCAGGCTTGTCATGACACACCTCCTCTTTCCATGGATACGGTTCAGCGCGACAGGCCCTGAAACCGGGCATAGAGATCTTTCACCCGCCGCCGGAGTTCCTTCAGTTTCCTGGAATCCTCCCCGGTGGCGAAACGCGGTTCGCTGATGGCGTAGACATCCTTGTGCAGCTCGTCGATGTAATGGTCCGTCGACTTGCACCACTCGTCGGTGCAGGCGGTGGTCATCGCGCCCGCCTCGGCCATCTCCTTTTCGAGAATCTCCAGCCCCTTTTCCAGATTGCTGACGAACTGGCGGTGGGCGGTGAGCATCGCCGCTTCCATTTCCTTCTGCATCTTCATAACGGTACCTCCATGTTGTGTATGTAGAGCTTATCCGCAAGGCAGCTCTTCCCTTGCCGGCCGACACAGCGCCGCTCGGTCTCGTTCCTGCCGTCGCCGATCGTCCTTCGCCACAGGACGAGTCCTGCCCGGACAGATTCAGTTATCGCCCTTTTGCGCCGGCGAGAGCCGCGCGTGCATTCTGGCCACCACCGCGGCCACATCGTCGAAATCGCCGTCCCGGTAGGCGATGAACCTGGGATACAGCCGGTGGCCGAGACGCAGCGTCTCCCCCTCATGGTCGGGGAGGATGAGCAGCAGGCGCAGATCGCCGACCAGATCCTGCAACTCCCGGAACCGCAGGAGCTGGCAGCGGTTCTCCACGGCGAGGATGACGATGGCGCCCTCGCCCCGCATCCGGCTCAGACGCCGGCGCAACGGCTCGTAGGAAGCAAAAACCTCCAGACCGACCGCCGGCAGCCGGGAGTGGAGCCGAGGCTCCAGGGTCCGGGCGACGAGATTGCTGCTGTCGAGAAGGGTGATCATCGTGACAACTCCTGGGCACAGGGACGCTCCGCCTCGGCCGCCGGCCGGGGCACCGTTCGCGGTGGTAGTACATTC
The DNA here is from genome assembly GCA_040755255.1 of Thermodesulfobacteriota bacterium. Lineage (GTDB taxonomy): Bacteria > Desulfobacterota > Desulfobulbia > Desulfobulbales > S012-135 > JBFLZZ01. The sequence goes on from JBFLZZ010000058.1 coordinate 10,526, forward strand.
CGAATGAATAACAAGAACCATGCCATGCCCGATCCGCTCGCCGGCCGGGGATTGCCTGCGGGGAAATCCCGCCCCCGACCGTTCCGGCGAAAAAATAGAGTGACGACTCTATTCCCCTGTCCTCCCACGATGTGTCACTGTAGCAGCATGGGGCCTGCCCCGGCGGCCCCCGGCGCCGTCGCGCCCGGAAAGAACCTCCCCCATCCACCCTTGCGCAGGAGCAGAGCGACATGCTATCGACAAGCGCAGCGCCCGAGGCCCACCATCTGTCTCCCATCATCGGCAGTGGTCAGGTCGTACCGGTAAACACCCTGCAGGCCCTCCCCCCTCTTCCTCCGGAGCAGGAATCCGACCTTTCGCTGCTGACCAAACAGGTCCTGCACGACGTGCGCGGCGATCTCATCGTCCTGTCGGCCACCGCCATGCTGCTGCGTCGCGGCCGCTACGGCGCGATGTCCGCCGAGGCGATGGACCAGCTCGAAGGCCTGCAGAAAAGAGCGGAGGCCGCCGCCTCGTCGATGGCCGATCTCTGCCGCCTTTCCCTGCTTGCCGGCAGTTCCTCCTCGGTGCCGACCGAACCCATCGACCTGCGCCAGGACATCCTCCTGCCCGTGGAGAAGGAACTGGCCGACGATTTCACGGCCAGGGGCATCCGTCTCGACTGCAAGGCTCCCCGGCAGCGGCTCCGGATCAGCGGCAACCGGGTGCTCCTGCAGTGCGTCTTCCGCTCCCTGCTGCGCAATGCCCTCCGCTACAGCAAACCCGACTCCGCCATCACCTGCGAAATGCGGGAACAGGGGCGACAGATCCGGATAGCGGTCAGCAATCGGGGTCCGGTGATTCCGGCGCATAAGCGGCAGGACATCTTCGGGAAATTCGTCAAGGCGGCCCCGGCCGTGCGGGACAGGAGCGATGCCGAGGGACTGGGTGTGGGCCTCTATCTGGCGCGGAGCATCGTCAGGAAGCACGGCGGCGACATCTGGTACGAAGCGGAAACGGCGGGATCGAAGTTCTCGCTGACCCTGCCGGCCGCCACCTGAAGGCCGCCGGCGGGACGGACGGGGGAAAACGCGAAAAAAAAGGAGGAAAGCGATGAGCCACATTCTGATCGTCGACGGCAACCAGGCTCACTGCGAACGGCTGGGCACGGCCATGCTCGGCAAGGGCTTTCGGGTTTCTCTTGCCCATACCCTGCAGGAAGGGTTCGCCATCGGCGCGGACGAGGAGATCGATGTGGTGCTGCTGGCCGACGACCTGGCCGACGGCGACGGCGCCGAACCCCTGCACCGGTTCCGCGGCGGCCCCGGCGCGCCCGAGGTCATCGTCCTGGCGGAAAAGGGGGACGGTGGAGCGGCGGCAAGGGCGATCAAAGGCGGCGCCTGGGACTATATCCCCAAAAACGGTGCCGCCGCCACCCTCATCGAAGCACTGCTCTGCCTCGCCGACTACCGGCGGCGGGGCAAGGCGGCCGCGGGCGACGATCAAGGGGAAAACCCCTTCGTCGCCATCGTCGGCAACAGCAGCCGGCTCCGCATGTGCATCGATCTGCTGGGCCGCGCCGCCACCAGCGACGCCAACGTCCTGCTCCAGGGCGAAACCGGTACCGGCAAGGAAAAATTCGCCGTCGCCCTTCATCGGGCCAGCCCGCGCCACGGGAAGAACTTCGTGGTGGTCGATTGCGCCGCCCTGCCGGAGACCCTGGTGGAATCCACTCTGTTCGGCCACGAACGCGGCGCCTTCACCGGCGCCACCCGCAACGCCGTCGGCCTGATCAAACAGGCCGACGGCGGCACCCTGTTCCTCGACGAAGTGGGCGAACTGCCGCTCTGCCTGCAGAAGTCCTTTCTCCGCGTCCTGGAGGAACGCCGATTCCGGCCGGTGGGCGGCGAGAAGGAACAGAGCAGCGACTTTCGCCTGGTGGCCGCCACCAACCAGGATCTCGACGCCCTGGTGGCAGCGGGCCGGTTCCGCAGCGATCTGCTGTTCCGGCTGCGCACCTTTGCCATCGAACTGCCCAGCCTGCGGGAACGCAAGGAGGACATGGAGCCGCTCGCCGGCCATTTCCTCGAACAGTACTGCGACCACCACCGCATCCCGGCCAAGGCCGTTTCGCGGGGATTTTTCGCCGCCCTCGACCAGTACGACTGGCCCGGCAATGTCCGGGAGCTGTTTCACGCCCTCGAGCGGGCGCTGGCGGCCGCCGGGGACGAGCCGGTCCTGCTGGCCAGGCATCTGCCCATCCATATCCGGGTCGAGAACGCCCATGCGGGCCGCGCCGCCGCTGCCGCGCAGGGTGGCGATACGATGGCCTGCCCGGCCGCCGGCGGTCTGCGGATGACCGGCAAGACCCTGCAGCAGGTGCGCGACGAGGTTCTGGCCCGGGTCGAAAACCGCTATCTCCAGCAGCTGCTCGCCAGCACCGGCGGCAGGATCCAGCCCGCCTGCCAGATTTCCGGGCTGTCCCGCTCCCGGCTCTACCAGCTGCTCAAGGACCACAACATCCGCTCCGCCGCCGCCTGCTGAACGAGGCGGCGGCGTCATCGCGGGCGCAGCGCGGCGATCCGGTCTGCACCGCCACAACCGCCATCCCGCTTACCTCGCTCCGGGTGGGCGCCGTGCATGGTGGCGACTCACCCCCTTGCTTTCTTCTCCTTCGGCGATTGCCGCTTCGCGCCTGAGCGTTTCGGCCGGTTGCCGTCGCTTTCGGCGAACTGCTGCAACCCCCTGGCCAGCTCCAACAGCCGGGCGTCGACCAGGGCGTTGATGCTGCCCTTGGGAAATACACCCCTGGCGTTGCGCGCCCCCGCCTTCCTGCCGGTGAGGATCTCCAGCCCCTCGTCGATGGTCCGCACCGACCAGACACTGAACCGGCCCTCTTCCACCGCCGCCACCACGTCCTTGCGCAGCATCAGATCCTTGACGTTGCTCGCCGGGATGATCACCCCCTGCTTGCCGGTCAGTTCACCCTTCTGGCGGCAGACATCATAAAAGCCCTCGATCTTTTCGTTGACCCCGCCGATGGCCTGCACCTCGCCCTTCTGGTTGACCGAGCCGGTGACCGCGATCGCCTGCTTGACCGGCAGCTCGGCGAGGCTGGAGAGCAGGGCGTAGAGTTCGGTGCTGGAGGCGGAGTCGCCGTCGACCCCGGCGTAGGACTGCTCAAAAGCGATGGAGGCGCTCATCGACAGCGGTTTGTCCTGGGCGTAGTTGCGGCGCAGGTAGCCGGCGAGGATATAGACACCCTTGCTGTGGATGCTGCCGGACATCTCCGCCTCCCGCTCGATGTTGATCACCCCTTCCCTGCCCATGGCGGTGGTGGCGGTGATCCGCGAGGGGAAACCGAAGAGGTAGTCGCCCAGGTTGACCACCGCCAGCCCGTTCACCTGCCCCACCACCTCCCCTTCGGTGTCGATCAGCAGACTGCCGCGGGTGATCATCTCCTGGATCTTTTCCTCCACCATGTTGGAGCGGAAGCGGCGCGCCGCCACCGCCTGATCCAGGTGTCTGCCGGTGACCGTGTCGCTGTTGTCCTTTCGGGCCCAGTAGTCCGCCTCGTGGATGAGATCGGTGAGATGCGACATGCGGATGGACATCTTCTCCGAGCGGCCGGACAGGCGGACCGCCTGTTCGATGAAGGCGGCGGCGCCCTCGCGGTCGAAGGGAAGGATGTTGCCGTCGGCGTTGCGGCTGCCGATGAACGAGGTCAGCTGCCGGACCGCCTCCTCGGTGTTGTCCATGCTGGAATCGAGATCGACCCGCACCTTGAAGACCTTGGCCACGTCCTCGTCGAAATGACGGAGCAGCTGGTAGAGATAGGGGTCGGCGATGACGATGACCTTGATGTCGATGTCGATGGGCTCCGGCTTGAGGCCGATGGAACCCAGCCAGGAGAAGGGGTCGTAGGTCTGGATCTCCATCTTCTCGGTCTTGAGCGCCCGCTTCAGCGCCGGCCAGACGCCGGGTTCCACCAGCAGGTCGAGCAGGTTGAGGATGAGAAAGCCACCGTTGGCCTTGACGAAGGAGCCGCACATGATCTTGCTGAAATCGGTGCGCCAGACGCCGCTGCGGTCCACCACCCGCTCGATGCCGCCGAACAGGTTGCGGTAGTTGGGAAAGGATTCGACGAGCACCGGCGGCGTCTTCTGCTCGCTGTTGTCCACCAGCAGATTGACCCGGTAGGACAGGTAGCGGTCGCCGCCCTGGCCGGCGAACAGGCCGGGCGGCAGCCCCTCGGGCTGGGGTTGCGGCATGAAGAGCTGGAGGTTGTCGGTCATGTCCTCCAGCATCGCGTCGAGGAAGCGGCCGATCTTGTCCCCGGTGTAGGTTTCCTTCAGCGGTTTGATGAACTTCGCGGCCAGCCCCCGGAACATGGTGCCGTCCACCTGGCTGCCCTTTTCGGCCAGCTCCTTCTGCAGTTCGCGCACCTCGATGAAGATGGCGTCGATCTCGTCCTTCAGCCGGGCGTACTTGGCCTTGATCTCCTCGAATTCCTCCCGGGGAAACCGTTTCTTCTCCACCATGTCCTCGAGATACAGCATCGGTTTCGGCTCGCCGTCCACCATCGGCATCAGCTCGGGCCGCCCCTCGTGCCCCTCCTGCAGGGTGACCAGCCGGAAGCCCTTCTCGCGGACCTTTTTGTCGAGGCCCTTGAAAAAATCGCGGATGCGGGTCTGGTAGGACTCGACGATCTCCTTCTTGCGGGAGATGTACTCCTGGCTTTCAAAGAGCTGCGGCACCTCCCGCTTCAGGGTGTCGAGCAGCTTGTCGACGTCGGCGCGGAAGCCGCCGCCCTGGCCGGCCTTGAAGCGCAGCAGCAGGGGTTCCTCGGTTTTTTTGAAATTGTTGACGTAACAGAGGTCGTCCGGCGCCTTTTCCTGCCGGGAAATGTCGGCCAGCAGTTTTTTCACCAGCCGCAACCGCCCGGTGCCGGGGGCGCCGGTGACGAAGACGTTGAAGCCGGGCTGTCCCATGCCGATACCGAAATGAAAGGCCTCGACGCCGCGTTTCTGGCCGATGATCTCCTCCTGCGTTTTCAGTTCGGCGGTGGTGGTGAAGGGAAGCTGCTCGGGGTCGAGGCGCCAGCGCAGCTGCGCCGGCGGAACTTTTCTGGTGGTGGCGGGATTGGCCATGGAAACTCCTTGTGTCGCGATTGCGCGCACCCGGCCGCGGGTGCGCCGTCCAGAGTCCTTCTGTTCAGGACCGTTGCACCCTGATTCGCTGCAGGCCGCCGGGCCGGCATTTGGGCAGGTCGATCCGCAGGATGCCGTTGCTGACCGTGGCGACGGCGCTTTCCGGCATCACCCGGCAGGGCAGCTGCAGTCTGCCGGAAAACGCCTGTCGGCCGTTGATCTGCCGCCCCTGGTCGAAACGGGTCTCGCTGCCGCTGACCTCCAGTCGCAGGGACGTCTCGTCGGCGAGGATATCGATGCGCTCCGGATCGAGCCCGGCCAGATCGAAGCTTACCGTCAACCGCTCCTCCGTCTCCTCGATCTCGGGGAAAAGGGGCTCCTGGCGGAGGTGGACCGGATCGATGGTGCCGAACTGCCGGTAGAGATCGCAGAACATCCGGTCGATATCCTGCTTCATCCGGTGCAGCTGTTTGTTTTTCCACAGGGTAAGGGCGGGCATACGGTTCTCCTCACGGACTCGGGTGGCAACGGATACGGCCTGTTGTACTCTCCCGTATTCAAACAAGAATTGTGCCATGCGCGTGGCCGCCGCTGCGGCGGCCGGCAGCCGCAGCCGGGCAAGAACCGCGAAGCGACGGCGGATCCATCGAAGGCGGAATGTCCTGTCGGGCAGGACGAGCGGACACCGGCCACGCCCGCCAACCTCTCGCCCGCAACCAAACGGGCGTGCCGCGGGACTGCGGACAATCCCGGATCGCTTCGTCACCTTGTTCCCCGCGAAGACGGGACGGCGGCCGCGCCATCGCGGGCGAAACGTGGCGATCCGGTTTTCCCCGTCCCTGCATCGCGCCGTTGCGGCCATCCTGCTGCGGCAGCTCATTCCGCGCCGCCGCCTGGCACATATTTTGTACCGTGGGGTTGCAGCGAATGCAACCGCCCCGGCAGGGGAGCGCGACAAAAAAACAACACAGGGAGAGACACCGATGACCACCTTGAGCGAACAGCTGCAAAGCGCCGACTGGAAGAAGGAAAAGCACGTGCCGGTCATCGACTGCCCGGACTCGGTCCGCGCCGGCGAGTACTTCGACGTCCGGATCTCGGTGGGCAGGGAGATCGCCCACCCCAACACCACCGACCACCATATCCGCTGGATCTCCCTGTTTTTCAAGCCCGACGGCGAAAAATTCACCCACCAGGTCGGCGCCTTCTCCTTCGACGCCCATGGCGAGTCGGTGGACGGCCCGGACAAGGGCGCGGTATACACCGACCACAGCGTGACGGCACGGCTCAAAATCGCCGGGGCCGGCATGCTGTTCGCCTCGTCGCTGTGCAACATCCACGGCCTCTGGCAGAGCGGCAGGGCCGTTGCCGTCGACTGAGGAGAAAAGCGGCATGCAGTACCGGACAACCCTTTTGATGAGTCAGTTCGTCACCCACGACGTCAAGCGCTTCGTCTGCGAGCGCCCCGCCGGGTTCTCCTTTGTTCCCGGCCAGGGAGTGGAGATGGTCATCGACCTGCCCGGATGGCGGGAGGAGGAGGGGCGGCCCTTCACTCCCACCTGTCTCGCCGACGACCGGGTGCTGGAATTCACGGTCAAACGCTACCCCGATCACGCCGGGGTGACCGACCGGCTCCACGCCCTCGCCCCCGGCGACCCCCTGCTGCTCTCCGAACCGTTCGGCACCATCGCCTACCAGGGGGCAGGCACCTTCATCGCCGCCGGCGCCGGCCTCACTCCCTTTCTCGCCATCTTCCGGCAACTGGCCCGGGAGGGCGGCTTCGCCGGCTGCCGCCTGCTCTACTCCAACAAGACCCCGGCCGACATCATCTGCGAAAAGGAGCTGCGTCACTACTTCGGCGCGGCGGCGCTCTTCACCTGCACCCGCGCGGCTGGCCCCGACTGCGAACGCCGCCGCATCGACCTCTCCTTACTGGAAGAAAAACTCGGCGACCGCGCCGGCAGGTTCTATGTCTGCGGCCCCGACCCCTTTGTCGAGGCCATCACCTCCGCCCTGGCCGGGATGGGCGTCGCTGCCGCATCCCTGGTCTTCGAGCAATGAGAAAAGCCCACCGCCCCGGCCGGCGCCTCGCCGCCCGGGGCGCAAACCTTCCCCAAAAGGAGTTCCTGTATGTCCGCATCGACCTGTCGTTTTCACGAAAGCAAAGGCAAAAAGGTCTGTCCGATCTGCGGCGGCAAGAAGACCGTGCCCGGCATCTGCAGCTGCAACATGGAATGGCGGGGCAACCAGAAGGACGACCAGTGGGAAGACTGCCAGTGCACCCCGGAGGTCACCTGCCCCACCTGCAACGGCGCCGGCTATGTCGATGAGGAGTGAGTTGCCTGAGACAGGGCGCCCGGGTCTCTGCAACCGGGATGGCTGACGGTGCCGCAGACCGGACCGCCGCGCTGCACTCGCGATGACCCGGCAGATGCTCCGTCTTCGCGAGGAACAAGGTGACGAAGCGATCCAGGACCGCCGGCAGGCCGCAGCCGGCAAGGGGAGGGGTGTATTGAGGGAGCGGGCAGCCGTGCGCTTGCTCGCCATCGCCATCGCCCTTCCGGCCACGAAGACGACAACGGCAACCGTTTCACCGCCGCCGCACTGACAAGGAGCCTTTGCCGCCTCCTCCAGCGGCACGGCTGGAGGTGCCCCTCCCTGACGCACGCAAAGGAGCATCTTCCTTTCTTTCTCGTTGTCGTTGTCGTTGTCGTAATCGTATCACCGAACCGGACGAGTTCCTCGTGGCCGCCACCCGGATCTCAGCCGGGCGGCAGACCGAGCACCAGGGGGATCTCGGTGGCGCAGGCGGGGCAGCGGTTGCCGTCCAGGTCCATCGCCTTTATCGCATACCCTTCCCGATGGATGAGACGGTGGCGGCAATGGGGGCAGAAGGTGCTCTCCAGGTCGGTGGCGGGCAGGTTGCCGGCATAGACGAAGGCCAACCCCTCCTCTCTGCCGATGCGCACCGCCCGCTCCAGGGTCGCCGCCGGCGTCACCGGGGTGTCCTGCATCTGGTGGCGGGGATAGAAGCGGGAGACGTGCCAGGGGATCAGCGGGTTTACCGAAACGATGAAGGCGGCGATGGAGCGCAGCTCCTCGTCGCTGTCGTTCTCGCCCGGCAGGAGCAGGGTGGTGATCTCCAGGAAGATGCCGTGGGCGTGGTAACTGCGGATGGCGTCCTGCACCGGCCGCAGGCGGCCGCCGACCACCTTGCGGTAAAAATCGTCGTTGCACGATTTCAGATCGATGTTGGCGGCGTTGAGAAAGGGAGCGATGACCCGGAGCGGCTCCTCGGCGATGAAACCGTTGCTGACGAAGACGTTGGCCAGCCCGGCCCGCCGGGCGAGGATGGCGATATCGTAGGCGTACTCGAAATAAATCGTCGGTTCGGTGTAGGTGTAGGTGATGGCCTGGCAACCCTGGCGCAGGGCCTGGTCGACCACCTCGTCGGCCGGCATATCGGTGCCGTAGATGGTCTCCTCGGGCTGGGATATGGCGCAGTTCTGGCAGAAACGGCAGACAAAGTTGCACCCCATGGTGGCGATGGAAAAGGCCCGGCTGCCGGGCAGGAAATGGTAGAGGGGCTTCTTCTCGATGGGGTCGACGCTGACCGCCACCGCCTTGTTGTACACCAGGGAATAGAGGACGCCGAACCGGTTCTCGCGCACCCGGCATTTGCCGCGGCCGCCGGGATCGATGACGCAGTGGTGGGCGCAGAGATGGCAGTGCACCCGGTCTCCCCTGCCGGGGGTGTAGAACATCGCTTCCTTCATGCTGGCATTCCTCCGAATCGGGGTTATCGCTCTGCAGCCCTCATCTTCGGACGTTCGACCCGGCTTTCGTACGGAAGGTACGCGGCGCCGGTCCGCTTGTCCGAATCCGTGATGCTGCAGAACGATAACCGACAGGCAGTGTTGGCATACTGGCAGCCGATTGGTGCGCAGTTACAAACCGGGGCCGGCCGATGGCCGCATCCGCTTCTGCCAACGGGAAGCAAGTACGTTGCCTGGGCGTGGGAAAAAAATTCGCGACAAGGGAACGCTTCCCTCCGGCCGCCAGCCGAGAACGCGGTTACGGTTTCGGCAAAAACGGGGTATGGTGTTGCCTCTGGCCCACGCCGGCAGTCCTGCCTGCCTGGAAGGCCAAGCCCATGAGCAAATCGCACGGAACGCCGCGATGACCAAACACTTCCCTCCCCCGGCGCCCACGGGCGCAACCGGTTCACTCCCGGTTTCGCGGGCCAGCATCCTCGGCCTGCTGCTGCTGCTCGGCTGCCTCGTCTACGCCAGCCGCCACAACTTTCTCCTGTTCCACACCCTGGTGGAACTGTTCGGCGTCCTCGTCTCCTTCGGCATCTTCGTCATCGCCTGGAATGCCCGCCACATCACCCACACCCCCTACCTGCTCTTCCTCGGCATCTCCTTCCTCTTCGTCGGCCTCATCGATCTCGAACACACCCTCACCTACAAGGGCATGGCGATCCTCCACGACGGCAGCGACGCCAACCAGGCGACCCAGCTGTGGATCGCCGCCCGCTACACCCAGAGTCTCGCCCTGCTCGTCTCGCCGGTCTTCCTGCAACGGGGTCTCAAACCCTATCCGGCGCTCGCCGCCGTCGCCCTGTGGAGCGCCGTCCTGCTGTGGGCGATCCACGCCGGATTCTTTCCCGACTGTTATCTCGAAGGCAGCGGCCTGACCCCGTTCAAGAAGGGGAGCGAATACCTCATCTGCCTCATCCTCCTGGGGGCGCTCCTCTTCCTGCGCAGCCGGCGCCGGCTGCTCAACCCCGCGGTCTACCGGCTGCTGGTCGCCTCCATCCTGTTCACCATCGTTGCCGAGCTGGCCTTCACCTTCTATGTCAGCGTCTACGGCCTGTCCAATCTCATCGGCCACCTGTGCAAGTTCGTCGCCGCCTACCTCATCTACCTGGCCATCGTCGAGACCGGCCTGAAATCCCCCTACACCCTGCTGTTCCGGGAACTGAAGGACAACGAGGCGATCCTCGCCGCCCGGGAAGCGGAATTCCGCTCCATATTCGAACTCTCCGCCGTCGGCATGGCCAAGGTCGATCCCGGCTCGGGCCGCTTCACCCTGGTCAACCGCAAGCTCTGCGAGATCACCGGCTACGACGCCGCTGAACTGACCTCCATGCGCTACCGCGACCTCACCCACCCCGACGACCGCGGGGAAGAGCAGCGGCGGTATGCCGGCTACCTGGCCGGCGAACAGGAGGTCTTCCGCATCGAAAAACGGTACGTGCGCAAGAACGGCGAGGTGATCTGGGTGCGGGTCACCGCCCAGCTGGTCGGCGGCGGCAAGGAGCGGCCGGCCGAGTCCATCGGCGTCGTCGAAGACATCACCGAACGCAAACAGATGGAGCACGCCCTGCGGGACAGCGAGGAAAAATTCCGGCTGATCACCCAGAACATCCGGGATGTGGTCTGGATGAGCACCCCGGGCGTCGGCCGGATGCTGTACATCAACCCCGCTTACGAGGAACTCTGGGGCAGGAGCTGCCAGAGCCTTTACGAGGATCCGCTCTCCTTCCGCGAGGCCATCCACCCCGACGACCAAAAGACGGTGGCCGAGGCACTGCGGCACCACGCCGAAGGCTCCTACCAGTGCAGCTACCGGATCATCCGGCCGGACGGTTCGGTCCGCTGGATCGAGGACTCCGGCACACCCATCGCCGGCGACGACGGCAGTATCCGGATGCTGGCCGGCATCGCCCGGGACATTACCCCGCGCAAACTGCTGGAACAGGAGCTGAAAGGCCGGCAGAAGGAACTGGAACGGCTGGTTTCCCGGCGCACCGCCGAACTCGACCGGACGGTGACCCAACTGCGCAACCTGGCCCTGCAGCTCTCCGAGGTCGAGAACCGCGAGCGCCGGCGGCTGGCCGACATCCTCCACGACGATCTGCAGCAGCTCCTGGCCGCCGCCGGCCTGCATCTGGAACGATTGGCGGCGAACGCCGACAGTGAGCGGCGGCACCGCTTCGCCGCGGTCGCCGATCTCCTGCAGCGGGCGATTGCCACCGCCCGCTCCCTGTCCCACGATCTCAGCCCGGCCATCCTCTACCGCGGCAGCCTCAACGACATCCTCGCCTGGCTGACCGACCGCGTCCGGGAAACCCACGGCCTCGACGTCCGGCTGGAGATGGAGGAGATCGTCCGCATCGATTCCGACTCCCTGCGGGTCTTCGTCTTCCGGACGGTGCAGGAACTGCTCTTCAACGTGGTGAAACACGCGGGCATCAACGAGGCGACGGTCAGCGCCGCCCTCCCCGAACCCGACCTGCTTGTCATCGAGGTGAGCGACCATGGCCGGGGGTTCGAACCGGCCGCCCTGGCCGGCCCGGCCCGCTGGATGAAAGGCACCGGTTTCGGCCTGTTCGCCCTGCGCGAACGGCTGCTGCAACTGGGCGGCGCCCTGGAGATCGACAGCAGCCCGGGCCACGGCAGCCGTTTCCACCTTCGCCTGCCGCTGGCGGCCGGCGATACCGCCGGCCGCCGGGAGATTGCCGCCGCGGTTTTACCGCCGGCCGCGAAGCCGGTGCCGGCCGCCCCCCCGGTCCTGGCCGCGTCGGCGATCAGGGTGCTGATCGCCGACGATCACCCCAGCATCCGCCAGGGGCTCGCCTCCCTGTTGCGGGAAGAGGGAGACATGGAGGTGGCCGGGTTCGCCGAAAACGGCGCCGAAGCGGTGCGGCTCGCCGGCGAACTGCGGCCGCATGCGGTGATCCTCGACATGGCCATGCCCGACATGGACGGCATCGAGGCCACCGAACGGATTGTCCAGCAATGGCCGGAGGTGACGGTCATCATCCACTCCATGCATGAGGAGCGGGAACTGGCCGACGCGGCCATCGCCGCCGGCGCCCGGGCCTACTGCGCCAAATCCGGCAGCACGGCGCAGCTCCTCGCCGCCATCCGCCACCATGCCGGCCGGGCCGCGCGGCTCTAACCACCGAAGTCATAATCGAACAGCACCGAGGCGGCCTGATTGTAGCGTTTCTGCAGATCCCCCAGCTTCACCGCGATCTCCTTGCGCTCGGGACTCCATTCCGTGGGACAGGCGGAGCGCAGGCTGTCGATCCGGTCTTCCAGCTCGGTCATCAGGATGTGCAGGCCGTTGATCTCCTCGTAGATCTTTTCCTTCCGTCCGGTGGGCTGCCTGTCCATCTTGCGCACCACGTCGTACAGCTTGCCTTTCCAGGCTGCCAGTTCCATTTCCAGATTGCGGCAGTAGTCCTTCACTTCCATGACGGTCCTCCATGTTGTCGGCAGTACGCCGATGACGCCCTGACGCCGCGGCTCATTCCGGGGTCAGGGCGGTACGTCCCCTGGCGGTGAGCCGGAAGGTCGGTCGCCGCCCGTGCACGTGCACGTGTTCGATGAGGCCTTCAGCGATCATTTCCGCCAGGACCTCCTCCACCGCCCGCGCCTCCCTGGCGCTCAAGGACGGCAGAAATTCCTCGTGAAGCCAGTCCGCCGGCAATTGCCCCGGCGTCCGCACATCACCGGCCGCGGCCCTGGCGAGCAGCTCTTCCCTGATCGCGGCCTTGCGACCGCTCTTTCCCGATGTCATGGGGCCTCCTTGTCGGTTTGCCGTTTTCCGGCGGGCAGCGCCAGCCGCCTTCCTGCCGACGGCGCCCGGCCGCCACGGCAACGGTGTGGAATCTGGCGTTATCATATTCCATGCCGGAGTGGCGATGGCCGCGGGGGCGCGGCAGGAGACGCGGTAGCGGAACGCGACCCGCCGACATGTCTTGCCGCGCCGTACAGATTCCGGCGCGGCAGGACGATCAGCGGAGGGTTGCCCATGGGCGGCATCTTTCTTTGTCGTTGTCGTAATCGTAATCGCCGAACCCGGCAGCTTTCCTCCCTCGCCGGCACCCGAACTGTCTGATCGACGGAGTTCGCCATGGCCGGTGAACATCCGGATGGAGGAAACGCGGCTGCAGAC
>JBFLZZ010000059.1:0-23308 GCA_040755255.1 Thermodesulfobacteriota bacterium
AGAAGGATTCACGCCAGCCGGAACATGCCGGCATGTTCGGCATCAAGTGCTCAACGCCTTTCGGCATCAAAGAAGGATTCACAGGAACCATGGGCGAAGGAGCTGGGAACAAAGGAGTGCTCAACGCCTTTCGGCATCAAAGAAGGATTCACTCGCCCAGGGCACCTACAGCGCTGCCGCCAACAAGTGCTCAACGCCTTTCGGCATCAAAGAAGGATTCACCGGAGGTGGCTGCCATCCTCCAGCACCTGGTCGAGTGCTCAACGCCTTTCGGCATCAAAGAAGGATTCACACCCAGCAGTGGGAGTACTCGCTGGCCAAGAGCTAGTGCTCAACGCCTTTCGGCATCAAAGAAGGATTCACGTCCAGGCGCAGCTCCTCGCCAGCGGCGCCTCCAAGTGCTCAACGCCTTTCGGCATCAAAGAAGGATTCACATCCGCTCGTAGCGGTCCACGTCGCCCAGGTTCTCGTGCTCAACGCCTTTCGGCATCAAAGAAGGATTCACAGGTGATGCTTTCCGACGCCTTCTACCTGGAGCAGTGCTCAACGCCTTTCGGCATCAAAGAAGGATTCACAGCTCCTCATCCGCTCCATGGGCGAGAGGACTTTGCGGGCAATGGATCAAGCATCTTGATTGCCCCGATAATACATTTGGTTATCATTGCATGCTTTTTCGCTTTTTGCTTTGGTAACTCAACGAAATTATTGCCAATCTATCAAATCAAGCATCGGCTTGTCAGCCAATGGCCGCGAAACACCATAATCCAGACCGTTCCCCTGGCGATAAGTTGACTTCTCGCGATGCCAATCCTCCGGTACTTGAATCGTAACCGTTCCGCACCCCATCTTTGGGGATCGGCCCCGGGACCAAGGCAGGCGGCGCCGGTCCGCTTGTCCAAATCTGCGGCACTTCTGAACGGTTACAGCGTGGGTGATTGTGCACCATCGTACCTGTGCGGTGGACGATTACCTTGAATCAAAAAATCTCGAACTTCGGGGGCGACTCTCCCCAGCGGTGGATTTCCTCACGGCTGTCGATGACCCGCTGTGAACAGCTTTGGCAGAGTCGGACAATGAGCAGATCATCGTCATCGGTCAATTCCTTTTCGATCCGCCAGCGGAATTCCGCCAACTGGGTCTTGCTGAGGTTCAGGCGGAAAACCGAGTACTGGAGATGGTCGCCCCGGCCCTTCAGGATTTTGTAGACCTTGCGCCAGCGGTGGGGCTCCCGGATGTCGTAGCTCAGCAGGTACCAGTGCTTTTCTTCGGCCATCAACGCAACCTCAAGGCCGCGAACAACCCCGACTCGCCGGCCCATTCCTTTTCAAGCAGCCGGGCCTCCAGTTCGATGGTGCGGGCATAACTCAGAGAGTAATCCAGAACCGGGTGTTTCCACTTTTCCTGCTTGCGGGTTTCGTAAATCCCGATGGCCTTGCGGCGGCCGTTTTCGTTGAGCCAGACTTGCTTGCCGGTGATCACGAAATCCTCTTTTTGCCATTGCCGCCGATTGATCGCGCCCAGCAAGGGGATGTCCCAGAGGATCAGGCGAAAGAGGTCCATGATGTCCAGGGCCAGCGGGTAGGCGGCCGACCTTGGAGTGTGCATGAATCCCAGGGACGGGTCAAGCCCTACCGCCTGCAGGGCCGCGACGCAATCACGGTAAAGCAGGGCGTAGCCGAAGGAGAGCAGGGCGTTGACCGGGTCGCGGGGCGGCCGGCGGTTACGGCCGTCAAAGGCGAGAAAATCATCATTCCCCAGCTTGAGGAGCTTGGGTAAAAGGCCGAAGTAGATGCGGCCGGCCACCCCTTCATGGCCCCGGATGATATCGATCGGCTCCTTGTCGGTTTCCTGGTTCGACGGGTCAGCGGCGACGGCGGTGTCGGCCGCGGCCAGGGTCCGCACGCAGGCGCGGAGCTGCTCGATACCTTGTTCGGTTTCCTCATCCCGCCCTTGCGGTTTGTCGCCCCGGGTGGCCCGCAGGAGGTAGCGTAGCTGGTTGTCCACCTTGGCCAAGGCGAGTCGGCGGGCCAGTTCCCGGCATAGGGTTTTGTCGCTCAGGGCCTGGTACTGGCGCACTCGCCGCTGTACCCCGCCGGCGCCAGGCTGGAGCGCCCCGACGTAATAGCCGCCGTAGGAGAGCCAGTGAATTCCGATATTGTGGGCGGCGCAGAAGTGGATGCACTGGGTGGACATCTGGATGTTGCCGTGCAGCACCAGGGCGCCGATCTGCATGGCTGGCAACTGTTTCTTGGTGGTGTCGGGCAGCAGGATGGTGAATTGTTCGCCGTCCTTGCGCACCGAGGCGCCTTGTTCCACCAGATGCACGATTCGGCGGTCGTCGTCCGGCGGAAAGAGTCGTTGGGCTTTTTCTCCGTCCGTCCGGCCGGCGAACCGCTCTTCCTCCGGCAGGCAGACCGGGGCCAGGGAACAGGTCCGGCAGAGATGTTCGGCCACGGCCACCGGCGGCCGTTCCACGGTCCGGCGGAGTTCTCGCGCCCTGGCGACATGGGCGGCAAGTTCCTTTTCGGCCTCCGCCATGGCGATGGGAATGCGGATAGTCTTGTTGTCGGCGTGGTAGCGGATTCGCCCCTCGTCGATGGTCTCGCCGGTGTGTTCGGCCAGCAGCAGGGTGTAGGCCAGCACCTGCAACCGGTCACTGGGCCAGGCCTCTTCGCCTTTTTTGGACTTGCCGCGCTTGTGTTCCGAGACCACCAGGGCGCCGGACTCCCTTTTTACGCAATCGACCTTGCCCCGGATGCCCAGCCGTTCGCTGGCCAGTTCCAGGGTGTAGATTTCCGGCCCCTTGTCCAGCTTGTCATGCAGGCGGCGGCCGGAGTAGACGTTGGCATCCGCCACCCGGATCTCCTCCACCTCTTCCAGGTAATAGAGCCGTTCGCAGTAGGTCAGGGCATGCAGGGCCATGACCCGGATCAAGGGCTCGTCGGTGGTCTTTTCCGCCTGGTGAAAGGATTGGAAGCTGTCCTCGCGTTCGTCGGTCATCGTTTCTTCCGGAGATTGGATACCGATGCTCGACCAGGGTGGTTACCGCCGGTTCTCAAAGGAGTCGAGGAGGGACTGTATCTTTTCACGGAGGTCGGGAAGTTTGGCGGTTATCACATCCCAGACGATGGTGTAGTCAACCCCGAAGTAACCGTGGATAAGTCGGTCGCGCAGGCCGGTAACCTTGCGCCACTCGATGTCCGGATGTTGTGCTTTGAGGTCGTCCGGCAGCTTTTTTGCCGCCTCGCCGATAATCTCAAGGCTGCGGACAAAGGCCCTTTGGCGGGTGGGATCGTTGCTGAAGGAGTCGAAGGAATCCGGGAGATGAGTCAGGATATAGTCGATCTCGTCCAGGACATGGTGGAGATACTCAGGCGGCGAGGGGGACACGCTCAACCTCCTTGAGTATATGCGGCCCAATGTGCGGGCTGAGGGCCTCTGGGGTAACCAGTTCTATCTTGCGCCCCAGAAGTTCTTCCAGAAGAAAGGCGACCTCCATGAAGTTGTCGAAGGTGTGCTGCCCCGGCAGGAATTCCACCAGGATGTCGATGTCGCTCAAGGGTGTCTGCTCGCCTCGCACAAAAGAACCGAACAGCCCGATATTTCCGACGCCGAGCTGGGTAAGGCGCTCCCTGGCCTCCAGAATGCGTTGCAGTGCGGCCTCTTTGGTCTCAATCATTTCCATGACGAAATTCCCTCCTGAACAAAGGACTTGCAGGATAACCCAAGCCCCAGCCGGATGCAAACCGACGAGCCGAGACAGTGACGTCGGCTTTGCTAATACCCCACCTCAACCCAGGCCCCTTCCGGAATTTCCCGGCTGGGCGCGGCCAGCGGCGCGAACAGGGCGGATCTGGTGTTGCCCATCTCCGCCCGGTCGATGGTGATGGTCAGGCGGGTGACATTGTCAGCCTTGTCTTCTGCCGTGGTGGCGTCGATTTTGGTGTACCAGAAGGCCTCACGTCGGTCGGTCACCGGTGCCAACCGGTCGATGAGGAAGTTGTTGTCGCCCAGGAAGGGCAGGCCGTACTGGTGCTCCCTCTTGCCGGCCAGCCCGTCGCGTACCCAGCCTGCCAGCTGGTCATTGCCATCCATGGCGATATAGGCCTTGAGATTGCCAAGGAACGACCTGCGGGCCGGGGTGATGTTGTACTTGTTGCCCTTGGTTGCCGGTCTGTGTTCCTGACCGGTATTGCCCACCGGGTAATTGTGCAGTTGCTGAAACAGGCTATGCCGGTTTGGCGGTTCGAGGGCACCAATGGCCAGTCGGCAGCGGGGCAGGTCTTTTTTGATGGTGGTCATCACCGAGTTGCCGTCATCATGCCGCATCTCGATTCCGGCCACGTTCAGCAGCAGGCCATAGGCGGCCGAGGGGGTGATGAACCCGGCGGTAGGCCGGAAGCTGCCGGCGGCAAAGGTTCTGAAGACCCCAAAGGGCGCTTCCAGTCTGAGGAGCAGCATCTCAGGCGCCCTCGCCGGTGAACATTTTTTCGCTCACGGTTGCCAGCAGCCGCTGGGGGTTCCTGTCCAGGGTGGCGCCCTTGCCCTGGAGTTCTTTAACGGTATCCTCGGACATCTCCTTGACGATTCGGCCGCCCAGGTAGAATTCATTTCCGGGATAATCGTCGTTCAGGATGCCGTTTACCACTTCGGGGAAGGTGTGCCTGCCGCTGTCATCGGCCGCAAAGCCGTAGGTATCGTAACCGGCCACCAGCATGGGGGTAAGGCGGACAACGATGCTGGCCGGGGCCATCTCGAAATAGCTGCGGGCCTGGTTGCCGGCGACGTTGTTCAACTGGCCGATGGCGGTCAGCAAGGTCTTGGTCCATTCCTGCTTTGCCCGGCAGTCATTGAGGTTGAGGGCGAAGGGATACTGAAAAGGGGTACAGGATACCTCCCGATGCAGGAGCTGCGAGCTGTCGGTGTTCTTATGCCCCTTCACCTCCTTGGGGGTAGCATCCAGGGGTGATTGGGTAAAGACACTGTCGTAGCGGTAGGGGTCCAGGGCCACGGCGAGGTTGGTCCGCAGGACCGAGTCCCTCTTGAAGGTGAAGTTTTCTGTGTTCCTGCCGCGTTCGGTCATTTCCTTGAGTATGGCGGCTCGGTCATTTTTCCCCGCCGCCACCAGCCAGCCCATGAAGAAATCGTCGGCATATTTTTCAGCGTCCGGATATTCCTGAAATTCTACCGCCAGCTGCTCTTCATCGTGCAGTCTTTTCCGGTTGCAGGGCAAGCCCATAGCACGCATGGTCTCGCGTAAGGCATTACGGATCGCTTCCGGCGAGATGATGGGATATTCGAACCGGCCCTTGGCGATCTTCTGGATAACGGCGCGATTCTCGGCGGACTCTCCCCGGTAGTTGGCGCTGGGGGCGGTATAGGTCAGGACGGTGGCAAACAGATTCATGGCTTATGCTCCTTGTTCGGTTTTGGGCTGGGATAGATAGGAATTGGCGGAAATGGCCAGCATGGCGAGGGATTTCACCCGTTCCCAATCGGCGATGAGGGTTTGCGAAAGCAACAGGTAATCGTCCGGCGGCAGGAACTGGGGCACGGAACAAAGGGAGCCGGTGAAGTATTCGACGAAGTCCTGCTCCCTGCGGCCCCGCATGGCCAGGAAGGCGTCCAGGCAGACCTTTTCCACCGCCTCCCGGTATTCCTGGGGATATGAGATGATATGGCCTTTTTCATCCTTGGGAAAGGTATCCAGTTTCTTGCCGGACCTCCCTTCCGCCTTGATCCGCACATAGTGTCTGACCAGGTCGTACACCCGCCTGGCGAGCAGGTCGTCCCTGCCTTTCTCAGTCTGCATTTCGTCAGCCTCCATATGTTTGAGTTCCTCTTGGATGTTCGTGAACTTCCGCCGCGCATCCCGCCCCAGAAAGGGGAAGTTGAAGGGGGTCTTGCCCGTTTTATGGACGAGTAGTTCGGCCGGATAGGTAGATAGTGGGAAGGTGCTGTTCTCGTACCATCTTTCAGACTGAAGCAGGTTGCGAAGATAAAACGATTTGAAGATGGGATTCATCCGGTTGGCCCGCACCTTTTCATAGCGGTTCAATAAAACCTCGTCCGGCTGCAACCGTTCAGCGGCCAGCATCCGGACATTGTTCCCCTGTTTCTGTACGTGGTAAATCTCCACGGCGGAGACCGAGTCGTGCAGCGAATGCCTATCGATGCGGTGCTTGACCAGATGGTAAAGATATTCGAGACCGCCTTCCTCGCTGAGATCGATCAGGGATGAGGCAGGTCTGGTGCCGGCCATCTTGGCGTCTAATTGCTGGAGAATATCCATGAGGTCGGCCACAAAATATTCAAGATGAGATACCTCGGGGATCGTTATGGCGAATCCGTAATCCTGCCATTTAATGGCGGTGTTGCGTTCTTGGGAGCGTTCGACGGAAAAGCTCCGTGGGATGAAGAGCAGTGCTGCGATATGCCAGAAGTGGAGCAGCAGATTTTCCATTGGGGTGCCGGAAAAGGATACAAGTTCGGCATTCTTGTCCTGGGCACCGATGAATACTGTACCGGCCAAACTCTCGGATTGCTGTTTGCCCTTGGCGCTTTTCGCAAGGGCTTTTTTCAGTCCGTGGTAAACTTTGTCAGACTGTGACGAAGGTCTCCTCTCCGCACGCTCTTCATATACTTTTCTGGCAGCGGGTTGGGCGCGCAGGATATTCCAGAGCATGTTCCGCCAGATCTGAATCCAGCCCCCCTCGCCATCGGGGTAAAGAGTTTGGAGGAAAAGTCCCTTGGGACGTAGGACATCGTAGACAAAACGTTTTTCTTTCTTTTCCTTGCCCTCCACGTTGACACTGATGGATTCTTCCCTTTTCGGGGGCTTCCCCTGCCATTTCGCTTTTACCTGAACCTCCACGACTTCTGCGTCGAACAGGTCGTCAAATAGCGACTGCATGGTTTCTTTGTTGAAGGTAATGGTGGCGCTGGTCGCGGTCGTCTCCTGGATCACCGGCAAAGGCGCAAGTCCCCGGCGCCTCATGGTCTCGATCATGACCAGCAGGCCGGCCAGGCCGGCCTTGTGCTGGGCGGTGGGCAGGTCGAAGAGGTTGTAGGACAGGGTCAGTTCCTTCATACGATGATCTCCAGGGGGGCGCGGGTGAACCCGAAACGCTTGTCGTAATGGTCATCGGGGGCGAGCAGCGGAAATCTCCCCAGGCGGCTGTCCGATCGGGTCAGGTCGGGCGGGTAGCGGGGAACCGGCACCAATAGGCCATCGGTGGGCATACGGTTTCTGCGGAGGCTCAGGAACTCGAAGAGATCCCCGCCAAGAATGGCCTGCACCGAGGTTTCCTTGATATCGGTCAGCATCTTCTCCCTGGATTCCGCCCAGGCGGTGTCGCCGAGGAAGGCGCTGTAGCGCTCGGCTTCCTTGGCGTTGTTGCCAAACCGCTCAAGAAGATTCTCCAGATCGACCTGACTGATCTTATGGCCGTCCAGGGCGGCGACGAACTCATCGGTCCCGGCCAGGTCTTCATCGCTGTATGGTTTGCTGTCGTCTGGACGGTAGAGGTAAACTTGGCCGGTTTCCCTTTTACGGTGGCGGTTGCAACGGCCCATCCGTTGGATGAGGCTGGTGATCGGCGCGATTTCGGTGATCAAGACATCCGCATCCAGATCGAGACTCATTTCGCAGACCTGGGTGGTGATTGCCAGCAGTGATTCGTTTCCCTTGAAGGCGGAGATGATTTCCCGGTGCCGGGCGTTACGGTCGTCCAACTTGAAGCGGCTGTGATAGCAGAGGGCGTCAAGTTTCTTGGCCAGATTCTGACAGCGATCGACGGTATTGACCACCCACAGAACCTTCTTTCCGGCTGCCCGGGCCTCGCTGGCCAGGGTTTCGGCCTCGCTCCCGCCATCCGGCAGCAGGCGGACCTCGTAGCGCTTGGCGCTGGTTTCGCGGTAGAGGTCGGCAAAGTCTGCACTGTCCCGCGGGAAGAACTGGAGGCCGAGGCCTACCAGATCCTGTTGCCGGGCCTGCGGCAGAGTCGCGGTCATGCAGAGGACGGGGATGTCGAAGTTTCCCAGGAACTGCTTGAGGGCCGAGAAGAGGGCCGGGTCGAAACTGTGCACCTCGTCGATGACCACCACGCTGTCGGCCAGCAGCGGCAGCAGGCAGATCGACCGATAGGAATTCTGCATGAAGCCGAGGAACTGGTGGACGGTGGCGCTGAAGATTTTCCGGTGCCAATAGGCCAGGGCGAACAACCGGTCCTCGACCAGAAAACGGCTGCTCTCCCGGTCGTCCTCCGGTGAGTCAAACATGCCCTGCAGGTCGTAGCGTGACGAGGAGTGCAGGAGCATGCCCTCCGGCGCCCAGGAGACGTAATCCTTGAAACCCTCGCTGGCCGTGGCCTTGGTGGGGTAGAGAAAGATTGCCCGGGCCGCCGGACGGGCGGCGAGCCGGGTTGTGATCCAGCGCCAGGCGGCGAGGGTTTTGCCGCTGCCGCAGGCCGAAACCAGCAGCGCCCGGTCGGGCAGGTGGCCGGCCTCTGTCTGGAACTTTTGCCAGGTGAAGGGTTTGGCATTCTTAGCCTCGATCGCGGTGATGCGTGGCTCAATAATCTCGGAAGTGATTTTCTGGTCGGTAAGCGGCGGGTCGTCGGCGAAGGCC
The DNA here is from genome assembly GCA_040755255.1 of Thermodesulfobacteriota bacterium. Lineage (GTDB taxonomy): Bacteria > Desulfobacterota > Desulfobulbia > Desulfobulbales > S012-135 > JBFLZZ01. Next base: position 8,630 of record JBFLZZ010000059.1, read on the forward strand.
TCATCCAGCCATGCCTTGATCTCCTTACCTTCCCGCACCAGGCCCGAACCGGCGCTGTCGGCGGCAATCAAGGCAGCGCGAACTGCCAATAGAAGGTGTAGTAATCGCTTGTCCGCTAAGGCGCGACGGAAGTCCATGAGGGTGCTTTTGGTCTCTTCCTTCAGGCTGCCACCCGACACGGGACTCTCAAGGTTCCATCGGTCTGGGATCGAGAGGGCTTGCGGCAGGGGTGGCAGGTCGGGGAATTGAGTGACGGCTTCATGCAGGGTGGTCAGGACGGCGGGCGGATACACGGCAAAGCGCTGCCGGTCGGTGGTGGACTCGGCGAACTTCTGGTTCCGGGGGGCGGTTTTCAAGTGGTGACAGGCGACGGCGCTGATGACGATTCGCCGATCGGCGCCCGGAATGGCCTCGCACCAATCCCTGAGTTCTTTGCAGGAAAGGAAGATGCCGCTGAGATGTTCATGTCTGAGAAGCTGCTGCCCCGGTCTTTTTCTCACCATCTCCTGAAACCCGCTGTTGGCCTTGCCGAGATCATGGAACAGGCAGGCCAGGATGGTGTTTTTCCAAAAGATGGGGAAGGCATCCTCGGGAAGCTTGAAGAAACCGAGCCAGCGCCGGGACAGTCGGGTTGGGGCAACGGCGTCCAGGCCGAACATGGCCCGGAACGCCTCCAGTACGGCCTTGGTATGCCCAACCAGCGTGGCCGCCTCCGGCGGCTCGTCAGGGTTAGCGCAACTCTTGGCAAGCAGGTGTTTGAATGTCATTTCTCGGTATCCCGTTGATCATCATTGCCCGACAGGCCGCATAATCAATCGGTCTCCTCCCCGCCAGGGTTCGAAAAATCCGCAGCCCAGCTTGCGGCGGCCGCCCAGGCCTTGTTCCTGCAGGGCGATCGATTCGACGGCGGTGAGTTCCGAGGCCAGGACCGAGTAGCCCACCACCTGTTTGCCGTGGACTTTGAAGGTTCGCCTTTGTCCCACCGAGAGTTTGCCCCGGCAGGGCAGGGTGGCTAACTGGCGGTGGATTTCCGCCGTAAAACGATCCTGCTCCTGGCCGTTTCTGGTGGTGACCAGGTGGGCATGCAGGGTGGTGGCCGGGATCAGAGCCCGGGTGCTGGGGACTCCGAGTCTGACAACCTGGCCGTCCAGATCCAGGACTTTGCCGGCCAGGTTGAGGTACGGGGGAAGCTTCTCGATCGGCACCCTGAAGGTCAGACAGGCGTTGCTCCCGAGGACAAGTTTGCCGTCCCCGGCATAGCGCCCCCGGATCAGGGCCAAACCAGCCTCGGATGTTTCGTGATATTCCGGCAGGATTCGGCTCACGGCGGCAAAAAGGGCGTAGCCGTGATCGACCCTGATTTCCTTTCCGAACACCTTGAACTGCAAATCAACCTTCATCCCCACTCCTCCCTGGTTTCCGACATTGGCATGAGACTCTGATACCACTAAAGAGTACCTAAGATCGTGAGTAATATCCGAGCAGGATAATTTTTTTCAGACATGGCACAAACAGGCAACCAGGGGAGACGTGCGTCCAAAATTGAAAAAACCGTACTGGGCACTGAACGTAACTTCCCGGATAAATGGTAGCGTGAAAATTTTCGGGTCGCTGTAGCCACTGTCGATTCAAAATCGGGGTTTCGGCTGGACACCAGCCGAGGCGAGTGTACCCACCGTCCACGGCGTGATGGGAAAATATTCACTCCACCTTACCACCCCACCCCGGTCAACCAGTGTCCGGGGTCCGAATTTTTTTTGATTACCTCGAATCTTCGGCTGGTTTCCAACGAGGAGGGAATTCACAAGCTGGACGCCTGCCGGCGGGGCGTTCCTTTCTTTGCCGGCCAAAGAAAGGAACCAAAGAAAGGCCGGCCTTCACTTGCCCCCGCTGCGCGGGGGTTCCCTCCGTTCCTTGTCGCGGCCGGGCGCTGCGGAACTCGGGCCTGACGGCCCTCAGACAGTCCTCGCGCTTTTTCCGGCCACTCCTGCGTCTCTCCGGCTGCGTGAAAATGGCATCCGAAATTGCATACTGAAGGAATCCCGGCTACCGAAATAGCAGCCTTGCAATTGGCTGAACTTCGACGGTAATCAGATTTCTCTATGGAAACCACCCGGGCCGGCTGCGGGTTGACGGGCAATCTGGATCGCTTCGTCACGTTGTTCCCCGCGAAGACGGAGAGTACCCTCACCCTCATCGCGAGCGAAGCGCGGCGATCCAGGCTTCACCATCGCTACCGCTATCCCGGTTTCATCCTCCGGGTGGGCGCCGCCCATGGCGGACTCTTATCGGTACAGCAGGGAAAACCTCTCCCAGAAGTCGGGGAAGGACTTGGAGACGCAGCCTTCGTTCTCCACCGTGATCCCGTCCACCACCAGGCCGGCCACCGCGAAACACATGGCGATCCGATGATCGTTGTGGGTGGGGATGACCGCAGCGCGCAGGCGGGCCGGGTCGCCGCCGCAGCCGTCGATGATCAGGCTGTCCGGCTGTTCCTCGGTATGGATGCCGAGCATGGCGAGGGAACTTGCCATGACGTGCAGCCGGTCGCATTCCTTGATGCGCAGATGGGCGATGTTGCTGATCACCGTCCTTCCCCTGGCCATGGCCGCCACCACCGCCAGGGTGGGCACCACGTCGGGGCAGTCGCCCATGTCCACTTCGATGCCCCGCAGATTCCCGGCACCCTGCACCGTGATCCCCCCTTCGCTCCGCGTCACCGCGCAACCCATCCGCTCCAGCAGGTCGACCAGCACCGCATCCCCCTGCAGGGACGGGCTCGGGACATTGGTCACCGTCACCCTTCCTCCGGTCACCGCCGCCGCGGCCCAGAAATAGGAAGCGCTGGAGGCGTCGCCCTCCACCTGATAGTCGCGGGCGGCGTATTTCCCCCGGGGGATGGCAAATCGGGCGCAATCGGCGCTGGCGGTGGCGGTGACGCCAAAGGAGCTCATCACCGCGAGCGTCATCGCCACATAGGGTTTGGAGAGAACGGCGCCGCGCACTTCCAGTTCCGCCGGCTTCTCCGCATACGGGGCGACCAGCAGCAGGGAGGAAAGGTACTGGCTGCTCTTGCCCTCGGGCAGAACGGTGCGGCCGCCGGCGATGCCGTCGGCGTCGATGACCAGGGGCGGACAGCCACTGTCGTGGACACTGCGGATCCGCACCCCCCAGCCCGCAAGCGCCTCCATCAACGGCCGGATGGGGCGCTCCGCCATGCGGGCGTCGCCGGTGATCGCGAATCTGCCGTGCCCCAGGGCCGCCACCGAGGTGAGAAAACGGGTGGCGGTACCGTTGTTGCCCAGAAAGATATCCCCGGCCGGGGTGGCGATTACCCCGCCGCGCCCGGCCACCCGCCAGCCGGCCGCGGTCTGCTCCACGCCGATCCCCATGGCGGCCAGCGCGGTCATGGTGTAACGGGTGTCCTCGCTGTCCAGCGGGCCGCGCAGAAGACTGTCGCCGTCGGCAAGGGCGGCGGCGATCAGCGCCCGCTGGGTGATGCTCTTCGATCCGGGCACCGCCACCGCCGCGTCGACGGGCCTGCCCAATGGCTGTATTCTCTTCATGGTACATCCTGTCCGCCGAAACACTCGGCAAGGTTGTCGGAATCAGGACAACCGCGCTTTTGCCCTCGGCTTGTCCCGTATCTCAGGGTCACTTTGTTGCCGAATGCCCCGGCGGGTGACTGTCCAGGAGACTGTAAAGCCGGTCGCGCATGACCGCGACCGGCGCCGCGACCCCGGTCCACAGCTCGAACTGGGCCACCCCCTGATAGAGCAGCATGGCGAGGCCGTCGATCACCCGGCAGCCAGCCGCTTTCGCCTCGCGAAGCAGCCGGGTCTCCAGGGGGGCATAGACGATATCCATCACCACCGCGAAGCTGCCGAGCAGACCGCCGGCAACGGGGGTGGCATCGGCGTCCGGCGCCATCCCCAGCGAGGTGGCGTTGACGAGCACGGTGGCATCGCAGCCGGCAATTTCGGCCAGGGGAAGGAAATCGGCGCCGAGTTCCGCGGCAAGGAGTTTGCCCCTGTCCACACCGCGATTGGCGACGGTGACCCTCGCCCCCGCTTCCCGAAGGCCGAAACCGATGGCGCGGGCGCTGCCGCCGGAACCGACGAGCAGCACATGGCTGCCGGCAAGGGGCACCTGTTCGGCAAGTGCCCGGTTGGCGCCGAGCCAGTCGGTGTTGTAGCCGGTGATGCGGCCGTCGTCGCCGACCACCAGGGTGTTGACCGCGCCGATCCGGCGGGCCACCGGATCGAGGTCGTCGAGGTGGTCGATCACCGCCTGCTTGTGGGGAATGGTGACCGAGGCGCCGCGCAGACCGAGGCCGCGCATGCCGGCCATGGCCGGGGCCACGTCGCGGACCGGCAGGGGCACGTAGACCTTGTCGAGGCCGCAGGCGGCAAAGGCGGCGTTGTGGATGAGCGGGCTCAGGCTGTGGGTGACCGGCCAGCCGATGATGCCGTAGACCTGGGTTCTGCCGCTAATCTGCATCGGTCAGGAAGGGAAGAACGTTACGCATCACCGCGGCCGGCAGCTGCCCGGCGGCGGTGGCGACGCCGCCCGCCGGCGCGGCGTAGGTGATGCAGCCGCCCAGCGGCAGTACCGCGAGCCTGCTGATCGCCCCCGGCTTGCCCATGGCAAATGCGCACAGCGGCAACGATCCCGCCTGCCGGTAGAGGTCGAGGACGGCAAGGACATCGTCGCGGTTGTGGGCGGTGGTGACGATCTTGCCGATATCCCCGCCGCTTGCGCGCATTTCCGCGACAATCCGCGCGAGCTCGCCGGCCGCCGGGGTGGAATGGAAATCGTGCCAGGAAACGATGACGGCGCAGCCGCTTTCCCTGGCCGCGGCCAGCAGCCGCTGCCGCATCGCCGGGTCGGCGCGCAGTTCGATGTCGATCAGCGCCGCACCCGATCGGGCCGCCTCCTCGAGCAGGGCGGCGCGGGCCTCTTCGTCGCCGGCGAACGAACCGCCTTCCCAGCGGGGCCGGCAGGTGAACAGCAGCGGCCGGGTGGCGGCGGCGAGAAAGGGGGAAATCTCCGGACGGGCCAGGGTGTCGAGACGGATCTCGAAAAGATCGGCCACCCCGGCGTTTGCCGCCATCACCCCGAGGGCCTCATCGAGGCCCGCCCCGGCGATGGAAACGCAGATGCCGCCCCGGCATCCCTGCTGTACATTGTTTTTTGCCATTGTCTTCCTGGAAAAAACCGAATACTACTTGGCAAAGTCGGCGTAATCGCCGAGGGCGCCGCTATCCGCCGGAAATGGGAGACAACCTAGTCCATCCCCCCATCGCTTGTCAACGAGATGTACCGCCTTTTTGTCGCCATCGATTTCCCGGACGAGATCCGCGGCCAACTCGCCGACCTCTGCCTCGGCCTGCCCGGCGCCCGCTGGGTTCCGGAGGAGCAGCTCCACCTCACCCTGCGCTTCATCGGCGAGGTGGACGGCGATGTCTTCCGCAACATCAGAGAAGCGCTGCGGGCGGTGCGCGTGCAACCCTTTTCCCTCACCCTCAGGGGGCTCGGCTGCTTTCCGCCGCGCGGCCGGCCCAAGGTGCTCTGGGTCGGCGTCGACCGCAGCGAGCCGCTCGTCCAGCTGCGAAACCGGGTGGAATCCACCCTTGTCCGTCTCGGACTGGAGTCCGAGGGCCGCAAATTTTCGCCGCACATCACCCTGGCCCGCTTCCGCGAGGACGTGCACCTGCACCGCCTCGGCAATTACCTTGCCGGCAACAACCTCTTTGCCACGCCGCCGGTGACCGTCGCTGCATTCGCCCTGTACTCCAGTTTTCTCACCGGCAAGGGCGCCATCCACCAGCTGGAGGCGACCTACCCGCTGCATCCGGCGGGCTGACCTCGTATTTTCCCTATCCCCCGCCCGCCATTTTTCTCTATAATAATCCTGTGCCCTCCGATGCCGGCCGACCCGCAAAGGGCGCCGGCCGATGGCGGAGCACCACCCGAGCACACATCCCGTACCCGGCCGTTTGCAGGCGGTCCCCGGGTGCGGCAGCTCCACCACGCGGCCTGTTCGCCGGACAATCCGGATGCGGACAGACCGGCGCCGGAGGAGAAGCCGCGCCCGTGCCGCTTTCCCGGCCTCCCCTCAGCGCGACAGCAAGGAGTTCCCCATGGCTGGATCCGCCGTCATCACCATCGGCCACCTCAAAATCACCGATCACCTCGTTCTGGGCATCGCCCAGCATCAGGCGGCATGCGGCGTCACCCCGCTCAAGAAGATCAGCATCGCCAACAAACCGATGGCCAGTTGGCAGGAAGTCGCCGGTTCGCTCACCGACGGCAGCGTCGACGCCGCCTTCGTCCTCGCCCCGACCGCCATGGACCTCTACAAGGCGGGGGTCAAGTCGAAGCTGCTGCTCTTCAGCCACAAGGCCGGCAGCGTCCTCATCAAGAACAAAAAGGCCAACATCAACAGCATCGAGGATTTCCGGGGCAAGGTGGTGATCATCCCCTACCAGCTGTCGGTGCACAACATGCTGCTCCACCGGCTGCTGAGCGAAGCCGGCATGGAGCCCGGCGCCGGCAAGGACGTGCTGCTCGAAGTCATGGCCCCGGCACAGATGCCGCTTGCCCTCCAGTACGACGAGGACGGCGAGATCGCCGGCTTCATCGTCGCCGAACCCTTCGGCTCCCAGGCGGTGACCGAGGGCTACGGCGAGGAGTTCAGCCTGTCCAAGGATATCTGGCCGGAACATCCCTGCTGCGTGCTGGTGGTGCGCGACGAAGTCATCCAGGCCAACGGCGACGGCGTCCAGGAACTGATCAACACCCTGGTGGCGGCCGGCAAGTTCGTCAGCTCATCCCCGGAACAGGCCGCCACCATCGGCGCCGGTTTCCTCGGCCAGAAGGAGGAGGTGCTGCGCCGGGTGCTGCTCGACCCGCCGGACCGGATCACCACCGACAACCTCTTCCCGGTCATCGACGATCTCGGCCTCATCCAGGACTACATGCACGACAACATGGGCGTCATCCAGGGCAAGATCGACCTCGAAAAATTCGTCGACATCTCCTTTGCCAAGGGCGCCGGCGCCACCTGAACCCCGGTCTGCGGGTGCAGGAACAGGCCGCTTCGGCGGCCTTTTTTTATTTACGATCGTCCACGGACAGGCTAAAGTCAGGAAAAATTCTCAACAGGAGATCCGCCATGTGCAGAGAGGTTCGCAAGCAGTGCCAGTGCGGCCGGCAGCAGGTACAGTTCCACCTGCGCGACAACGTCATGATCCCCGAGGTGATCAGCCGGCTCTTCTGCCCGGAATGCCCGGGGGACACCGGTTTTGTCGAATCGACGATGATTACCGACAACGGCTGGATCATCGAGTACGATATGGAGCTCGCCCGCGCCCTCGGCGTCAGGAAACTGCAGCTCGATGCCGACGAAATAACCCCGGCGGTCATCTTCGACGGCGGGTATGCCTGCTGGCTGGAGACCTATCCAGGCGAGCGGGAGGAGATCAGGGAGGAGAAGTGCCGGATCATGGAACTGCTCAAGGTCGACCAGAAGAAATATCTGGAGGCCATCCACAGCTGGAACATCGACAGGGTGGCACGGCTGAAGGCTGACGGCTGGCGCCGCGCCCGGCTCTCCTGAAAGAAGGACGGCGGCGTACGGTCAGGACCGGGGTACGGATCGCAGGAGCACCACGGCATGGGCGGCGATGCCTTCCTCGCGGCCGGTGAATCCCATGCGTTCGGTGGTCGTGCCCTTGATGTTGATCTGTTCCGCTGCCACCCCGCAGACCGCGGCGAGCCGGTCGATCATCGCCGGCACATGGGGGGAGAGTTTCGGCCGCTGGGCGATCACCGTTACGTCCAGATTGGCGACGGCCCAGCCCTTGTCGGTCGCGCCGGCGATCACCTGCTCGAGCAGCAGCAGACTCGATATTCCCCGGTAACGCTCGTCGGAATCGGGGAAATGGCGGCCGAGGTCGCCGGCGCCCAGGGCTCCGAGTATCGCATCGCAGACGGCGTGGGTGAGGACGTCGGCGTCGGAATGGCCGAGCAGCCCCAGCTCGTGGGGCACGACCACCCCGCCCAGCACCAGTCGCCGCCCCGGAGCGAAGCGATGGGCGTCGAAACCGTGGCCGATCCTCAATCCCGGTGATGCAGTCTGCAGCAGCGCCTCCGCCATCCTGAAATCCTCCGGTCTCGTCACCTTGATGTTGCGTTCATCGCCGGCCACCACCTGCACCGGAACGCCGGCGCGTTCCAGGATCTGCGCCTCGTCGGTGCCGATAAAACCTTCCCGGGCGGCCTTCGTCATCGCCTGCCGCAGCAACTCCACCCGGGCCGCCTGAGGGGTCTGCGCCTGCCACAGGCCGGCCCGTTCGACCGTGGCCGTGATCAGCTCCCCGTCCTCCACCCGCTTCAGGGTATCCTTGACCGCCACCGCGGCGATGGCCGCGCCCGCCGTCGCGGCCCTGTCCAGACAAGCTTCGATCAACCCGACGGAAATCAGCGGCCGGGCGCCGTCGTGGACCGCGACCAGCTCGATGTCCTCCGGCAAGGCGGCCAGACCGGCGGCCACCGATTCCTGACGGCTGGCGCCACCGACAACCACCCGCCGCACCTTGGCGAGACCGTATTCACGGATCAGTGCTTCGGTGCGGGCGAGATGCTCCGCCGGCGCCGCCACCACCACCAGGGAAACGGAGGGGGCCGCTTCGAACACCCGCAGGGTATGGACCAGCAGCGGCACCCCGGCGAGCAGGCAGAACTGTTTCGGCGCGGCCATGCCGCTGCGGCGGCCGATGCCGCCGGCGGGGATCACCGCCGCGCAGATGGGTTTGCGGGTCATTTGGACAAGATGCAGACTGAATGTTCGCGTATGGACGGAACGCGGAGGCGGACTGGATCGCCACGCTGCGCTCGCGATGACGCCGAAGGGTTACCCCCTCCCGCGTCCTCGATGAAACGGAGTGACGAAGCAATCCGGAAGGCGCGCGAACCCTCCTCCAGCCAAGATGGTTTCTATAGAGCGGTCACAAAAAAAAAATCGGGGCGGGCTGTAAGCCGAATTCTGTTCCGCGACCGAGGCCGCGGCCATGATCATTTCTCTGGGATGCCGGTCGCCCGGCACCTCGTGCAACCTACCCGGAAGCTCGGACGGGCCGCCCTCGAACGCTTCCCTATTTGGTCTTGCTCCGGATGGGGTTTACCCTGCCTCCGACGTCGCCGCCGGAGCGGTGAGCTCTTACCTCACCATTTCACCCTTACCCCGCCGAGGCGGGGCGGTATATTTTCTGTGGCACTTTCCCTGGGGTTGCCCCCGGTTCGCGTTACGAACCATCCTGCCCTCTGGAGTTCGGACTTTCCTCCGGCGGCAGCCCGCCGGCGATCATGCGCCCGCCCCGAAAAATCATGTCATGTTCTGCGCCGGTCGTCGATGCCCCGGTTGGCCAGGGCATCGGCCCGGCTGTTGTCGCCCCGGCGGACATGGACGATCCGCACCCGGGGAAAAGCGGCCAGGAGCTGCCGCGCCCGGCTGAACAACGGCAGCAGATCCGGGCTTTTCACCCGATACTGGCCGTTGAGCTGGCGGACGATGAGTTCGGAGTCCATGCGCACCTCGAGGCTGCCGGGCGCGAAACGGCCGGCCTCCTGCAGGCCGCGGATCAGCGCGGTGTACTCGGCGACATTGTTGGTGCAGCGGCCGAGATATTCGCCGCGGGCGAACAACTCCCGGCCGGCCGAGTCCTCGATCACCATGCCGGCGCCCGCCTCACCTGGATTGCCGCGCGAGGCGCCGTCGGTGGAAAGGACCAGTTCCGCGCCGGCCGTTGCCGTACTTTCCGGCAGCGGCTCCGCCGGTTCCGACGCTGCCGGTTCCGGGCCACCGGCCCATTCGACCAGCAAACGCCGAACCGTGCCGGCCTTCATCTCGGGAAAGAGACGGACCAGCTCATCTTCCGGCAATCCCGCCGCGAGACGCAGCAGGACGTCCCGCGACCCATCCGGCAGCATCAAGCTTCCGCCGTCTCTTTCGCCTGGTAGAACATCAGCCGGTTGCAGAGCGGACAGCTGAGAATCTCCTCGGCACGCCGCAGGTTATTGAACATCTGCGGCGGAATGTTCATGTTGCAGCCGAGACAGACCCCTTCCGACACGCCGACGATGGCCAGCCCGTTGCGTTTCTGGCGCAGCAGCTCGTAACGTTTGAGCACCGCCGGATTGAGCTCTTTGGTCTTCAGTTCGCGGCTGGCGACGATGGTCGCCTTCTGGTTGACGAGATCGGTGTTGCGCTCCTCCACCTTGCCGATTTCCTCGGAGAGGAGCCCGTCCTCGGCGGAACAGACGTTGTTCAACTCGGCGAGTTTCTTGTCGATGGACTCGATCTCCTCGAGGAGCAGAACGACTTCGTCCTCGCGCTGCTTGTTGGCCTCCTTGCCGTCCTCGATCTCCTTGAGCAGACTCTGGTATTCCCGGTTGGTCTGGACCCCCATCATCTTTCCCTGTCTGTCCTTGACCCGGGCGTACTCGTTCTCGATCTCCCCTTCGAGCTCGCGTTTTTTCTCCTCGCAGGCGGCACGCCGTGTCTCGAGGTCGGCGATCTCCTGCCGATACTGCTCGATCCGGCCCCGGCGCCGGCTGATCTCGTTCTCGCCGGCAATGATTTCCTGATCCAGCTTGCGCGCCTGCAGGTCGATCTGCTGCAGCTCCATTAACCGTCGGATGTCATCTTGCAGATTCATTCTTTCTCTAACCTTGACTGTTCATTTTCCTGTTCAGTGTTCCAAAGGGTTAACCGTTGCCTAAAAAAACGGCGGGACTGACCTCGTCCCGCCGGAATACGAAAGAAAAGGGATCGCGCAGGGCCGCCGCCGTCCGCACCGCAACCCGGTGACCGGCCTCGACCAGCCGGGCACGGAGATTCTCTGCCAGCGGCCCGATAACCACCTGCTCGGTGGGATAGTGACCGGCATCCACCACGCAGAACGAGGCGGCCTCGGCCCAGCGGCCGACACTGTGCTTCACTTCCCCGGTGAGATAAAGATCGGCCCCCCGCTCGCAGGCGGTCTCCGCGAGTTCGGAGCCACTGCCGCCGCAGACCGCGACCCGGCGCACCCGCTCGGGCAGCGGTCCGGCCAGTTTGAGAACCGGGGTGGCCAGCCTCGTCATGACCAGCTGGAGAAAGGCATCGCCCGCCATCGGCTCCGCCAGGTCGCCGATCAGGCCGAAGCCGGTATCGCCGGTGGCGCCGGCCTGGAGGGGTTCGCCGGCGGTGAGGTTGCAGGCGGCGGCAAGGGCGCCGCTCACCCCCTGGCGGACGACATCCAGATTGGTGTGGCAGCTGATGATCGTCAGTCCGCGGAGTATGGCCCGCGCCAGCAGGTCGCCGCCGGGGTGGTCGAGACGAAGGGAATGGAGGGGATGGAAAATGACGGGGTGATGGGTGACGATGCAGTTGCAGCCCTGGGCCTCGGCCTCGGCCAGCACCCGGGGGGTGGCGTCGAGGGCCACCAGAATCGCGGAGACCGTTGTGTCGGCCCGGCCGACCATGAGGCCGACATTGTCCCACTTCTCGGCGAGGGAGAAGGCTGCCAGGGAGTCCAGCACCTCCATCACCCTGCCGATGGTGAGCGGGGCGGCCGCGCTCATCGCACCCTTCCCGCTCCCGCCGGGGCGGCGGCGCCGGGGGCCGCGCCGGCAACAAAAAAGGCGCAACCTCTGTCCAGTTGCACCTTTTTCCCCACTTCCGGCGTGGACCGTTGCCGGAGGTTTGACCAGCGTTTGCCGCTACATTTGTTCGACGAAATCCTCAACAGCAAAACCTCTTCTGCCGCGGCCTCGGCGGCGGCATCCCGAAAAGGGGCCCCGGAGACCCGTATCCGGATCGAAACCGATGGTGGGCCCACCTGGACTCGAACCAGGGACCGACCGGTTATGAGCCGGTGGCTCTAGCCAACTGAGCTATAGGCCCTATCCCCAGTACAGCCTAGTGATTATAAAGAACAGATCCTTTTTGTCAATATCATTTCCTGCATGGCGCCACATCGGCCCGTCCCCCGGTCACCGCGGGTCCCTTTGCAGGCACCGCCGCTTTGCGGTATGGTGGCGTTCAACCCGCAAGGGACTCGCGATACCGCAGTTTCGGCGGCATCCGGCGTCGGAACCTCGCTCTTGCGATTCCGACAAACCCTCGCGCCGCCCGCAACCCGAACCACCGAACGATGATCGAGCTGCCCGCCCTCCTGCCCCTTCTTGTCGCCGTCGCCGCCGGGGGCGCGGCAGCGGCCGCCGTTCTCCTGCCCCGGCTGCATCGTCACCGCCGGCTCCTCGACGAACAGAACGGCACGGTCGCGATTCTGGGCGAACGGCTCCGCAACCAGGAACAGCAGGGCGCCGACTGGAAACGGCGCGCCGAGGAGGCCGAACTCGAATTCCGCACCCTCTTGACCACCCTTGCCGCGGAGCGGGAGACCGCCGGGGCCCTGGCGGAAAAATGCCAGCATCTCGAACAGACGGAGATCGCCCTGCAGGAGAAGAGCCGCCTGCTCACCCGGCTGCACGGTGAAAATCGCGCCCTGGCCACCCGGATCGAGCGGGACCGGCTGGCCGCCGAGGAGAGACGGCAATCGCTGCTGGAGGCGAAAGATGCCCTGGCCAGCTCCTTCAAGGCCCTGTCCGGCGACATCTTCAAGGCCAACAGTCAGAGTTTCCTCGAACTGGCGAAAACCGCTCTCGGCGAAGCACAGGCCAGGGCAAGCGGCGATTTCGAGCAGCGCCGCCAGGCCATCGGCGCACTGGTGACCCCCCTGCAGCAGACCCTCACGCGGGTGGACGAACAGCTGCGGCAGATGGAAAAGGAGCGGACCGGCGCCTACGCCTCGGTCACCCAGCAGATCCAGGCCATGGCCGAAGGCCAGGCGCTGCTCCGCGGCGAAACCGCCAACCTGGTCAAGGCCCTGCGCTCTCCCGCCGCCCGCGGCCGCTGGGGGGAGATTCAGCTGCGCCGGGTGGTGGAAATGGCGGGCATGGTGGAGTACTGCGACTTTTTCGAGCAGCACAGTGTCGCCGCCGGCGACGGCCGATTGCGGCCGGACATGGTCGTCCGCCTCCCCGGCGACCGCAGCATCGTCGTCGACAGCAAGACGGCGCTGGCCGCCTACCTGGAAGCGGTGGAAGCCACCGACGACCAGGAACGAAAACAACTGTTCGCCCGGCATGCCCGTCAGGTGCGCGACCACATGAACCGGCTGGCGGGAAAATCCTACTGGGAGCAGTTCCGCCCCTCGCCGGAATTCGTCGTCCTCTTTCTCCCGGGCGAGAATTTTTTCGGCACCGCCCTCGAACATGACCCCGAACTCATCGAGGCCGGGGTCAGCCAGCGGGTCATCCCCGCAACGCCCACCACCCTCATCGCCCTGCTCCGTGCGGTATCCTACGGCTGGGGCCAGGAAAAAGTGGCGGCATCGGCCCAGCAGATCGCCGGCCTCGGCCGGGACCTGCACGATCGGCTGCGGCTGATGACCGAGCATCTTCTCGATCTGCGCAGGGGGATCGAGCGGACGATCGACGCCTACAACCGCAGCGTGGGAACCTTCGAGAGCCGGGTGCTGGTCTCGGCCCGCCGCTTCCGCGAGATGGACACCACCATCGCCCGGGAGATCCCGGCAGCGACCGAAATCACCAGCCAGCCCCGGCACCATGTCGCCGCCGCCGGCTGCGCCGCTTTGGGGGCGGCCGCACACCCCGCCGACTCTTCAAGGCAAACTGCAGATGAATTTCCCGCCGCAGGGAAACGAGGTTGAAAGTCCGGCGCGAATTCAATATAATGTCTCTCCTTTCCCGCAAGGAAACTGGCACAGATATCCCACGCCGGCCCCTCCCGTCCGGCGGTGCAACCCTACCCAAGGAGACATGACATGAAACTGGGGATCAACGGTCTCGGCCGCATCGGCAAGCTGACTCTCTGGCACCATGCCGGCCGCAAGTTCTTCGATGAAATCGTCGTCAACGTCGGCCGTCCCGTGGGCACCAGCCTGAACGATATCGCCGCCTATATCGAAAGGGACTCCACCTACGGCCGCCTCGGCACCTACCTGCACGGCTGCAAGACCTGCACGGTGATCGAAAACGTCGACGACGCTGCCGGCACCATGGTGATCAACGGCGTGCCGGTGAAGATCCTCCGGGAGTCGCGCACCCCGCACGACATCAAGTGGAAGGAGAACGAGGTCCGCATCGTGGTGGACACCACCGGCGCCTTCACCGACCCAACCGCCGACCAGGACGCGCCCAAGGGCTCCCTGCGCGGCCATCTCTACAGCGGCGCCGAGAAGGTCATCCTTTCCGCGCCGTTCAAGATCAAGACCAAGGGCATGGCCATGCCCGAGGACGCGGTCACCACGGTGATGGGGATCAACGACAACGACTACATCCCCTCCAAGCACCACCTGATCTCCGGCGCCTCCTGCACCACCACCTGCCTGTCCTACATGATCAAGCCGCTGCTCGATCACTTCGGCGCCGACAATTTCCTCTCCGCCTCCATGGTCACCGTCCATGCCGCCACCGGCAGTCAGCAGGTGCTCGACCGGCTGCCCAAGGCGGGCGCCACCGACCTGCGCAAGAACCGGTCGATCCTCAACAACCTGATCCTCACCACCACCGGCGCCGCCAAGGCCCTGCCGCTGGTGCTGCCCGAGA